>CAZSWJ010000001.1:0-20497 GCA_964611095.1 uncultured Candidatus Peribacteria bacterium
ATGATGCAGATGATGATGCGCCTTGCGCGAGAGTTGCTTGCTGCGTAACGAACGCAGAAGCACACCACTCGCGGAAGAACGCGAGACGATTTCATGTTTCATTCAACTCTCCCATGTCATTCCATAAGCCCAAAGCATCGGCGACCGATCCCAAGGTCTTAAGCGGCCCGTTCGGCTCATTACTCAACGATCTGCACGGCATTTCTACCCGAGACGCGTTCGGCAAAGAAAAATTCCAATGGGTGCTCGACGCTCTGCATGCGTATAAAAACAGCGGCGTCACGCAACCCGTCACACCGACGTTCGGCGCCGGCCCACGCGGCGTGGACGGCGGCGCATTCACCGAGGAACAGTTCGACTGGAACGTGTCGGCCGTGGAATTGACGCGCAAAGTATTCGGCGACAATGCCGAGGTTTTCGGGAGCATCGCACCGATGCTCGATACATCCGGCCATGATGATGAGCGTTGGCGCTCCAGGGGGGATCAAATGGGTCGCTCGCTCCGCGGGCACATGGGCCAAATGGAGGCGCTGCACGACGCAGGCGTCTTTGCGATCCTCGCCGAAGCGGTGCATGACTACAACGAAGCCTTGGGCATCGTCATCGGTGCACAGCGCGCAGGAATGAAGCGCGTCATCGTCTCGTTCGAGCCCACGGGGGAGGGCGTGCCGCACAACAACTACGGCATCGCATCCTACGACGAAGTGCTCGACCGATTGCGTGCCGCGGGCAAAGGAAAAGTGGACGTGGGAACGGGACTTAACTGCGGCAATGCCCATCAAATCATGGACATTCTCGAGGCGTCGAAAGCCGGAACGTTCACGGCGGTGTATCCGAATAAAGCCGACGTATCGGCGGATGCCGTCGGTAACCGCTTCCGCGAGTTGGCAGACAAAAATGAGCGACGCACTGTCTCCGAGAATCTGGAATTCGACGCACTCCGGAGGACGTTCGAGGTCTCCGCGGCACAGGTGCACAAACTGATCGCGCTCTGTGGAGCCAAAGAGGTGCCGTATCTCGGTCTCTGCTGCGGCTCGTCGCCGGAGGACATCCGCGCCATCAATCAGCAGCTGTCCCAAGGAACGTATCGCAAATTCCTGACGAGTGATCGTGAAAACCCGACGGATGCTCCCACTCATTTTGCCTCAACGGTTTCCTGATTTTTATGAACACCGCTCCCTTTGCAAAACAGAACGGCGGCACGCAATTCGTACGAACGGCTGAGCTGCTCACGGAACCCGGACGCGAAGCGATCGCCAAACAATTGGGCTTCCAAACATTCGAACAGGTCGCCCATTTCCAACGAATGGTGCGCATTGCTTTTTCCAGGCCTACGGCCAACGGCTCACATTTGGAGCATGTCCCGGAAGACATGGATGCCTAAGCGCTTCTGCGTCCCGCGATCGCTTCGCGAAGCGTCACCTGGTCGGCGAATTCGATGTCGGCCCCCATGGGAAGTCCGTGCGCCAGACGGGTGATTTTGGTGACGGACGGCGTGAGCCGCTGCTTGATGTACGCGGCCGTGGCCTCGCCTTCCGTATCCAAGTTCGTGGCGATGATGGCTTCCGTGACGGTGCCGCCGGCGCAACGATCGATGAGTTCTTTGAGCTTGAGCTGTTCGGGGCCCATGCCGTCGATGGGCGAGAGTACGCCGTGGAGCACGTGGTACAGACCCTTGTATCCGGCCTTCTCGAACGCCACGACTTCGAGCGGCTCTTCCACCACGAGAACCGTGGCTCGGTCACGCGACCTGTCGGCGCAGATCTCGCACGTCTCGTTGAGCGTGATCATTTGGCATTCCTTGCAGTACTTGAGATCGCGCTTCAGTGCCTGCAGTGCCGAGCCCAGTCCTTCGGCCGAGGCGCGGCTGCTGCGGAGCAGGTGAAAGGTCAGGCGTTCGGCGGACTTGGGGCCGATGCCCGGAAGTTTGCTGAACTCTTCGATGGCCTTCTGAATTTGCGGAGGGAGGAGGGACAAATGAAAAGTGGAATGTGCGAAAGTGAAAGGCTTCGGAAGTCGATTGTGGTCGATGAGTGAGAAATGATCAATCTGCGCCGAGCTATTCTTCGCGTCCTTGCCTGAGCCTCTTGCTCACCTCGCGATCTTTGATGCGCTGTCGCTTGTCGAGACGCTTGCGGCCCTTGGCGATGCCGAGGAGCACCTTGATGAAGCGTCCGGCGCGCACTTCGAGCGGGATGATCGTCACGCCCTTCACGGCCTGCGACGCCTCGATCTTTGCGAGTTCGTTTTTCTTGAGCAGAAGTTTGCGGTCGTGACCCGGGTCGTAGTCGGGTTGGATGCCGGCATATTTGTAGAGCGTGATTTTCATCTGCTTGAGCACGGCCGTCCCGCTGAAGAACGACACGTAACTGCCGGCGAGGCTCACCTGCCCCAAGCGGCACGATTTTGCTTCCTGTCCGCTCAGCATGATGCCTGCCTCCACGGTATCCGTGATCTCGTAGTCGAATCGAGCGCGCCTGTTCTGTGCAACCACTTTCATCGCGTCAGAGGATACACGAACGGCCCTAAAGGCATACCGGACCATAATTAGGCTTATTTGACAAAACATGGCATTTAACGTAATATTTATGTGCCAACACCAGAACTTCTCCGAAAGGAGGGCGACCCTCACGTAGGGATCTGCAGCAGTTCCGTTGGTACACACCGAGGCTTTGCTGCCGTGTAGGCACCCGCCCATAGGGCAGCAAAGCCTCTCTTTTAGTTATGAAAGGAAACCTCCGGTTTCCTCTCATAGACTCTCCTTCGAAGAGGTGCGGCTCCAGCGCGGGAGACCCGCGCTTCGCCGGTTTTTTTGAATCGCTTCGCGTCGCCTTGGAAAAATGCCGTTACAAAAACCAATGAGGGTTTACATCCACATCCCAAGGGATGGAGCGCGCCGCAGCGGGGGGTGAGGGTGGGTATCGGCGCGCAGCGCTTTCTTGGTTACTTCTTTGGCGCGCCAAAGAAGTAACAATTCGTGTCGCTCAGGCAAAAAGAACAATGAAGCTACATCAACAGTCCCACGTACCACTCCCCCGCACCAAGCATCGTGAGCACCGCAGCCACGCCCAAGAACGGCGCGAATGCGATGCGCACTTTACTGAACGATGTTTTCTTGAGCACGAGCAAGACGAGAATCGTGACGGCTCCGACCATGTAACTGAGTGCGATGAGCGTGATGATCCGCGGGAACCCCACAAAAAGTCCGAGCGCCGCCGCCAAGAAAATATCCCCGCTCCCCACCGCCTTGCCGCGCGTGAAGAGCCACTGTCCGCCGAACCAGACGAGGGCGATTGCGACACCGAGAAGCGCCGACGGAATCATGTGTTGGTTTCCCGCAAAGACCGCTCCGACGAGCGCAAGAAGCAGCGTGAAGACATCGGGAATTTGTTGGTACAGATAATCGTACGCGCAAGCGAGGAGCAGGAAGAAGAGCGCCGTCCCCGCGAGATACGCCGCAAGAACGTCGTTGGGAAACAACGCGAGTGACAGCAGGAACACTCCGGCGGACAGAAGTTCGATAACGGGGTACCGCATCGCGATATCGGTCTTGCAGCCGAAGCATCTGCCGCGCAGCGCGACGTAACTCAGCACCGGAACCAACTCCAAAACACCGAGCGTCTTTTTGCAGTGCGGACAGTGCGAACGTCCCGTGATGGTTTCGCCGGTGCGGATACGGTGAACGAGGACGTTGCCGAAGCTGCCCAGTACCAAACCGACACAGCCGAACAAGACCGCACTGAACGCCATGGGTCTTATACTAGTGAGCCTGTTTCACGAGAGCAACGACGCGGTCGCGCAGCGGCGAGCGGGTGCCGAAGAATGCGGCGAGGAACGTGGCAAGAACGAGGAGGTTGAGTCCGAGGCCGGAGCTGGGAAGCTGCGTGGAATGCGGAACGTCGGCGATCTCGGCTCCTTCGTGGAGCGGAGCGGCCGCATGCATGACGGACGACGTGGACGATGCTGCGGAAAAGACACTCGAACGGACCGGGCGCGTGGGCGCAGCGGCGACTTTCACGGCGGTGACGGACGAAGCGGCGGATGCCTGGGCAATGCCCTGCACACGGGCCATGCGAATGGCGAGACGATCCTTTTCGGACATTTGCACGTTGGGGTTGGCGTCGTAGACGGGAGCGTCGGCCAATTTTTGTGCGGCTTCTTGAACGAATGCACGACGTGCGCCGCGGTCTTCCGCATTCTGTACAAGGGCGGGGGTGGATGAGACGACGACGGGAACTTTGGAATCTTCAAGCTGCTGACTCACTTCCTTGGCATGACGCGCGATGCGCTCAAGGGCTGCATCGTTGATCGTCTTGTCGTTCACACGAACGCGATCGGCGTTCTCGGAGACGACACCGGATTGCACGAGCATGCCCGAGAGACTGGCGGTGGACATCTGTTGTACGCCCAAATACACGGCCGTAGCCGCAGCCATCCCCATAAGGGCGCCTGCGATCTGCTTTGCGGTAGAGGAACGAAGAATCGAACCCATCGGATCATTATATCACAAAACCGATGTTTTCCCTAGTCCTGTAACGGCGGTTCCTGCAGGGGTTCGGGGGCTCCGCCGAGCGCAAAGATGCGATGGAAACCCGCGATGAACCCGAGGAAACCCGCCGCAGCCGCTCCCAAAAGGAGCGTAAGGAGAATGCCCACGGTACCGCTGCCAAGCAGCGGCGCGGTGAGGGAGAGCAGGGCGCCGAGTGCGAGCGTGAAGCCGACCCATCGCAACACATAGTCCGATGAAAAGCTGAGCGGCATCGTCTTGCATGCTTGTGGGAAAAGAACGAATGCCAAGAACAAATGAACGACGGTGGATGTGCGGATGGCACCGATGAATCCGTCGGCGGGGATCCACTGCATGTTGAGCGTCACGGACAGAATGACAGCAGCGATCATGCTGAGAACGAGCGGCTTCCACCGGTGCTTCGTGAGCATCGTGTAGAAACTGAACAGCACGATGCCGTTCAAGAACATCGGGGCTGCGAGCAGCGAGAGCGCCGTATCGGCGCCGGGCCCGGATGCACCGCTCAAGTACGCATCGGTCGTCAGGAGCTGCATGATGGGCCTCGACCAGAAGAAGGAGAACAGCGCCGACGCCGAACCGAATGCCAGGATGAGCAGGAGCGTTTTG
The DNA here is from genome assembly GCA_964611095.1 of uncultured Candidatus Peribacteria bacterium. Taxonomy (GTDB): domain Bacteria; phylum Patescibacteriota; class Gracilibacteria; order Peribacterales; family Peribacteraceae; genus CAZKJL01. Next base: position 5,135 of record CAZSWJ010000001.1, read on the forward strand.
CCGAGGAGCGTGTCGGTGGGCTCGCCTTTGGCTTGGCGGCCGCTGAGGAGCGGCAGGGTGGAGTTCAGGAGGAACGTGGGCACCAGGTACGTCATCTCGGTGATGCGCGACGCGAATCCGTACACCGCGTTCTGCAGACGGAAGTCGGGGCGTAGCAGCGCGATCATCGTGAGGTCGAACTGGCGATACAGCGCGATGCACAGGAATGCGGCACCGTACGGCGCCGCTTGGACGAGGAGACTTCGGAGAAGCACCGCATCGAACACCGGGCGAATGCGCATGCGGCGCGATGCGAAGAAGATCGAAAGAATGAGCAGGAGAAGTGAGCCCGCACCACCGACCCACAGGAAATATTCGTACACGGCGATGTCCGTGCTCTGGCGTACGCCCATCACGATGACGGCTGCCATGAGGACGCAGGTCAAAATTCGCTGCGACACTTCGGCAATGAAGACCAAGTGCATGGAGTACGTCACTTGGAACACGGTGCGGAGCACTCCCGCGAGCAGTGTGAAGAACGGCACGAGCGACGCGACGAGAATGCCGACGCGAAGCGGCGTGCCCTGCCACGCGGGGACGAACCACGCGATGAGCACGGCCGCACCGAGCGATGCGCACGCGATGACGGACCGAAGCACGATGAGCCCGCCGAGCACGCGCTCTTTGTTCGTCGTACGGCTGACTTCGCGGACCGAAACGGCATAGAGTCCGAAATCGGCGAGGATGGCGAAGAGTTGCAAGTATCCGTACGCGGAGTTGTACGAACCGGCGAGTTCCTTACTGAGTCCGATGGCCACAAACTTCACCGAGACCGCCGACAGTAACGCCATGACGGCTTGGCTTCCTATTTGCCAGAGCGTGGACGTGGCGATGGCTCGGTTGGACATGGCCAAAGAATAGACGTGAGCGCGACTTCTGGGAACGCTCTTCTTACTGCGATACTGCGGCCGATGTGCCCTGCGTCGACGATCCTCCGGATGCTTCGGCGCGACTATTCAGATAGACGGCCGTGCCGATGATGGCGGCTGCGGCTGCGGCGGCAAGTGCGCCGACGCGCTTTTTCGTCACGAGCGTGGAGCGTGCGCCTTGCGGATACTCGAAGGTGAAGCTGATGCCGGCATGCTCAAGCGAACTGAGCGATACGCCGATGACGGGTTCATGCATGACCATGTCTTCGGAGCGATGGAACGCCTCGAGACCGTCGCTCTGACCTTCCGCAGCACCGCCGCCGAGAAGCGTGGCATACTTTGATTTCGGACTCACCCAACCGAGAGACATCGTCGACATGCCTTTCTGTGAGATACCGGACAGTTTGGACAACAGGATCGGCGGCTCCACTCGGTAACCGTCACCTTCTTTTTGATCCGCTCGGAGCACGACCTTGATGGGTGCGGGTGCACTCGTTTCATCGGCTGCCTCGTCTGTGAATTCGTTGAGTCCCATGGGAAAATTTGACCCATGCTAGAACGATTCTTTTAGCTGTCAAATTCCAGCCGCATCCTGCGTTTCGAGCTTTTGCTGAAACCGTATTATTATCGTAGACAGCGCCTTCGGCGATAATTTTGACGATCTTCAATTTTGTGATGAGGCAAGAACGTGAAAAAATGCCAAACATCGATTTTACACTCCATAATCTTCATTAAAATTTGTCAATAAGCCACCCTTCGTCTACACTGCGGTCTTAGAATGCCGCTTCCGTTCAAACATCTCACGTCCACCAAGCAGCTCTCCCGAGCTGACACGGAGGAGATTCTTCGTGTCGCGGCGGAGATGGAGAAGGCCCGCGCCAAAGGGAAAGTCGATCTGCTGAAAGGAAAAATCTTGGCCTCGCTCTTCTACGAACCCAGCACGCGCACGCGCCTCAGTTTCGAGACCGCGATGCTGCGTCTCGGCGGCGACGTGCTGACTGCGGAAGGAATCCAATTCAGCTCGCTCTACAAAGGCGAGACCATCGAAGACACCATGGAAATGGTGAGCGCCTACGCCGACATCATCGCCATGCGTCACCCGGAACAAGGCAGCGCCGACATCGCGGCTTCGGCTTCCAAGGTACCGTTCATCAACGCCGGCGACGGCCCGGGCCAACACCCCACGCAGGCGCTCCTGGACCTCTACACCATCAAGAAAGAGTGCGGCAACGTCGACGGTCTCAAGGTCGCGATGGTGGGCGACCTCCGCTACGGACGCACCGTGCACTCGCTCAGCTACTTGCTCGGACTCTACGACAAGATCAGCTTCGTCTTGGTCTCGCCGAAGGAACTCACGATGCCGGAGAAAGTGACGAGCTTCCTCAAGGAGAAAAAAATCCCGTACGAAGAAACCGGCGACATCGAAGCGGCACTCGACTGCGACATGATGTACATGACGCGTGTCCAGCAGGAGCGCTTCGCCGACAAGAGCGAATACGAACGTCTCAAGCTCAAGTACGTGCTCACCGCCAAGCAACTCAAGGGAAAGAAGGTCGTCGTGATGCACCCACTCCCCCGCGTCGGTGAAATCGCGACGGATGTGGATGCTCTCCCTAATGCAGCCTACTTCCGCCAGGCCAGCAACGGCGTACCTATCCGCATGGCGCTGCTCGCCATGCTTCTCGGCAAAGCATAACCGATGAAAAAAATACTTCTTGCAAACGGCTCGACGGTAACGGAGCACGGTCTTCGCGAAGCCGACGTACTTATCGGTGTCACGGGAGAGATCGAGGAGGTGAAAGCGAATATCGACCACAAGGGCGCCGAGGTCATCGACTGCGAAGGAAAGCTGCTCTTCCCGCTGCTCATCGACTGCCACGTGCATTTCCGCGAACCCGGACTGGAGCACAAAGCCACGATGCAGAGCGAGTCTGCAGCGGCGTTGGCAGGAGGTGTCGGCTGCGTGTGCGAAATGCCGAATACGATTCCGCCGACGGTGACCGTAGCCGCACTTGCCGACAAAGTTCGCCGCGCTGCGGAGATCGACGGCTGCACGCTCAAATTTTACTTCGGCGTCACGGAAGCGATTCACCTGCAGGCGCTGAAAGATTTGTGGACGGGTGAATCGATGGAGCTGAAAAGACTGAAGCATCACTGCGCTGGCGTCAAACTCTTCCTCGACCACTCCACGGGCAATCAGAAGATCGATGGATCAATCATCGAAGACGTGTTTAAGGCGTGCGCCGACCTCAAGATTCCGCTCATCGCACACTGCGAAGACCCGGAGATGAACGCCGCGGCACTGAAGAACAATCCCGGCACGGATATCGCTCTCCACTCCGTGCACCGTCCCCCCGAGTCGGAAGCCAAAGCAATTGAGTACGCCATCGGCATCGCAAAGAAAACGGGCGCCGCGCTGCAGATCGCTCACCTCTCCACGAAGCAAGGCGTGGAACTCGTGCGGCAAGCGAAGAAGGCGAAGCTCCCGATCACGTGCGAAGTGACGCCGCATCACCTGCTGTTCTCCACGAATGATTACAAGGCGCTTGGCGCGCGTGGAAAGATGAACCCGCCCCTTCGTTCGCCCGAACACTGCGAAGCGCTCTGGGCAGGCATTCAAGACGGTACCGTGGACTGTGTCTCCACCGACCACGCACCGCACACCGTGGAAGAAAAGAGCAACCCGAATCCTCTCTCCGCCCCGAGCGGCGTGCCCGGAGTCGAGACGATGTTCCCGCTGCTTCTCGACATCGCTTCAGGAAAAAGTTCCTACCCGCTACCCGCTACCCGCCTCACGTACTCCGACATCGTGCGCCTCTGTTTCACGAATCCGAATCGCATCTTCTCGCTCGGCCAGCCGGCGATCGCCGCCAAATCGAATGCGCGCATCGCCATCGTCGATCCGAACGCCGAGTGGACGATCGATGCGAAAAATCTGCACAGCAAATGTGGATGGACGCCGTTTCAGGGCAAGAAAGTGAAGGGGCAGATCGTCAAAACGATCGCTCACTGAAGCCGAAAATAAGACGTAACGTCAGGCAAACTGTACAAACGGCAAGATGAGGTTTTAACTATAACCATGACGTACGGTCCGGAAGCATATTTGGCGCAAGCGGGCATCAATGCCGAAACGTGCCGCATGGATTCCGAAGCCGACTGGGCGACTCGTGTCGCGTCGGACGCGAGGTTGGCCGTCCATAACGTCGTGCGACAACTCAGACGTGCGCCGACCATCGACGATCTTCCCGCGCTCAACGCGGCGATCGAACGCGATTTTATGGGACCGATGCAACTGCTTCTCGATTCACCGGACGAGTACGCCAAATTCGTGGCGGCAAAACAACGCTTGCTGGAAGAAGTGAGTGCTCCTCTCAATGAGAGTCGCGTAACAGCCGCGTAAGGTCATCGAGAGATTCCAAAACGTGGTCCGCATGATCCGGCGCATGCTTCGGCGTGTGCGATCCATGCACGAGATATGCCTGCATGCCTGCGGCTTTTGCGGCATGGAGATCGAAGATCTGGTCACCGACGTACACGCAGTCTTCGGGGTCCACGCCGAGCTTATCGGCGGTGAGCAGGAGCCCGTGCGGATGCGGTTTACTCAAGTCCCCCATCTCATCGGCGGTGACGATCTGCGTCACGTGGTCGTAGAGCCCGAGGCACTTGTGGATGGCGTCCAAGTACGATCGCCACGAATTCGTAATGACGCCCGTGGGATGTTTCTCCAAAAATTTCAGAAGATCCAAGGCACCCGGGCAAAACTCGGTGCGTGTCGCGAGCAGTTCGTGGTACACCAGGTCGCGCGCGGCACGGACTTCATCGAGGCGATCGGGATCGCCACCCTTCTCGCTGATCCAACTGCGCATGCCCATGCTCTGCGGATAGAGTCGGCGGAAATCTTCGGCCGAAAAATCGAGGCCGATGGCGCGCATGCCAACGATGCACGCCTCTTCGTACAGATGCGTGGTGTGGATGAGCGTGCCGTCGAGATCGAAGAGAACCGCTTTGAATTTCATGCCGCGGCATTCTAGCTCGTGACCCGGAACCATTCACGGAAATGCCGAAAGAAATGTAGACTGCCGTCGATGAAAAATATTGTTGCCGCCGGCGCGCTCCTTCTCTTCATGAGTGTGAGCGGAACGTCGTCACTCCTGAACGACCCTGCCCACTCACGCACGGCAACGAGCCACGTCAGTCGCAGAACGCTGCGGAATACCGTGTCGCGGGAAGCCTGGGAAAAGGTGCCGTTTACGGGGTATAAAGGCCGTCTTCGTCGCTTACAGATCGGGAAGTAATCGCTGAAAAAACCAAAGAACCAACGTCGATCGTTGGATTCCTTGGTTTCTTTGGTTTCCGATGTTTAGACCTCGATGACAATCGGCATCACCATCGGTTCGCGGTCGAGACGGTTACGGAAGAACCTAAACAGTGCTCCGATAACTTCGCGCTTGAGACCCTTCATGTCTTTTTCGCCACGTGCGAGCGCCTCTTCGTACGCCTTGCGGATGACCGCGGTGGCGTCTTTGTTGATGCTCGTCTGCTCCGTGCCGTAGATGAATCCGCGGGAGAGAAGCAGAGGATCGGAGACGAGTCGCATGGAATCGGCGTAGACCTTGAGGACGGCGATGAAAATACCGGCGTCGTTCATGATTTTGCGATCGTCCATGATGCGCGCGCCTTCGGCGCCTTGGCTGTGACCGTCGATGATGATGTCGTTGGCGGGCAGCTTGTGCTTGGACCTGCGGGCGTTGCCTTCGCTGTCGAACTCCAGGATTTCGCCGTTCACCAGGAGGTGAATGCGGTTGTCCTCGTAGCCGATGTTGCGGGCAAGCTGCGCGTGAGCCGAGCGCATGTACGGTTCGCCGTGTTCCGGAATGACGTGCTTGGCACGCACCAAGCGGTGCATGAGCATGATGTCGTTCTGGTAACCGTGACCCGTGGTGTGGAGCGCGAGCTCCTGGTTCGTGAGAACCTTGGCACCGAGCAGGTTGAGGTTGTTCACCACTTTCGCGACCGCGCGCTCGTTGCCGAGAATCGGGTTGCTGGACAGGATGACGGTGTCACCCTTCTTCATGCGAACGTGCTGATGTACGCCGAGACCCATGCGTGCAAGGCTTGCGCGCTCTTCGCCCTGGGAACCGGTGGTGAGAATGACGACCTCGCGGTCGGGAATCTTCTCCATGCCGGGGCCGACCTTGCGGATCATGCCGCGCGGCACTTGGATGTACCCGAGCGACTGCGCGATCTCGATGTTGGTTTCCATGGAGCGGCCGGACACGTAGACCTTGCGGTTGAGCGTCTTGGCGTGCTCGATGACCTGAGCGAGACGGTTGAGGAGCGAGCTGAAGGTGGAGATGATGAGACGACCCTTGGCGTCGCGCATGAGCTGGAACAGCGTCTCGGAAATTGCTTTCTCGGAGAGCGAGTTGCCGGGCTTCGTGGCGTTCGTGGAGTCGGCGATGATCGCCAGCACTCCCTCGTCGCCGAGTTCGGCGAGACGTTGGAAGTCGGCGGGCGGTTCGTTCATCGGCGTCAGGTCGAACTTGAAGTCACCCGTGTGCAGGATGGTTCCGTACGGCGTGTGAACGGCGACGGCGGCGGAGTCGGGAATGGAGTGCGTGACGCGCAGGAATTCGATCTTCACCGGTCCGAGCTGGAGCGGCTTGTTGAATTCGCACGTGTTGAGACGCGCTTTGGACGTCAGCTTTTCCTCATCGAGGCGCTTTTTGACGAACGCCATGGTGAGCTTCGTGCCGTAGCACGGCGGGAAGCGGAGCTGCGGCAGCACGTGCTGTACGGCGCCGATGTGGTCCAAGTGCCCGTGCGTGAAGATGACGGCTTTGATGCGGTCTTCTTTGCCGCGCAGGCCCGAGAGATCCGGGATGAGATAGTCGATGCCCGGCATGTCTTCCTCCGGAAATTGGAGACCCAGGTCGATGATGTACAGATCGCCGTCGACATCGACGACGAAACAGTTGCGGCCGACTTCTTCGAATCCTCCCAGAGGATAGAGACGAAGGCCTTTGCCGCTCGGACCGCGCGTGTCCTTGGAAACGTCCGTCTGCGGTGCGCGTGACCGAGGCGGGTGCGCAGCCTTGTGTGCCGGAGAAGATTTGTGCCCGGCATCGGGCTTCGCGGGAATAGGCTGCCCTGTGGCAGCGGAGGGTTGCATCGGGATGTCCGTCGGCTGTTCGCCGCTCGACACCACCTTCTTCACCCATTCATGTACAGATTTCATTCTGTGTTGGAATAAATAAACGTGAGGTTGATCCTCGAGAGACATCGTACTCCCTCACGGACGACAAAGCAAGTACACGTTTGTTGTCACATCGTTATTTTGGCTTAGATTCAATGAATTATTAGGGATAAAAGTTTGCTTTGATGGCGACATTCAGGCGGGTAGCGAGTAGCGGTTGGCGGGTAGACCGCTGTTTTTCTCGCTGCATAAATTTCTACCCGCTACTCGCTACCCGCCTTTTCGATCGCATGTCGACGGCCACAACCTTGCGACGATTTCCTGCCGCGTGTACTCTTTCTCCCTGTATGAAGCTCGAGGTGTGGACAGGTCAAACCAAGGCGCCATCCGGCACGGTGCTGGCTCCCGTAATCCTCGGCGAGGAGAAGGGCGAACGTGTCTTCATGCTCATCCACAGCGAGGGAAAAGCCGCCGGAAGCGACAACCTGCGCGAGGAGTGCGTGAATGTGTTGACGCATGCCGTGCTCGAGGGCGAGGGTGACGGCTACGTCCGTTTGGAGAACGCGCTGAAGGAGTTGAATGGCTTGCTGAAGGGCTTCCTGCTGTCCGATGCCGTCCGTGACGTGCACGCCATCGTGGGACTTTTGGAGAAGGACGGATCGCTCCACATCTCGCACGTCGGTCGCGCCGAGGCGTACGTGGTTCGAGACGGAAGCGCCACGCAGATCACCGAGTACTCGCGCGGCAAACCGCCGGCCGCGTTCATGCACATCGTGAGCGGCGCCGCACAGGCGAAGGACCACTTCATCATCTCGACGACTCGCTTGCTGCGCTCCATGACGCCGGCACAGCTCCTGAACGTCGTGCAACACAGCGGAGAAGGAACGGTTCAAAACATCATCACCACACTCACGTCCGAGAAAGAAGTGGCCTGCATTCTGCATATCGCGGTTGCGCCCGGACACGGTGGCGATGTCGCTGATGACGAACCGGCACCCGTACGAACGGCGGCCAGAAGCCGAAATCGCAATGCCGGCTCCCGCGGTGCGGCGCTGCTCGGCACCGTCGGATCGGCATTCAAGAACGTCGATTGGTCGAGACTCGCAAGCAAGTTCCGCCCGGGATCCAAGAAGAAATCCGCCGGACTCGGTTCCGTCGGCGAACGCGTCAGCCAGTTCCTGTCCGATCTCCGCGACCCGGAACGCAAGCGCCGCGCACACTTGCTCCTGCTCGCCGGTTCGGCCGCCGTGTTCCTCATCATCTGGATGTTCGTGCAGCTCACGCTCAGCAGCCAGAAGAGCCAGACAAGGGGTGAACTCGCCGACCTCGTGAAGCAGATCAACGCCGACATCGCCACCGCCGAGAACCGTCAGCTCGCCGGTGACAGCGACAGCGCCAACGCCATCCTCGGCCGCGCGGAGGAGAGCGCACGCAAAGTGATGACGAACGAGAGCGGACTGTTCCGCAGCGAAGCGCTGGAGCAACTCGGACGCATCAACTCCAAGCGCGAAGAAATGAACCGCGTCATTCGCGTGACGCCGCCGCGCGTCATGGCGAACTTGAGCGCCAAGAAAGCCGACATTTTGGCTCAGGGCTTCATCGGCTACCAGAACGGTGAATTCCTCGTCTACGACCGCCAGGACCTCTACAGCGTGTCCCTCAACACCGTGGAAAACGCAGACAAGCTCGGTTCCGAGGAGCTGATCTTGGACGGCGTTTCGTTCCCCCGTTTCCAGAGCGACGCGTTCATGACGACGGGAAACAGCGTCATCGAGATCATCAACGGCCAACCCACGACGATGAAGACCGAGGACGCCGCCGGTTGGATCACGGGCGCCGACATCAAGACGTACCTCCGCTACTTGTACGTGCTCGCACCCGAGCGAAAGCAGATCTTCAAGTACGAGCGCCTCGCCGGAAAGTACGGACCGCCGGCCGAGTACAACGTGAACGGCGATCTGGCCGGAGCCATCGACATGACGATCCAGGGACCGGTGTACGTGCTCAAAGACATTTCGTCCGCAGGCAAAGCGGGCGCCAGAGACGTGCTCAAGCTGCTCCGCGGCGAGAAGCAGACGTTCTCCATCCGCAACTTGCCTCCGGGAGCGCTCGACGGCGTCACGAAAATCTTCAAGTCCTCGCCGACGGGCAACTTCTACTTCTTGGATCCCGAGAACAAGCGCGTGGTCGTGACGACGAACGACGGTGACCTCGGCGATTCGCTCTACCTCAAGCAGTACGTGCTGGACTCGGAACAAGTCGGCAAGCTCAAAGACCTGTTCGTGGATGCCGATGACTCACGCCTCTACGTCCTCGACGAGAAGAAGCTGTACGCCATCGATCTCCAGGCACATTAAGCGGCTGGCGATTGGCGGGTAGCGAGTAGAATCGCTGCTTTTTGCTACCCGCTACCCGCTACCCGCGTTACGCTTGAATCATGACTGCAGCACAAAATCGTTCCGTGATGATCTTCGGCACCTTCGACTTCCTGCACGAAGGACACAAGTCGCTCATCGCCCAAGCGAAAGCGCTCGGCGACGTGACGATCGTCGTGGCGCGCAGTTCCAACGTGCAAAAAATCAAAGGCCGTTCACCGGCGGAATCCGAAGAGGTGCGCATCGCCGCACTGAAGAAGGAATGCCCGTCGTGCACGGTGATCCTCGGCGACGGCTCGGACTTCCTCGCTCCTTTAAAGGAGCACAAACCCGACCTCCTTCTCTTGGGGTACGACCAAAAGCTGCCGCCCGGAGTCTCCGAAGCCGATCTCCCCTGCCCCGTGAAACGGGCCGAGGCGCTGCGTCCCGACGTCTACAAGAGCAGTTTGATCGCTCAAAAGCGCCTGAAGGGCGGGTAGGACGGGCTATTGATCAAAATCGTCAAAAATGATATAATGGTTGGATGACTTTCAAACAAAAACTCACGATCGGTCTCGCCGTCTTTGCCGTTTCGACGAGCGTCGTCATGGCCGCACCTGCCAACGTGCAGAACGTCACCGCGACTCTCGAGGGCGGACAGCTCCAGGTGTCGTGGTACCCCGTACCCGGCGCCGCTTCGTACAACATCTACTACAGTCACGAATCGATTCTCGGGAACGGCGGCGACTACGACGACTTCGAGCATTCGGCCGGTCCGCAGACCGCCTACGTGTTCAAGACCCTCCCACAGACATCGGGCACGGTCTACATCGGCGTGCTCGCCGTGGACGGCTCCGGCGTCGAGAGCGAAGGATTTGAGACCGAAGCCAGCGCCACCATCGGCGACGCGCTTCCTCCCGAACCCACCGTGACCTCCACCGTGAGCGGCACGACCGTACAGGGAGGCATGCCGACCGGCGAGAACCCCACGAGCACTGCCGTCCCCATGACCATCGCTTCCGTGCAGCCGATTTCTTCCACGGGCGTCATCGTGACGTTCACGAAGAACGTTCGTCCGCAAGCGGCCATCAACCCCGCATTCTTCCTCATGACCGATACGGGTGGCACGATCCTCCCGATCGTGAACGTCACGTTCGACGGACCGAACGTCCTTCTGGAAACGAAAACCCAGGAACCGACGCGCACCTACATCGTGAGCGTGCTCCTTCCGATTCCGGCCGATGACGGCACGAACGCCACGACTTCCACCACTCCCCGCATCCAGTTCGCCGGCTTCGGCACCGCGGTGCAGGGCGGCTCGAGCAGCAGCGTTTCCTCGTCCGCCAGTTCGAGCGTTGCAAGCAGCGACCCTCGCTTCGGAACGACGAACCCTCCTCCGCCTCCCCCTCCCACCGCGTCGCTCATTCGTGACCCTGCCGCACTCGACCTCACCGCGACTCCCCGCAACGACGGAACGTACAACGTTCTCGCCGCGTGGACGCAGGCTCCGGGTGCTCGCGGCTACACGCTCTACACCTCCACGGACGGCAAGCAGTACGCCCGAAACTTCGCCGTCGCCGACACGCAGACATCCGTGAAGTACGAACGGATTCCTCCCGGAACCTTCGGCCTCCGCGTCACCGCGGCCGACGCCACGGGCCGAGAGTCTTCGCCGGGCGTGGAGCGCGTCATCAACTTGCCCGCCTCGGGCATCGGCTTCCTGGGCCTGATGCTCACCGCAGGAGCAGCCGCAGGACGCAAGCTGCGCCGCAAGAAGAAAACGGTGTAACCTGACCGCATGACTCCGATGCGATGGACGATGGTCATCGTGATCTTGGCATGTGCTTTTTTGGGAGCACGCGAACTCTCGCTGCGTCCCGACGGCAAAACGCACGTCGTCTTTTTCGATGTCGGCCAAGGCGACAGTGCGCTCATCACGACACCGAGCGGTAAACGCGTCCTCATCGACGGCGGGCCCGACTGGGCGACGCTCGAGAGACTCGGTAAGTACATGCCCTTCTTCGACAGATCCATCGACATGGTGATGCTCAGTCACCCCAATGCCGACCACCTCATGAGCTTGCCCGAAGTGCTGCGCAGGTACGACGTGAAAGCACTCGCAACGGCGGGTACGCGGTACGACATGGGTCGTTACGCGGCGACGCTCTCGGGTGCCGAGCTTGCGGGCGTCCGTTCGCTCGTGCTGCATGCGGGACAGCGGATCGCACTCGGCAGCGGTGCCGATCTCACGGTGCTCTGGCCACCCGCGACGATGCCGAAAGGCATGAATAAAGACGTGAACAACGAGTCGCTCGTCGTGCGGCTGGAGAGCAACGGAAAACGCGCGCTGTTCACCGGCGACATGGAAAGCATCGTTGAAAAAACGTTGGTGCAAGCACGGGCCGACGTGCGTGCCGACATTCTGAAAGTGGCGCACCACGGCAGCACATCGTCATCGATCCTGGAGTTCTTGCGGCTCGTTGACCCGGACCTTGCCGTCATTTCCGCAGGGAAAGGGAACCCGTTCGGCCATCCGAGGTCGGAGATCTTGGAGCGACTCAATGATTTGGGCGTAGAAGTGCGACGAACCGACCTGGAGGGCGATATTGAGGTGGTGTGGTAGAGATAGTCAAATATAACAATATATTGTATAATATATATTAGGTCTTTCACTACGAACGGCCATTGCCAACACTCCTACTGAGAGGGAGAGCCGCCATGAAAAAGTGGAATAGCGAAAACGTGTGGTGGATCAACACGTCCCTGTCGACCAATGCGGGGCTGATTATGTACGTGCTGATTACGATCGGCGCAGTGTTGCTTCACTTTGAGGCAACGGAGCCCGCTGCTGCGGGCTTCACATGGATCAGCGGCATTGCGTTTTTCGTCGGAACAGTGCCGACGATCGGACACACCTCGTCGGTGCGGCGGTTCGCCGCATCGGTAGTCATCCAACTCCTCGGGCTGGCTCTCCAGGTCTATCTGATCTGCTGCCACTGGCAGCAGCTTCAGATGGTGGCCCAGGCCACCCAGGGCTTTCGGGCCGCAGTGACCCGACAGCTTCTGGGCAACCTCGTCCCCATGGAACTCCTCCACCTCGTCCCCGTGTGGGTCGTATGGATGGGGCTCACCATGGCGCTCAGGATGAGCACCCTCCGAACGGGCCGGCTCGTAGCTGTCCCCGGAAGCCGACCGTTCTCGGCGTAAGACCTCTCGCAGCCTCTGACCTCACGGTCAGAGGCTGCACAGCAAAAGCCAATGCTACGGCTACCGCAAGCCATGGAAACGGTGTAGAATGAGCCCTACATGCGCGCCATCTTGATCTTCGCCGGCAGGTCGACGCGGTTCTGGCCGCTCTCCGAAAAAAGCTTGTTCCCCATCGCGGGAACGACGCTGCTTCAAGAACAAGTGAAGCGCCTGAAGAAAGGCGGACTCAAAGACATTCTGCTCGTCGCCGGTCCGCACAACAAAGCCGCGGCCGAGGAAATGTTCCCCGACCTCGACGTCATCGAACAGGAAGACTTGGAACTCGGCATGCGCGGCGCTCTCCTCTCGGCACTGCCCGAGTGCGACGAAGGACCCGTCATGATCGTGAGCAGCAACGATGTCATCGAGCCCTCGGCCTACGCCGATCTTTTGAAGAAATCCCGCGGACTCAAGCGCGGCGGACTTCTGCTTGCGCGCCAGGTATCGTCGTATTTCCCGGGCGGTTATTTGTCGATGAAGGGAAAACGCATCACGGGCATCGTGGAAAAGCCCGAGCCCGGCACCGAACCGAGTGACATGGTGAATATCGTCGCGCACGTCCACATGTCTGCAGTCGACCTTTTAGAGGCCCTGGTGACCGTGAAGCCGACGAAAGATGACGGATACGAAGCCGCGGTGCAGAAGCTACTCGAAACACATCCGTACGAAGCCGTGCCGTACAAAGGCGCATGGCAGGCTGTGAAGTACCCGTGGCACTTACTCTCACTGTTGCCCATGCTGCTGCCGGTATCCAAGAAGCCCGTGATTCATAAGACCGCGAAGGTTCATAAGAGTGCGGTGGTGGAAGGTGCCGTGGTCATCGGTCCGAACGTGAAGATTTTTCCGCACGCCAGTGTGATGGGACCGTGCGTCATCGGCGAAGGAACGGTCATCGCGAACAACGCCCTCGTCCGCGCGAGCTCCATCGGAAAGAACTGCGTCATTGGCTACAACACCGAAGTGGCCCGGTCCGTTCTGGCGGACGACGTATGGACGCACAGCAGCTACGTCGGCGATGCCGTGGTGGGTAATAACGTGTCCATGGGTGCGGGCACCACGACGGGAAACCTGCGGCTCGACGAAGCCGAAATCACCTCGGTTGTGGGCGGCAAAACCGTCGCCACGGGCCTCACGAAGCTCGGCGCCATCATCGGCGAAGGTGTGCGCACGGGCATCCACACATGCATCGCGCCGGGTATAAAGATCGGTGCGGGCTCATTCATCAACTCCATGACGCTCGTGACGGCCGACGTTCCGGAGGGCAGCTTCGTGAAAATGGGGAAGGACGGCACGCTTTCCATTCGCCCAAATACGAAGAAGACCACCGAACCCGAAAAGCGCGACACATTCAGGCGCGCCTTGAAGTAGGGACAACGCCGTGGAAAACCCATGGGGTGTGGAAGACTCCGTAGTGCGTTCGTGTGCTCCGGGCTTTTCTTATCCACATGAATTTATGGCAAGGGCTTGGGCTCATCGAACTCAAGCACTGTTTCAGCCTGAGCCATTCTTCATCTCGTTATCCACAGGTTATCCACAAGTTCTGCACACTGAAAATGTGCACAAAAATCCTGACAAATGAGAAGGATAAGCCAAAGAACGGATGAGTACTTTTTGAAGACGATCATTCCTTTCCACATGATCCCATCCCCTTTCATTTCTTCTGACAAGAGTCCTTTATGATGACGAAGTCATTACATTAACTATTAAATAACTAATCAATAGAGAGGTTGTATGTGGATAGTGAGGTAAAGAAGATTGAAGAAAGAATGTTCTTGCGTAACGGAGCGAGTTCATCTTCAATCCTCTCCTATGAAGTTTTCTTGCAAGACACAGGATCTGCTCGCAGGGCTGCAACTCGTCAGCCGTGCCATTGGGACGGAACAGGTGTTACCCATCCTGCAAAATATTTTGATTCATGTGGAAGGCAAGCGTTGCACGATGAGTGCGACGAATCTGGAACTCTCCATCGTGACCAGCTTTGAAGTGATGATTGAAAATGAGGGTTCCATCACGGTACCGGCGAAGGCGATTTTAAACTTCGTGCAATACAACCAAGATGATGAAGTTCTTTTGGAAACAAGTGAGGGAACACAATTGAAACTTCACTCCAAGCGCGCCAAAGCGGTCATTGCCGGTGAGGCGGCGAGCGGATTCCCTACGATTGCCGGCATTCAAAAAGAAACGGCGTTGTCGCTGCCGATCGGTCCGCTTTTGGGTGCGCTGAACTTGGTGACGTTCGCCTGCGCCAGAACGACGTCGCGTCCCGTGATCTCTGGTGTGTTCGTGCAGGCGGAAAAAGGAAAAATCACGCTCGTGGGAACGGACAGCTACCGCCTGTCGGAGTACAAAATCGACGTGGAAGGCGATCCCGGCGACATTTCCTGCATCATCCCGGCAAAATTTCTCGAAGAGTTGAAGTCCGTCATCGCCCTTGAAAAAGGAAAGGTTGGGGATGATGAAAAGACAAAAAAAGAAGGAATCAAAAACATTGATGTTGCTCTCGGGTCACAACAAATCGAGGTGCACGTCGGTCACACAAAACTCCTGAGTCGTCTCATCGACGGAAAGTTCCCCGACTACCACCAAGTTCTCCCCAAAGAGAAAAAGACGTCGGCCGTGCTCTCCGTGAAAGATCTTCTGAGTGCCGTGAAGCGCATGC
>CAZSWJ010000001.1:20597-30057 GCA_964611095.1 uncultured Candidatus Peribacteria bacterium
CTGCACCTCATCATGCCGTTGCGCATGACGGAGGAATAATGTATAGTTAACGCAGATCGAAACGACGTCTTCGCCGCATCTCCTTCACCTTATTGCCTCCCGGAGGCTCTTCCTCTTCAGGTGAGGGGAGACATTTTCTTCAAGAGGAAAGACTTTTGCCCGTGATGTTACCCTTCGTTTGCATCGGAAAGGATACGCATCAGGAGCTCTCCGAGCTTCTGAGAAAAAAGCATGCCCTGACGATTTCCGGGCTCGCCAATGAGACCGCCAAAGCGATGATCGTGAGTCACCTACTCGAGCTCAAACCGGGCTCCGCCGTCGTCGTGACGGAGAATGAAGAGCGTGTGGAGGGCCTTCTGCACTGGCTGCAGTTCTTCGGACAAAACCCGTATCGCTTGGAATTCGGCGAGGAGCCGACCGCCGACGACGTCGCCGCCATCATCAAATTGATGAAAGGCGAGGGTGTGGCCGTTATGGACCGCGCCACGTGGGATGCGGAGCTTCCGTCCTTCAAAGAGCTCTCCGAGCAAGCCCTGACGATTTCTGCGGGCAAAGAAGTGGATTTCACGAAACTGTTCTCCGCACTCATCGAACTCGGGTACGAACACGCCGAGGACCGCGAGCTTTCCGTCGGCGAGTACCGCCGCACGGGCGACACGCTCGATATTTTCCCCGCCGGCGAGTCGGCACCGTTCCGCGTCACGTCCGAATACGGAAACATCGAGGACATTCACGAGATCATCGAGGGTGAGGAGAAAAAGAAGCACAAATCACTGACGCTCTATCCGCTCACGTGGGGCGAGACCGAAACGCTCACGAATCAGCTTCCGGCGAAATCGGTCCTCGTGACCGACGAGCAGGAGGAATTGGAGCTCAAGACGGACGCCGACCGCGTCACCATCACCAGTTTCCCGGAGAGCGACGGCAACCACGTTCACCTGCGCTACCTCTCGGTGCTCAAGTTCTACACGCTCCCCGACTTCGTCAACGACGTGCGGGACAAGCTGCAGCAGAACTGGACCATCACCATCGTGAGCAAGCGCGCCGACGAACTGAAGGGCGTTCTGAAAGAGGAATCCATCACATTCCTGCAGGCCCCCGATCGTCGTCCCGGCGCCATCACGGTCGTCACGGCCGAGCAGGACGAACTCCTCCCCCACTCACTCCAAAACCCCGATCTTAAATCCGCACTCATCACCGATCGCGAGATTTTCTCACTTCGCAAGGAGGCAAAACAACGCTCCATTCAGCGCCTGGCGCTCGACTTCATCACGTCGCTGCAGCCCGGCGACTACGTCGTGCACATGGAGCACGGCATCGGCCGCTTCGAGGGCATGACGACCAAGGTCGTCGACGACGTGGAACGCGAGTACCTCGAGATCACGTACGCCGAGAACGACAAGTTCTTCGTCCCGGTCGACCAGGCCGACAAGCTCAGCAAGTTCGTCCACGAAGAGGGTGAGGAGCCGGTGCTCACGCGCCTCGGATCGAACGAGTGGAAGAAGATCACGAAGAAAGTCAGCGAGGAAACGCAGAAGACCGCCAAAGAACTCCTGGAAATCTATGCCAAGCGCGCAAAGGCCAAGGGCCACGCGTACCCCACGGACACCGAAGTGCAGCGCAAGTTCGACGATGCGTTCCCGTACACCGAGACGCCGGGGCAGATCAAAGCCATCGAGGACATCAAGCGCGATATGGAGAGCGGCCAACCCATGGATCGCCTGGTCTGCGGAGACGTGGGATTCGGAAAGACCGAAGTCGCCATGCGCGCCGCGTTCAAGGCCGCCATCGCCGGCAAGCAGGTCGCGTTCCTCTCGCCCATCACCATTCTTGCCGACCAGCACTACAAGAGCCTCGTGAAGCGCATGGAAGGGTTCAACATCCGCATCGACATGCTCTCGCGCTTCCGCAGCAACGCCGAGCAGCAGGAGACGCTGCGCAAGATGGCGCACGGCGAAGTGGACATCATCGTGGGTACGCACCGCTTGCTCCAGGACGACATCGTGTTCAGCAACTTGGGTCTGCTCATCATCGATGAAGAGCAACGTTTCGGCGTGAAGCAGAAGGAAAAGATCAAAGAGCTGCGCTCGTCGGTCGACATCCTCACGATGACGGCGACGCCCATTCCGCGCACGCTCAACATGGGTCTGCACAAGCTCCGCGACATCACGACGATCACCACCCCTCCCCCGGGCCGTCTGCCCATCATCACCGAAGTCCGCAAATACTCCGACGCCCTCATCCGCGAGGCCATCATGAAAGAAGTGGAGCGCGGCGGACAGGTGTACGTTCTTCACAACCGCGTCGAAACCATCGATGCGTTCGCCCAAAAACTCCGCGCCCTCGTGCCCGGCGCAACCTTCGTCGTGACGCACGGACAGCTCAAGCCCGAGGTGCTCGAGGAAAGAATCGTGGACTTCAAGAATGGTAAATTTCACGTGCTCGTGAGCTCGACGATCATCGAGAACGGCATCGACTTGCCACGAGCCAACACGCTCATCGTCAACGAAGCCGAGAAGTTCGGTTTGTCGCAGCTGTATCAGCTCCGTGGGCGCGTCGGACGCGGCACGGTACAAGCGTACTCCTACTTCCTGTACCACTCGCAGCGCCTGAAAGACGACGCCAAGAAGCGTCTGCGCGCCATCGTCGAGGCCAGCGAACTCGGCTCCGGATTCCAGATCGCCATGCGTGACTTGGAGATCCGCGGCGCCGGTGAAATTCTCGGCGCATCGCAGTCCGGCAACATGCAGACCGTCGGCGTCAGCCACTACCTCCGCATGCTCAAGAACGCCGTCGAAGAACTCAAAGCCGGCGGCAAGGGAACCGAGGACGACATGCCGTCGACCATCGAAATCATCCTGCCGTTCGAGGCGCTCCTGCCGTCCTTCTACATCCCCGACGAGCAGGAGAAAATCAGCACGTACCAAAAACTGGCCGGAGCCGAGGACGAGGCCATTCTCGCCGATTTTGCGGGTGACCTGCGCGAGGAGTACGGACCGCTGCCCAAGCAGGCCGAGAACCTCCTGGAAGTCATCAAGCTCAAGATGGCGTGTCGCAGAGCGGGCGTCATGCGCGTGAAGATGGACAACATCACCCCCAAGCAGCGCGACGTCACCCTCACGCTCGCCCCGCGTGTCACGGCGAACGAAATCATGCAGCTTCTCCAAGTCTGCCCGCAGTGGCGGATCAGCGGGACGACGCTCCGTATCGGCGAAGAGCAGCTCCGCGCCGCCGCCAAGTCCGACGACTGGCTGGGCGAGCTCACGAAGCACGTCACGGCGCTCGTCAAAAAGAAGAAAGATCGCAAGAAGAACGCCGAAGTTTCCGCGTCGTAGAGGAGGCGCGTGTTTCGTGGTGATGACACGCTACAAAGGACGAACCGGCAGATGCCGGCTCGCCCGATTTTTAAGAGCCTATTAACTGCGCTTTGCTAATGATTGACTTATTTTTAATTATATTTATAATACTATTTACGTCTGTTCCTTACAGCCGCCCTCATGGGGTGGCGCAACCGCAGGAGACTGTCATGTTGGCTGCACTGTCGACGCCTTGGATGATCGCCGTTGGGACGGCCGTCGCGGCCGTCGTGCTCGCCCTACTCAGGGGTGGGCAGCCGAAGCGCGAGGTGCTGACCCCCGCTGCTCGGCGGTGGTTCGGTGAGTACACCCGTGCCAAGGTCGGCCGCGGCGACCTGTCGCCGCTGTCGGCTTCGGTCTTGTACAGGATGTACACGATCGAGACGGGCGAGTCCCCCTTCGAGGGGGATGTTGATCATCGCCAGCTGCACGAGTTTCTTGCCCGTCAGCCCTACCAGGAGGGCGAGTGGCAAGACGCCGACGCATGGAGGCGCGGGTAGGGGGCAGACCGATGCCGGCTCCAGGGATGGAGCCGGCGGTTTTGCATGAATTCGAAAAAAAGAAAAAGTGGTCGCTTCAGACAACGGCTTCTCCTAGAGCTCTACCGACATGCTCCGTCGTACCAGATGTCGCGCCCCTCACATGCCGCGT
The DNA here is from genome assembly GCA_964611095.1 of uncultured Candidatus Peribacteria bacterium. Lineage (GTDB taxonomy): Bacteria > Patescibacteriota > Gracilibacteria > Peribacterales > Peribacteraceae > CAZKJL01. The sequence goes on from CAZSWJ010000001.1 coordinate 24,605, forward strand.
AGCACGCGTTGTCGTACGTGCGGCCGTCTCTGGTGCACACCGGGTCGTACTGCGAGGGGCAGCCGCAGGCGGCGTAGCTCACCGACCCGCTGCACTGGAGGTGGCAGCGCTGGCAGCCGTTGGCGTCCGGGGCACAGGCGTAGTTACACCCGGCCGGGGGCTGCGTGAGCACGGGCTGCGTGCATTGGGGTTGAATGTAGCCGTTGTATCCGTACGGGTAACCGTAGTGGTAATTGTAGTTGTACGAACCGTTGTAGTAATTGTTGCCGTAGTTGTAGGACGGACCGCCGCCGTAGCCGCACGATGCGCGCTTGCTGAAGTACAAGTTCCACGCGTTGTAAATTTTCGACATCAGGTCCTGCCCCGCACGCGCCGCATCATTGCCGAAGTTGCCGTACGTACGGTTCGTTTCGTTGGTCCGGTAACCGGCGTCGGTTTGCGAGAGGAGGTCGGACTCGTTTTTACCCATGACGTCGGTCAGACGGCTCATTTCGGTGCCATATTCCTGGTACGCCTTCCGAATGCTCGTCGTTCGTTCCTGTATGCCTTTTCGCAGGCACGAGACGTCATCGGCAGCGAGCGTGCGCTGTGCGGCGAGCAGTACGCAGATCCCCGCTCCGAGGAGGAGCGAATTTCGCAGAAGCCGAAGAATCATGCGCCTGGTCGTCATGAGGAGGCCGATAGTACACCAAAATTAACACCCGAAATATATATTTATAATAATTTATTTATCAGTGCAACTTATCCCAAAAGCTTGAGAACGGTGTTCCAATTCCTCGTCGTCACATTTTTCCCGAACTCCCGTTCGATGACCGCCATGCCGTCCGTCGTGCCGTACTTCTCGGTCACCAGAAAGACGCTGATCACTTCGCCGTCCGTCACTCGCAGAATCCGCATGTCTTTCTCCTCCGATTCGTACGGAATCTTGAGCGTGCTTTTCGGCTTCGCCGAAAGAAATGTGACGTAGAGCCGCGTTTCTTTGGTCACCGCGATGCCTTTGAACGGGTTCGTTTTCTCGAGTGCCTTGAGTTGGTCGACCGTTCGCACGATCACGGGGATCGGGAATCCGAATTTTTTCTCGAGCAGCTGCTCCAGTGTCGTGCGGAGTTTCGTCGGATCTTTTTCATCGGCATCGAGCAGGACGTTGCCGCTCGCGAGCAGCGTCTTCACGTTGTCGTAGCCCGCTTTCTCCAAATGTTTTTTCAAATCGGCCATGGAAACCTTCTTGTTCCCGCCGACGTTGATGCCGCGGAGGAGGGCTGCGTAGCGCATGACGGAAGTATAGCCTGACGCACAGGAAAAGCGGCGGCAAGGCATGCGATGGAGCAGTGGTAATCAACATTTTTCGATAAGCAGATGTTCGTGGAAACGGTATGCTGCGCGCATGTTCATCGATGCGCTCGTGTCCACCGTCACGGAGTACAAAGTTTTCATTCTCACGGCACACATTCTGGGAACGGTCCTCGGTTTGGGTGGCGCAACCGTCGCGGATATCCTCTTCTTCCGCTTCTTGAAAGATTACAAAATTTCCAAGCTGGAGTGCGATGTTCTGAACATCCTCAAAAAAGTGATTCTCGGCGCCCTGGGCCTCATCATTGCATCGGGAGTCGGCCTCTATTTCACGGACATGGTGCGGTACAACGCGTCGGGACCTTTTCTTGCGAAGATGCTCATCGTTGCGATCATCACGATCAACGGCATCGCCTTGCATCTCATCGTAGCCCCGTACCTGCTTCGTCTGAACCTCAAGCTTCATCACAAGCGTCACAGGGACTGGCGACGCACGGCCTTCGCTCTCGGCGGAATTTCGGTGTGCTCGTGGTACTGCGCATTCTTCATCGCCATGCTCAAATCCGTTCTTCCTCAGAGCTTCGTCCTTCTCTTTGGCGGCTACCTTGCCTTGCTCCTGCCGACGCTCGTTGCGACACAGGTCATGGAGAGGCGTCTCACGACGATGGCGCGCGGGTGATGGTGGTTGTTCGCAGAATTTGTCGAAAAAATGTAAGCCGATTACTATCCGGTACGTCTTCTCTGTGTATACGTTCTCCCATTCCCCATGCGCTACGTTGATGGATTCCTCCTCTGCGTCAAAAAGAACCGACTGAAAGAATATAAAAAGATGGCTCAATTGGGCGCGAAGATCTGGAAGAAGCACGGAGCTCTCGCATACATGGAGGCGATGGCCGATGATGTGGCGCCGGAAGGCATCGCATTCACGTTCCCGAAAGCGGCGAAGGCAAAGCCGGATGAAGTCGTCTTCTTTTCCTTCATCGTTTTCAAATCCCGCAAACATCGGGATGCCGTCAACAAAAAAGTAATGGCGGATCCGAAGATGCAGCCGGGGCAGTGGGATGAAAAGAAGATGCCGTTCGATATGAAGCGCTTCTCGTACGGTGGGTTCAGCGCGTTTGTGGAAGCGTAGTGGTGGTCCCGGCGGGAGTCGAACCTGCATTTACCCCTTAGGAGAGGGTCGTTCTATCCATTGAACTACGGGACCACGTCGATGAACGTCGAAAAAGAGCAGCCGTTTTCATTATTCAGCATTCCGATGAATTTAGCCAAGAACCACGACCTGGCGTGAGTCCTGGGGGAGCGTGCTCGGCTTCAGTTTGAGCTCACCCGTCGTCTGCACCGAGCTCATGCCGCAGGCCTTGGCGACCGCGGCCATGTCGCCGTCTTTCACTTTGAAGAGGACGACGATGCGGGGGTCCACGGCTTCCACGACGGCCGTCACTTTCTTGGCGTTGTCGGCGGCGATGACGAGAATGTCCACATCGCCGAGCTTCTCGATTTCGGCATCGGTCCATTCCAGAACGGGTGCATCGATCACCGCGACACGCAGTCCTTCCGAGACGCACAGGTACGACACTTGTTTGCCTGCTTCTTGCCCAACGGCGCGGACGGTGACGCCCGAGAAATCGTACTCACCGGGCCAGCTGACGGCCTTCTTGTTGGAGAGATCTTCCTCCGGGTGACTGAGCAGCGCCCAGGTGTCCTTGGGGACTTTGGCCGGGAACACCTCGAACGATCCGGACGAGGTCTGGATGGTGCATGCGGCGCCTGTGGAAGCGGTGATGGTCATCATAACGGGCGAGAGTGTAGCAGGGGGTGGGGGTGGAGGCTACTTCTCCTCACGGACGATGTCGGCGCCCAGCGCGCGGAGCTTTTCCTCCAGTCGGTCGTAGCCGCGCTCGATGTAGCGGACGTCGGTGACGATGGTCTCTCCTTCGGCGATGAGGCCCGCGAGCACCATGGCGGCGCCGGCGCGGATGTCGTTGCTGGCCACCTGCCTGCCGCGGAGCACGGAGGGGCCGATCACAAGAGCCTGGTGCGAGTTGAGGATCTCGATGCTCGCGCCCATCTTCTCCAGTTCGTAGAGGTACGCCATGCGACCTTCGAACAGCACCTCGAAGATGCGGCTCACGCCCTTGGCCTGCGACATGAGCACGCCGAACGGCGCCTGCAAGTCCGTCGGGAATCCCGGGAAAATATTCGTCTGAATTTTGGTGCCCATGAGCTTGGATGCTTGTCCGTCGGCGTGGATGTCACCGTTCGTATCCACCGTCACCGAGGCGCCGGCGCGGCGGAGCGCACCGAGGAACGACGTGAGGTGCGACGAGTGCGCTTTCTTCACCGTCACTTTTCCTTTGGTGAGAAGGCCGGCCAAGATGAAGATGCCTGCCTCCAAGTAATCGGGAGTGACCGTGTGTTCGGCGGCGGGCATAAGGTTGGCTTTGCCGTGAATCGTGAGCGTGTGCGAGCCGATGCCATCCACTTGGATGCCGCGGCGGACGAGGAATTGGCAGCAGTCTTGCACGTGCGGTTCGGCGGCGGCGAGTTCGACGGTCGTGAGTCCCGGTACGTGTGCGGCGGCGAGAAGCACGTTCTCGGTCGCGGTGACGGAGAATTCAGGCAGCACCACGTGCGCGGCTTTGAGCGGTCCTTTCAGCCGCAATCGGTTGTCATCGCTCAAGTCTTTCGCGCCCATTTGCACGAAGGCGTCGATGTGCGCGGACACCGAACGTTTGCCGAGCACGCAGCCGCCCGGGTAGGCCATGTCGACTTCTCCGAAGCGTGCGAGCAGCGGACCCAGGAACACGATGCATCCGCGAAGCTTGCTCACGAGGTCGTGCGGGATGGGTTTGTTCTGCAGCTTGTCGGTGTTCACGACGATGGTCGTTCCGTCACGCGCGACCGTCGCGCCAAGGAACTCGTAAATGCGGCACATCGTGGCGATGTCGCTGAGGCGCGGCACGTTCCTGAACGTGGTGTCGCCTTTGCAGGCGACGGCGCCCGCGAGCAGCGGCAGCGCGGCGTTCTTCGATCCGCCGATCTCGACGGTTCCTGCCAGAGGGCGTCCGCCCATGATGCGATATTGGATGTTCATAGAATCGAACGTGCGAGCATCGGTCACGGTTTTTACGAAGCGGGCGCTCGTATCGGGGAGCGCTTTTTCCGTGCGCGATGCTGATGAAACACGGCGTGAAGACGCCATACGGAAGGAGCATACCGAAGCCCGCGTCGCTGCACAATTGTCAGGCTGTCAATTCCGTGTTTTACGTGTTTTCCAGGCCTCCAAAAGCAGAAGAATCGCACCTACGGTGATGCAGGAATCGGCGATATTGAAAACGGGAAACGTACCCACCGCGATGAAATCGGTGACCGCTCCGTCCCGCGCCCTGTCGATGATGTTGGCCACCGCTCCGCCGATGATGAGCCCGAAGCCGACGGAACTCAGGCGCACGCGTCGGGCGTGGTACGCCATGAGGCAAATGCCGACGAGTGCGGCACCGATGACGATCTCCTCGAACGGACTCGGAATGGCGATGCTGAAGGCGATGTGCGGGTTGTGCGTGAGCGACAGGCGCAGAAAACTTCCGATGAGCGGCACGGGTGCCGCAAGACTCTCGGCGGCCCACGCCGAAAGAATCGAAGTGGCCAAGGCGGCGCCGGCGGAGAGAATCAAGAGAACCACGAAGGAGAGTGTAGCAAGACGAACTTCGGCGCGCTTCTTTAGGATCGGTCCGTGCGGGGGTATCATGGGCGCCCATGTTTCGGAGAGCGGACTTCCTCCTCCTCGGCATCGCGCTCGGCCTGGCACTCTTCGGGCTGGCGATGATCGCGAGCGTATCGGTGTACCAGAGCTACCAGCTCACCCAACGTTTCGTCGAAAGCGGCACGTGGGAAGCGCCGAGCAACGCGTTCTATTTGTGGCGCAGCTTCGGGCACATGCTCGTTGCTCTCATGGCGCTCGGCATCACGAGCGTCATTCCGTACCACTTCTGGCAGAAGCACGCGAGGACGCTGTTCCTCATCAACCTGGCGCTCCTCATCAGCTTGTTCTTGCCCGGCCTCGGCAACGACTACGGCACGGCCCAGAGCTGGCTGCACCTGGGATTCTTCAACATCCAACCGTCGGAATTTTTGAAAATGACGCTCGTGTTCTACATGGC
>CAZSWJ010000001.1:30157-99971 GCA_964611095.1 uncultured Candidatus Peribacteria bacterium
CTCCACATTCTGTTCCACCCCGAAGACACCACGTACCGCGAAGGAATCGGATTCCAGGTCTACCAAGCGCTCATCGCCATCGGCTCGGGCGGACTGTTCGGCGTCGGGTACGGAAAATCGATTCAGAAATTCGGGTACTTGCCCGAAGTGCAGTCCGACACGATCTTCGCAGCGATGGCCGAGGAACTCGGGTTCCTGCGCCTCCTCATCGTGCTCAGCTTGTACGGCATTTTCGTGTATCGGGGACTCCGGATCGCGCGCAACGCCCCCGATCGCTTCGGGCTGCTCGTCGCCACGGGCCTCACCACGTGCATCGCGTTCCAGACGCTCCTCAACATCTGCGTGAACCTGTCCCTGTTCCCCATCACCGGTCTCACGCTCCCCTTCATCAGCTACGGCGGATCGTCGTTGCTCTCGACACTCGCAGCCGTCGGAATTCTCTTGAACATTTCGATGCACTCCACGCAGGAAGACGCCGTCATCCGCAGGCGTAATCGCCAGACGCACGTGGGAACGCTTCACCGCTTCATCCAATCCTGATGTCACGCGTCATTCTCTTCTGCGGCGGAGGAAGCATGGGGCACATCACCCCGTCGCTCGCCGTCGCCCAAGCGCTCCGTGTAAAAGACGCGACGGTGCGTCCGATCTTCGTCTGCTCGAATCGCAGGGAAGAAATCGACGTGCTCCACCGAGCGGGCGTGGAGTACCGCGCGGTGAACGCCGGGAAATTCCCGCGCGGGTTTTCGCTGCGCATTTTTTCGTTTCCGATTCTGTTCGTCGCGTCGTTCTTTCAGTCGCTCGGCGTCATCGGTCGCGAGAAACCCGTGCTCGTCTTCAGCAAAGGCGGATACGTCAGCGTCCCGGTGTGCATCGCTGCGTTTCTGAGGCGCGTGCCCGTCGTACTCCATGTTTCCGACAGCGTTCCGAGCCTCAGCGACAGACTCATCGGACGTATGGCAAAGCGCATCTGCACGGGCTTTCCCACGGATACGCTGCCGAAGTCTCTGCAGGCCAAGGCCGTGCAAACTGGCCACCCCGTTCGCCCGATGATTCTGGAGGGTTCGCGCGCCGCGGGTCAGCGCATCACCGGTTTTTCGGGCCGACGCCCCGTGCTGCTCGTCACCGGCGGCAGCCAGGGATCCGTCGCACTGAACGAGGCCATCGAAACGCATTTCAAGCATCTCATCGATCTCGCCGACATCATTCACATCACGGGCGAGGGCAAATCCACGTCCATCGTTCACGCTCGCTACGTCACGCGCACGTACGCGCACGATGAAATGCCCCATTTCTACGCACTCGCCGATGTCGCGCTCACACGCGCGGGCGCAGGCACGCTCGCCGAACTCGGTGCGCTCAAGAAACCCGCGATCGTGGTGCCGCTTACCGGTGTTGCTCACGATCACCAGGTCCGCAATGCCGAACGCATCGCAAAAGCGGGCGCCGCTGAACATTTGCCACAGACAGAACTGGCGCAGCTTCCGACGCGCATCGCATCGCTCCTGAAAGACGCAGCTCGCTTGTCGCAACTCGGAGCCGCTCTCCATGCCGTTTTCCCGTTTGACGCGGCAAAGAAAACAGCCGCCGTGATCCTGGACGTGCTCACGCCTTCGCCGATACAATCCTGATCCATTTCCCCCGTGACTATGCGCAAGAGTTTCACACTCGCCACCGCCTTTCTGTCGCTCGTCGCACTCGCGGCCTGCAACGCCACCACTCCTCCCGCTTCTCCTCCACCCACTCCCCCCACTTCCATGAGCAACTCCTCCGTAGGCCCCACCTGGACGTGGGACGGCAAAGAACTTCTGACCGGCACGCACCAGGCGATCATCAAGACCTCCATGGGTGACATCACCGTCGAGCTCGATGCCAAGTCCGCACCGAAGACCGTGACGAACTTTTTGGCCCTCGCTTCGCAGGGTTACTACAACGGCGTCACGTTCCACCGCGTCATTCCCGGATTCATGATCCAGGGCGGCGACCCGAGCGGCAACGGCACGGGCGGCAAGAGCGTGTACGGCGAGACGTTCGAAGACGAGATCAATCCGAACTCCGTCCTCTACAAGTCGGGTTACAAGGCCGGCGTCATCGCCATGGCCAACCGCGGACCGGACACGAACGGCAGCCAGTTCTTCATCATGGACACCGACTACCCGCTTCCTCCGAACTACACGATCTTCGGTCACGTCACCGAGGGTCAGCAGGTGGTCAACGCCATCGCACGCGTTGCACGCGGCCCGAACGACATGCCGACCCAGAAAGTCACGTTCAGCGTGAAGATCGTCAAATAAGCATTTCAACCTAGAAAGTGGCAGGAAGGCCATGATTGCCTTTCTGCCTTTTCCGCGTTCGACTATCCTCTCCGCATGCGCACACGCTTCGCACCGTCCCCCACGGGCGCTCTCCATATCGGCGGTCTCCGCACGGCGCTCTTCGCGTGGCTCGTCGCCAAAAAGACAAAGGGCAGTTTCACGCTGCGCATCGAAGACACCGATCGTGCCCGCGAAGTTCCGGGCGCCACCGAAGGCATCGTTCGCACACTCACGGGTGCCGGCATTCCGCCCGACGAAGGCGTGATGCTCGACGCCGCGGGCATGCTCATCGAAAAAGGAGCATACGGTCCGTACTTTCAGTCCAAGCGCCTGCCGCTCTACCAAGAGCACGTGAAGACGCTCCTCGACAATGGTTCGGCATACCACTGTTTCTGTACGTCGCAGCGACTCGAAGAAATGCGCAAGAAACAGCAGGAGCGCAGACAAGCACCGATGTACGACCGCACGTGCTGCGATCTTCCGAAGTCCGACGTGGAGAAGCGCATCGCCGCGGGCGAGAAGTACGTCATCCGCATGAAAGTGCCGCACGAGGAAACCGTGACGTACGAGGACGGCATCTACGGCACGCTCTCGTTCAAGGGGCACACCATCGATGATCAGGTCCTGATGAAGTCCGACGGATTTCCGACGTACCACCTGGCGCACGTCGTCGACGATCACTTCATGAAAACCGATCTCGTGATTCGCGGCGAAGAGTGGCTGAGCTCGCTCCCCAAACATCTCCTCCTCTTCAAGGCGCTCGGCTGGGACGCGCCGAAGTACGCGCACGTGCCGCTGCTCCTCAACGCCGACCGCACGAAGCTCAGCAAGCGCCAGAACGACGTGGCCGCCGAAGATTATTTGAAGAAAGGATATTTGCCCGAAGCACTCATCAACTTTCTCGCACTCCTCGGCTGGAACCCCGGCACCGAGCAGGAAATTTTCTCACTGCCCGAACTCGTCGAGGCGTTCAGCATCGAGCGCGTACAGAAATCCGGCGCCGTGTTCGATCTGGAGAAGCTCGCTTGGGTTCAGGGCCAGTGGATGCGGAAAATCCCCGCATCGGACTTCGCCGCGCGCATCAAGTCGCTCGTGACGGAGAAGTATCCCGCCGCCGCAAGCGATGCCAAGTTCGTCGAGCGCGCCGCACTCATTCAGGAGCGCATCACGTTCTTCACCGAGGCGCCCGACATGATGTCGTACTTGTACGAAACGCCGACGGCATCCATGGATCTGCTCGCGAGTCCCAAGCAGAAAATCGACAAAGCCGATATTCCGAAGATCGTCGCGTTCCTCACGGCCGAACTCTCCAAAGTGTCGGACAAAGATTGGTCGCTCGACGGCATCAAGGCCGCACTCGACCCCGCCATCGCCGCATCGGGATTCAAGAAAGGCCAAATCCTGTGGCCGCTCCGCGCCGCGCTTACCGGCCGCGAGTACTCGCCCGGTGCCTACGAAGTGGCGGCGCTCCTCGGCAAAGACGAGACGATGAAAAGACTTGCCGCCATCGCATAACGAACAAGCCGAAAATTCTTTTGGCCGACGACAGCAATGACAGGATCGAGTGGTACGTCGACATGACCCAAAGAACACGCCCCGATCTCGAGCCCGTGACGGTCCAAACGGTGACGGCTGCGCGCGTGAGTCTTGCCGATACGATCTTTTCGGGTGCCGTCATCGATTATGATTTTTACGGAGTGCCCGGCGGACCGCGCATCATCAAGGCACTTCGAGAACTGGAGGCCGCGAGGGGAGATTTTCGTGCACGCGTGACGCTTGCCACGGGATTTGGAGACCAGAAATTTGAGCGGTGCAAAGCCGAAGCGCTGCAAGCGGGTGCGGATCACGCCATTTCCATACACTACACGAACGACGATTACTGGAATCAGCTCAGGGAATTTTTGGAAACGATCGTCGTTGCGCCCGGCTGAACAGTGGTACAATGCAGGCCATGGATGAAGACGAAGTCGAAGTCGATATCACCAACGCCGGCGGCAAAGCGATCATCGAAGGAAAGACGTCCGTGCCGTTCAAGACGTTCGTGAGCCTCATCTTGCAGCGCAAGGTGCAGGGGCTCTTCAAGCGCAGCCAGAAAGACATCGTCATCGTGGGCAGCGACCTCCTCACGGCGCTCGCGAGCGCTCCCGAGGACAAGCAGGAAGACCGCGGCAAGCTCGTGCTCGTCACGTTCTTCGTGGGCATTCTCGCGGGAGTGTTCCTCACGGTCGCGACGTTCCTCGCACTCATGGGTCTCAGAATTCAGCCCGCCATGCAGGACCTCGGCATCGTTCTCGGGGTCATCATTGGCATCGCCGTTCTGGCCGTGCTTCTGCAGAAGGGCCAGAAGAAGAGCGGATTCAAGGACAAACTCATGGAAACGATGGAGAAGGTCACGGACACGGTTTCCCGCTAAACGTCGCCGATATGCTACGGTAGTTTTATGTTGCAGCTGCAGCCCGATTTTTTGCTCCGGCCCAAGACGACGATGCGTATCGGCGGCACGGCCAAGCAGTACGCCATGCTCGAGTCGCGCGAGGACGCGGAAGAGGCGATGCGATATTCCGTGGAGCACAACCTGAAATTCCTGCCTCTCGGCAGCGGATCGAACACGATTTTTTCAGGTGAAGGTGTGAACGCCCTCGTCGTGCAGGTGAAGCATTCCTCCGTCGTCGTCGATCACCACTCGGTCACCGTGGGTGCGGGAAAAAACTTGCCGATGCTCATCAACGAACTCGCGGAACTTGGTCTGGATCTTTCGGCACTCACCGGAATTCCGGGCACGGTGGGCGGTGCCGTCTTCGGCAATGCGGGACAAGGACCGAAAGGAGTATGGATCGACAGTTTCGTGACGTCCGTCACGGCGCTCGTCGATGGCGAATGGCAAACATTCGGCAAAGACGACTGCGATTTTTCGTACCGCGAAAGCATCTTCAAGCACATGGCGGCCCAGGGTTCGTATCCGCTCATTTTTGAGGTGAAACTCGCCGTTCCGAATGACGATGCGGCGCTCATCAAAGCCAATATCCAGGCATTGCTCAAAAAGCGCATCGAGACGCAGCCGCACCTCAAAACCGCAGGCTCGTGCTTCAAGGCCGTGGGTGGAACACCCGCGTGGCAGCTCATCGATGATGCCGGACTCCGCGGACACAAAGTCGGCGGCGTCCAGATCGCCGAGAAGCATGCGAACTTCCTGCTGAACGTCGGCGAAGCGACGTACACGGACGCGGTCGCGGTCGTAAGCGAGGTGAAGAAAAAAATTCCGGAGAATCTGGAAGTGGAAATGCGGTTCATCGAGCCGGACGGCTCGCTCAAGTTTTAAGTCGAGGGGTCGTCATCCTCCGCATCAACGTCACGTTGGTTGCTGAATAATCGTCGCATCTTTTGAGACAGCACCGCGGCATCGTACCAACTGAAGCCGAGCTCTTTGTCGCCGGCATATCTGCCGAATGTTTGCAGAGTTGCCATTCGGCTTTCCGGTGTATCGTCGTACAAGAAAACATAGCGCTCGTCCTCTTTGACGAGAGCGAGGATATTGATGCCGGAACCTTCGGGTGTGCGTGCCATAAGGAGCGCATGGTCGAGCAGCACGTTGTTTCACACAAGAGAAACGGACGGCCAAGGCAACGGTTGGCTTATTTCAGAGAAAAACTCATCATACGAAAAACCCCTGCCGCCAATGGACAAGGGTTTTCGTTGTTTGCATTCGTGATTAGAACGGCAGGTCCTCGGGCTTGATCTCGGACTCGTACTTGATGTCCGGAATGTTGGCCGCAACGGGAGCCGAATTCTCGCTCGGTGCGGACTTGCGGCTCGGCATGGCGACGCCGTCCGTCTGCACGGACGAGGAAGCGTCGGCGTTCTTGCAGCCGAGCAGCGTGCACTGGTCGGCGATGATCTCGGTGGTGGCGCGCTTCTGGCCTTCTTTCGTTTCCCAGGTGCGCGTTTGCACGCGGCCGGCGACGAAGACGCGCTGACCTTTCTTCACGCTCTGCTGCACGGCCTTGGCGAGGTCGCCCCAAATCACCACGTTGTGGAATTCGGTGCGCTCTTTGGTTTCGCCGGTGGCCTTTTCCTTCCAGCGCTCGTTCGTGGCGACGCCGATGGTGAGCACGTTCTGGCCGCTCGTGGTCGTGCGCATCTCGGGCTCACGAGTGACGTTGCCGATAACCTGCGCGCGGTTGATGCAGCTGCCGATGGCGGCGTCCGCGGGAGCCTCGCGCTGACCGTCCTTCGGATCCAAGAGAATCAGATCCATGGCGACGATCTTGGTCTTACTGCGCTTCTCTTTGCTCGTGGTGTCTTCCCACGCATCGGTCTGCAAGCGTCCGGAAACGAACAATTGCGAACCGGGACGAACGTACTGGCCGGCGACGTCGGCCATGGCGCCCCAAATGGTGACGGTGTGGAAACTCTTGCCCGAAAGGGTCTCGCCCTTGCTCGTTTGGAACGAGTACGGGACGACGATGTTGAGGTCGGTCACACTCGCGCCGCCGGGAGTTTGGCGGACGGTGACGGGTTGTGTTTGGTAGCCGATGATGTCGATCCTGTTCAGAGAGAACATGTCTGAGGGGGGGAATGGGAGTAGAGGAGGTCTCGGGTTCCCGCGATCGTCGGGAATGAAGCCTTGATACGACGTAAAAATCGTAACGTGAACGAACGTACACCTCTCATTTTTCTCGATCAACAAGAAGACATTGATCGGAAATTTTTTTGTTTCGTGATACCAAATTTTTGAAGGACTGCGACGGGCGTTTCAGCCGATTGTTCAGTACAATTCCGAGAGTTTCCGTGTCCGCGGGAAAATCGTTCGGTCGGTATGAGTCGTTCACTCTCCTTCAGCATCGCGCTTGCTTCCGTTCTCCTGGTCACCGCGAGCGCGGGTGCCGAAGCGTTCAAACCCCAAATCCGCGAGACCAAGACGTTCGCCGACTTCACGCAGGGACTCCAAGAAATGCGGGACAACATCGAGACCGTGCAGTGCGGAGGATGGGTCGACGATTCCGAGGCGCAGGTGATGGGCGCATCGGTGAAAGGCAAGTTGCCCATTCCCATCATCAGCCCCGACATTCCGGGCCGCTCCAACAAAGGCGCGACGGCCAAAGCCGTCACGGGCCTGGGAGACCGCGGCGAATTCGAATACCCGGACAGTGCGTGGGGCTACAGTTCGGCGTGCGACATCGTGGAGTACAACGGTAAGCCGATGCACGACGACGATCTGGCAAAACTGGGGATAGATCTGAAAATCAATGAAGATGGCAGCGTGAAAATGGTCGGCGGCAGTGGCGAGATCGACATCAATCCGTTCGCCTGGTGCATCCGCATGGACAAGGCAACGCCCAAGTACTGCAAACGCCTCTTCGACGCCTACAAGCAACTCTCGGCAATCGCCCCCCGCCCCGATCCTGAAGCCCTGTGCCCGTGCGCCGATGCGCTCAATGAGTGTCCGCCGCGCCCCCCCAAGCGCTACTGCTTCGATGCGTTCGAAGACGGTGACGAAGGCGGGCCGTACTCGTTCGTGTGTCACGGAACGAGCGACAAGAAAGACAAGGTCACGACGACCTTCCCCGACGCGCCGCCGCAAGACCGCACGTGTCGCACGACCTGGGAACCCGAGTTCAAGAACAAGATGACGGAGTGTTCTGCGACGGACGTGTTCGATGATGCCGGTAATTACCTCGGCAAAAACGTGAGCGTCAACGTTCCCGGCGAGCACCTGGCCGTGGCAAGCTCGTACTACCGTCACTATGCGCAGGACTATCACGTCCCGGGCATCACCGTGAAAGCGTTCAGTGACGGCACCGCGGAAAAAATCATCAAAGAGTGGAAAGTTCGCGCCGAGTGTTACGAGTACTACAAAGAAGAAGATCCGAAGCAAACCATCACGAGCATGGAGGACGAGCAGTGCGAATTCATCATCGCCACGCCCGACGAGCAGAGCCCGGACAAGCCGCAGTGGCCGCCGGGCGAGGGTTACCGGCAGAAACAAGACTACAAACCCGACCCGGTGAAAGTGCAGGAACCGCCGCGCCAAAACCGCGACACGCCCGAACCGTGGAAGGCCGACACGAAGACGAACCTCAACATGATCGACATGGAAAAACTGAAGGAGAAGCAAAAAGATTTCGAAGATCCGTCCGACATCAGCCAGGTCCTCGGCGCGCTTCTGCCCACGCGTCAGACGGCGAGCAAAACCGTGAGTGCCAATGCGCGCACCGACATGTTCGACGACACCGCCGAGCGAGGCTTCAGCAAATTCTGGGAAGAGCAGCAGCGCGAACTCCTCAAAATGACGGCCGATCCGCAGACGCGCCTCATCATGCCGGCGCGCTTCCTCGTGGGACTTGCCAGCACCGATCCGCTCTACGATCTCGTCCGCGGGGTCGTTTCGCGCTCCGACGGCACGGTGGAAATCGCGCTGAAGGGCGGACTCGAGGATCTCGGCAGCGTGCTGACATCCTTCCAGAGAACCTACATCGCTCCTCTCCGCGAGGTGCGCATCCCCATCCTGGTGCCGCTCATCTCGGTGGAGGAAATCGACGCGCGGATTTTCGACTGGAAGCAGTGGCAACTCGCCGAAAAGAAAGACGCCGCGAATCCGGCGTCGCCCCGTGCATCGCTCGACGGTGAAGCGGAACCGCTCATCCAAAAATTGGAGAGTTACAAGACGATCATCGGCAAAGAGCGCGAGCTCCGTGGCGCGCTCGCCAAGCTCCTCGTGAAACTCTTCGGACCGGAGAAAGAAATCCGGGAGTACTTCGCGCAGTGGTACAAGATGAACACCGATCTGCTCGTGCAGGCCGCGCAGCGCTCCGTGCAGCGCAGGGAGCTCCAGCGCATTTGGAAACTGACACAGCAATCCATGCTCCAGGCCGACGAGTGCCAGATGCTCTGGTGCGCGAATAACCGTTACTCGGTGCCGGTGTACTCGCTCCTCGACAACTGGTGGCAGGAGGAGGGATCGGAAGGCAGCGGACGCGATCCCGGGTACAAACCCAAGTCGCTCAAGGAAGTGGGCTACGTTCAACCCCCGGATTTGCTCTTCGATTTCTCCGACGTGCGCTTCCCGCGCGACCCGCTGCGCGTCCCAGTGCTGGAGCCCATCATCGTGAAGGTGAAGCTGCCGTCGCCGCCGCTCATCGGCCAGCACCCCGAAGCGGCCGAACTCTTCCCCGACCTTCCCACGCTTCCCGGCGCCGATATTTTCTCGTCGTTCACGCCGCCGACGACCGACTTGCCTCCTCCCAAGCGCATCACGCTTCCGCCGACCGTGGACTTGGACAAGGCCAAGGACATGCTTCGCGAGATCCGCAAAAAGATCGACGGAAAATCCATCGATGAACAAAAAATTGAGGAAGACGAACTCAAGGACAACCCCAAGGCCGCGGAGGAAAATTTCGCCATGGATCGAAAGAGCATGCGCGGTGCGTACTGCCGTTTCCCGCCGAGCATCGTCATTCCTCCCGACCAACAGGAAGAGAGCGGCAACCCCGCCAAAATCATCCACGTCGAGAACGATCTCAAGGAACGTTTGGCGCGCCTGTTCTCGCGTTGGATGCCCGAGCGCAAGGAGGACAACGCCGGTCGCGTGGCGAGACTCCGCACCGAGGGGCCCAAGTCCGATTGTTTTGAGGACGTGCTGTGCTACATCCTTCCGCCCGAGAAAAACGTTTTCGCGACGTGGCAGTGGTTCATGCCCAAGGGACCGGGCGCCGACTTCACCGGCATCGCCGACGACATAAAGTCGCAAACGCTTCCCGAGGAAGATCAGAACCCGTACCAAGCGACGATGGAAACGCTGAAGAAAATTTTCCCGAATATCACGCTGCCGATTCCGGTCGATCCCCTGCCTCCGTTCTGATCATGCGACGCTTCCTCGTCACCGCATTGGCACTTCTGCTCCTCGCGCCTCCGGCGTACGCCGCCGACAAGCCCGACCAGGGTGCGTGCTTCGAGCGCGTGAGCAAGGATTTCAAGGCCATCAACGCGGAGTACCGCTCGGTGCTCCTCGGCAGTCGCCGCGACAAAGACGGAAAATTCGCCGTGCTCACGGGCGGCTTCACCGACAAGCTTCGCGTCGGCATTTTCGAGACGAAGGGTCGCGAATCATCCGAGCTCATCGACCCTGCACTCCAGAGTTTCCGCGTCTACCGTTGCAAGATGACGTCGGTCTGCGAGGCGATGAGCCGATCGTTCGGCAGCGACGACAAGGCACCGTTCCCGGTACAACCGCTCGGCTGCGAAGAGGTGCAACTCAGCCGCTATCCCGAGTGTTACTTCGGCGGCACGGACCCGAACACCACCACCGAAGCCGATGCATCCGACCAGCTCTCGGTGCTCGACATGGTCACGGCGTGCACGCAGTTCGTCGATGACAGCGTGCAGTCCGAGGCCGCCGTCCTGCGTCTCATCGTGGGTTACGACGCGGGCTACCGTTCGCTCCTGCAATTCGCCGGAATGATGGACTGGATGATGGAAGGTTTCCCGGAGCAAACCATCCGCGCCATCGCCGACATGGTGAACTTGCTCGGAAAATTGCATCAAATCCCGTGTTACATCGGTCAGTGCGATCTGCCGAGCACCGAGTCGCTCTAAACTTCATGGAACTCTTCACGACCATCAGAAACGGCACGACACGGATGACGGACATCGCCCGCCGTCACCAGCTCCTCACGCTGACGATCGTGGCATTGCTTGCTGCCGCGGGCTCGGCACGGTTCCTCACGGGCCAATTGGTCCCGAGCAACACGAGCGTCACCGCGGGCACGTCGTCATCCAGGCCCGAAGACCTGCGCGTCTGCGACGACTCGGTGACGATTTTCAAGGACGACCGCACGCTCGAAAAAGCGATGAAACGTTTGAAAGAACGCATGTCGGGCATCGTCGATGAACGCGAAAAATTCTTCCGCACGCCGTCGGAGTGGAAGTGCGGACCGAACCAGGAGCCGTCGTTCCCGCAACTTGACCGACTCGCCGACGATCTTCCCGGTTGGCACTACCAATTCACGCCGTCGGGCCAACTCGATTCCCCCATCGCCCTCAAGAAGCCCGTCACGTTCGACGCATTCTCGGCCGTCGCGCTCGAATTGCAACGTGAGTACGAGTGCAAGCTCACCAAGTTCCAGGACGGCGTGATCGGCGAAGTGGGCGTGAACGAAGACGTCAGCGAGCCCACGCAGTTCTGCTGCCAGACGCAAGGCGGCGAAGACAGTTGCGTCGTGAAAACCCCCGAGACCGTGTGTGCGGGTGCCGCCACGGAAGATCCGCAATGCGACGATCAATGCAAAGTCATCCTGTTCACGACCGATTTGACGACGCGTCCCGAGGTCTACCACTTCGAACAAACCGTCGAACGCCAGCGCTCGCGCCTGGCCTTGGAGCGCACCCTCCAGACGCTGCGTTCGTTCGAGATGAACTACATCGTGGCGCGTCAGCTCATGTGTTACCAGCGCGCGTCCCTGGACCTGAAGAATGAGCTCAACCTGCTCGCCGACACCACGAGCTGCATTCCGAAAATCTGGAATGCCGTCACGTCCATCCACGATCCCAAGCAATGAAACGCGCCCTTCTCCTCATCGGCGTTCTTGCCGCGGCGCTTCCCGTCGGTGCGCTCGCGCAACAAGATCCGGGGATTTACGACATGTTCTACGGCGAGGCCGACAGTGCGAGGTTCAACGCCAAGCCGTCCGAAGATCTGTCCAAGTACCTCATCAAAGAGATGGAGCACTGGCAGACGCGAGGCATTCAGCTGACGTCCGATGATCTTAAGTCCGCGATCAACGGAAACTTGTGGAACGGCGACGGCACGGGGCTGTGCCAGAACAAAGTCGACATGTCGGGCAAAGCATTCGACTTCGTCGCCGGCGGCACGGACGGCGAAAGCTCGTGCATCGTGCTCCAGCAAAACATTCTCGGGCTCCTGCGCTTCGAGCAATCCATCGATCAGCTCGGCAGCGACCTCATCAGCATCGCGAACGGCGCGGAGCTCGCCGTGGCCGATGAGCCGCATCGCCCCGTCGACATGGCACGCGTGGCCATGACGCTGCGCCGCGTGTGGATGGGCACGGGAGCCGCCGTCATTCCGTGGAACGGCGATGCCGATTCCGAAATCGGTGAACTGGAAAATCATTTGAAGTCCGCGGAGAGCAAGGAAAAAATCGTCATGCGATTCCGTCACGGGTACTTCCGCGATCAGCGTGAGCAAGATTCGCGCTTCGACGGCATCGGTGACGAGGTGAAAGAAGATCTTAGGAAAATCGCCGAGAAGCTGCAGATTTCGGGCGATCCGCTCATCGTCGGCATGTTCTCCGTGCCAAAGTTGAAAGTGCCGAATATCGGTTTGTGGGCCCGTAAAGACGACATCGGTTTGATGTGGGTGTATCCGTCCAAAGTCACGCGCTTCACGTACGAGCCCGCCAAAACCGAGTATCCCAAACTCGTGCAGAACGGCCAATATTTGGCCTACCCCTTCGCCTACGAAGGGTCGAATCCGCCGAGCGGTGCCGGGATCACATCGCCCGTCTGCAGCCGCATGATGGGACGACAGGGTTACCTGTGTCGCACACTCCCGCCGCTCAGTGAAAATTGTTCGCGCACGGGGGACGACTCCGCGATTTCGCTCACGAAATGTTCGGAAGGAGAGGAGCAAACGGTGAGCGGGCCTTTGGTGTGTCCCGGCTTCGACAAGCTGTTCAAGGACACGGGTGTTCCGCTCGCCGACCCCAACAATCCCGGCCGTCTGAACCCCGCGCTGCAGCCCGCCGATACCCAAGTGCTGTGCAACCCGGAGACGCGCACGCTGTACCAGGACGACATCACGTCGCACGCGTGCTACATCGGCCACTGCCTGGTGCAATCCATGACCAAGGGCAACACGCTCATCCCGAACAGAAACACCGTCGTCTTGAACGAAGCCACGTCGCCCTACCTCGCGTGCCAGCGCATCGATCCGCAGGTCGGCATCTACACCGAAGTCGCCAAGGAAGGCCCGTATCCGCTGCCCGAATACTTGGGGCAGTTCCTGGTGCAAGACTTCGACCGACAGTACTGCGCCAGCAACGGCAACGCGCCCGAGTCGCTGCCGTCCTTGTGTCGCTTCCTCGACAACCAAACCGCCGCGCTTCCCGACTACGTGCCCCTGTTCCAGGCCATGGCAACGAGCGGCGAACAGAGCCGCACCGATCTGCGCCGCATCGCGGTGAACGAGATCGCATCGGCCATCGGCCAGCGCGTGGCGGTGGATCAATCCATCGAAGTGCAGCAGAAAATCTTTGCGCGCCTCGCGCACTTCGTGCAGCAGGTCGCCGATCTCGTCCTGGAACTCGACCGAGCTCCGGTCACGCAGACCGCGTGTCCATGGACCGGACCGTTTGAAACCGTCACGCCGTTTTAGCTCATGAAGAAATTTTTCCTCACCCTCGGCATTCTCCTGCTCCCGGCGACCGCCTCGGCGCAAGCGCTCTCGCCGTGGGTGCAGGGCGTCCTCGATCGTGCCGACGAAGGCATTTCCATGGCCGGAGGACTGGGTCCCGCCATCTGTGACAACGAAACACTTCAGTCCGAAATCAGTGACAACCGTTCGTTGGCCCGCTCCATGCTCGACGCCACGACGCAGCTCGAACAAGAGTCGCAGCTGCTTGCCGAACGCACGACGTGTTTCGAGTACGATCGTGCGTTGCTGCGGCAAAAGCTCGTGCAGATTCAGAACGAAATGAACTCCGCCATCGACGCGTGTCTCATCAACAAGAACCGCATGCTGCGCGTGAACTACCAGTTCGTCGCCGAGGCGCTCCAGTCGCTGCTCCGCGGCGGCATCGACCCCACGGTCCGTGACGATCGTCTGCAGTACAAATACGCGTTTCACGACAAAACTCTTCTCGACCAGCAAATCGATGAACAGATCGTGGAAAACTCCACGGCGCCGCTGTGTCCGTTCACCTCCGATTACGCGCCGCGTTCCGTGGCGTACATTCCGACGGGCGTCGGCAATGCGGCAGCGGCCGGCGATGCGTCGTTTGACGTGCGGAGCTTCGGCTGCGACGTGACCACACTCGGCCGGATCGACATCGCGCCCGTGGACGCGGAGGCCGCCGTGTTCCGCGATTTCCTGGGCCAAACGCAGGAGTTCGCGCTCACCGTCTACAACACCGTCAGCCAGGCCGTGCGCAACATCGATGACACCATCGGCATCATCACCGGCATCAAGAAGCCTCGTCCCGATGCCAGGCCCGGCAGCATTCCGCCGCACGAAACGGTGAGCGGATGCCTAAAGCCCCTCTCCCCCGACCTCAGCTCCATCGATGCCCAGGGCCTGGAGGACCTGCTCGCCGCATACCCGAACTTTTTCGGCCCCGAAAACCTGCGCAACGACGGCAACGGCGGCACGACCTACGATCCCAAACAAGGAGAAACGTTGCCCACGGGACTCCTCTTCCAGGCCAGCTTCGACCGCTTCGGCGTCACGCCGGCGTCGTACGCGCTCGTCCGCTCGTTCGTGGACCGTCGCGAAGCCCTGGGTTACGACAGACCGCTTCCGGGAGGCATGCAGTCGCCGAACAATGAAAACACGGTGGACACCACGTTCTTCACCGGCGTCATCAACCCTGTGTTGCTCCAGAACGAACTTCGGAACATTTCGTCCAACATCGAACGCGAGACGGGCATTTTGGATGCCATCAACCGCGACGCGGCCCAGCGACTCAAAGATGCGTCCATGCCGTTGGAGCAAGCCGTGCAGAACTTGGTGTACGTCACCGACGATTTCCTGCCCAAGAAGTACGTGCCGCAGCTGACGTTCTTCATGGCCCGTTCGTGCGTCGACGGCTTCTGCCAAGACACGCTCAAGAACGTCGCGCAGCGCATTCTGAATCCATACTGCCACCCGTACGTCTCGGGCAAATACATGGATGAAAAAGCGGCCGACAAATGCTTCTGCACGCCCGAATTCGAGAACGAGGATTACTGCAAAGGTCAGGTCGATACGAGTGACCAACCCGAGGAGGAGTTGCAGTGCGGCGAGAAGTTCCAGCAACAGTAAAAGAGACCCTGTTTCCGGCGTTCTTTCGGTGTTACCTTGGCATCGATGAAGCCCTCCGATTTCGTCCATCTGCACTGCCACAGCACGTTCTCGCTGCTGGAGGGTCTGCCGAGCCCGGAAGAAATCGTGCTCCGCGCCAAAGAACTCGGCCAAACGGCCGTGGGACTTGCCGACAAGGGTTACACGTACGGACTCATCGACTTCTACAAATCCGCAAAGAGCGCGGGTCTTTCGCCGATCTTGGGCCTGGAAACGTACGTCGCCGCGCGCACGCGCCACGACAAAGAAAGTTCGTCCGATACGCGCCGGTATCCGCTCGTGCTTTTGGCATCGAACGAAGAGGGATATTTGAACCTTTTGGAACTCGCCACGCGCGCCGCACTCGAGGGCATGTACTACAAGCCGCGCGTCGACGCCGAGCTGCTCAAGAAATTCGGAAAAGGACTCATCGCGCTCACCGGTCCCATCGGCGGCGCCATTCCGCAGGCGGCCATGGCCGAGGACTTCGAGCGCGTGAAGCTCCTCACGGAACAGTACCGTTCGTTCTTCGGATCCGAAAATTTGTACTTCGAACTGAACGATCTCCCCAACGTCCCCGGCCAAGCCGAGGTGAACCAACAGCTCATCCGTTTTGGAAAAGAGCTCGGTGTGCCCGTCGTGGCCACCTGCAACAGTCACTACTGTCGCGCCGAAGATGCCGAGGCCCACGACGTGCTCCTCTGCATTCAGAAGAACGCCAACGTCGGCGACAGCAGCCGTTTCTCCATGCGCGACAGCGACTTCTCCATGCGCCCGTTCGACGAGATGGAGAAGGCATTCGCACACGTCCCCGAGGCGCTCGAGAACACGCGCGTCATCGCCGATCGTTGCAAGCTGAAGATTCCGTTCGGTGAGTACCGCATCCCGAAGTTTCCCGTCGCCGCGGGACAAACCGAAGAATCGCTCCTCAAGGAGCAGTGTGAAGCGGGCCTGCAGAAGCGCTACGGCGCTCAAATAAAAGGAGACCCCGCGCGCGAGAAAGTCATCCGTGACCGCCTGGAGTACGAACTCGGCGTCATCAAGACCATGGGCTTCTCGGGCTACTTCCTCATCGTCGCCGACTTCGTGCAGGAGGCCAAGCGCCGCGGCATCACCGTGGGTCCGGGCCGCGGGTCTGCAGCCGGTTCCATCGTGAGTTACGTGCTCGATGTCACCACGCTGGACCCGCTCGAATACGGCCTTCTCTTCGAGCGATTCCTCAACCCCGAACGCATCTCCATGCCGGATATCGATATCGACTTCGCCGATACGCGCCGCGACGAAGTGCTGGAGTACGTTCGCCAGAAGTACGGTGCCGACCGCGTCATCCAGATCTGCACCTTCGGAACGCTGGCCGCTCGTGCCGCCGTGAAAGACGTCGGCCGCGCCTACGGCGTGTCGTTCGCCGAAATGAACGCGCTCGCCAAGGTGATTTCCGATCGCCCCGGTACGACGCTCGACGAAGCGCTGGCGACGGATGAACTCAAGGCCGCCATCGAATCCAACGACACGTACAAGAAAATTCTGGAAGTCGCGCTCAAGCTCGAAGGCAAAGCGCGCCACGTCTCGGTCCACGCGTGCGGAGTCGTCATCACGCCCGAACCCGCGGTGAAGTACACGGCGCTCCAGCGCGCTCCCAAGGATGAAGACACCATCATCACGCAGTTCGATGCCAAGCCGCTCGAGGCTCTGGGACTGCTGAAAATGGACTTCCTGGGCCTCAAGAACCTCACGATCATCCAGACGGCGCTCCTCATCATCGAGCGCATGCACAACGTGAAGATCGACATGAGCACGATTCCGATGAACGACAAAAAAACGTTCGAGCTTCTGTCGCGAGGCGAGACGACGGGCGTGTTCCAGCTCGAATCCCCGGGCATGCGCCGGTATCTCAAACAACTCAAGCCCACGAAATTCGATGACATCACGGCCATGGTGTCTCTGTATCGCCCGGGTCCCATGGATAAAATTCCGGACTACATCAAATGCAAGCACGGTCTCAAAGAAGTCACGTATTTGCACCCCGATCTCAAGCCGATTCTGGAGCCGACGTACGGCGTGGGCATCTACCAGGAGCAAATCTTGGAAATGGCCCGCGTGTTCGCCGGATTCTCGCTCGGAGAAGCCGACTTGCTGCGCCGCGCCATCGGCAAAAAGATCAAGAAAGAGCTCGATGCCCAGCGCGAGAAGTTCATCAAGGGCGCCGTGTCGCGCGGATACACCGAGAAACTCGCAACGACCCTCTTCGACGACGTCATCACGCCGTTCGCCGGCTACGGTTTCAACAAATCGCACGGAGCCTGTTACGCCCGCATCGCCTACGAGACCGCGTATCTCAAGGCGCTCTATCCTACGGAGTTCATGGCGGCTCTCCTGAGCAGCGAGGAGGGCGATACCGATCGCATCTCCATCGAGATCGAAGAAGCGCGTGCCATGGGCCTCAAGGTGCTTCCTCCGGACATCAACGAGTCACTCGCGAACTTCACGTCGCTCGCCGGCGGCAACATTCGCTTCGGTTTGCTCGGCGTCAAAGGCGTCGGCGAAAGTTCCATCCGCCAGATCATCGAACTCCGCGAAAAAGAAGGAAAATTCACATCCGTGGAAGACTTTGCGTCGCGCGTGCCCGCCAAGCTCCTCAATAAAAAACTCCTCGAATCGCTCGCCAAGTCGGGCGCCTTGGACTGCTTCGGCGAACGCGGCGTCCTCGTGGCGCAGTTCGACAAGATCGCCGAGTACAGCAAGTCGGCCGGCGACGTTGGCGCGTCGCAGACCGACATGTTCGAGTCTCTCGGCAGGGACAGTGCAGGATCGAAGATCGAATTCGATCCACAGGATCCCGCGTCGGGATACAAAAAACTGCAGTGGGAAAAAGAGACCTTGGGTCTCTATGTTTCCAGTCATCCCCTTGCCGGTCTCCGCAAGTACATCAGCAAAAAGGCGCGTCTCATCGACAGTCTTTCGGGCGACGACACGGGCCGAAAAATCACCGTGGCTGGCATCGTGGAACAATCCAAAGTCCTGCATACCAAGAAGGGGGAGAGCATGGCCATCGTCACCATCGAAGATCCCACCGGAAAAATGGAAGTGATGTTCTTCCCGCGCACGTACGCGCAATTCAAAGAGACGATCGAGAAGCCCGACTCCATCCTCGTCATGGCGGGCACGCTCGACCAGCGCATGGGACTTCCCCAGCTCAAGGCCGAGGCCGTGAAACGCGTGTCGCTCGAGACGATGGTGGATCGCGCCAAGGCCGACGGCATGTTCAACGAGGAGGAAGCCCGCGACTGGCGCGGAACCGCTCGCAAAGAAGTCGAAGAGACGGTGGAAGTGGTCACGGAAGACGGCGATATCGTCGCCGAGCGCATCAAAACCGCAGCTCCTGCCGATGTCACTCTTGCCGCGGAGCCCAAGGTGCTCGGGCCGCTCGCGGAGTGGATCGGCAAGGGCATGCCCGTTGCGGAACCGCTGACCAAGCTGCATCTCACGGAGTATTCGGTGAGCGATGACGAAAAGCCCGCCGCACCGCCGGCGATTTCCATTCACACCATCGCCTTGCCCGCTCGCGCGCCCAAACAATTGCTCCTGGAGATCAAAACCATCTTCGAGACGTTCCCCGGTCGCGAAAAAGTGCAGCTGCAGATCGGAGAAAAAACCGTCCCCGTCGGCATGACGATCACGATGTCACCGCTTTTGGAAAAGCGCGTGGAAGAAGCCGTCAAAAAATACCCGGCGGAAAAGTAGTAAGGGATAAGTAGTAAAGTAGTACGTAGTAAGTAGTAAGGGGATACCACATTCATATTGCATGCCACGTATCCCGTACTACATGCTACTTACTACTTAATCGCTTGATGCACATCCTCCCCGCCACCACCCATTCGCTCTCCTACGCAGTCGCCGTTCTTCGTGCGGGCGGAGTCGTGGCTCACCCCACCGAGACGTGTTACGGACTCGCGTGCGATCTCAAAAATCCCGCGGCGCTCAAGAAACTGTTCGATATCAAAGCGCGTCCGTACGAGCAGCCCGTGAGCGCACTGTTTTCGTCGGTCGATACCGCGAAAGCGTACGTCGAACTTTCTTCGCGAGCCCTGGAATTGGCCGAAAGGCACCTTCCCGGTCCGCTCACGATCGTCGCACCCATCAAGAAAGATGCCCCCGTCATTTTCGTCACGGTGTCCGATCTACCCGCTACTCGCCAACCGCCACCCGCCAGCGTGGGCGTTCGCATCTCGTCGCATCCGTTCGCACAGGCTCTCGCCGAAAGCTTCGGCTCGCCCATCGCCACGACGTCGGCGAATCTGCACGGCAAACCGAATCCGTATTCGTCGTCCGACATCGCGGAACAACTCAAGGATCACTCACCGGTGCCCGACCTTATTCTTGATGGCGGTACTTTGCCCGAAGCTCCTCCGTCGACGGTTGTCTCCGTTTCGGGACCAGATCTTCGCGTGCTTCGTCAGGGCGATCTAAAAATTCTTTGAAATCCACCGCTTCGGTTTTTCCGCCCAGTCGCTGCACTTCTTCGGCGAGTTCCACATTCTGCTGACGCAAGAATTCGATATAGATGCGCTGCGCATCGAGGGCTTCCTTCTGTTCATCAATCGAATTACGCAAGTCCTGCATGCTGTTTGGGGTCGCGCTGATGGAAGGGTTCGTCGATCCTTGCCTATCCTTCGGGCCGACTCGGTAATCTTTCGGACTCAGTTTTTCCAGAATTTTTTCATGGAACAGGCCCGCGATGGCGAGAACTGCGATCGCCGTGATGGCGACGATCCGCGTGCTGTTCTTTTTCTCGCGTTCCTGCGTCGCTTGCGCCGTCATCGCATCGTGATCGAGGTACAGGGGACGAGGCAAGAACTCCGCCTCGGGATTGGTGCGACCTTCTTTTCTGGCGTCGGCAAAATACTGTTCCAGCCGATTCGTAGGCTTCCATTTGTCGGCGCCGGAGGGTCCGAAAAGTCCCATAGCGCGGCAGAGTACCTGAATGGCGCCAAGGATCAAGAAAACGGCGGTATAAAGCCCTTGGAACCATTTCGCGAAGCCTCGGAACGCTGTATCCTGATCGCCAATGTATTGCCCCAAGTGCCGCAAAGACGATACCGCGGTCATCGACTCTCGGCTGACGGAAGAAGGTCGCGCCATCCGGCGTCGCCGCGAATGCGCGAAGTGCGGGCATCGCTTCACCACGTTCGAACGCCAGGAACTCGCGTCGCTCATCGTCGTGAAACGTGACGGTACGCGTGAGCCCTACAGCCGCACCAAACTCGAGCGCGGTATTTGGCTTGCGTGCACCAAGCGTCCGGTGTCCCAGAAAGACATCGATTCCATGCTCTCGGACCTCGAAGAAAAATGGGGCAAGAACAAAGAGGAAGTGGAGAGCACGACCATCGGCAAAGACGTCATGCAGGCGCTCCACAAGCTCGATAAAGTCGCCTACATTCGCTTCGCTTCCATTCACCGCGAATTCAAAGACGTGGAAGAGTTCAAGCAGGAGCTGGGGAGGTTGTTCAAGTAGGACTTTTTGCGGGTAGCGGTGGGCGGGTAGCGGGTAGAATCCCCGTTGTTCTTTCTTTGGGCGCTCTACCCGCTAACCGCTACTCGCTCGCCGCTATTTCTTCGCTATACTCCCCCCGATGTTACGTACCCACACCTGCGGCCAACTGACTGCCAAAGACGCGAAAGCGGACGTCACGCTGTGCGGCTGGGTGAACACGCGCCGCGACCACGGCGGGCTCATCTTCATCGATCTCCGCGACCGATACGGCCTCACGCAGGTCGTGTTCCACCCCGAGACGAACAAAGAAGCGTTCAAACTTGCCGAGTCGCTCCGTCCCGAGTGGGTCATTCAAGTGAGCGGTACGGTGAATAAACGCCTTGCCGGAACGGAGAACAAGAAGATGCCGACGGGTGAGATCGAAATCGGCGCCGTCAAACTGGAGATCTTGAACAAGGCCAAGACGCCGCCGTTCGAGATCGCGAGCGACATCCAGGTCAACGAAGAATTGCGTTTGGAATACCGTTACTTGGACCTGCGCAGGGCTCAAATGCAACGAAATATCGCACTTCGATCCAAGGTGTTCCAGATCATCCGCAAGTACTTCACAGAGCAAGAGTGTCTGGAGATCGATACGCCGTGTCTCATCAAAGGCACACCGGAAGGCGCACGCGAATACATCGTTCCCTCTCGCGTGTATCCCGGAAACTTCTTCGTGCTTCCGCAGAGTCCGCAGCAGCTCAAGCAGCTCTGTATGGTGGGCGGTCTCGACCGTTATTTCCAAATCGCCCGCTGTTTCCGCGATGAAGATCTCCGCGGCGACCGTCAGCCCGAATTCCTGCAGCTCGACTTCGAGATGAGCTTCTGCACGCAGGCCGACGTCCAAAAAATCATCCAGGGTTCCATCGAATCCATCATCAAGGAATGCAGTCCCAAGAAGCTGAAGTGGGGCAAAGTGGAGACATTCACGTGGCAACACGTGATGGATACGTATGGCTCAGACAAGCCCGATCTTCGCTACGACCTGCCCATCGTCGATGTGTCCGAAATCAGCGCGGGATGCGGATTCAAAGTGTTCGAAGACGCGCTCAGCAAGAAGGGAGTCGTTCGCGCACTGCGCGTCCCCGGCGGCGCCGAACTCAGCCGTAGTGAGATCGATACGTGGACGGAGCTCGCCAAAGAACTCAAGGCTAAGGGTCTCGCGTACATTCTGTACAAGCCCGAAGGTCCGCAGTCGCCGCTCCTCAAGTTCTTCAAAGACGGTTACTTGGACAAGCTCACCAAGATCACGGGAGCCAAGACGGGCGACGCTGTGTTCTTCGGAGCCGACGCGTACAAGATCGTCTGCGCCGCACTCGGTCGCATCCGCGCCGAGGCCGCCAAGAAGTTCAACCTCATCGACACCACGACGCACGCGCTGTTCTGGGTCACGGAATTCCCCATGTTCGAGCAGAACGATGACGGGTCGCTCACGTTCAGCCACCACCCGTTCACGAGCCCCAACATCGAGGAATGGAAGAAGCGCAAAGAGGAGCCGCTCAAGGTGCACTCGGTGTGCTACGACCTCGTGCTCGACGGCTACGAACTCGGTTCGGGCTCCATCCGTATCCACGACCCGGTTCTCCAGGCCGAAGTCTTCGAAATGCTCGGCATCAGCCCCGAGGATCAGCAGAAACGTTTCGGACACATGCTCTCGGCCTTCGCCTACGGCGCACCGCCCCACGGCGGATTCGCGTACGGCATCGACCGCGTCGTCATGATTCTCGCGGGCGAGCCCAACATCCGCGAAGTGACGCCGTTCCCCAAGGATCAGAAAGCAAAAGACCTCATGCTCGGCGCACCGTCCCCCGTGCCGGGCGCGCAGCTCAAGGAACTGCAGATCACGCTCGACGAACAGGCCTGAATTCGGGCATGTCGCCGCCCACGTTTTATTTTTTGATGTGGAAAAGTTGACGGTCCCGAGCAACAGGATCATAGATACGGCATGGCGTACTCTCGGATGAATGTGGCGATTCTCAAACCGCATGAAGCGTCGAAAATCGACCAAGAAGCAGCACGCACGCTTTTCGAAGCCGGGGGTGCGGATCACCGCACGAGAGATACGCAGACCGCCGAGCACGTCATTCGTGAGGTAAAAGAGTTGATTGCCGATGTCGCGGACAGAATAAAACTTCGCGTGCGTGTGAAAGAGTATCCGGCGTACTACAACGAGAGTCACCAATTGGTCACAACCTTCGCTGATGCGCTCGATTTGATGACGCATGACATGACGGTGATCATCGATCCACCGAAGAAAGAATTGGCTTTTGCTGCCACCTCCAACGGGAATCCCTTGCGGCGAGTCCTTGCCGCTTTTTCGGAAAAGGAACTGCTCGAAGCAAAATTCGATGCGCTCGGCCAGCTTCGCGTTCCACTTGTCGATTCACAAGATGAGAACAAGCTCAATCTTGCGCCGCGTGCATTCGGCGTTCACGTGCCAACGTATCTGGATGACGCTGCTCGTGCCTATGAGCAGAATCGCAATGTGGTAGAACAGGCGCTTCTGTACCCCCGGAATTCCATGGTTGTGACAGATCGGGCGAAGTATTTTGCCATCATGGAATCCAAGAAAGTGGGCTGATTTTATGGTATAATGGTCAGATGGCCCCGAATGATCCGATCCCGGCCGATGAACCTGCTGCGGAAAAGCCGCAGGTCTCGCCTCAACGTGATGAAGAAATTCGTCGTGCCGCGGCCTTGGGCCAAAAGCGCAGCGAGCGTGAAAAGCAGATCAAGCAAAACATCAAAGACAACAGAAAGGCCGAAGAAAAGCGTGCGAGAGAAGGCGTGAAAATCGTCGAAGCCAAAAAAGAGAAAGCCAAGGAACACGTCGGCGAATACCGCGTCGCAAACAAGCAGCGTGCCAAAGAATTGGCCGATGAGAAGTTGCGCAAAGACAAAGAGGCCGCACGCCAAGCCGACATCAGCAAGAAGGCCAAGGCCGAGCAGAAGAAGAAATTGCAGTACATGGGCGATCTGCGCGAAATGGGTCGCCTCAAGCAAGCCGCGGAACACCGTGAAGTGGTGCTCACCGCCGACGAAGAGCGCGACCGCAAAGCCGCGAACTTCGAATTCCGCACCAAAATTCTGGAGGCCGACCGTCTTGAGACTTTGGCCAAGGAAGCGGCCGACCGTGACGTGCGTGCGCAGAAAGTGATCCTGGAAAACGACATGCGCAACAAGCTCTACCAGGCCGAAACGTGGCACCGTATGAAAGTGGCCGAGCTGGACGCCGAGGTGCACAGGCAAACGGCGCAGATCTCCCGCATCTCCGATCCCGGTCAACAGCGACAGGAAGCCATGGCCGCCCAAGGTCTCATTCGCGGCAAGCGGAAGAAGATCGATGAAGAATATCGCGAAAAACAGGACGCCATCACACAGGAGATTGATCGCAGGAAGAATGAGATCGAGACGCATTACTACGCCGCACGCGCCAAAGCCGAGAGCGACAGGCGCACAGCCGGCACGAACGCCGATCGCGAACTCGCCAGGCGCAACGAAGACATCACGCTCACGTTCAAGCGCCGCCGCAAGGGCGAAGAGGAGTAGTCGACATTAGGTCACGAACGGGCCCATGTCGCGTTTGTGTCCTTCGGAGTGCACGAGGTAGTACCGCGGCGGTTCGTAGTGCTGAGCAGCCGTGTGGGGGGCCAAGAATTTGTGCTCGGCTACGTCGCTCCGGACAAAGAACGCGTTGTTGCCCGTGATGTCGCAGCCGACGAGCACATAACCCTTGGCTTCGGCGAGTTTCACGAGCGATTCCAATGACGCGCCGTAGTACCGGGATCCGTTCCAGCGGAAATGCGGGTCGTACGCCACAATCCACTCCATGCCCGGGCGATACACGGCGTTGTATTCGATGCAGACGACGCGCGGCTTGTGCGTGTCGAGCGCTTTCCACAGCCAGTAGTCGTTGCCGTCCACATCGATGGAGAGGAAGTCGAATTCTTCGGGTACGCCGGCTTTCCGGAGCGTGGATTGCATGTTCTCGGCCGTCAGGAACGTCGGCAGCACCGTGAGAGATTTATTGGCAATCTGCGGCGCGAATTTTTCGGCGATCGTTTTGAGGAACGTCGCGTCTTGCTCCACCCAGCATCCGGTCCATCCTTGCAGGAGCAGTGCGGTCGTGTTGCATTCCAATCCGTCCGAGACCCCGCACTCCACGAATTTTTTATTCGTCGTGCCGATGCGCGTGAAAATCTCGGCGATGATGCCGTCTTCACCGTTCTGGGAGAACGCTTGATATTCGTGTTTGCCCAGCCACGCGGCGCTCGTGGCGTTTTTGTGGTTGGCGATCAACTCTTCGCGGCGGCGCACCACGGAAAGCTCAAAAGCACCGCGACGAAGGTCATCCGTCGTGTTTTTGATATCACACAGAAAATCATTCATCGTCCGAAGGAGATTCACGTTCCCCCGCATGTCTTGGAGCGCATCGTCCATGGGGTTCAGCTTGTCGCGCATGGGCTTGAGATGCCCGGCGGTGACGCGCATGTCTTGGAGCGCATCATCGAGAGGGCCGAGTTTTTCCAGGAGTTTCATCTCCGACATTTGAATGTCGGCGCGCCTGTCATGCTGCAAATCGTCGGCCTGGATCCGCAGCGCGCGAATTTCACCCTGGAGCATGTTGATCTGCGCCGAGAGCTCATGGACGTGTTCGGCGTACTGCGAGGTACGCTCCACGTTGCCGGGGAGTGAGAACAGCCGACGGAGGAAGCGGAGCGGCGAGATCATTTGCGGGAGGCGAAGAAGCGGCCTGCGGTGGACTCCGTGGATTCCAAGCGCACTTTGTGGGTGTCGGCAAGGATGCGCGGGAGTTCGCGCTTGGCGAGTTCGCCGTGCCACTCGCCGCGGATCATATCGATGTTCTTCAGGAAGCCGAGCGCCTCGCACTCCCGCAGAATGTTCGTCTCGGCACCCTCGCAATCGAGCTTGAGGAGATCGATGTGCGTGATCTTGTTTTGGCTCAGGAACGCTTCCACCGAGAGGCCGACGTGGCCTCCTTTCACCGTTTTCTCCTTATGAACGGGGTGTCCGCGGACACCGAGCTCCACCCAGTGCTTGAAGGTTTCCTTGGCGAGTTCCTCGACGCGCACGTCGTTGTCGGGCTTACCGAAGAATCCGACGAGCGCATGGTTCACGATCGTGACGCCCGGGATGCCGCGGAGATTGTGGTGCAGGTGGTGAACGTTGTTCGGGTCGCTGGAGTAATCCGATCGCGGCTCCACGGCGTAGAGCGCGGCATCCGGCCACGACCGTTTGGCCATCATGGAAAACGTTCCCACGTGCGCGCCGACGTCCACGATCGTTCGCGGCGTGAAGCCGACGGCACGCAGCGCCTCGACGCCGTAGCAATCGCGCTCGATGACCTCGGTGCAAATGTGTTTGGCGTGCAGCGTTTCCATCCACAGTCGGGGAACCTCTCGTTCTACGCCGAATTTTTCCATCACCGCCGAAAACAGTTCTTCCATCCGCATGCCTTTGTCGTAGTAGGCATCGCGCGCAAAGGCGTCCATGGCCTCCGGGTCGGCACCGAAGAGCTCGGCTTGATACGCCCAGCGCGCGCTGAGGGCCACCGTTCCGATGCGCGTTTCCCAGAGCTCGATCTCGAGCACGCCGCTCGGGTCGCTGTCCGAGCGAACGCGCAGATATTTCGGCTTCGTGCCGCGGCGCAGGCCGCGCAGAACGCCGGAGAGGAAGGAGGGGGCTTTCATGGAAAGTCAGCGTATCACAGGCCGTGCCCTCATTTGAGGCGGGAAGCGAAGAATAATCCGAGTCCGTCGCCCGTGGGCACCATCTCGAGGCCGTGACTGTTCCTCAGGAGCTCTTCCACCGTGCGGCGCGATACCGCTCCGTGCCACTCTCCGACAATCGTCCCGATATCGGCGAGCATGCCCATGGCGTGCAGCTCCCGAAGAATGTTGATTTCCGCGCCTTCACAGTCCAGCTTCAGGAGATCGATCCTCGTCAGTTTTTTGTCGCGCACCAGCGTCGCGACGTCCGTTGCCGATATCGTCGCCGTGAACTCGGCGCACGCGGGATCTCCTCGGAGTCCGCGTTCCACTTCGTGTGAGAAAGAATCCCGCCGAAGTTCATCGAGCAGTTCCGCATTCCTTGGGTCATGCAAGAGTCCGATCACCGCGGTCGGTACGATTTCCACGTTCGTTTCCTCGGTATTCGCGCCGAGCAACGCGCGGTACACGGGTTCCACGGCCACGATGCGGGCATGAGGCCAGAGCGCATGCGCATGGAGCGAGAACGTGCCGATATGTCCGCCGATGTCCACGATCGTCGCGGGTGCGGTCGTCAGTCGTCGCAATCGGTAGCAATCTTTATCGATGACCTGCATGCAAATATGTCGTGCGTGAACCATGTGCATCCACTGCGTGCCGATCGTTTGCGAGAGCCCGAATTTCCTGCCGAGACGTTCGCCGAGGACCGGCTCGCGGAGTCCTTCTTTGTAGTAGAGGCGTCGTGCTTCGGCGTCCACCGCATCGGGCTCGATGCCGTGCGTCCGTGCGGTGTCCGCCCAGTCGCCGTGGACGAAGAGCGGGCCCATGCTCGTGCGGTATCGCACCATCGGCACGGGGGACGACCGTTCGGCCTCCGTACGTGCCGGAGTCGTGAAGTGCGGCATGGGCGGCGGGACAAACGGTTGCGCCGTACGCGCCGCATCGGGTTTGAGCGAGGCAAAGAACGTTCCGCGCGCGTGCGCCGGAGCGATGGAAACCGTGCGGACGTCGTGGGTCGAAGCCAAAAGCGCGGGAATGGATTTGCCCATATCACCATGCCACTCGCCGCGTATTTCGCGGATGCGTGCGAGTGCTCCCGTCATCGAAAGTTCTCGCAGAATGTTGGTCTCCGCGCCGTCACAACTGAGCTTCAGAAGGTCAATGGTCGATTCCCGCGGCAGCAATTCGGAGATCGAAACGGCCCTGAGGCCGCAAGCCTCCGTGTCGCACTGCGTCAGCGGATATTCGCGATATCCCAATTCCATGGAATGAGGGACGGTGTCTTTCAGCAGCTCGGCGCGGCCGGTCCACTTGGCGTCCCCCGTCACCATTCCGAAGACCGCGACATTGCGGATGTCGGCGTCGGCGACGTTTTGCCGCAGCACGGCGATGTCGCCCGAATCGTTCTTATCGGGAGCGCAGGGTTCCGCCGCAATGATGCGTGCGTCCGGCCAGAGATGACGCGCAAAGAGCGAGAATGCGCCGACGTGGGCCCCCACATCCACGATGATCTTCGGCATGAATCCGTTTTCCTTCAGCGAGCGCAGGCCGTACGCGTCCTGCTCGATGACGTTGCCGCACACGTGCTCGGCATGGAGCGTGAGGAGCCACAGTCGGACGAGATCGCGGTGTTCCTCGCCGACGTTGTTGCACGCGGCATCCAAGAATGCGTCGCGCCGCAGGTTCCGGGTGTAGTACGCGTACCGCGCCGCATCGTCGATCGTGAGCGGATGAATGCCGCGCGTGCGGGCAAGCCTCGCCCAGGGCAGACCGATGTGCACCGGCCCCACCGATGTCGGGAATTCCTCCGTATCCATCGGTGCTTCCGCAGTGCTCTCACCTCGCAGCGGCAGGCGCAGCGACCAGTACGGCCCGCTGCCGCAGTGACGTTTGTACTGCTCCTCGAACATCCGCTTGCCGTGCTCGTAGAGCGTCATATCGGCCTTCAGGTACTCCGCCACCGTTTCGTACTCCGCGTGCGTGAGTTGCGACTTGGCGTTCGTGCTCCCCGTGACGTCACCGACCACGCTTCCCCGGCGCGGCACGATGCCTTCGTTCGTCATCAGCTCGTCTTTCCAATCGTACTTGCGGCACAGAAGTTCCATCGATCGATCGAAGTGCTCTTGGAGCAGCACGGCATCGAATGTCTTCAGATTCCGTACCGCTTGCGCAAGCAGTCGATGCAATCTCGAGTGAAAGACGTATCCGCCCGGGTGTGCGTAGCCCGCGATCATCTGCACGTACGATTGTTCGAGCGTCAGCTTCAGGCGGAAGAACGGGTGGTGCAAAAATTGCGTGATGCTCAGCGTCCGTGCGACCGCGGCTTCTTCGGCTTCGCGCGGCGACGCCGTGGGGTTCTCGCGCCGCACGTAGCGGTAGTACGAGAGCAGGCGGTCCACGGGGTGCCGAAGCATCGTGATGTACGCGTGCGGACTCCGCAGGAGTTCGTGAATGCCGTAGATGGAGTGGTCGGCGAGCGCGTCGTAACGGTCCCATTTGTCGCGCTCCGCTTCCTTCTGCGCGGGAGAGAGTTCGCGGAAGCGGCTCAGGACGAACATGGGGCTTTCGTTCGGCATGCCCACGAAATCGCGTCGAAAACCGATGCTGCGCAGATTGCGTCGCATGACGTGCGTCAGCGTCGACCCCGCCGTGCGCTGGAGGTGGAGAAAAATGATTTTTTTCTCGGGAGTCGCGGCTTCGGGGTTGCCGTTGTCGTACACATGTTTGTACGCCAGGAGCATGTTCGTATCGAACTCGGGATGCTCTCGGAGGAGTGCTTCCGCATCACCCGTTTCCGGGATCGTTCCGTACATCTGGAGCAGCTGCCGCTCGTGATCATGCGCCGTCGTCTTCACCGAGCCGAACCACTCTTCGTAGTACGGAAAATCCTTCGGCACGCGCCAACGCTTGAAGAACGAAGTCAGCACGCCGATTTATCGGAAAGTGGCACAGGGGAGCACTGTACCAGTTTTTTTGACCGTTTGCTCCGACGTTTCCGGCCGCGGATCTTCCAGGATCCACAGCGTCCAGCGCTCGATTCTGGTGATGCTGATGAGGCGGGAGCGCTCCCATTTTGCCATGACGTGCGGGTAGGCAGCGATGCTGTTGTCGATCACCTTGGCACGCTCCAGGAGTCCTTTCACATCCGTCGGTGCCGGATCGCGCATGTGCAAGTGAGGATGGACGATGATGGCGTAGCGATGGGAACACAGGGCCGTCTTGCTGTAGGCCGGATACGCATCCTTGCTGTCGTACGGGGCGAAGACGATGCGTTCATCGAGCAGGAAATCGAACGCGAACGAGTTCCAGAAATTTCCGTACACGGCTTCCACTTTTTCGTTCGTCAGATAACGCTCGAGCCCCGCGAGTTGCACCGTGTTGAAATCGGCGCCGCGGCCCCACACCAGGTAGGCATTGTGGATGTTTTGGTACGAGAGGAACGTGATGTAGAGGCTCAGCATCGCAATGCCGATCCACTTTTTCCTTCTGATGACCGCATAAAACGCGTACGCCAGCATGGCCATGGCGGGCAGCCACGAGATGATGAGCTGGCGCACCTGGCCGTACGAGTTTTCATCGTTCAACGTGCCGAGGAGCGCGATGACGAACATCCAAAACGTCAGGATGCAGAATGCGGGCACGCGGTCTTCTGTCCGAAGCGGACGAAAAAGGACGAGTCTCACGCACGTCTCGCGATGTTTCCACAGGAAAAATCCGAGGCTGAAGACGATCCATGCCATCACCAGCACCCAAGAGAGCTTGAGGGCAAGAGGAAGCGGTCCGAATGTCTTGCTGAGCGGCACGGGGATGATGCCGAACAGGAGCGGGAAGACCGTCGAGAGAAGTCCCTTCACCGATGGCCACGTCGGCCACAGGAACAGCAGTCTCTGGTTCACGGAAATGCCGAAGAAAATTTTTGCAACGAGCTGCGGCGAATTTCCGAGGAGTGCGCCGATGCCGAAGACGGCACCGTGCGTCAGCAGTTTTTTCTTGCGCACGCTCAGGAAAAAGAACAGCGCCGCGAGTGCCAGAGTTGCGACGCGCGACGCGGACTTCGCCTGCAGATGCCATGCCGGGAAATGTCCCGGGAACAAGCTGACCGCAAAACCGAGCAGCGCGATCAGAAGAAGTGCTTTGAGAAGGATGGGCCATCCGCGTTTCTGCATCGCGTGATGCCAGTCCTCGCTTCCGAGCAGCCACAAGCCCGCCATCACGGCCACGGAAAGCAGAAACGACGGGTGCGTCCACACGCCGATTCCGAGCAGAAGCCCGCCGATGAGTGCCTGCAGCAGCTTCCTGTCTTCCGATGTCGGCCGCAGCATCCACACCGCGAAAACGCCGTACGTGCAGAGTGCGCGGACGGCGAAGTTCGCACTCGGTTGCACCGTGAAGTTCATGAGCAGCCACCCGGGAGCGGCGGCAAGAAGCAGCGTGATGACGGTCGTCCGACGCCCCCAATGCTTTTCGAGGATCCAGGCGAAGATTCCGAAGATCGGAATGAAGAGAAGTAGTGACGTCGCCCGAAGCGCCATGACGCTGCTGGTCCCGAAGATCCGAAGCAGCGGAGCTGAAAGAATCGTGATGAGCGACCCGCTGTACTGCTCGCCGTAGATGTAGACGGGCCACACCTTGCCGACCGCGATGTGCTTCGTCATGAGCCCGAAGATGGCTTGGTCGCTCTCGAAGTTCAGGAGGGAGTAGGCGCCGATCCACAGCTGCGGCAGCATCGCCACAAGAATCAGGAAGCCGTACAGAAGCGCGGTGCGTTTGGTGGGGAGCGTCATGCCGTTGCGGCGGAAGTCATGTCATACGGTGCACGGACAAGGTCCCACGTCGTTCGTTCCAAGTACGGGCGTGCGTCGGTTCCGGGCATTCCTCGCTCCGCGATGGCCTGCGACAACGCGTCCACGTCGCCGAAGGGCACGACGCGGAGCAAGTCGCGAATATCGCTCACCATCGCATGATCGGCCGCAATGACGGGTCTGCCCGCCGCGAGCACCTGGCGGATGGAGCCGCTGGTGCTGATGGCGCCCGGAGGCGCGCAGTACCACACGTTCACGTCGCATTTGGAAAGCTCGCTGATGACGGTCTCGAGCGGCAAGTGCGACGTATCGAGTTCGATCCAGTCGCATCGCTCCGCCCGTTCGATGACGCGTCTCGCGTAGTCACGCTGTTTGTCGATGTGCGCGGTGCTCGCGAAGATGTGCAGTTTCACATTCGGAATTTTTTCGCAGGCGTCGATGAGTTCCAGCACGCACTTGTGCGCCTTGAGGAATCCGAAGCATCCCACGTGCAGCCGTCCGTCGCGGACGGAGTGGAGTGTCGGAGCCACTGCGGAAAGCCTCGCTCCGTGGGGGACCACGGCCACGCGCTTCGCGCCCATCGCGACGAGTGCCTCTTGTGCCGCTTCGCAGTGCACCACGAGCAAATCCGCCGAGCGAGCCAAGAATTCCTGCGTGCCGCGGAATCGGAAAAAGGAACCCAGGTCGTAGTCGGGCAAATCCTTCGTCCAGACCTGCGGGCTCGTGCGGCAATGATCGTTCACTTTTCTCTCCCATACTTTCGGTTGCATCTTCCGCGCCATGAAGGCGCGCGCGTAACTGCGGACGGTGGGGAGTTCTACCACCGAGTGCATCGTGACGCACATGCGGATGTCGTGCTCGTCACAGTACCGACGGATTCTGCGCAGCTCGCCCAAGTCCATGATGCCGAATTCATGC
Source organism: uncultured Candidatus Peribacteria bacterium (assembly GCA_964611095.1). Lineage (GTDB taxonomy): Bacteria > Patescibacteriota > Gracilibacteria > Peribacterales > Peribacteraceae > CAZKJL01. The sequence goes on from CAZSWJ010000001.1 coordinate 62,500, forward strand.
TGCACGTGCAGGTGCGTCGGTCGCAAACCCCGCTCGTCCAATTCGTTGAGCGAACGCACCGTCTGCATGTTCTGTGCATGCGCCAGCATCTCGGTGTACGTGGCGATGCCGCACGCGCGGCCGAGGCTGCTGCAGTACTGAACGATCATCGAGGGCTTCTCGGAGGTCATCGGCGCGAGCATAGCAGGCGTTTCAGTCCTTCACGATCCACACGTCCCATTGGCCGATTTGCTCCCGGGAGACCACGGTCTGTGTCCGCAGCCGCGGCAGGATCACCGACCACGAAAACCGGAGCTCTATTTCATCGGCCAGCGCCTGCGTGGAGGTGACGTTCTTGGGGATCCTCACGTACGCCGGTCCGAGGACGTAGGCATGGGTCGAGGCGGCATCGAGCTCGTCGTTGTAGGGCTTGTAGTACGCGTTGCCGCTGTAGGGCGTGAGGCGCAGCCGTTCTTGCGTCACGAAGTCGAGCACGAAGGCGTACCAAAATTCGGCGTAGCCGTGCGTCACGTTCTTGCGTTCCAGATACCGCGCCAACTCTTCCGTTTCGGCGACGGGGAATCGTTCGAAGTTCCAGGCGGCGTGCGTGTAGCGGAGATTGAAGTAGCCGAAGTGCACGAGCCACACCGCCAGTACGGCGATGCACGCGATGCGCCACTTCTTCCACAGCGTCGCAAAGAGCAATCCCGTCATGATCGCGAAGGCCTGCCACGCCGGCGCCAGATATCGCACGATTCCCTCGCCTGCAGCGGGAAGCGCAAGGATGGCGAGCCACGACATGGCAAAGAGCATCAGAAAGAGGAGTGGGTAGACGTCATTTTTTTCGAGTCGTTCCATGCGCAGGACGCGCGCGATCTCTTGTCGATATCGATGACAACAGTGAATGATCGCGACGATGGCGATGCACGCGATGATGCCGCCCAGAACCATCTGCTTCACCGCCCCCTGTTCCACCAGAATCGGCCACGACCGAACGCCCAAGAATGCCTCGGGCACGTACTTCAATATTTCCTGCACGATGTACCAGTTCGGCATCTGCGGATAGAACGCGGGGCTCGGGACCATGCCGAACATCGTCCAGCCGATCCACATCGGCAACGTGCCGAGTGCGATGCCGAGGACGAGTGCCGCGGTGCCGTACGACAGCGCTTTCTTTCTCGTGCTTACGGCGAAGCATGCGCCGGCGAACAGAGCGCCGGTCAGCACGATCCATCGCGCATTCCCCGTCCACAGCAGAAGCGGAGCCGTGAGCGCGAATGTGCAAAAGAGCGCGGTGCAAACGATGTCGATTCGTATCTTTTTCCCGAGCGCATGCCGCAACCTCCCCCATTCCTCCGAGCTCAAGAGCACGAGAGTGCCGAGTGCCGTCGGATACATGAGCGACAGAGGCTGCGTCCAAAGACTCAGCCCGATGAACAGGCCCATGAGGAGCAGGGTCCGCCACTGCCTTGCCGGGCTCTTTGGAAAATGTTGGTACAACAGGAGTACGCCCATCCAGAGCACCAGATACACGTGCCATCGGCAGCTGAATCGCGCAATGAATGCGTGGAAAGAAAAGCCCGGGAGAATCAGGAAGAGCAGGCTGAGGAGCGTCGCGTTTTTTCCGAAGACGCGTTCGCAGAACACGATGTGCAAAACGTAGAACGCGAGCATTCCCGCAAGAACCGAGAGCCGAATGGCGATGGCATTCACGCCGAAGATCGCCAGGAACGGCACCGCAAGAATCGATGGCAAGCTGCCGCCGTAGTTCACGCCGTAGAAGTAGATCGGGAAATCCGTGCCCTCCAGCATGTGCTTGGCCATGAGCGACGTGATTCCTTCATCGCCGTCGAAGTTCGCGGGCCACACCGACATCGTCCACGCGTGCAGTCCGACCGCGATTGCGAGCGGCAACACGTAGGGCAACCATCGGCGGATATTGGCGCGGTACAACACTGCCGTGACTATACAGCAGCAGCCGCGGCCTTCGGTGTTTGCAGTGCCTCCATGTCGCGCACGTACTGCCCCACCACATCGTTCGTATCGCCGTACGCGGCCACGCTTCCCTCCTGCAGGTACAGGCAGTGCGTGCTGAGCCTGCGGATGTGGCCCATGCTGTGGCTCACGAAGAGCGCGGTCTGGCCTTGGCTCACGAGTGACGAAATTTTGGCGAGACACTTGGTGCAGAACGCGATGTCGCCCGCGGCAAGCGCTTCGTCGATGACGAGGATGTCTTTGCAGTCCAGGTGCGCGGCGATGGAAAAAGCGAGACGCGCACGCATGCCCGACGAATAAAATTTCACCGGCATGTCGATGGCGTCGCGGATTTCGGAGAAGTCGATGATCTCCTCGGCTTTCTCCGCGATGCCTTTCGTCTGCATTCCGAGAAGCGAGCCGCTGAGCGCGATGTTCTCGCGGCCCGTCAGCTCCTGATGCATGCCGACGCCCATGCCGAGGTACGAGCCGATGGATCCCATGAGCCGCACCGAGCCGCTCGTGGGTGCGGTGAGCCTGGAGATGATCTTGAGCAGCGTGCTCTTCCCCGCGCCGTTCCTGCCGATGATGCCGAGCACTTCGCCCCTGCGCAGCGAGAAGTTCACGTCCTTGAGCGCCCAAAAATCACGACGCTCGGATTCTTTTGCGGGAGCGATGCCGAAGCGTCGCAAAAAAACGTTCTCCATGATTCCTTTGAGCGAGGCATGAGCTTCGCCGACGCCGCCCGTGCGGCTGTATTTTTTCGAGAGGCCGTCGACGGAGAGAACCAAGTCTTGCATCAGATGATGTCCAGCACTCTACCTTCCATGCGCCGGAAAAAAAGAAATCCCGTGACAAAAATCAGGAGCGAAAGTCCGCTTCCCAGAAGAAGTCCGTTCCACGGCAGCGGCAGCCCGGGCAGAAGCGCGGTTCGGAAGAGCTCCACGGCAGACGTGAGCGGATTCAGCCACAGTGCCGTCTGCAGCGTCGGCGACAGCGAACTGAGCGGATACACCACGGGCGTCAGAAACAAGCTCAGGCGCAAAAAATACGGCACGATGAGCCCCACGTCGCGGTAGAGCGCATGCAGAATGGAGAGCCACAGCGATACTCCCGCAGCAGCGATGAGCAGGAGCAAGCACACGAGCGGGAGCAGCAAGATGCGTTCGGTGATCGGCGTTCCCGTCGCGAGCAAGAGGAAGAGGAGCAAGACGAGAGAAATCCCGAGATCGATCATCTTCGCGAGAGCGTTTGCGATCGGGAGCAAGAAGCGCGGGAAGTAGATGCGCTTCACGATGTCCGCGTGCGCCACGAGCGTTTGCGTTCCGCTCTGGACCGTCACGGACATGTACGTCCAGGGCAGGAGCCCCGCGTAGGCGAAGAGCGCGTACGGTGCGCCCGCGATGACCTTGTCGAAGAAGTGCCCGAACACCACCGTGAACACGAGCATTTCGAGCATCGGCTGCAGCATGACCCACAGAAATCCGATGAACGTCTGCTTGTAGCGGACGCGCACGTCTTTCCAGATGAAGAACGAAAAAAGACCACGGGCTTTCCACGCTTCGGCGACGGGCGGAATCCACCACGTGTCCGTGGGTCCGATGACGAGTTCCTGGGTGCCCGGAGACATGTGGAGAGCGTACAACCTGCGGGGCGAGTGTGAAATAGTTGTCAAAGTGCTCGGGAGCGATACGATGGCGCCGTGAAGACCGGAGTGTTCGTCGGCCGATTCCAACCGTTCCACGACGGGCACAAGCGGTGCGTGGAGCACATTCTGGAGAACAACGATCGCTGCCTCATCCTGCTCCGCGACACCGAGATTTCGGAGAAAAATCCGTTCGACGTGGAGAAGCGCAAGGCTCTCATCCGCGCGCAATTTCCGGATTCGTCCCGCATCGACATTCAAACCGTCAAAGACGAAGGCGCAGATCTCACCGTCTACATCGGCCGCGACGTCGGGTACAAGCTCATTCAGCTCGATGCCGCGACCGAGGCCATTTCGGCCACGGACATTCGCAAAAAGCTCTACGCGCAGAAAGCATGACGCGCCGATTTCCCATCGTCTGGCTCACGGGCAACACCGGTGCGGGCAAAACCACGCTCGCCACGGGTCTTGAGTCGTACGTGAACGAAGAGTTGTCCCCTTCCGAAGCGCACGCTCGCCGCCTCGTCGTGCTCGACGGCGACGACATGCGCGCCAGCATTTCCACGGACGCAACGCTCACGCCCGACGATCGCAGGAAACACAACTTGCGCGTCGCTCGTCTCGCCAAGCATTTTCAAACGCGCGGATTCCTCGTCGTCGTGGCGGTCATCGCTCCGTTCGTCGCGGTCCGCGAGGAAATCGACAAAATTTGCGCACCGCTCTGGATTCACGTGAAACGGTCGGGCCTCGGCGGACCGGATAAGCCCTATGAAGCCCCGCTCTCCCCCGCCCACGTCATCGACCACGACACGCTCGGCATCGAAGAAGCGCAGCAGTCGCTCCGATCATTCCTGCGCGGAGCCCTGACCGCCGCGACCTTCAAGCCCAAAGTCACTCGCGCCCACACTCGCCCTACGGCTACTATTTAAACACGCCGGGGTGGCGAAATGGCAGACGCATCAGCCTTAGGAGCTGACGGGAGCAATCCCATGGAGGTTCAAGTCCTCTCCCCGGCACCATCAGACTTTCATCCACGTCAGTTCGCCCAAGCCGCCGTCTTCGCCGACGGGAAGCGCGATGCCGTACATGCCGCCCTTGTCGATGATCATGAATCCGTACGTGCGTTCGTCGTGCATGAAGCACTCGTCGAACAGAATCTCCGGTTCTTCGGCGCCACGGATGTGTTCCAGCGCGTACCGCAGGATCGGCTCCTTGTACTTTTCGGCCATTGCTTTGGGTGAGAGGAGTTCCATACGTGAGTTAGGTGAACATTTTTTTGTAATCGATGGTGGCGACGTCGATGCCGACGAATCCGCGAAGCAATTGGTCATACGTGAGCTTGATCGGTGCCCCGCTGTTGTGCGGATTGATCACGGTGACGGTTCTGGCCTGCGCATTCACGTTCGTGAGTGAATAGGCGTGATTGTGATAGAACGAATGACCGTCGATATCGTACTGCGTCGTGTCGTCTTTCGGACCGCGAAGACTGCTCAAGTGCACGAGGTGCTTGCCGTTCGAGAATCGATTCAACATCGCTTCGACTTTGCCTCGATGCACCTCGAGGTTATACGTGCCCTTCATCACGTCGCCGTTTTGATTGTTCTTGCTGCGGTTCTGCTCGGGATTCGCCCGCGTACCCCACAAACCTTCCGTTCCATGGCCTCCCATCATTTCGGCGAGTGCGATCTCGGACCGTCCTCCGGAAGTCTTCTCCCGGTTCATGCCGCCGGTCCTCATTTTCGTGAACGCGGCCTCCAGGAGCTTCCAGCCTTCCGCGGCATTCACGGGTTGGAGCTTCTCTCCCTTCGCGGTGGTTTGAAGCTCATTCATTTCCTGCTTCGTCACGACGATCTCCCGTCCATTTTTCATGCCGAGAGGGATGCGTACCGCGTAGGAGTCGCCGTTCTTCTTGATCGATGTGCGGAGGATCGCATCGGCGTGATCGAAACGTTGGAGCGAGACGAACGTGGCGATGAGGTAGCAGTTGCCCACGTTGGCCTGCCTGATGTCGTTGCCGAACAGCTCCGCGTATTCGTCCTCGCTGAGCGTCGCATGTTTTTCCAAGTACTCGGCTTTGCGCCTGCCGAAGTCCGCACCGATATCTTTGGGCGTCGTGATCTGGTCGAACTTCTTCTGGCCCGTTTTTTCGATTTCTTCGGTCGTCCAAATTTTGGGCATTCCTTTCTCATCGAGGGGCACGTCTTTTACGGCGATCTCCCAGCCCTCATCAATGTTTGTGATGACGTACGACGCACCCTTTTTCATGACGATGCCCTTCTCCAGAGCGTCGCCACGCCGAACGTAGACCTCACGGCCCTCCTCCTGCACCGTCCTCATGCGGTTGTCATACCGCAACTGTCGGTCCTGCTCGGTTTCGGTACCCATCACTTCCTGCATGTTCATGCGCACCGCCTCGTAGCTCACATCGGCGTTGCCGAGCGCGCGCGCCAGGTTGCCGCGAAGCTTCTCCGATTGCTTCGCCAGGTCGAGGACGTCCGCTCCGTTCTTGTTCAGTGCTTCGCGGAGCAGCGTGATCTGCGGAGCGAATGTCGCCTTCACGTTGCGCACGTCATTCAGAGCATCTTTTTCACGAGCAAGCGTTTGTCGAAGCGCCTCGCGGTGCGATCGGTTGAACGGGTTCCAGGACGAAAGATTGTCGAGGTCTTTCTGCGTGTCGGCGATGTGTTTCACGTACAACTCTTCCTTGCGTTTGAGCATCGCATCCAGGTCATCCAAGCTCTGTACGACGCTTTCCTTCAATTTGCCGAATTTCGCCTCGATTCCGTCAAGTAAGCCCGGCTTGCTTTTGTCGGGAGCGGATTCTTTCGTCGGCCCCGAGGGGGCGTCCGGTCTTTTTTCAGCCTCATTTTTTTTTGGCATCCGGCCTCGAGCCTTCGGTATCCGGGGGGCCTGCTTTGGCAGGTGGCTTGTCCGGTGCTTTCGCCTTGGCCGCAACCTCTTTCATGTCGCTTATGAAGCGCTCGAATTCAGCGACATTCATCGGATTGCTCGACGCTTTCCCCGTCGTCGTATCGACATTCGGGAGGAAGCGGTTCGTATTGATGGCGCCGATCACCGGGTTGAGCAGGGCTGCTGCGATCGATCCTTGATCCAGGGAAACGACGATTTTTCCTTCACCGTTCAGTTCCACCTTGATGGCTCCGATGACGTCTTTGGCCGTCTTCTCCGGCAGGTTCGCCTTCAGGATCTCGTCGATATCTTTCTTCAATTTCTCCACGTCGGGCTTCGTATCGCCGCCCTCTTTCTTATCGGCGGGCTTGTCACCGGCGCCCTCCAGTTCCTTCACGCGGGCTTCCAGCTCTTCGCGCGTTTTCTTCAAAGCTTCCAGGTCCTTTTTCTTCTGCGCGATCTCTTCGTCGATCTTCGGCTTGGCTTCGGCCTTGGTGTCCGGGTTCTCCTTCTGTTTCTCGAGCGACTTGATGTCGTCGGCGAGCTCACCTTCTTTCTTCTTGGCTTTTTCGATGCCTTCTTTCGCAGACTTCAATTCGTCGCGTCTTTCTTCGGGCGTCATCTCACCGGCGGGCCTGGGGCCTTCGGCGCCTTTGCCTCCGGGTCCCTTGATGTCCTCGCCTTTCTCGCCCTTGCCTCCCTTCTTGCCGAATGCTTTGTCGATGACTCCTTTGATGAAGCGGATGAATCCGAAGAGGTACAGGAACGGACGCACGTCCTTGTCGGCCATGACGATCTTGCCGCCGTCGATGTCGCTCTTGTCCAAATCCACGCCCTGCATCATGAGGAGGCCTTCGGCCACGTCGATGTCGGTTTCGGTCTTGGCTTCGCGGCGGAGTTTCACGAGGCGCGCGATGGTCGCCTTGTCGGCGACGTCACCGGCCTCTTTCGTGGTGACGGTGACGCTGTTTCTGCTCTTCACCGCGGCACCCATGACTTTTTCCAAGAAAGCCTTTGCGGACGGCGTCATTCCCTTTATGAATTCGATGGCCTTGCCCATCGGCGTGTCGGGCGTGGCACTCGTCGGCAACGGTTCGGGCAGCTTGATGCTGCCGTCGGGGCCGATGAGTTTGCCGAATGCGCTGAGAACGTCAGCCGGCATTTTGGCAACGCTCTCGAGCGTCGTGCGAGCTTCCGCAAGTTCCGCTTCGGACATGCCTTCCACCACCGTCACCGCAGCCTCCTGGATCTCCTTCGGGAGAGCACGAATCGCTTCCGCGGTTTGGGGATCGACGTTTTTGAGCGATTGTTCAAGATCGAATTTCGTCGTCGGTCCCTCCGATGCCTGGAAATCGATCGACTGTCCGTCCGAGCTCGTCGTGGTCGTGGTATCCGTGCTTTCGTCGAGCGGGAGGCCGGACCTCTTCAATGCTTGCAAGTGCGAGAGTTCCTCGGTGACTTTCACGCGCTCTTTCATCAGCTGGCCCAGTTTCGGGCCGTATGCTTCAATTTCCTGCGCCGAGAGCCTTGCCAGCATGAGGTTGATTTCCGGAGTGCGGTTGTAGCGAGAGCGGGCCGATCCCATCTGCGCCCTGTATTCGGCACCGGCACGAGTGAGTCCGTTTCCCGTTCTGCCTCTGCCGAGGAGAATGTGAATTTCCCAGTTGATGCGATTGAGCTCCTGCGCGGTTTTAGCGATTTTGTTGTCGAGTGCGCTGGGCTGACGTTCCACGGGAGCCCTGTACTCGCCGAAGTCGAGCCGCCCGTTCGTGATGCTGGCGTGGAACCCGTGAGGGTGGGCCACGTTCCTGTTGAATGACTGCAGTTCCTGCTTCACGAGCTCAGGCATGTCGCGCAATCCTGCGATTCTCTTTCCCAAGTCCTGTTTCACCTGTTCCATCTGCTCTTCTTTTGTCCCTTCGGTGCGTGCGTTGCGATCCTTGGCCTCTTTGCGAACGTCGGTTTCGGTCCTCTCGGGACTGTCGGCATTCGGCTCGGGAGCATCCGGAACGTCGGGAGCTCCTCTCTTGCCGGCTTCCGTGCGTACGTCGGCATCGGGCGTTTCTCCCGCGTGCAGCAAGCGCGCCTCGGCGAGACCGAGATGCGGGAATTGCCGGTGCAGGGAGCGAAGGAATTCCATCGTTGATTACGATTGGGTCATTTGTTTTTCGATCTTTTTCATCTCGTCCGCTTCGGCCGAGCTCACCAGTTCTTCGGCCATCTTCGCGGAGTCGCGCTTGTAGCCGGCGAACATTTCGTCCCACTCGCGTTTGTACTCGGTGAGGCGTTTGTCGAATTCGGCGAAGGCCGCGGCGTAGCGCTTCACACGGACTTTGCGCTGCTCCACGGTTTCGTTCTTCGTGAGCGCACCGACCTTCGGCAAATTCTTGTTCGTGAGTTCGGGTTCGATGCCCTCCATGAGGAAGTCATAGAGCTCATCGCCGTCCAAGATGGGCGGCGGAGCGAGATAGTCCTCTGTCTGTACCGTCGTGTCAGAAGGCATTTTGTGTGAGAAGAAATCTCACCATTGTACCAAAAAACGACAAAAAGAGCAATATATCCCCACCCCATCCGTCCTAGAGATGTTCTACGATAGACGCCTATGAAAAAATTGCCTCTCTCCGTCGCTTTTGCCCTCGCCGTGCCTGTCGTGGCTCTTGCCATCGACATCGCACCCGGCAACTTCTATCCCGATGTTCGGGAATCGTCTCCGGAAGCCGTGGGAATCAACCTTCTGAGCCGTGAAGGCATCGTGAAGGGTTACGCCAACGGCAGCTTCGGTCCCACGCGCCAAGTGAACCGCGCCGAGTTCCTCAAGATCGCCATGCTCAGTGCGCCGCAGAGCCGCAGGCCGGAGCTTGTGGCCGCGGATTGTTTCCCCGACGTGCATGCCGAGGACTGGTTCAGTCCGTACGTCTGCGCCGCCAAAGAGGCCGGCATCGTGAGCGGGAACGCCGATCCCAAGCTCCCGCGCGATCAATGGACATTCGCACCCGACACTCCGGTGCAGTACGACGCCGCGCTCAAAATGCTCACACTCTTGTTCGGTTACGAAATCCACTCATCGAACTCCGCCGATTGGGCCGCGCCGTACTACGATGCAGCCGCCGAGCGCGGGACCGATTTGCCCACACGCATCCGTTTCGACACGCTGCTCACCCGCGCTCAGGCCGCGCGCTTGGCGGGTGCGTTCTTGGCTGATTCCTACGGAAAACTCACCGAGTACCGCATGGCCGAAAACGGCGAATACGTCTCGTCATCGTCCAGTTCATCGAGCAGCTCCGTGAGTTCATCCGAGTCGTCATCGTCCTCGTCGGTTTCGTCCTCCTCTTCATCGTCATCCTCCTCCGCCGCGCTCTTCACGGTTCCGTCCGTCAGTCACTTCCTCGTCGTCGGCCAAGCTTCCGATGCGGTTGCCGACGGCATCATCCGCAGCAACGGCGAAACGGCGAAGGTCCTCCGCGGCGAAGTGAAAGTGTTCACCGAAGTGCGTTCCGTCGATCACCTCGAAGTCGTGGACCCCGACGGCGTCATCGTCATGAAGTTGCTTCGTCGCGTGAACACCGACATCTCCGATTACAAGCTGACGTTCGAGGCGCAGGTGGATCCGAGCATCGCTTACACCTTGGCCCAGGACAAAGACGTCCGCTTCGTCCTCCGTGCCGTCATCCGCGACGTGAACGGCGGAGGTTTTGCCGACGAACTCCTGCAGGTCCGCACGTTCAACGTCACGATGCGCGGAGACAGCGTCCATGAAACCATAAACAAAGCGTTCACGGGTCCGTTCCCCAAGCACCAGACGTCGTTCGGTCGCATCAAGTCCGTCACGCGCGTCACGCCCGCAGCGGCTCCGCTCCAGCGCGGCAGCGGCGTTCTCGTCAGCACGTTCTCCTTCAGCGGTTCTACCGTCGGAGGCAGGTCGCTCTCGCTCACCGATCTCGTCTTCACGCTGAGCAAGACCGGCACGATCACCGCCAAAAATTGGTCGCTCGTTCGGGGTAATCTCACGACGCCGTGCAGCATGAACGAAGCTCTGACGCTCGTGACGTGCTCGCCGCTCAAGCCGAGCGGCATCGGAGCCGTCCCCGCATCGGGAGCGTTCGCCCTCGATCTCCGTGCCGACGTCGCCACCCCACCGAGCACCGCGGCAAGCTTGCGTGCCGATCTCCTCACCGCGGGTTCTCCCGAGTCTCTCGGCAGCGCGTCGTGGACCGATGAATCCGGCATGTATAAGTGGGTGGAGGGTCCCTCTCCTCTCGTCACGGGAACACTTCTTCAGTAATGCAAGAAAAACACGCTCGTCAGCACGGGCGTGTTTTTTTGAGATGCTTGGATATTGTCCTTAGAACTTGGCCGACACCACGATGAGGAATGCTCCTGCGGAGACGGCCCAAATGGCCGACAGCGCGAGGAACTTCTCCCACGTCTTCTGGTCCGCGAAATGTGTACGCATGTGTGTGTTAGAAAAAGCTAATATTGATATTATATCACTTTTTCTACTTTTTGGCAATAACCTTCTTCAGGTCTGCGGCCATGGCTTTGGTGGCTTTTTGGGCTGCTTCCTTCCAGTCTTTTTCGGCTGAAGCATACAGAATGCTCCTGGATGCATTGACCACGGCTCCGCTGCCGTCGTGGAGGAATCCGAGTGCGGCGTCCGCGGCGGTGCCGCCCTGTGCGCCGTAGCCCGGGATGAGGAAGGGGCAGTGGGGCATGAGCGTGCGCAGGTATTTGGTTTCCTCGGGGTACGTGGCACCGACCACGGCGCCGACGCAGGACAGGTTGCTCTCCACGCCGAGTTTTTGCGCGGCCCATCCTTCCACGAGTTGCGCCAAGTGCTCGTGGACCGATTCGTCGCCGACGGGCAGATCCTGGATCTCGCCCGAACTGTCGTTGCTCGTTTTCACGAGCACGTAGAGTCCGCGGTTGTTCTTCATGCCAAGCTCAATGAACGGCACGACGCCGTCCGAACCCAAGTACGGCGAGATGGTGAGCGCGTCGAACGGCTTTCCTTTGCCCAAATACGCTTCGGCGTATGCCTCGCAGGTGGAGCCGATGTCATTGCGTTTGCCGTCCAGAATCACGATGAGGTCGTGCTTCTTGGCTTCCTCGCACACCTCGTACAGAAGCTTCATGCCTTCCCATCCCAGCACTTCGAAGTACGCCATCTGGGGCTTGATACAGGACGCGGTGTTCTTCACTGCATCGATGATACCGAGACAAAATTCCTTGGCGCCCGCGAGGTCTTTACTCACGCCGTCGGGCAATTTTGAAATCACGGGATCCAAGCCCACGCAGACGGGAGAGGTTTCGTCGATTCGCTGCTGAAGTCTGTCGGCGTAGTGCATCAAACGGAGTGTAAAGTGAAAGGTGAAATGTCAAAAGTGCGAAAGTGGAAAGTTCGTAAGTGCGAAAGTCACATGCGTTTGTTTTTTGCGGTCCTGATGCTCTGTACGAGCATATTGATGATTTCTTCCGAATGCATGACGAGAGGGATGCAGTCGGATTGCGTCGCATAGCCCGCATCTTCCATCAGATGCAACCAATAGCGACTCTCGTATCCTTCTTTTAAGGCGATCGATAACTTTGAAATAAAGTCGGCACGACTTTGCGGTTGCTGAGCTTCTTCGATGTTGGCGCCCACGCTCGTCGCGGATCTCATTAATTGTTTACTCAGAATAAATTCCTTTTTTTGCTCGATGACATACCTGCAAAAAAGAGTGACCCGAAGTGCAAATCGATACGATTTTTCGTGAAGGGGTCCAGAGAATGTTCGTAGTGCTTTCATGATGGCTGGATTGCATGGATTGTACTTTCGCACTTGGATTACTTACATACTTTCGCACTTCTACACGCCCACTTGTTGCCTGTACTGCAGTGCTTCGGCGACGTGTTGCAGAGCGATGTTCTCGGCTCCGGCGAGATCGGCGATGGTGCGCGCCACTTTGATGATGCGGTGATACGAACGCGCCGAAAAATTCATGCGCTCGGACGCTTGTCTCAGGAGTGCTTCGCACTTGGAGTCGAGCGGACAGAATGTTTCCAGGTCCTTTACGCCCATCTCCTTATTGGTGGAAATGCTGCGCTTCTTGAAGCGCTTGATCTGTCTCTCGCGTGCGGCCATGACGCGACTGCGGATCGCGGCACTCGTTTCGGCCGCGGCGGGAGCTTTGCCCTGCAAGTCCGCGATTTCCACGGGCTGCACGTCGATGGTGAGGTCGATGCGATCGAGGAGCGGAGCCGAAATCCTGCGCTTCATGCGCTCCGCGGACGACGACGAATACTTCGGCGGATTCATGGCGCCCACCATGATGAAGTCGGCCGGGAACGTGACGCTTCCCTGCGCCCTGTTGATGGTGATGCGTCGGTCTTCGAGCGGCTGACGAAGAACTTCCAGTACCTGCGGCGGGAATTCGGCGAGTTCATCCAAGAAGAGAACGCCGCGGTGTGCCAAAGAAATTTCTCCCGGCATGGGGTGCTGTCCCCCGCCGACGATGGCGACTCCGCTCGCCGTGTGGTGCACGGTGCGAATCGGCCGGTCTTGAATGAGCGGCATGTCGGACGGCAGCAAATTCGCGACGGAATAAATGCCCGTGATCTCCAGCGATTCCTCCCGCGTCAGCGGCGGTAAAATGCCGCGGAGTGCGCCCGCTAAAAGCGTCTTCCCCGATCCCGGAGCACCCGAGAGAAGCACATTGTGTCCGCCTGCGGCGGCGATTTCGAGTGCGCGTTTGGCGAGCGCCTGGCCACGCACGTCGGCGAAGTCCACGGTGGCCGTGAGGTGCCCGGTGCCCGCATCGGGCGGCACGATGACGGGCGCCTCCATTTGTCCCGTGAGACACGCAACGACTTCGCGCAAATTGTTGACGGCGATGACCGTGAGCCCCGGCACGAGCGCCGCTTCGGGCCCGTTCATCGCCGGAACGACGATGGTCTTGATGCCGCGTTTGGCGCATGCCAGAGCGCACGCGAGTACGCCGGTGGCATGACGAAGTTGTCCGTCGAACGCCAGCTCGCCGATCAGCGCCGTTGCTTCCAAAATCTTTTTGGGGATGTCGATGACGTCGCTGCTTTGGAGAATGCCGAGCGCGATGGGAAGATCGAACCGCGAGCCCGCTTTGCGGATGTGCGCGGGCGCCAAGTTCACGTTCGTGATGCGACCCATCGGAATTTTATACCCCGATGCCTTGAGCGCCATGATCACGCGCTGCTTGCTCTCTTGCACCGCGGCGTCGCCGAGTCCGACGATCTGAAATTTCGGTTCGCCCGCGGTGGGGATGACGCCGATTTCCACATCGATGGGAAGTGCGCTGACACCGACGGTGGTGAAGGAGGTGAGCTGCGTGAGCATGGAAGTTTGGGAGGAGGAATATGTCTATGGTGTACTATCGTACACCCTTACGCAAGCGCAAGTACAAGACACAAAACCATGAATGTGGTGGAATCCGCGCATGACGACGGCGCTCACGGGCAAACTCGGCGAAGGCGCGGCTGCGACGTATCTCACGCGAGCCGGATACGTCGTGAAGGAGTGCAACGCGCGTTTCGGCCGCTACGAAATCGACATCGTCGCCGAAGATCAAAAAGAAAAGATGCTCGTCTTCGTGGAAGTAAAAGCACGAACGAAAAAGAGTGCGGCTTATCCCACGCGCACGGCGCTCGACGCGCGAAAACGTCGCGCACTTCGCGAGGCGATCTTCCGATACGTCGCACATCACGGATACGAAGGGCCGGCACGCATCGATTTGCTCTGCGTGTCGCAAGGAACCGTACACGAGCATTTGGTGGATATTGGCGCCGAATTCTTCTGAAAAACATCAAAATATATTAAGACAATAATTACTTTGGTTTGTCACATTAAACACCAACTCTCAAACGACAAATTGTGGTACAATAGTGTGATTTTCTTCACACACATACCCACCTACAACAAAAAAACCGGCTTTCCCGTGATCGTGGCCTTCTTGGCCCTCGTGATGGTGGCGGGCGCCATGCAGTCGCCTCGCGTCAGCAACGCCGCCGATTCGGTGTGCGGTGACAACGACGTGGACGTGGGTGAGCAGTGCGATGACGGCAACCTGCAGAACGGCGACGGATGCAGCAGCAGCTGCACCATCGAGAAGTGCGGCAACGGAGCCACCGACGCCAACGAACAGTGTGACGACGGCAACGACGTCTCCGGTGACGGATGCAACAAATACTGCCAAATCGAATTCTGCGGCGACCGCATCGTGCAGTCGAGTCGCGGTGAACAGTGCGACGACGGCAACGGCGTCTCCGGCGACGGATGCTCCGGCAGTTGCAAATCCGAGTCCCCGCTCCACGACGCTCCGACCCAGGAATCCAGTTCCAGTGCCTCTGCCACCACGCAGCAAGAAGCTCCCAGCCAGCCTCCTCCGGAGATCGCCCCCGCCATCATGCAGCAGGCCATCGCCGCCGTGCAGTTCCTCAGCCCCAAGAACCAGGATGCGGCCGCCATCATGCAGCAGCTCGATCGCGAGGAGGTCCTGCAGCTCGAGACCATCGTGAAGAAGCTCGCCAACGGACGACGTCTCACCAAAGAAGAGCGCGCCTGGGCCGAGAAGCTCTTCACGAAACTGCAGGAAGCCAAGATCGCCGAACGTGCTCGCTACACGGATCTCCTCAAGGAATTCATCGCGACACCCATCAGTACCGAAGTCGTCGATGAAAAAGATCTTGAGAAATCGCGCCTCGTGAACGTGGAAGTCCCCGTCGCCATCGATGAGCTCGAGCGCGCCGTCTCGGTGATTCGCCGCGGCGAGCTGAGCAACCAGGTGACGCTCGACGTCACCAAACTCAAGCGCCAGGGCATCGCCTTCGAGAAAGACATTCCGACGAACTACGCCGCCAACCTCACCGACAAAAACCGTCCCATCGAAGTGTTCGCGACGCTCAAGGCGATGAAGGAAGCCGCCGAAAAGTACGCAACGAACGACGTGCCGGCATCGCTTGAAACCGTTCGCGCCGAAGCCGCGGCCCTCAAGACGGCGCTGCCGATTTTGGAACAGGAGTACGGACTCTCTCCGGAAGACACCGAACCGTTGCTCTCCGTCATCGAATCGCTCACGCAGGAAGTGAGCAAGCAGGACACCGCACGCGTGGTGGCCGCCATCAATCGCTTCGTCGGCACGCTTGAGCGTCGCAAGGTCATCTCCGACGCCGACCTCGCGACCATCGACATTCAGGCCGCTCACACCGCCGCATCCGTGCAGTCGCTCGCGCAGCAGGTGGGCCGCGACACGGGCATCGAGACCGTGACCGACATGGTCGGTTTCGTCGACGGACTCTCGCAGGTTGCTCCCGCCGATACGCGCATCGCCTTCGAACGCGGAGGCCTCGACGATCAGCGCGACACGCTGCTCACGCTCATCACCACCGATGAACGCGTGCAGTCCATGCTCGAAACGCTCCGCAAAGAAGGCCGTACGGACATCGTGGATCAATACTCCGAGCTCAAACGCGCCGTCCAGAACGTCGGTGACGGTGCGGACACTGAGACTCCGTGCGACGACACCATGACCGACGCGCTCCGCTGCACCAACGAGACGTTCACCGATCTCCAGAATGCCGTCAGAAACCGCAGCATGTTCAACCGCATCGTCAGCAAACTTCAAGACTTCTTCGGTATCGGATCATGAGCGAGTTCAACAATACATTCATCGGCACCGAAGCGGCCGTTCCCCCGGCTGCCATTCCGCAGGAGCGCAAAGCGCTCGACCTCGCGGTCGTCAAAAAAGGAGCCAAAGACTACCTTGAATTCTTGGACGCCACGAAAGAAGTGTTCTACGGCTACCTGTACCACCGTACGGGTTCGACCGAACTGGCCAAGACCATCCAGAGCGAAATTTACTTGGACGTCCTCAGTCGCGCCATGTCCTTGTGGTGGTTCGGTACGCTGAACCTCGGCATGCTTCTCGATGCCGCGGACAATGCGCTCAAGAACAAAGACATCGCCGCCGCCGACATCGACACGGTGTACCTGCCCAACTTGGCGTTCCTCACGGACGCCGACAAGAAGGCCATGGCCACCATGCACGACGCGTTGTGGTCGCTTCCGCGCGAGGCGCAGAGGCTCCTCATCCTCTCGATGCTCGTGGGTCTTTCCACGGAGAAAATCAGCGAGATCACGCGCTTGCACAAGGAAGAGGTGACGAACCAGGTCGCTCTCGCCAAGGACTTGCTCCTCACGCGCTGGCAACCGACGGGCGACGTGGCAAGCAAGCTCGATTCGCTCGTGTTCATCCCGGCGCTCGACATCCGCAGTGAAATGAAGCTGCGTTTCGGCGTCGTGGAGAAGTACAACGCACTCCGCTTCCGCCGCTACCAGTGGGTGATCATCGGAGGACTCTTCGCCGTCATGAGCAACGTCATCGTCGCGAGCGTTCTCGCCTTCGCCGTCATCGTGCAGCCCGCTTCCTCGCTGAAGGGCGCACGCACGCAGGTCGCCTCGCTCGACGCCGTGCTCCTCAAGCGCCAGCTCGCCGTGCAGCAGGCCAAGCAATCCGTCGCCGTTTCTTTCAAGGAGGCGCAGCGCCTCACGGCCTACGACGTCTCGCGCGATCTCACGTCCCTCGGTCTCGCCGCGGCTCTCGAATCCTTGAGTCATGAGCAGGATCAGGAAAAGGAAGTCGACAAGCTCATCAAGCTCATGCAACGCGCACAGACCGCGCTTGAGCCCGCCGCTCCGCTCTTCAGACTCGCGTTCGGCAACATCACCGCCGTGTCCGCCGCCTGGCTCTAATCTTTTCGCACTCTCATGAAACGCGTCTACAGAATCGACGAAGACTACGGCAGCGAATACACGCTCAGTGCCATCGAAGCCGATGGAACATCGTCCGACCGAAACCTCACGACGCCGTACGGAACCGTGTACGAAAGCCTCAAGCAGACGACACAGGGAAAGATCGAAGCGGTCGTTCCGGCCGGCATTTTGGAAGACGTCACCGTCGTTCGTGCGGGGAACGGCTATCTCTCGGAAGCATTCGCAAAGAAGCATCCGCATCTGGTGCAAGCGTGGCTGAATCAAGCGGCGTAGACTGGGCGGCATGAACTCGGCCGTCCGCAGCAACATCGGGAAACTCTACGTCATTCAGGCTCTCACGCAGGCCCTCTTCGTCATTCCCATCATCGTGCTGTTCTGGAGGTCGCATGGACTCAGCCTCACGGACATCATGCTGCTGCAGTCGGGGTTCGCGCTCACGATTTTCGTGCTCGAAATCCCCACGGGGTACTTGGCCGACCGCTGGGGCAGAAAAAATACCATCGTCCTGGGATGTTGCTTCGGTGCGCTTGCGTACCTCACGTACGCCACGGGCACCAACTTTTGGAACTTCATGCTCGCCGAAGTGCTCATCGGCATGGGTGCCAGTTTGCTCTCCGGGACCATCGAAGCGCTCACGTACGATTCACTCCTCAGCATCGGTGAAGAGAGTTCCTATCGACGCGTCGCGGGCAACCAAGCGTTCTTCGAATTCAACACCGAGGCCGTAAGCGGCATCGTCGGCGGACTGCTCGGAGCCGTGAGTTTGGCGCTCCCGCTCTGGCTCACCACGGTGCCCATGCTCGCGGCGATCTTTGTGTCACTCACGCTCGTCGAACCTCCTCGCCACCGCATGCAGGAGCCCAAGCACTGGCGCGCCATTTGGGACGTGACGGTGCACACGCTGCTCCGTCACCGAGGACTCCGCGGCATCACGCTCCTGTACGGACTCATCTCCACGATGTCCCTCATGTTCTTCTGGTTCTTCCAGCCGTACCAGGCCTTGGTCGGCGTGCCCGTCGCATTGTTCGGCATCACGCATGCCATCACCGTCATCGCCGGTGCGTGTGCCGCAAAAACCGTGCCGTGGTTCGAGAAAAAGGTCGATGATCGCGCACTCATCATGATCGTCGCCGCCATCGCCGTGGGTTGTTACCTGGCGCTCAGCTTCCCGCCGGCATTACCGCTCCTCATCTTCTTCGTCATCGAGCGGCTCGCGTGGCACTTCATGGGGCCGCTCACGCTCGACATGATGAACCGCATGACCACCTCCGACGTGCGCGCCACGGTGCTTTCGGTGCGGTCGTTCGGAGGTCGCCTCATCTTCGTCTGTGTGTCGCCGTTCGTCGGTGCCATGGCCGATGCGCGGTCCATTCCCTACGCGCTCCTCGTCGCGGGCATCGTGGGAGCGGTCGTTCTTGCGCTCACCTTCTTTTCGATGCGCACGGTGTGGAAGGAAATCCCCGCGTAACCCTCTCATCGATCGGTATCTTCTTGTAAGAGAATCGCATTAAGAACGTCTTAATGTCATCTCTTCCCCATTTTTCTATGGTGTATACACGCTCCACGGTCGCTCTGGCCCTTCCGGTCTGCGCACTGCTTCTCTGGATGTCAGCCGAAGCCGCTTTCGCCTACTTCCCGGACGACATGCCGCGCGGCACAACCGCGTCGTCCATGTCATCGTCTTCTTCCTCCGTCGCTCCGCAGCAGCAACAGGCCACGCCGTTCTCGGTTCGTCCCTTCACGGACGTTCCCGTCGGCAGCGTCCACTACGACGCCATCGAGTATCTCCGCACGCACAACATCCTCAAGGGTGATTACACGAACGGAGAGTTCAACCCCGAAAAGCGCATTCGTCGCGACGAACTCGTCCAGCTCATGACGAGCGAGTTCCTCATGCCCGACCGCGACAACTCTTGTCTCAACAGGAACGGTACGGGCGCCACGATCTTCAAAGACGTGACGAACGACACCAAGTTCGCACTCGACATCTGCAACGCCAAGGCCGCCGGCATCATCCACGGTTACCCCGATGGGTACTTCCGCCCCACGCGCGCCGTGAGCTTCGTCGAGGCCGCCAAGCTCGTCACGCGCATCTTCCAGACGAGCATGGACCGCCAGGATACGACTGATTCGCGTTGGTACTTCCTGTACGTCAACGCGCTCTCCGAGCGCAACGGCATCCCCATGAGCATCCGCTTCATGGCGCAGCCGGTCACCCGCGGCGAAATCGCCGAAATGGTGTACCGCGCCAAAACGGACAATCATACCCTGCCGTCCAAGCATTGGAACGATCTGGCTCGTTAAGCTTTCTATCATCGCCATTCGAGAAGAGGGAGCCATAACTCCCTCTTTTGATGTTGATGGACTCCATGAAAAAATTAGATGCTTCAAGGAGAATTGGTTGTCGTTCGTTCCCTCTGAGAGGAGAGTCGCCGTGTCCGGTCGTATCGATCACGAAGTCATCGATGGTGTCGTGCACATTCGCTGCCGACACCGCTCGCTCTAAATACAAAGGGAGGGTAGGCTTGCGCCCAATGGCTCTCGCTTTCCTGTTACTCGTCGTCGGTCTCGCACTTCTCGTGAAGGGCGCGGACTGGCTTGTCGACGGCGCATCGTCGCTTGCCAAACGCATCGGCATTTCCGATCTTGCCATCGGACTCACCGTCGTCGCATTCGGCACGTCCATGCCGGAGCTCGTCGTGAACGTCACGAGCAGCCTTTCGGGTGCCACGGACATCGCCATCGGCAACGTCGTCGGCAGCAACACCGCGAACATCCTCCTCATCCTGGGCATTTCGGCTCTCATCACGAAAATTTCCGTGCAGACGTCCACGGTCTGGAAAGAAATTCCCTTCGCGCTCCTGGCGTCCGTCGTTCTGTACTTCATGGCGAACGATACGTTGTTTGACGGCACAAGCGTCGCTGCCCTCACCCGTTCGGAAGGATTGGTTCTCATCGCATTCTTCTTCATCTTCCTCTGGTACATCGCCGGCATGAGCCGCAACGACCCGTCCGATGCCGACGCAGGGATCAAGGTACGCGGCTTCTGGGCTTCCGGCGGCTTTGTGCTGGCCGGTCTCGCACTCCTCATCGGCGGAGGAAAACTCACCGTTGACGGTGCCGTCACCATCGCGGAGGCACTCGGTGTCTCGCAGGCGTTGATCGGCTTTACGATCGTCGCCGTGGGCACATCGCTCCCGGAAATGGCGACGTCCATCGTCGCGGCGCGCAAAGGCAATGCGGACATCGCGGTCGGCAACATCGTCGGCAGCAACATCTTCAACATCTTCTGGATTCTCGGCGTGAGCGCCGTCATTGCGCCGCTTCCCTTCCCGCCCGCGATGAACGTGGATCTCCTCGTCACCATCGCGGCCACGATCTTACTGTTCTTCGTGGTGCACAGGGGCTACCTCCACAAGCGTCTCCTGTTCTGGAGACAGCGAGACAATCACATGCTCGAACGCATCGACGGCGTGCTCATGCTTCTTGCATACGGTGCGTACATCGCGTTCTTGGCCTGGCGCGGATAGGCGAAAAAGCATCGACGTCCATTGAAAGAAAAGAGAGCTCATCAGAGGAAAACGCAGCTTTCCTTGATGCCATCATTCAAGATTTTCTCGAATGTACTTGAGCAATGGCATCAAAAAAACTCCCCGCTCTCTTCGGGGCGAAGAGAGCGGGATACAAGCCTCACAAGCTTATTTCTCTCACGTGCGATGACGAGAGATCAGTCACGACCTTTGCGTAGCGGTCGAGGGCCGTGGTCTTTCGGCCGTGCTCCAAGAGTGAAACGCACGGCCGCACGAGATCGCTCCACAGTGCGCGGTACTCCTGCTCCGGCAAGCTGCACGCATCGATGCGTGCAATGATCGCGGGGGCGATTCGGTAGTACCGCTGCACGAGTGCGATGCCTCCGGGAGTCCGAACGACATACTCGTCGCGGAATTTCCGGAGCGTGCGGAGCTCATGGCAATCGTCGGGCAACCCGCGAGTGACGACGCATGCCGTCGTCAGAAAGCAACAGCCTGGAGGTTCCGCATACTCGTCCCAAACTCTCCCTGTCTGCCGACATATCGTGCAGGGGACGAGCACACTTTCTTGATGGCTTTCGGCTGGGGCTATGCGCACCCAACCTTTTCCATCGCAGTTCGAACATGGTACGTGCGCACCCATAGTTCATCTCCTTCAACATAAGCCTGTGATGCCAAGCCCCTTGCGGGGAACTCCACGATGTAGAGTCAAATAGTAAAATACTATCAAATTTACTTAAGTCAATAAATCACATCATTGATACCGCTATTGATCATTTTTTTAAAAGCCGTCGCGTCAAAGCGACTCTTTTGATGGAAAGGAGAGTCCATGAGAGGAAAACGCAGTTTTCCTTTACTCAGGCTTCTGCCAACTACTAGGGTCAAAGCCATCCGGACTAACGTTCGGGATCGGTTTTCCGAGATAAAAAACGTGTTTCTTATCTGCGGCAAAGTACTTTTGATCGGGTAGCAAGTGAAATGAATTGGTATCAGCATCAACAACAATAAAAGAATTGCATGCCTTTCCTTGTTCGATGAACGCTGAATTTATTACATATACGCGATTTTTGTCTTTTGCATAATAATCATTCAGGGCTTGAAATGTTTTTGCATCCGCATTGTTTATGCGGAGCTGATTACATATAACGCTAGTGTCGTCTTTTGCTAGAAAATTTGTGAACACTACTACTGACTTTGGTGCCAAAATTGTGAGCTTGCCCTCATAGTAGACATGCATTGAATCATGTGCCCATCCACCTCCTCCACGTATCGAGTTAGTTATTATCGTAAAGGTGTAGGGGTTTGCCTCTTTTAAAGGCAGATCATCAAAGTACACTTTTCTTAAATCCGTAGAATACCCTGCATTCAGAATTTTAAATTTTTTTGCGTTTGCCCCCCTTAAAATTCTGCCCTCAAAAAAAATATTTCGGGGGCTTATGCCATATCGCTCACTCTCTTTAAATTTTTTAGGATCGACGCCTCGCAACAGGTGCCAAGAAAAATAAACATGTTTTTTGTCTTTCGCATAGCTATCCATTAATTCGAAGCTATCTGGATCAGCTAAGGGCAAAATCTTATCACCAACATAAACGTTCTTTGAATCTTTAGCATAGAGATTGCCATATTCAAGTACCTTGAAAGTCGCAGGATTTGCATGGGGTACGAGTGTGAGGCAATCCATTGTTGGATCTTTTGCAAGGCAAGAGCTCAAATAAACCCTTCCATCAAATTTGTAAAATAAGTACCTATCGTCATAATAATTAAATGGAATATTAAGGGGGATTGGAAGCTCTTGCGCTACAATGCTGTTTGGCTTAAATGTGAGTAATAGTAGTGCCATTAACGCAGGAAGGACCCTAAGTTTCTTTGACGTTATGAAGTTCATGTAACGCATATTAGCTCGTATCAGATTGAATTAGGGACTGGATTTGGCCGCCGAAAATCTTATTGGCCATTTTTTGTTATACGTAAGCCAAAAAATGTGTTCTGTAGTTAAGTAGAACGATATTACAATAAGGGCTTATCTTATTGCAGGATCACTGTGTTGAAATTGAAATGTATATATAAAAAGCACAATCCTTATTTCCAATACCACTTGAGTGAGATTTATTGAGACGGTTCTCTTCATTTGCACTGAAATCCTTCACCCCCTTAAGAAGTTTAGTCAGGGTTGGATTATGAGAAGCCATATGTCGTGCGACGCCATCTACGAGACGGCAAAAAACTGTCGCTTGACGTGGGTCTCGTGGGCCCCACGTCAAAGCAACTCTTTTGATGGAAAGGAGAGTCCATCAGAGGAAAACGCAGTTTTCCTTGATGCGATCATTCAAGATTTTCTCGAATGTACTTGGGCAATGGCATCAAAAAAACTCCCCGCTCTCTTCGAGGCGAAGAGAGCGGGATAAAACCTCACAGGCTTCCTCCCTTAGTCGTGATATCAGGAGAGATCAGTCACGACCTTTGCGTAGCGGTCGAGGGCCGTGGTCTTTCGGCCACGCTCCAAGAGTGAAACGCACGGCCGCACGAGATCTTTCCACAGTGCACGGTAGTCCTGCTCCGGCAGGTTGCCCGCATCGATGCGGGCAATGATCGCCGGCGCGATTCGGTAGTAGCTCTGGACGAGTGCGATGCCACCCGGAGTCCGAACGACGTACTCGTCGCGGAATTGCCGGAGAGTACGGAGTTCATGACAGTCGTCGGGCAACCCTCGAGCGATGACACATGCCGTTGTCAGGAAGCACCAGCCTTCACTTTTGGCATACTCGTCCCAAACCTTCCCCGTCTGATGGCAGACAGTGCAGGGGACCTGGCGGTTTCCTGGATTGCTCCGATCTTCATCGCATGCAACTCCCCAGACCTCCCGCTTCCAGCCTGTTCCGTTGCAGAACGGACACTCTACATACGCTCCCACGATCGTCTCCTTAGAAGTTATGCCTGTGATGCAAAGCCCCTTTCGGGGAACTCCACGATGTAGAGTCAAATAGTAAAATACTATTAAATTTACTTAAGTCAATAAATCACATCTTTAGGTTGTGGCGGAGCCAACGGGACAAAGAACCCTGCGACCTCTTCCGTGACAGGGAAGCGCGCCTACTTTCAATACCGCACTTCGTGCGGTGCCATCTGAGCTACGGCGATGATGAATGTGGCGGAGCCAACGGGACTCGAACCCGCGACCTCTTCCGTGACAGGGAAGCGCTCTAACCATCCCGCGGCCGCGGGATACGGCTCCACAGCAAATAGGCTAATAAAGTGTGTGATGAGAATGGCGGAGCCAACGGGACTCGAACCCGCGACCTCTTCCGTGACAGGGAAGCGCTCTAACCAGCTGAGCTACGGCTCCACATACTTGTTCGTCACTAAAACGGTGTCACAAAAGGATCAAGGCGGCTGCAGATCCTACCGCAGCCCAAGTAGCCTAGCAAATAAGCTCTTTCGTGACAATGCGCCGTGCCGTGGCTACCATGTGCCGCTTCGATGGCTTTTTCCAATCCCCCAAAGGTCTCCGAATGCGTCAAAGTCCTCGCCGACAGGCGCCTGACGCAGGGCCCCGACGCCTACCGCGTCGACGAAACGATCATGCATTTGGTCCGTGCGTACACGCGGAATTTCCTCCGCGTCAGCGGGTGTTTCAATCCGAAGGATCCCGACTGGTACGGCCTCAGTCGCGCCAAGAATGCCGCAGGTACCTCGGATAGGCACAAGTTTGCGGTGAAATGTTTGGGAGACACGATCGCCACCGCCGCGCTCGTCAAAGAGCTCGCATTCTCTGATCCTCCGATCAACGCAGACAATTCATTTCAATCCGCCGACCTTGGTAGCGGTACGGGAGTGCTCAGCGTCGGTGCCGCCATCGCCGGACTTCGCGCGGGTGCCAACAAGGTCATCCTCAACATCATCGATTGCGAAGATCTCACGCTGGGAATGGCAAATGATACGCTTCACTCGGTCGGCAACCACGTGCAGTGCAGACCGATCTACGGCGACATTACCGATCCGCGTACGTACGACGCCTTGGATATTGATCGCGTGCGTCTCTGGATGAGTGAGACCATCAGCGACGGTACGCCGCCGCTCAAGATCGTGAACGGCAAAGTCATCTTTACGGAGCATGGTACGCATCGTCACGATATCGATCCGTTCCCGCAGGTCGTGGAATGCCTCACGCAGAAAGTGCCCGAATTCTCTGAGCTCGTGACCCGCGGACGCGTCCGTATGTTCCCCGATATCTTCAACGGTCTCTACCAACCGGGGGACAAGAATGTCCTCCGTCTCCTGACGTCAAAAAGTCATTCCACACATGGGCCGCTCGCCTCCGTTGGCTATGATTTTCGACGATATGAGCCTTTCCACAACGACTCGCGTTGGTAATCACCACGCCTTCTCGATGTATTCGCGAATGCATCGATGTGTATTGAAGAATCCCGCAAGTCCGATGCTTCGTTTCATGCGCCTGGTCCAACGGACACCGTCCGGGAACGCGTACTCGGGGATCACTTCGTACTGCAGTTGCGTGTAGAAGTCTTCGGCATCGGCGACGCGCGTGTCATCGGCATCGAGCGCGCTGCTCAGGGGTCCGATGCGCCAACCCGACTCGGGGTCCATGGCGAACGCTTCGATCCACCAGCCGTCGAGCGTGGAGAGGTTGATGGTGCCGTTGATGCAGGCTTTCATGCCGGACGTTCCGGATGCTTCGTGCAAGCGCGTCGGCGTGTTCAGCCACACGTCGGCACCGCTCACCATCATTTTGGCGAGGTCGGGGTTGTAGTTCGGCAAGTACACGATTTTCACGCTGTCTTTCAGTGAGCGCGAACGCTCGATCATTCGTTGAATCACTTCCTGTCCGAATGTGTCGGCGGGGTGCGCGTTGCCCGCGTGAATGATCTGCACTTTTCCGCCGCACACTTCCTTGAGTCTTTCCAAATTCGTGTACAGAAGTTCGGGGCGTTTATAGGACACCACGCGGCGTGCTCCGGCGATCGTCAGGGTGTCCGTATCGAACGGTACGGGCGCATGTTTGTTGGCTTCGGCGATGAGGCGCTTTTTGGCTGCCAGATGGGCTGCGCGGAGTTCGTCATCGGGCAGCTCACGGCAGTGCTTCGTGAGTTCCTCGGGCTTCTCGCGCCAATGCGGAATGTGCTTGTCGTAGAGCGCCTGCATCTCTTTCGATGCCCAGCGTGCGAGGTGCACGCCGTTCGTAATGAAGTCGATCTCCTGTCCCGGGAACATCCTGCGGCTCACGAGTCCGTGCACTTTGGAGACACCGAAGCTTTTCTTGCTCATGCTGAGTGCGAGCTGCGTCATGCTCAGCCTGTCTTCGCCGGCGATCTTCTTGATGTGCCACGGCAGGTTGTCGCCGAGGATTTTCCAGGCCAAGTCGTAGTCGAACGCGTCGTGTCCCGCGGCGACGGGCGTGTGCGTCGTGAATGCGCACGAGGGTTTCACCGCATCGTCCTTGAAGTCGCGTTCGCGCAGGAGCTCGAGCGTGAGGAACGCCGCATGACCCTCGTTCATGTGGTACGTGCCGATCTCGTTGTGTTTGAGTGAACGCAGCATCCGCACACCGCCGATGCCGAGCACGGCTTCTTGCTTGAGTCGCATCGATCCGTCACCGCCGTAGAGATGCCCCGTGATCTTGCGGTCATCGAACGTATTTTCCGGCAAATCGGTATCCAAAAAAATCACCGGCACTTCGTGCTTCTTGTGCATCAGCGACAGCACCCACGCACCGATCGTCACCGTGCGGCCTTCGAGCACGATGGTCACTTTGTTCGGGAGCAGACGCATGTGGTCTTTGGGCTTCCAGTTCACTTCGCTGTAATCCTGCGACCCGTCGTCACGGATGTCCTGGTGCATGTAGCCGTGCTGCCAGCGCATCGTCACGCACGCCGCACTCACATCCAAATCGGCTGCCGAGAGCATGAGGTCCGCGGCGAGCATCCCAAGGCCGCCCGCGTACGTCGGTATCTCGGCGCTGAGGCCGATTTCCATGGAGAAGTAGGCGACGCTGAGGGGGTGCGACATGAGGTTTTAGGATTTGAGTTTGCGTTTCTTGATGTCTTTATCGACGATTTTCTCCAGTTTTTCGATTCCCTCGCGCACATTCGTGGCGCCTTCGATGAACGTGTGCACGCCGCTCGATTCTTTGACGAATGCGGTCTCCGGCGTCATGCCTTTTTGGATTTGCTCACTCGTCAACTTTGCGGCGTTGCCTTCGGTCTTGATGTCGACCATCACCGCAAGTTCCTTGGCGATGTCTTCGGCGATGGTCAGCTCCTTTCCTTCGGCATTCTTGATCGTCACGACGATCCCGCGGCTCTTGGCCTCGGACACTTCATTGAGCAGGTTCTGCGCGGCGTAACTGTCGACTTTCTCTTTGTACTCGTCATCGGATTTATCCACCACATAGTTGCGCTGCTTTTCCTTGGGCTTGAACGTCTTGCTCGGGTCTTTGGCGCGCTCGTCGAGAATGTGTTGCTCGATGGCGGCGCCCAATTTGCCGAGCGCCTTGTCGCCGGCCGTCGATTCTTTTTTACCGAGCGCGGCGTTCACTTTTTCATTCACTTCCTTCGCCAACTTTCCGACGTTCGTCGTGGGATTGTCTTTGGCGAGGCCCTGCGTTTCGCGAATGATCTCATCAATGGAGTTTTGAAGCGTGATGGCGTTGGTTTGGTCACGTCTGTTTGCCGACTCCCTCATTTTTTCCGCTTGCGTCTTTCCTCCGGTGTCCCCGGTGGCCTTGGCCCATTCTCTGTCCCAGCCCTCATTGAAGCTGTCGATGCCCCTGGCGATATCGATCTTTTCTTGCTCCGTGAGCTTTCCTTCCACGGCGGAGAAAATTTCCTTCGCATCACCCTGAAGGTTGTCGCGCATGCTTTCGTATTTCTCTTTGAAAATCGCGTCGTCCAACTTTTTCTCGGCGTCGTCTTCCTCGGTCGAGTGCTCACCTTTTTCTTTTTCGTCACGTTGTTTCTGCTCTTCGTGTTTCGCATCACGTTCTTCTTTCGCCTTCGCTTCTTCCTCGGGGGTGCGCTTGCTTTCTCCATCATTCGTTTCCGGATTCTTCGAATCTTCGGGCTTTACGCCTTCCGTCTTTTTATTGTCTTTCTTTGCCACATCTTCCTCGTCGTGCTGCGGAATTTCAGGCATACGGCGTTGGTATTGATATTAGGTATATTATATCATTTTTTTATCAAAATTACCATTATTCGATATCCGTCGTTAGGCGCTCAAAGCTTCCATAATTGGCTCATAGCGCGGGATGCTTTCCAGGTAGCCCCACAAGAACAATTTGGTCTCCTGACGAAGCAGGCGAACGGCCGCCGTGGCATTCGGAGTCACGAGCAAAGAATCGATCAAATTGCGCGCTTCTTCCACACTGGCATCAGTCCGCTCCAGCACATCTTCATCGCTCACGTCGGGCACCAGCGTCACGCCCTTGCTGTCCCGTAGCAGCAGTGCCGCGGACGAATCGATCTGCCTAGCGATATCACGCGCTTGGAGCATTGAAATGCAGTGTAGGCTCGTGCCGCAGGAGGACAATCGTTTCTTCGGCATTTTCCAGCCGAGCCCTTGTTGTTGCGACAAAGTCGATGCGCAGGAAACATGCGGACAGAGGCGAAGATCGTCATCTATACTTCATCCGCATGATCGACCCACACATTTTCCGTGCCTACGACATCCGCGGCAAAGCGGGCAAGCAAATCACCGATGAAGCCTGCTTCCTCATCGGCCGCGGCTTCGGGGAAATCCTCGTGGAGAAGTATGGCAAGAAGCCGAAGGTCGCCGTCGGTCGCGATGCGCGCACGCACAGTCCGGGTTTCCAAAAGAAAATGATGGAAGGTCTCGCGGCGTCCGGTTGCGACGTCAGCGACATCGGCCAAACGCCGAGCCCCGTGAACTACTTCACCATCTGCAACGCGAATTTCGATGCAGGCGTGCAGATCACCGCGAGCCACAACCCCAAAGAAGACAACGGCATCAAGCTGCAGATCCGCGACGCCGAAGCGTTCAGCGGTGACGATCTCCAAGTTCTTCGCAGGCGCATCGAAGAAAAAAACTACCCGCTTTCTACCCGCAACTCGCTACCGGCTTTTCAATCTTTTGACGCGCTCACCGCGTACATCGAAACGCTCGCCACCACGTTCCATGGCGTCGGCGAAGGCAAGCACGTCGTCGTGGACGGCGGCAACGGTGTCGCGGGTCCCGCGTACTGCGAAGTACTCAGGCGCGTCGGCTGCACGGTCACCGAAATTTTTACGGAGCCCGATGGAGAATTCCCGAACCACCCGGCGGACCCCAGCAAGCACAGCACGCTCAAAGATTTGCAGGCCAAAGTTTTGGCTTCCAAGGCCGATCTTGGGCTTGCCTACGACGGCGACGGCGACCGCATGGGCGCGGTGGATGAGAAGGGAAACATCGTCACGGCCGACCAAGCACTCTTGCTCCTCGCGCACGATCATCTCAAGCGTCATCCGGGAGCACCGATCATCTTCACGGTGAGCAACTCGTCACTCCTGGAAACCGAAACGAAGAAGTGGGGCGGCGTCCCCGTGATGTGCAAAGTGGGCCACTCGTTCGTGGAACACGCGATGCGCGAACACGACTCCAAGCTCGGCGGTGAACAAAGCGGGCACTTCTTCTGCGGCGAAGAGTATTACGGTTTCGACGATGCGCTCGTGGCATCACTTCGGCTTCTCGCGGTCCTGAAGCACGGCAAGAAGCCGCTGTCCGTTCTCATCGACGCATTCCCCAAGGTCTACCAAGCGCTTGAGCGTCGTCCGCACTGCGCCGACGATAAAAAAGCCGACGTCGTCCGTCGCATCACGGAACATTTTCAGAAAACTCACCCCGTCGTCACGCTCGACGGCGCGCGTATCGACTTCGGTGACGGTGCGTGGGCCGGAGTCCGCTACTCCAACACGAGTCCGTGTCTCAGCATCTGCATCGAGGCGCGGTCGGAAGCGAAGCTGAAGGAGGTGGAGGGGGTTGTTCTGGGGGTGCTTGGAACGTATCCGGAGGTGGATTTGTAGAGGAAAAGTCAGGGTGAGCGAGTAGCGGTTGGCGGGTAGCGGGTAGATTGCAGCTTTTGACGAAGCGATCATGGTGGCATGACCCACCTCCCCTTTACCAAGCTCATCGTCTGGCAAGCAGCGATGACGCTCGTGAAACACATTTATTTGTATACCCGACAATTTCCTTCATCGGAGTTCTATGGCCTCAGCCAACAAATGCGCCGAGCCGCCATCTCCATACCCTCAAACATCGCCGAAGGAAGTCAGCGGACGTCCGATAAAGAATTTTCCTACTTCCTCCGAGTCGCCAAGGGATCTTTGGCCGAATTGGAGACGCAAATTCTGCTGTCCATTGAACTTAAATACATGAAGAAAGTATCCTCCAATGCTCTGATGGAGGACATTCATGTATTGTCGAAAATGTTACGGTCGCTCATCGCGAAGGTTTCTACCCGCTAACCGCCACCCGCCATCCGCCCTCTTCTTTCACTCACCGGCAAGGTCTGGAATGTGAAAAGGCCGACGGCTGTGACAAACATCGCCTCGCTCCTCCGCTCCGAACGCGGCATCGTCGACGATCCCTCGGCCAAACTTTCGGACCCTTTTTTGTTTGCGGAGATGAAGAAAGCGGTGACGCGCATCAAGAAAGCGATCAAGGATAAAGAAACCGTCGCCATCTTCGGTGACTACGATGCCGACGGCATCACGGGGACGGCGCAGCTCGTGCGATACTTCCGCAGGCACGGAGTCGAGCCGCTCGTGCATCTCCCGCACCGGACGAAAGAAGGCTACGGGATGAAGAAAGAAAGCATCGATGCGCTCAAGAAAAAAGGAACGACGCTCATGATCACGGTCGATACGGGTATTGCCGCACACGCCGAAATCGCGCATGCAGCCGAACTCGGCATCGACACCGTCGTCACCGATCACCACCGTCCGCAGGGTGGCAGGCCCGCGGCCTTCGCCGTCATTCATCCGCTCGTTCCGTCGGAGTTTCCGAACAAGCATCTGTCCGGCTCGGGCGTTGCGTTCATGCTCGTCCGTGCGCTGGAGGACGGCAAACCGTGGGACGGCATCGACGTCGATATCGCGCTCGCCGCCATCGGCACCGTCGGTGATTTGGTTCCGCTCACGGGCGAGAATCGCGTGCTCGTTCTCCATGGCATCAAATTCATGCAGGCATTGCCCCCCGGGCCTCTCGCCGAGTTCATCGAGAGCGTTCGCACGAGCGGGTCACTTACCGCGTCCGACGTGGCATTCCGCATCGTTCCGCGCATCAACGCCGCGGGACGCATGGCGCACCCCGAGACGGCTCTCCAGGCCCTGCTGCAGGGCGGTGCGGCGCTCGAGGAACTCCACAAGCTCAACGGCGACAGGCAATCGTTCGTGGAGGAGCTCGACACGTTGCTCCGGAACGAAGACGTCTCCAAGCATCCGTTCATCGTCGTCGGCAGCGACAAGGTCACGCCCGGGACGGCGGGACTCCTCGCCAGCCGCTTCACCGAGAGGTACGGCAAGCCGGGCCTCGTCTTCGCCATTCTCGGCGAGACCGCCGTGGGTTCGCTCCGCAGCCCCGAACAGATCGACGTCATGAAGTGCTTGGAGCATCCGTCGGTCAAATCTCTGCTCCTCACGTTCGGCGGTCACGCCCAAGCCGCGGGTTGCACCGTTCGTGCCGTCAATATTCCGAAACTTCGCGAAGCACTCTCGCTCGCGGTGCGCGAACAGCTTGGTCCGGACGAAGAGCTGCTCCCGACATTGTCCATCGATGCCGAACTTCCGTCGAAGTCCGTCACGATGCGTCTCGCGAAAGAACTGCTGTCACTCTCGCCGTTCGGTGCGGGCAACGAAGAGCCGACGTTCTTACTGCGCCGTCAGCAACTCACGGACCTGCGCGTCGTCGGAGCCGAGGGCACGCATCTCCAGTGCCGCATCGGCGACGTCAAAGGCATCGGATTCCGTTTGGGTGCATTCATCGATCATCTCGGCGGAGAAGAGCACGTCGATATCGCCTGTCGCATCGGAGTGAACGAGTGGCAGGGGAGGGAGAGCGTGCAGGTGGTGATTGAGGATGTGCGTGTGAGTGAATAAGCGGGTAGCGGTTAGCGGGTAGAAACCTCGCTACGTAAAAGAGGAGCAGCGTCTTTTTGGCTACCCGCTATTCGCTACACGCTACTCGCCCTACACGGGAACAAGCCCCCCTTCCACCTGGAAGACTTCCGTCACCGGCGACTGCAGAGCCATGGCGATTTTGTAGGCCAAGAGAACTGACGGGTTCGTGGCGCCGCGCTCGATGCTCATGACGGTCTGGCGGCTGACTCCCACGCGAAGCGCGAGTTCCTCCTGCGTCATGCCGCGTTCAAAACGAAGACGGCGGATTTGATTGTGGAGGATGGCTGGCATGTGCGGGAGAAACAGGAAATCCGTTTGGAAACCAAACGCGAGTGCGGAGGCGATTGTACCGTTCCACCCGAATCGATCAAGAGGTCTTCTCGCACGAGTCGTCCGAAATCATCAAAGAGCGAATAGCTCATAAGGCTTCCTTTCCGCCACACCGAGTTTTTGCCGTCCGTTGGCAAAAATTGATAGGATTGCATGAAATGATTCCTTCTCCTTTCCACGGTATCTTTTCCTCGTCACTCGGCGCGGATAAAGAGAGCGCGGCTCTTTTGGCAAAATTGAAGGCCAAAGAAAAGGAGATGAACGCCGATATTCCCGCAGCCAAAGCCGCTCCCGTGCCCGCCCAGCCGGGCAAGGCGACGGGCGTGGGCCAAGTCGCGCTCGACGTGTTCGAGTACGAGGATTACTACATCATCAAGGCTCCCATCGCCGGCGTGCGTCTCTCCGATTTGGACATCGACGTCAGCGAAAACACCATCACCATCCGCGGAGCGCGCAGGCAGACCGACAACATTCCCGCCAACCAGTACTACGTTCAGGAATGTTTCTGGGGTGACTTCGAGCGCAAGGTGACGCTGCCGTCGTCCATCGATCCGCGCAAGGTGAAGGCGACGTTCAACAAAGAGAGCATCCTCAAAATCCTCGTCCCCAAGGAGGACAAGGTCAAAATCATCCGCATCAACGATTAAGAAACCTTCAGGAAAGCCATGGACGCGGAGTTCGTCGCTGCTTCATACTGCTCCCCTGTTTTTCCCTCCTTGTTCATGACTCGCCTTCTCGCCGTTTTCTTCGCCTGTCTCGTCATCGCATCGTGCGGCAATGCGCAGCAAGCCGCCATGGATTACACAGTCGCGCTTCAGTACATGAACGGCGAAGGCGTCGCGAAAGACGAAAAGAAGGGAATGGAATTCCTCACCAAGGCGGCCGAGGGTGGTAATGCGGATGCGCAGCTCATGCTCGGCTTTTACCTCATCAAAGGAGAAGGCGTGACGCAGGACGCCGCCAAAGGATTCGCGTACTTCGAGGCCTCCGCCAAGCAGGGCAACCGCGACGCGCAGTACAACACCGGCCTGGCGTACGTTCGCGCCCAGGGTGTGAAGGAGGATTACAAAAAAGCTCTGTCGTGGTTCGAGAAAGCCGCGTACCAAGGCGACGTCGGTTCGCAGTACAACTTGGGCGTGATGTACCTTAACGGTGAAGGCACCGTCGCCGATCCCGTCACCGCGTACGCATGGTTCAAACTCGCCGCCGATCAAAAGTACGACGGCGGTGAGGAAGGCATGGGTGTCGCCAAGAACGCCATGACGAGCGACCAAGTTGCGGACATCGATGCCACGGTCGCCGCCATTTCCGCCAAGATCAAAAAGCCCGCTCCGTCACCGATTCGGGTGAACACGGCGCCGAGCATGCCTTTGTAAATTATAGAGAGTGATCTGCGTTCAGATTCTTAGGATGCCGAGCCCGCGTCGAATGACGCGAGCCCGGCGGTTCACTCACTTCTGCGCGCGCCGCTTTGCGGACCGTTTCGGGCGGCGCTGCTGACGACACCACTCGATGTGGCGGGTCAACTTGAATTCCTTGATCGCCTTGTTGCCGCAGTGCGGACACTGACACAGATCGCGAGACTGCATTGAAGCACTCCTTGAAGAGAGGGAACCAACTGCCGTTGCTGAGCCGAATGGCCAGCGGTGAAGGCAGGTCACTTTCTACGTTTTCCGTGATGGAAAGGAACTGTCGTGCAGATCATTCAGCGCTCGCTTGCCGACAGTGTCAAATTCCCCGCACTTTCCCCTTGAATAATGGCTTCCTTTTGCGGAAAGTAGGCTCGTGCAGGTTCTGCTGATCGACAACATCGATTCCTTTACTTGGAATCTGGCTCAATTGATCGGTTCCACGGGTGCCGAGTGCCGTGTCGTGCGGAACGATGAAGTGACGACCGCCGATATTCGGGCGATGAAGCCCGACCGTATCGTTCTTTCCCCCGGTCCGGGTGGGCCTGCGGATTCCAAGATTTCGCTCGATGTCATAAAAGCATTTCACGCGTCGATCCCGATGCTCGGCGTGTGCCTCGGTCACCAATGTTTGGCCCATGTGTTGGGAGGTTCTTCCTTCGTCGGAAAAACTCCGCGCGTCATGCACGGAAAAACGAGCAAGGTGTTTCATGACGACAACAATCTTTTCAAAAAAATACCGTCGCCGTTCACTGCAGCGCGCTATCACTCACTCATCGTGAAGCGAGTGCCGAATGATTTCGTCGTGACGGCGTGGACGGGCACGCAAAAGAAGCCCGAGATCATCATGGCGATGCGTCATAAGACATTCCCCGTCTTCGGCGTGCAGTTTCATCCCGAATCATTCCTCACGGAACACGGCAAGACACTCATCAAGAATTTTCTCTCCATTCGATCATGAAAGCGCGAGGCATTGCACTCCTCGGCTTCGATCCCGTCTGTTTTTTTGCAAAGCTGAAAAAGAGCGAGACGGCGGCGGCGTACGTCGTGAGCGGTGCGTGGACCGTCATCGCCTGGAATCCCGTTTCTACGATTGTCGGCAGTGCCGATGGAGCCCTGCAGAAAGCCAAAATATTGATGGACAAACGACGTCGTGCCGCGGATTCGTCCGTACCGTTTTCGGGCGGTGTCATCGGGATGCTGAGCTACGAAGCGGGAATGACATTGCAGGGAATCAAGACGAGGCATGCGTCATCGGGCATTCCCGATGTGCTTCTTCATGCGTACGACAATGCACTTCTGTTCGATGGCACAAAAACTTTTGTCGTCGGAGACAAAAATTTCGAAACAGTCGTGCACGCGATTCACGAGCGTCCGCTTCCGTCCTCCGTCATCGATCCTATCGAGTGGTCGGCGTCCGTGATGCACGAGCAGTACGGCAAAGCTTTTGCGAACGTCATGAAAGACATCCGTGCGGGTGAGTATTACCAGATGAACCTCACGTATCAACTGCGCGCGACATCGGACGCATCGCCACGTCCACTCTTCACACATCTTCTCCGGACGAACCCTGCGCCGTCGGCGAGTTACATCGAACACGGAGACATTGCCGTCGCTTCACTCTCGCCCGAACGCTTCGTTTCGATCCGTGACGGCATCATCACGACGCAGCCCATCAAAGGAACGCGGCCCAGAGGCGCTACGGCGGCCAAAGACAAGGCTTTGGCCCGGGAACTCCTGAGGAGCGACAAAGAGGCCGCCGAGCTCAACATGATCACCGATCTTCTCCGGAACGACATCGGCAAAGTATCGCAAACGGGAACCGTGAAGGTCACCGAGCATCGCGTGCTCCAAAAAAATCCGTCGGTGTGGCACACGTACTCGGTCGTGCAGGGAAAACTCTTACGTGAACTTCGTCCGTTCGACGCGTTCCTCTCCATGTTCCCGGGCGGATCCGTCACGGGCTGCCCCAAAGTCGCGGCGATGAAGCGGATCGACGAACTGGAGTCGCAGAGCCGCGGTGCGTACTGCGGATCCGTGTTCATGCTCAGTGACGGCGGACAGTTCGACAGTTCGATTCTCATCCGCACGATCGTCGCTCACAACAACAAGCTCTCACTCGGCATCGGCGGCGGCATCGTCGCCGATTCGCGTGCGGTGCAGGAGTGGGACGAGACGCGGAGGAAAGCCAAACCGTTTCTCGTTCTTTCGGGCGGTTCACGCCGATGCTTCATCAACGGGATTGCAGCTGATCCGAGTGACGCACGTCTGAAGCTCCTCGATCCCTCGAATCCCGCGGCACATGGCGTCTTCGAGACGATGCGGGCGGAGAACGGAAAGGTCCGCGACCTCTCGGCCCATCTTCGTCGCCTGGAGCATTCGGCCGAAGTCATCGGTATGAAACTTCCGGTATCCGTCGCGCAGATCAAAAAACACATCCACGCCAGCCTACCCGCCACCCGCCACTCGCCACTCGCTCGTCTCAAACTCGTTGCTACGCGCAGGGACCTCATCATCGAGTGCCGCCCTCTCATCCTCGATCCGCACGACGTGCACGGTATTTCCGTCACCTGTGTCCGTGCCGAACGCGCACACCCCGAAGCGAAGGCACTCCCGTACGTCACCGAGTGGCGCGCTCACGCGGAGGCAGCCGAGCGCGGACACGGTGAAGCGATCTTCGTCGACGAGCGAGGTCTTGTCACCGAGGGTGCGTACTCCAACGTCTTCTGGGTGAAGGGCGGAACGCTCTACACGCGCAACGTCGACGTTCTCTCGGGCATCACTCGTCTTGCCGTCCTGCGCGCGGCTCGTTCGCTCCGCATCCCCATCGCATTCGCATCCGTCATTCCGGCGGCACTCAGGCAGGCAGACGAGGTCTTCATCACCAAGGCCACGACGGGCATGACGCCCGTCACGAGCGTCGACGGCACCCGCATAGGCTCGGGAAGGCCCGGAACGCTCACGCAGAGGCTCCTGCGCAGCCTCGTCTAGTGCTACACTGCTGCGCACCATGAAGCTCACCCAAGCCATCTTGCCCGTCGCCGGTTTCGGCACGCGATTCCTGCCCTGGACGAAGGTCGTCCCCAAGGAACTTCTGCCCATCGGCAACAAGCCCATCATCGCGCTGCTCGTCGACGAGTGCATGAGCGTCGGCATCAACGACATCTGCTTCGTCATCAGCCGCGGCAAAGAGGCCATCCCCCAATTCTTCTACGCTCAGCCGGAGCTCGAACGCGAGCTCGCCAAGCGCGGCAAGTCGCACATGCTCGAGGAGCTCACGCGCTACGACAACGTGCGGTTCCACGTGGCGTACCAGGAGGAGATGAAAGGCGACGGTCATGCCATTTTGCAGGCCCGAGATTGGGTGCAGAGCGACAGGCTCGCGGTCCTCTTCGGTGATGACCTCATCTATGGTCCAAAAAATGGACTGCAGCAGCTCGTAGGTGCCATCAAAGAGGTCGGAGCCAAGAAGGAGTCGGCCATGCTGTGCCTCCAGGATGTGGAAAGGAAACTCGTCAGCAAGTACGGAATCGTGGACATCGAACCGGACAAACATTTGAGCCGCACCAAGAAGATCCGAGGTCTCGTGGAAAAGCCCAAGCCGGAGGATGCGCCGTCCACGCTCGGCATCGTCGGCAAGTATGTCATTCCGCGTTCCACCATCGACGCTTTGGCCAAAGTGGAAAGCGGACATCATGACAAGGAAGTCAGACTTATCGACGCTCTCACATCGCAGCTCAAGAAGATCGACATCTACGGCTACGAGTTCGAAGGTCGCAGGTTCGACAC
>CAZSWJ010000001.1:100071-106876 GCA_964611095.1 uncultured Candidatus Peribacteria bacterium
CTAAAGCTCGCGCTTCAGAAGTTCGATCTCGTCACGCAAGTCGGCCGCCTTTTCGAACTCCTCGTTCTCGGCGGCGATTTCCATCTGCGCGTTGAGTTCCTCGATGAGGCGCTTCTTCTCGTCCTTCGGGATCTTGTGATGGTCGTACTTCTTGCGGCTGAGCTTCAACTTGCTGTGCTCCTCGGCGATGTCTTTGATGGCCTTGATGATCGTCTGCGGGGTGATGCCGTGCTTGACGTTGTAGGCCTCCTGGATCGCGCGGCGGCGGTTCGTCTCGCCGATGGCGCCTTCCATGGCCGGCGTCATCTTATCGGCGTACAGCACGACGTGTCCGTTGATGTTGCGCGCGGCGCGGCCGATCGTCTGGATGAGTGCGTCGCGTGAGCGGAGGAAGCCCTGTTTGTCGGCATCGAGAATCGCGATGAAGCTGACCTCGGGGAGGTCCAGTCCTTCGCGGAGCAGGTTGATGCCCACGAGGATGTCGATGTCGCCGTTGCGGAGTTGCCTGAGGATTTCCACGCGTTCCATCGTCTCGATGTCGCTGTGGAGGTATCGCACGCTGTACTCGGCGTTCTGGAAGTACTGCGCCAGGTCCTCGGCGCTCTTCTTCGTGAGTGCCGTGATGAGCACGCGCTCGCCGCGCTTCATGGCTTCGTTGATCTTCTTCGTGATGTGGTCGATTTGGTGCTTCTTGGGTTCGATGGTCACGATGGGGTCCAGGAGTCCCGTGGGACGGATGATCTGTTCGGCGAAGTAGTCCTTGGGCGTGTGCTTGTACTCGTACGGACCGGGCGTGGCCGAGACGTACACCGCCTGGTTGATGCGCTCCTCGAATTCCTGGAACTTGAGAGGGCGGTTGTCGGCGGCGCTCGGCAGACGGAATCCGTAATCGATGAGCGTCTTTTTGCGCTGCAGGTTTCCTTCGTGCATGCCGCCGATCTGGGGGAGCGAGATGTGCGACTCGTCCACGAACACGAGCGAATTGTCGGGGAAGTAATCGAGCAGCGTTTCCGGGGGCATGCCGGACTCGCGGTTACTGAGGTACCGCACGTAGTTCTCGATGCCCGTGCAGTAGCCGGTTTCCTTGAGCATTTCGATGTCGTACTCGGTGCGCTGGCGGATGCGTTCGGCTTTGGCGAACTCTTTCATCTCCAAGAACTGCTTCTCGCGGATCTCGAGCTCGGCCTTGATGCCGTCGATGGCGCCGTCGATCTTCTCTTTCGTCGTCACGTTGTGCGCGGCCGGGAAGATCGTCACCTCGTTCATGTCGCCGATGAGTTCGCCCGTGAAGCTGTCCACTTCTTGGATGATCTCGATTTCGTCGAACGGCATTTCGATGCGGATGACCGTGTCGCCGCTCGGCGGGAAAATTTCCACGGTGTCGCCGAGCACGTGGAACATGCCTTGTTTGAACTGCATGGCGCTCCGCTTGTACTGAATGTCGGTGAGGATGCGGAGCAACCTCTGGCGCTGGAACGGCATGCCGCGCTTGAGCGTGAGAGCGAGTGCCTGGTAGTCCTGCACGTCACCGAGACCGTAGATGCAGGAGACCGAGGACACGATGAGCACGTCGCTCCGCGTCAGCAGGTTGTGCGTGGCGGCGTGACGGAATTTGGCGATCTCTTCGTTGATGCTGGCGTCTTTCTCGATGTATGTGTCGGTCGTTGGCAGGTACGCCTCGGGTTGGTAGTAGTCGTAGTACGACACGAAGTAGCTCACCGCGTTGTCCGGGAAAAACGCCTGGAACTCGCTGCACAGCTGCGCGGCCAGGGTCTTGTTGTGGGCGAGCACGAGCGTCGGGCGTTGCACCTGCTGAATGATGTTGGCCATCGTGAAGGTCTTGCCCGTACCGGTGGCGCCGAGGAGCGTCTGGTGACGTTGCTTCTTCTTGAGTCCGGCCACGAGTTTTTCAATGGCCGCGGGCTGGTCGCCCTTCGGTTGGTACGGTGCCGTCAGTCGGAATTGTCGGTTATCCACGGGTCACGGCATTGTACGCTTCCGCGCAGCGCAAGGAAAGGCTCGCTCCGCCTAATCCTCGTCGTCTGCAGCCTCCTCTGCACGGAGCTCGGCCTCCTGTTCGCGCCTGAGCAGCTCCAGCCTCTCTCGCTTGGCGTGGTCGTCGGTTCCGATCGGTTTCTTTCGTGCGAGCTCACGGGCGAGAGCGTCAAGCTCGGCACGTCGCTTTTTTCGGGTCTCGGCTTTTTGCGCCTCAAAAGAATCGACCGGCGTCGGCCTCTCTTCGGGCGGACGCGGACGAATCACGTCTTCGTAATCTTCATCACGATCGGTGATGACGTTCGGGTCGAAATCGCTCGGCACCTCGACACCCGGCAAATGCAGAAATTGAGACAAGACGTCGGTGATGGCGGACTCGGGCATATTGTCCCTGTAATAGATCAAGAATGCGCTGAAGCGCGGTTCCTTGATGAGGAGCGTGAGCAATTCCGCCACCGGGAATTCTTCTTGCAGGAATGATTTCCCAACGGCATCGAGAAGCATCGCCGTTGCCGGATGATCGGAATGCCTGCCGTAGCTGTAGAGCAGCATCTTGAGTGCGTTCGCGGTGTCGTTGATGCCGAGCGGCGCACGCACGTTCACTTCGGCGGCGAGTTCCGTAAATTCTTCTTCCTGATTCGGGCCGTAACCGGCGCTCTCGGTGCAGAGGAAGTTGCGTGCATACTCGGCGATGGTCCAGACGCTTCGAGATTGTGAGAAGCTCATCAATCGCTCGTCATCGTCTTCGGACAGATCTTCTTCACCGAAGAGCGTCCTTTCATCAAGCACGAGTGGTACATGCGCGGGAAGAGAGGGTTCCGTCGGAGTATCCGGCGCCGGTGGGTCGGGCACCTCTTCATCGACAGGCTCGTGCTCGGTTTCGGTCGGAGCAGTATCGGGCTCAGGATGCTCGGCGTTCGATGCCGCGGGAACGCTCGTGGCAGCCGCAGGTGTTTCGTCCGTACTCGGGGCCGCCGCCACCGACGTGACGTCCACGATTTCCTCGGACTTTTTCTTCCTCTTTTTTCTCGTGACGGCGATGGCCCCCGGCGTACCGAGCGCGCCGTCCACGCGTTCTTTCAGACGGTGTTCGTCGGCTGCGACATCGGATGCGTCATGCCCCGTGAGTTCGGTGAGAAGGCTGGCGATGATGTGAAGGTCGGCTTTCCCGCTCAAGTGTTCCGGGTATTCGGCCTGACTTTGCAGAACTTTTTTCTCCGATTTCGCGCCCGACGTTTCTTCTTTGGATCCTCGCGCGGTCGCCTGAGCGTCGGTTTTCCCTTTGCTCACTTTTTCGCGCGGTGCCTCGTTGCGCGCCGCGATCCAGGCGCTGGCCACTTCCATGCGTTCTTCCAAGTCGCAGTTGAGTCCCACGAGAATGCGGTCCACTTCTTCCCAGGGCACGGGTTTGCCGTGGCGCACGTCGGACATCAGGATTCTGCGCTTGTTCTGGCTCATGTCTTTCAGTGATGCCGGAGGATTATTCAGATCCACCCACTGCGTGCGGGAAGCGGTCGGACGCATTTCGAACAGAGTTTCCATGCGTGCCGCCATTTCATTGAGCGGGCGCTCCTCGTCCGACATCCGATATGCCGTCGAGAGAGTGCGCCATCGTTTCATGAGCTCCTTTTTGCCCCACGGAAACGGTTCGTTCGCTTTGCGTAATTTTTTGAGTGACGCGTAGGTAATCATGTGCGTGTCCAAAATATTTCCGAGTGTGGCATGCGAAAGACCGATGCGCTCGCCGTAGTCGCGAATGTTTCCTTCTTGGATGATGCGCCTGCGCACGAACTCGGCGATGTCGGGCGGAGGTCCGCCGAAGTACTCGCGCCAGAAAATTTTCTGCGCCTCCTTGTCCGTGTTCTTGAGCGCAAAAATCTTCATCACCAAGTCGCGCGTCACGCGCCGCACCTCTTTTGCCTCCGGATTCAGCGCCCGCCCCAAGTTCATGTCGCTCTTCTGCTTTTCCGTCAGCCCATCGCACAGTTTTCGAAAAGCAGCTTTGCCCTGCTCGGACCTTCCTTCCTCTTTGTCATTGGCGGTGAGAGCGCCGGGGGTCTTTTTTTCGATACCCATAGAGTTGGTATATTTGACAGTATTTACGTCAAAAAAGCAATGCTACGGCATGTACGCCCTATCTTCGTGGGGCCCGTCTTCCGGCGCGTTTGTATGTTGCACAAAGACGTCTTTATGCCGTGCAATCAATCTTTTGGCCATCTTCACCCAGTCCTCCACTTTTTTGGGCCGAATGGCCACGTGCCGTTCCATGGTCAGCAGGCCTTCCTTCGTCATGATCTCAGCCGCTTCTTCCGGCGTGTGGCGTTTGTGGGTTTCATTGATGCCTTCCACAAGTTCGATGGACCGGCGCAGCTGAGTCGGCAGTTGCGCCAGCACTTCGTGCAACGCTTGAATGAGTTCGGTTCGCTCGGCTCGTCTGCTCGGGCTTTCCATGCGGCTGTCCGCGCGCGTGCCGTAGAGCGTCACCTCATCGCCGCCGCCCTTGCCCGCTTTGCGGCCCGCGTCGAGCGAGATGGTCGTGTGTTTCCCTTCGCTTTTCCATGCACGACGCATCGCACTTTCGATCACTCGGTACGCATAGGTCGACAATTTTCCTTGCGACGGGTCGAACGTTTCGGCCGCACGCAAGACGGCGCTTTCGGCGATGGCGTACCTCGTGGAATAGTCCAATCGGTCCGAACAAAAGTCCGGAAATTTTTGCAGAAACGATGTGGCGAGTCCTCCTTGTGCTTCCAAGAGCTCGTTGCGGATCTCCGCGTTCTTCACGGCAAGCTCGTCGGTTTCCGCAAGGTGCGCCAGGAGCGCCCCCGCCTTGGCCCTGTCCTCGGGAACGAGCGTCAGAATGCGCGCGATCTCCGCGCGAATGACCCAGCTTGCGCATCTGCATCGCAGAATGTGCGTACTCAGGTCTTTTTTGACGGAAATATCCAAATCGCTCGCAAGTTCCATGATGCGAGTCCACTCCCCCGCGATGCGCGTGCGAATGTCCACGCCGGGTGCGGCGATGCGGGCATTCTCGTCCGAGCGCACGTCGATATCGGCGACGGCTTCTTCCACCACGTCATCCTTCAGGTGAGGGATTTTTTTCGCCACGACTATTCGGCGTCAACGAACTCGTGCGTCACTCCCTCCAAGGCGGCGGTGAGTTCCGTTTTCTGTGCGGCGGTCATGTCACCGATGAGGATCTCGCACTTGCCGTTTCCGGTATCGTCGCGTTCGATTCTGCGGCCGAGCACTCCTTGAATGGTATCGGTGAGTGCGGGACGATTGCCTTTCGGGGTTTCGATGACGAGTTTTTTCATGGGGAGTTGAAGAAAGAGGGTGCATCCTAAAATAACGTGCCGGAAAGTCAAGAAAATCATACCTCCGCTCAAATCGCTTAAGGACGCCGCTTTCCCGTGCTACCATCCATTCATGATCGATCTGGACCATCTGAGGCAGAACCCCGAGGCCTACGAGAAAGCCTGCAAGAACAAGAACATCAAGTTGAACATCGGTGAATTTCTGAAGCTCGATGAGAAGAGGCGCGGCACGATGGCGGACGTCCAAAAGATGCAGGCCGAAAGAAATGCGGTGAGCAAGAAAGTTCCGACGATCAAAGACAAAGCCGAGAAAGAAAAAATCATCGCCGACATGAAGAAACTCTCCGATGAACTCAAGAAACAGGAGGCAGATCTCTCCGCTCTGGAAGAGCAGTGGATGGCCATGCAACTGCAGCTGCCGTCCATTCCTTTGGATTCGGTTCCCGTCGGCAAAGACGACAGCGAGAACAAGGAACTCCGCACATGGGGCAAGATTCCGTCGTTCGATTTCGATGCCAAAGATCACGTGGCGCTCGGCACATCGCTCGACATCATCGATATTCCGCGCGGCGTGAAAATCGCAGGATCTCGCAGCTACTTTTTGAAGGGCGACGGCGCACGTCTCGAGCTCGCCGTCCTCCAGTTCACCATCGACAGTCTCGTGAAGAAGGGCTTCACGCTCTTCACTCCCCCGCTCATGGCCGATTACGCCGCCATGATGGGTACGAGCTACTTCCCCGGCGGCGAGGAGCAGGCCTACGCCGTGGGCGTGGACCGCGAGCCGCAGAAGGGACTGGGGGAGAAGGAGGCCAAGCAGATCGAGTCCGACAAAATGTTCCTCATCGGAACGTCCGAAGTCGCCGTGGCGAGTTACCACAGCGGCGAGACGTTCAAGGCGTCGGAGCTCCCCAAAAAATACGCGGGACTCAGCAACTGTTTCCGTCGCGAAGCCGGCACGTACGGCAAAGACGCGCACGGCCTGTACCGCATCCATCAGTTCCAGAAAGTGGAGCAGGTCATCCTCTGCGAAGCGGATGAGGGTACGAGTGCCAAGATCCACGCCGAGATTCTCCAGAACGCCGAGGACGTGCTCCAAGCACTCAAGCTTCCGTACCGCGTCGTTGCGGTCTGCACCGGCGACATGGGCCGCGGACAGGTCTACAAGAACGACATCGAAACGTGGATGCCCAGCCGCAAAGGCTACGGCGAAACGCACAGCTGTTCCACGTTCCACGACTTCCAGGCGCGCCGTCTCGGCATCCGCTACGAAGCCAAGGACGGCAAGAAGAAGTTCGTCCACACGCTGAACAATACGTGCATCGCATCACCGCGCATCCTCATTCCCATCCTCGAGATGTACCAGAACAAGGACGGCTCCGTGAACGTGCCCGACGTGCTGCAGCCGTACATGGGAGGACAGAAAAAAATCGTCGTCCGTTCTTAAAGCGCATGACATTTCTCATCGCCGACGATTCGCCGGGGAAGATTCA
>CAZSWJ010000001.1:106976-125399 GCA_964611095.1 uncultured Candidatus Peribacteria bacterium
ACGTCGTGGAACGTACGCTCCTCGATCTCCTGCAGTCCTGGACGGCGTAGACGTGTACACTCACTTTCCATGAAGATTCTCTTCACGCGATTCCCGCTCGAAAGCGCCCACGGCGGTGCCGAGAACCAAACGATGTGGCTTGCAGAGGGCTTCAAAGCCAAAGGTCACGGCGTGAGTTTTTTGGGCAGCTGTCCCGTGCTGCTGACCACGTTCGCCGCCGCGGGATTCGATGCC
The DNA here is from genome assembly GCA_964611095.1 of uncultured Candidatus Peribacteria bacterium. GTDB lineage: Bacteria > Patescibacteriota > Gracilibacteria > Peribacterales > Peribacteraceae > CAZKJL01. The sequence goes on from CAZSWJ010000001.1 coordinate 107,211, forward strand.
ACGAAGCTTGTGATCGGTCCTCCGCCCGTCACCACGTGGACTGCCGCGAGTTTTTTGTGGCGCAGAAAAGACATGCAAAAAAAACTGGTCGATGCGGTCGACGCCATCGCAACCGACGCGGTGTGCATGCTCAGCTTGTCCGAAAAAATTCTTCTCACCGATCATCTCCATGCCAAAGGGGTGAAAGTGTTCTGGATCGAGCATGATCGCGTTGGTCGCTGGCTCGCCGGCAACCCGTGGCTCGGTGCGCTCAAGAATGCCGCGAAGCACGCGACGATCATCTGCGTCTCGCAGCTCAGCCGCAAAAAATACGTCGACCTCGGCTTCGATCCGTCGCGGATCTTCGTGATTCCGAACGGAGTTCCCTTGCCCGCTCCCCGCCTACCGCTCCCCTCCCATGCAACCGAGTTGCACCTTGGCACCGTTGCACGCCTGTCGCCCGAAAAGGGCCTGGACGTGCTTCTGCAAGCCATCAATGCACTTCCGGAGTTCTCACTCACCATCGTCGGGAAAGGCCCGCAGGAAGGGTACGTTCGTTCCCTCATCGCCGAAGACACGCAGCGCCTCGGCATCGGCGTGCCGCGCATCAAACTTATTTCGCATGTCGCCGACCTCGCGGATTTTTATGCAGGCCTCACGGCATTCGTGCTTCCGTCGTCGGACCACGATCCGTTCGGACTCGTTGCCGCAGAAGCGATGTCCTACGGAGTTCCCACCGTCATCACCGATGCGTGCGGTATCGCGGGTTCGCTCCACAACGAGACCGAAGTCCTCGTCGCGAAAGCCGGATCAGTCGAAAGTTTGGAGCAGAAACTCAAGCAACTTCTCGGTGTCGATCGCCGCACGGCACTCGCAAACGCCGGCAAACAAGCGGTGATTTCTCGGCTTGGTACGGCGCAGATGGTCGAGGCGTACGACAAGGTGTTGCGGGCGTAGGGCTTCATTCCTATCATTCCGCTCCTCTCACTTTCTCCCACCTCATGTTCATGGAAGGTCACACGCATTCGTTCTGCGAAGTCGATCAGAAGCCGCTCGGTCATTATCGCGTCACGGTCATCAATCACATCCTGAATCAATTCGCTTTACCCCCGTCGGATCTTCGGAACGAGGACAGACACGCATGCGTTGATTTGAGCGAGGTGCCCCGAGACATTCGAGATGAATTGATCACGGCGATGCGAGGCATCGATCTCGGTGTCGCCATCAACGCCACGACGACATCCTCCCGTCTCGGAGCGGTTGACGTGTAGTTCCATCAACCAGTCGGTTCGGGCATCGGTCAATTGTAATTTGCCCCGAGATGACGTGAGATGACTTCGTATGAAGTCGTCATCGCCACGTACGCGCGCCATGGCCGTTTCGGCTGCTTTTACGCTCCTTCTGGGGGTGTTCCCGCCGCTACCCGTTGCCGCCGCCGCGCCGCGTTACGTGGAACGCACGTTCACGTCCCCCGTCGATGCGTTCAGCGTGAAGACCGGCGACACCGCGTCGTTTTCGTACAGCTTTCTCAACGGCCGATGGTCCGACTGGCAGTCGTACGAGAGTGACGGCGATGTGCTGCCGGGGGAGGAGAGCGAGCTCGTGATGCTTCCGAAAGGCGTGACCGCCGTTCGCGTCCACGGCGTCGCGTCGATGGAAGACGTGCACGTCATCACCGTCTCGAAAGATCCCGTGAAAACTCGCATTGCCGCAACGACGGCGGTCGCCAAGCCCACGATCATTTCCCGATCCGACTGGGGCGCCGACGAGTCGTATTTGTACGATACGTCGACCGAGACGTCGGCAACCGCGGATGAGGCCAAGAGCGACAACGGCGCGCCCGTCGCGGGCCAGCCCGACCGGCGCGTCAAAGACTGTACCGATGCGCAATCGCAGTATCCCACCGAGTTCAAGGCGGCATCCACCGTCACCAAAGACGCCGACGGCAAAACGTACCTGTGGCCGTTGCAGTACAGCTCCAAAGTGAAATTGCTCGCCGTGCACCACTCGGCGCTCGTCGTGGGCGGAGACCCGCGCCCGGCGGTGGAACGCGTCCGCGCACTCTACAAGTACCACGCGCTCAGCAAAGGCTGGGGTGACATCGGCTACCACTACGTCGTGGATGAGGACGGCCACATCTACGAGGGGCGCCGGGGCGGCAAGTACGTCGTGGGCGGCCACGCGTATTGCAACAACATCGGCACCGTCGGCATCGTGCTCATGGGAAACTTCGAGATCGAGCAGCCGTCCCAGGAGCAAATCAAAAGCGTGCAGTGGTTGCTCTCGGACTTGGCGCGCGACTACCAAATCGATCTGAAGTCGTCGGTGAAATTCCACGGCAAGACGTTCGATTCTCCCATCGTCCGTCACCGCGACCTGCTCTCCACCTTGTGTCCGGGCTACTACGTCAGCGAAGTCTTCGGACAGATCGTGAAGCACGTGCGCGACGGTCGTCTCGGCGATGCCGTCATTTTCCCCGTGACGTCCGTGAAGCCGCCGGAGTCCGCACCCGTCACGGAGAGCGGCAATGCGGCCCCGCAGGCGGCCCAAGGCGTGTCCTTCGTCGGCAGGACGGCCATCGCCATCAATCCGGGCGGAAAACAGCGCCTGAGCTTCTCCTACACCGCGGGCAAGGAGGGCGCGTACGAGGGCAAGCGCGTGGCCGAGGTACGCATCTCGGATCCTCGTATCGTCCTCATGGTCGATGACGGCAACGTCCACGTGCCCGTGACCAAGGGCATTCTCCTCACCACCGATCTCCCGGCGTACGAAACCGCGTCGCTCCAGCTCATCGTGCAGGCGCCCGTGGATCCCGGCACGTACTCCATGGATATCGCCGGCATTCACTTCACCATCGCGGTCGCGGGCAGGCGCGCACGCACGGGTGACTTCGTGAATCCGTTCGCGGGTAACCCCGCGCTCACCATCCGCACGAGCAGCAGCTCCTCGTCCAAGCCCGTTGCGGCACGTGTGCGCACCGACTCGCGTCCGTCGCTCAGCAGCGCATCGTCGTCATACTCTTCGTCGACCTCGCGCAGTTCGTCGACCTCGTCTTCCGTGTCGTCACAAACATCCGGGGCGCAGAAAATCATCCGCATCAAACTCAGCGCGTCACAGAATCCCACGGTGCAATTCGCCGATGCCGGAACCGCCGACGGACTTTCGGTGAAGGGCGGCGCATCGTTCTCGCTGCTCGCCAAAAACGGTCAATGCGTCGTGCAGCAGAACGGCGTTGAGGTATCGCGAGGATTGGCTCCCAGATTCAAATCTACCGCATCGAACACGCTCTCGGTCAGCGGCTTTGCCGGGGGAACGCGGTCGTACCGCGGCGTCATCGAGTGTCGCATCGATGCGGGGTCGCTCGTGCTCATCAATGAGCTCTCCATCGATGACTACATGGCGGGACTCGCCGAAGAGCCCGACAGCGAGCCGTACCAAAAGCAGCGGGCGTTCGCCATCGCCGCACGCACGTACGCGGCGTACTACATGGACCCGAGCAACCGAAAGTTCCCGGGCAAACCGTACGACGGTTCCGATGATCCTGCCTCGTTCCAGTCCTACCGCGGCGTCGGATTCACGGCGAACAATCCGAACTGGCTCAGGGCGGTGGAAAGCACCAAGAACCAAGTGCTCACCGTCGGCGGCAAACTCATCAAGCCGCCGTACTTCAGCAGCGACGACGGCCGCACGCGAGCCCCCATCGAGGCCGGCTGGAAAAACTTCCCGTTCGCGGATGTCTTTTCCTCCAAGCCCGACCCGTGGTGCGTGGGCTTTCCCATGAGCGGCCACGGCGTCGGTATGAGCGGATGCGGTGCCGAGGGACAAGCAAACGAAGGCCGCAGTGCCGAGCAAATTCTGCAGTACTACTATCCGGGGACGCGGATTACGGAGCTTTAACCAATTTTTCTCGGCTCCACCCGGTCTGCCGTCAGACGTTCGATCAACGGTGTAGGCAGCGTGACATTGAGAGGGGCGCGACCGAAATTTTTCTGGAATTGGAAACGACACCCGTCACAGATTTTGCCCGTGCTCGTCTGCACGTTTTCGCATGCAGTTTCACGACCGCCATTCACTTGTTTGCAGGTTTGCTGAACACGATGCAGCTCCTGCACGCCCGTCGGTGCCACTCCCGTCGTTACTGCGTTTCCAATCTCTTGTTCGAGGTTTCGCATAGATTGTCTCACAACCTATCCCTTGCATTTCACTCCGTCAAATCAAAAGAGCTCCGTCGCTGTGGAGCCCTTTTGGAAGCCAAAATATCATACTACTTCGCGGCCTTGACCAAGGCGTCGATTCTGTCGCACTTCTCCCACTTCACGTTCAGATCTTCGCGTCCCATGTGTCCGTAGGCGGCGACTTGGCGGTACTGGGGCTTTAAGAGATCCAAATCCTTGATGATGGCGGCCGGACGAAGATCGAACACTGCGGAAACCGCTTTCTCCAGGGCTCGGTCGCTCACCTTGCCGGTGCCGAAGGTGTCCACACGGAGTGACACGGGAGCGGCTACACCGATGGCGTAGGCCACCTGCACCTCACACTTCTTGGCGAGGCCGGCTTTCACGACGTGCTTGGCCACCCAACGTGCGGCGTAGGCGGCGGAACGGTCCACCTTGCTCGGATCTTTGCCCGAGAAGGCGCCTCCGCCGTGACGGCTGTAACCGCCGTACGTGTCCACGATGATCTTGCGACCCGTCAGACCGCAGTCGCCCGGAGGGCCTCCGATGACGAAGCGTCCCGTCGGGTTGATGTGGAAGATGGTGTCTTTGTCCAAGTAGCTGCCGCAGACGGGTTCGATGATGTGCTTCTTGATGTCCTTGCAGATTTGGTCGTGACTCACGTGCTCCGAGTGCTGCGTGGAAATGACGACCGTCTGCACGCGCTTCGGCGTACCGTCGTCGTTGTACTCGATCGTCACCTGACTCTTTCCGTCCGGGCGCAGGTAGTCGAGTCCTTTGCTTTTGCGAACCTCGGAGAGTTTGCGCGTGAGTTTGTGCGCCATGCTGATCGGCATCGGCATGAGTTCCGGAGTCTCGTCGCAGGCGAAGCCGAACATGAGGCCCTGGTCGCCGGCACCCTGTTCTTTCGTTGCGGTCTTCTCGGCGGTGACGCCCATGTCGATGTCGGCGCTCTGCTCACCGACGCACACCATGACGGCGCACGCCTTGTGGTCGAATCCGAAGATGCCGTCGTTGTAACCGATGTCTTCGATAACCTTTCTGGCGACCTGCGCCATGGGGATGTAGGTGTTCGTGCTGATTTCACCGGCGACGACGACGAGACCGGTGGTGGCAAGACATTCGCACGCCACGTGCGACTTGGGGTCTTTACCGAGTGCGTAGTCCAGGACGGCGTCCGAGATCTGGTCGCACAGTTTATCGGGGTGACCCTCGGTCACGGACTCCGATGTGAACAGGGAGGACATAAGAGGAAATGAAGGGAAATAAAAAACCACCGTCCTGCCGGTTCGACGTGTGAGTGAGACTCGCTATCGTTCCCCGGAGAGGGGCTGGGATTCCCACCATGCCGAGTCTTCGGAGGTTGGGGGACATGTATCGGGCCAGTTCCCACATGTCACTCTTGATAGAGCGGTGATGTTGGACGAAGTCTACCCAGCTTGGCTTTGCGGTTCAAGCGGTTCGCTCCGCTGCGGAATCTTTCGTACGGTAAAAGCATGCCCCGTATGCTTCACGAAGGCTTCGAAGCCCGCTTTGTCGATGACGAGCGTGGCCGTATTCACGAGCGGGTGGAAGCGGAATTGCCCGACGTTCCACGCGTCTTCGTCGAACACCACGTTGATCTTCTTCTCTTTGTCGAACATCAGGCCGAACGGCGTCACGGCTCCCGGAATCACGCCGAGCATCTCAAGGAGTCTCTCGGGTGAGACGAAGCTGAAGCTCTGGACGCCGAAGTCTTTGGCGAGCGCTTTGGTATCCACGCGCTTGTCGTGCATCACGATGGCGAGCACGTAAATCTCTTTGTTCTTGGCTTTCATGAGGAGCTGCTTCGTGTGCGCTCCGGGCATCTCGATGCCGAGGCCATCGGACTCGTCGCACGTGAAGACGGCTTTGTGGTCGTAGCGGGTGAAGCTGATGCCGAGGGAGGTGAGAAGCTTGAGGAGCGGATCCATCGTGGGGCGATAGCGGTTGGCGAGTAGCGGTTAGCTGCAACTGCAATTCTACACGCTACCCGCTACTCGCTATCCGTCTTTTTCCTGTTACAATTTTCGCACGCTCTATGCTCGCAGCCGACCGTCCCTTTTCACTCGTTCTCTTCGGTGCTTCCGGCCACCTGGCCCGCATCAAGATTTTTCCGGCGCTGTATTTCTTGGCGCTGAAGAAACGTTTGCCCAAGGACTACTCCATCGTCGGATATTCGCGCACGCCGATGACGGACAGCGAGTTCCGCAAACACTTCGGTGCCGCGGTCAAGGAACACGTACTCGAAGTGAACGATAAGGTCCTTTCGGGGCTCCTGGAGCACGTGTACTACCACGGCGGCCAGTACGATGCCGTGAAAGATTTCAAAGCACTCGCGGCAAAACTCACGAAGCTCGAAGGCGGCACGAAGGATGTCGTGCGACTCGCGTATCTTTCCATTCCGCCCACCGCATTCGAGTCCACGCTCAGGAACATCTGCGACGGCGGCGTGCACGACGGCAAGAAAGAGTTCCGCTGCATCGTGGAGAAGCCGGTCGGTCACGACCTCGCCTCGTTCGAGGAGATCAACACGATCCTCGGCAGCTGCTTCAAGCCGCAGGAGGTGTATATCTTGGATCACTACCTCGGCAAAGAAGCCGTGCGCAACGCGTACTACTTGCGTCACGCAAATCCCGTCATCGAACGTCTCCTCAAAAACACGCTCATCTCGCACGTGCAAATCACTGCGGCTGAATCCGCAGGACTGGAAGGACGCGCCGGATATTTCGATGCGGTCGGAACGCTGCGCGACATGTTCCAGAGTCACCTCATCCAAATCGCCGCACTGCTCACGATGCGCCTCGTGAACGATCCCAAAGACATCAAATCGTCGCGTCTGGACGCCATCAAGAAGTTTTACCTGCCGCCCGCAGGCGACCTGGGCGAGCTCGTCATTCAAGGACAATACGGAGAGGGAACCGTGAACGGAAAAAAGCTTCCGGCGTACAACGACGAAGAAGGCGTGACTCAACATTCACGCACGCCGACGTACGCCGCCATGCGTCTCATGACGCGCTCATCGCGCTGGGACGGCGTTCCCATTTTCCTGCGCTCGGGAAAGCGCCTCAAGGAAAAAGAGACGCGCATCTCCATCGAATTCCAAGAGTCACCGACGCTCGTGGGAAAAAATGAAAACCGCAACCGCCTCGACATCATCTTGCAGGGCGAAGCCGGCATGAAGCTGTACCTCCAAACCAAACTCGGCGGCAGCGAACCCAAGTTCCGTCCGCTCGTCATGGAGGACCCGCTCGTCTGCATGGGCGACTGTCTCGTGGAACACAGCTTGCTCCTGCTCGAGGCCATCAACGGCAATCAGCAATGGTTCTTGGACCCCGAGGAAGTGCGCACGTGCTGGCGCATCATCGATCCCCTGCAGGCGTATTTGGATAACGCCAAAACGCCGCTTGCAACCTATGAATCGGGGTCCAAAGGACCCAAAGAAGCCGATGCATTCATCGCCAAGGCCAGCCATTCGTGGTTTTAGGCTGAATTGACAAAATATACATATATAGTATAGTATCAGTAGTTCCTTGAACCATCGCAGTGGTTCTTCCATCACACTTGCCACAGGGGCACACAATGTCTGAGTTAGTCCGGTTTCTGTTCGTCGCTGCAGTCTACGCTACGATGGTTGGCCTTGGGCTCTACGGTTTCCACAAAGTGTGGACCTACTCCTTCGGCCAAAGCCAACGGAAGAGATGCACTCGGTGCCGCGGGAAGCGGGTCCTCCAGACCTACGCCGCGGGGTCGACGATGGACAATAAAACCATCGTTCTCGTCGATTGCGACGAGTGCGGCGGACGCGGGTCCGTGCGAGTGCACGTTCCCGGCAAGTTCAAATGAGCCGTCATCGTGCCGCTCCGCGGCACACATGCGTTCGCCACTGCGAACATCACGGGACTTTTCTGCGGCGCACACCTTCGTGTGCCGCAGACTTCAACGTGCGTGTATCATCGCCCTATGGACATCGTTCGTTACGACACATCCGAACAGTTCGTCCGTGCCGCCGCGCAGTGGCTCGGTGCCGCCATCGTGCAATGCCAGCGGTCGCAGGGAAGCTGCGCCGTGGGCCTGTGCGGCGGCAGTACGCCGGGGCCGGTGTACGCGCTGCTCTCGGCGGATCTGTCCATCGACTGGAGCAGCGTCACGTTTTTTGCGCTCGATGAAAGATATGTTCCCGCCGATCACGCGGACAGCAATCAACGCATGATGCGCGAGACCATCGTCACCCGGACCAACGCCGTGCTCCTGGCACCGCACACGGCGCTGCCGCTGCCCGAATGCGTCGCCGATTACGATAAAAAAGTTGCCGAGCTCAGTCCCGACATCGTCGTCATCGGCATGGGCGACGACGGTCACATCACATCACTCTTTCCGCCGCTCGACCCCGCCGCGTTCGGTCCCAAAAAAGTCATCCACACGACGACCGAGCGCTTCGCCGTCCGTGACAGAATCAGCACGACGCTGCCCGTTCTGCTTTCAGCCAAGCGCCGATTGTTTCTCATCACGGGCGAGAAGAAGGCCAAGGTGCTCGCCGAGATGCAATCGAAAAACGAAGACGTCAGTTTGTATCCGGCGCAGTATTTGTTCGATGAAAAGTCGACGTGGATGATCGGGAAGTAACGGGCGGGCGAGCAGCGTGTAGCGAATAGCGGGTAGAAATTTGTCATATCCGAAAACGACCTTCTACTCGCTACCCGCCGGCCGCTACCCGCCCGTTACTGCTGCAAGTACACCATCGGGTTCTTCTTCACGCCGTTCACGTGCACCTCGAAGTGGAGGTGGATGCCCGTCGGTCCGTGGACGCGTCCCGTATTTCCCATGAATGAGATTGGTTGTCCGCGCGTCACGACGTCACCCTTCTTCACGTAGAGCGTCTTGTTGTGCGCGTAGAGCGTCACGATGCCGTTGCCGTGGTCGATTTCGATGACGTTGCCGTAGCCGCCGTTCCAGCCGTAGTCGGCGCGGATGACGGTGCCCGCTTCACCGGCGAAGATGGGGCTGCCGCCGCGGTGCTGGAGGTCGATGCCGAAGTGAACGCTGCCGAAGTACTGGGTGTAGAAACAGTCGCAGGGCATTTGGAAGATGCCGAACGACGGTTGAATGGAGAAGTCTTTGGTCTCCGGGAAATTGTTCGACGTGGAGGGCGTCGTTGGCGTCTTGGAGGGGGTGGTGGCGATGACTTTAGGCGGCTTGGGTGCGGCTTCCACGATCGGTTTGCCGTCGGGAACGATGAGCTCTTGCCCGGCGATGAGGTAGCCGCCCTTGATCTTGTTTTGTTCCATGATTTTTTCGGCGGGCACGTCGTACAGATCGGCGATGGTTTTCAAGTTTTGTCCGCGCTTCACGGTGTGGATGACGCCGTCGACCGGGAGGATGAGGAGTTTTTGACCCGGCTTCACTTGTGCGCTCGAGGACAGGTTGTTGGCCCAGCGAATGGTGTCGGCGCTCAGGAACGACGTCTTGGCGATGCTCGCGATGCTCTCGCCCGCTTCCACGGTGTGAATGATGCCTTGGCTGTAGGCGCTTCTCGTTCCTTGTTCGGTGAGCGACGACGTCTTCATGAGGAAGCCCTCTTCGGCGAGCAGGTATCCGTGCGAATCCACATCCACTTCCGGCGGCGGTGCGGAGGAGGTGTCCGGGACGTAGGGCGGAAGGAAGAGCGACAAAGCGAGGGTGCCGATGCACAGCAACCGAATACGAACGCTCAGCCAGGAATGGATGGGGGTGGAGGTCGGGCGCATGGTAGACGTTACTGCATGGCTTCGTGGACGGCCTGCAGAACATGGAGACCGTCAGTATAGCGGTCCTTGGATCCCAGTAAGATTAAGAGATACGGATGATCGTGTTCGGTGAAGAGCACGATGAGACATTCGCCGGCGTTGTCCGTGGTGCCCGTTTTGACGCCGTACACGTCCTCGTTGAAGTGCAGCATTTCATTGGTGTTCCGAAGATCGAACGTCACGCCTTCCATGGAGGAAATACGTGCCGTGCGCGTGCCCACGACGGACCGAAACGTCGGATGTTTCAGTGCGGCGAGCGTGAGCCATCCCAGGTCGCGCGGCGTGGAGTACTGCTCGGGGTTATCCAGCCCCGCGGGATTGGCGAAGTGCGTGTTCTTGAGGCCCATCTGCTCGGCACGTCGGTTCATGAGCTGCACGAACGACCCGACGCTGCGGCTGTGGAACGTCGCGAGCGTGTAGGCCGCGTCATTCGCCGACGGCAGGAGCAACGCCTTCATCAAATTGCCGACGCCCATGCGTTGGCCGGCTTTGAGTCCCACCGTGCTGCCCTTGATTTCGTCCGCGACCGGCGGCACCGTCGCCACCTCGAACATGTCGTGGTTTTCCAGGATCAGAAGCGCCGTCATGATTTTCGTCAGGCTCGCCATGGGTCGCTTTTCATCGGGATTGATGGAGAACATTTCCTCGCCGCTTTCGACATCCAAGAGGAGTACTCCCGATGCCGAGAGATCGGGTGCCTTGATGCGATTCACAAGTTTGCTCGGAGCCGAAATGGACATCACTTCGATACCCGGCAGCATGCGTGCGGCGGGGACGGGCGGCTGCGCCGGAACGATGCCGAGGAAGAGGACGGAAGCGAGGGCTGAGAGCATGGAGCGGAACGTCTCGGAAAGAAAAACGAGTAACGATTACTTATAGATGATCTTGTCGGCGATGCGAAGGTCCACGTATCCCTTTGCTTGATCGAGAGGGACCGCTTTGAGGAACTCGCGGAAGCGCTGCAATTGTACGGCCAACGGGCTCCGAAGATCAAACCACAGCGTGCTCTTGTTTGTGCGGATGTGGAACTCCTGTGCGCGCAGGAATACCGTGATATTCGTCGTCTCCAAGCCGAAATCTCGGCGCAGGGTGTCTCGCGCCTGGAAAATGGTCCGAAGCACCTCGGGCTCCAGGAGCAGCGTTCTGTTCTGCGGGCGGATCCCCCAGTCCGTGATGGTGAGCACGGGCAATTTTTCCGAGACCAAACGGATGGGCGACGTTTCGAAATATCCGCTGCGACTGATGTACGAATAGAGCGAGGCTCCGGTGTCGGTTCCGAGCGCCGATCCCGATCCGGTTTGCTCGGTTCGCTCATCGTTTTCCGCGACATTGATCGCGGCGATGACCGGTTCCAAGTACAGCGCCACGCTGAGCGTGGACGGATACTGTTTATCGATTTCCACGCGTTCGATGTCCGGGTACTCGGCCTGGAGCATCGATTGCACTTGGCTCCGGGTCACGAGGACGAGACGTTGTTTGAAGAGAGGCGAGAGCACCTGTTGCACCTCTTCCGGATCGATGCGCGGATCTTGCCGTTTGATGCGCATCTCGCGGACGTCGAAGAACGGCGCGAAGAGCAGGATGGATGCCACGGCCACGATGACGACTCCCGCACCGATGGCCATCCACAAGCGGAACTCCACGACGACGGCCGCCATGACTTTGGCCATGCGGCGCTGCCAGCGGATGAAGCGTTCTTTGCGCAGTCGTGAACGCCTGGTCGGACCCCCGTACTGTTTTCGGGCCAAGCCCCGTGCGAAAGGACTGGCCTGCCGATTGAACCGTCGCGGAAGTTTCGATGGTGCCCGTAGCGGCATGGAGGCCAGCTTAGAGGCAACGGAGCCCTACGGGAACTGTTCCGACGAGCCTCTCTATGTCATAGTGCTTCGGCTATGAAACTGGCGATCGTTGCGGATTGGCTGCCCACGTACGGAGGCGCGGAACACGTCATCTCGGCGCTCAGTTCGCTGTGGCCCGAGGCCGTCATTCACACGACCGTGGCACGGAAGGAAAAACTGGATGCGCGCCTGCAAGCGGCCGACATTCGCACCGGGCCCCTGCTCCAAACAATGTTTCGATTGCTCGGACGACATCAACTGCTCATCGCATGGATGCCGCGACACATGGAGCGCATCGATCTCTCCGGCACGGACGTCGTCATCAGCTCGTCGCACGCCGTGGGCAAAGGCGTCATTCCGCCCGCGACCGCCGTGCACGTTTGCTACTGCCACACGCCCATGCGATACGCCTGGGAAATGGAAGCCGAATACTTGGCCGATTTCCGCATCCGCTGGCCCTTCAAGAAGCCCGTGAAAAACTTGCTGAAGTACTTGCGACGCTGGGATCTTTCCACCGCCAAGCGCGTGGACCACTTCATCGCCAACTCCACGGAGACGCAGGCGCGCATCCGCCGCATCTACGGACGCGAGAGCGTCGTCATTCCGCCGCCGGTCGACGCGCGCTTCTTCGAGTGTCCCGCGTCGCCCGGCGGCTCGTACTTCTTGGCGCTCGGTCGCATGGTGCCGTACAAAAAATTCGATCTGCTCATCACGCTCGCGAATCGCCTCAAGCTGCCGCTCAAGATCGGCGGCACGGGCGATGAATTCGCACGGCTCAAAGCGATGGCGGGTCCTACGGTGGAGCTCCTCGGCTACGTGTCCGACGCCGATCTTCCGGCGCTCTACGCGGGCGCCAAGGCATTCTTCTCTCCGCAAGTGGAAGACGCGGGCATCGTGCCGATGGAAGCGCAGGCCATGGGCGTCCCCGTCGTTGCGTACGGCAAGGGCGGTGTGCTCGACGTGGTGCGTGACGGCGTCACGGGAGTCTTCGCTTCGGAGCAAACCGTCGATTCGTTCGCCGACGCGCTCAAGCGTTTCGACGCTCTCACGTTCGACCGTGCCGCCATCCGCGAACATGCGCGCGCCTTTCACATCGATGCGTTCAAGCGGCGCATTCAGGAAGAGGTGGCGTCGGCCGTGAAGCGTTGACGCGTGTCACCCTTCGATCGTTCTCAGGGTGCCATTGCGATGGCAAAAATGGGATACAATGACGCCATGCGTGCGCCCGGCTCTCACAAAGGCGAGAACGGAACGGTGGCGGTCATCGGAGGTTCCTTGCATCAGCACGGGGCACCGCTGTTTTCGGCGCTCGCCGCCGAGGCGTCGGGCGTGGATTTGCTCTACGTCTGGGTACCGCACGTGCACGCCGGCGTCGCCAAGCACGCTTCGCTCAACTTCCAAGTGCACACGTTCGGGTCGGCCGTGTCGGACGAACTTGCCCCCAAAGATCGCGAGAGGCTCGTCGCATTCTTGGCGACCATCGACGTGGCCGTCATCGGCCCCGGGCTGTCGCGTACGCCTGCGGGCATTGCCGCCATCATGGCACTGTTGGATGAAGCGGCGTGTCCGTTCGTCTGCGACGCCTCGGCACTGCAGCCTGCAACGCTCAAGCACCTCAAGGGAAAGCACGCGGTCCTCACACCGCATCTCGGCGAGCTGGAACGCATGCAGCTCGAGCGCAGGGATCTTGCGAGCGTCGCCACGGAATACGCGTGCACGTTCCTCCTCAAGGCCGTCACCGACGTCGTCATCGACTCCGGCGGCACGGAGCGCGAGGTGAGCGGCGGCAACGCAGGGCTCACCGTCGGCGGAACCGGAGATGCGCTTGCGGGGCTTACCGCAGGGCTCATCGCGCAGCGCATGCCGCATGCCGATGCCTGCGTCCTCGCAAGTTCCACGATCAAAAAGGCCGCCGACGAACTTTTCGCCGAGGTCGGGTACGCGTACACGACGCACGACGTCATCAAAAAAATTCCGTCGCTTCTCAAGGGACATTTCTAGCATGATCCGTCATCCGTTTCCGTCACTTCGGCACTTTCAAGATCGCATCGATCTTCGTTTGCTCACGCGCGAAGACGACGCGTGGAACGACGACATCGTCGCCCGCACCGTCGGAGCCACAAGCATCGTCGGACTCAAGCAAGTCCACGGCAATCGCGCGGTGCGTGTCAGCAAGCCGTCATCTCGCACCATCGAAGCCGATGCTCTCGCCACCGATATTTCGGGTCTCACACTCAGCATTCGCTTCGCCGACTGTCAGAACGCCGTCATCGTCGCGCCGCACAAGAACGTCGTGTGCTTGGTGCACGCGGGTTGGCGCGGCGTGCAGTCGCGCGTCATGACATCGGCGTACGAACTTCTGAAAAAAGAATGGAACATCGATCCGAAAGACACGTTCGTCGGTCTGGGACCCGCCCTTTGCCTGCAGTGTTCCGATTTTACGGACCCCGCGACGGAAGTTCCTGCACTCAAGGAATTCATTCATGGAACATGCGTCGATTTACGCGCCGCTCTCGATGTCGAGCTTGCCTCGATCGGCGTTCCGTTTCCGAATGTTGAACGACTCTCGGGGTGTACCCGCTGCAGTCCGAAAACATATTTCACCTACCGCGGTGGAGACCGCGAAAAAGTCAAAGAGGGGTTTGTGAATTGCCTGACGGTCTCGCTGCGTTCGGACTGAAAATCCTCCGCGATTTTCGGAAACAATTCGCGTTCATCGCACTATGACTTTCGGTCGTCCTGAGTAGAATTGTGCGTGCCTCGACGATTCGTTAGTCCGCCAAACGCTTTTTCTCTGACAGCTCATTATGGGAGGCCAAATCACCTGAGCCCGTGGGCTCGGGATGCGGTCACCCACCTGGTAATCCCAGGGACGAGCCCAAGCGTACGACGGTCGTTGGGCATGCCCGCAGATCGATTTTTTTTACAGCTCAAACCTCACCATGCGTCCATGGTGAGGAAGAGTTGCCTTGTCGGAATGTTGTGTGGAGTCGGACGGTGTCAGAGAGAGAAGATCGGTTCGTCGCGAGATTCATGCCAGAGCGTTCCATCGGCCTTGATCTCCACCCAACGTGTGGGCAAGCCCAAGGTTGTTGCGTACTTCTGGCGAAGCTCGCAACGGTACGGACGACCGAACTTTTCGGAGTTCTTCAGAACCCGCTTCAGCCAGTGCTTCAGCAGGACTTCGATGGGTGGGACGGGCCACACCCGGTGGCGCTTGAGACCGAACGCGAAGTCGGAACGAGATTCGTAGAACATGGGTCAGTTTCCTTTCGAGGTAGTTTGAGACTCCAACAGGGCGGGCTACGGGCCGATGCCGGCAGGCCTCCCTGTTGCGTGACGATGATGTGAATGAGCGAGATAACGACAAAGAACTCCGTCGGGTGGGCGGAGCGGCTGCGGTTTTTTCGATTTTTTCTACGCGCGCAGCATGTCCGCCGTCACCTTCGTGACGTGCATACGGACCGTGCAAATGGCGCAGAATTTTCTCATGTGAATCTCAAGCATATGAGATTTTATTTCGCCGTCAACAAAAATCTTTGGGAATTTTTAAGAGTACACTCTGCGCATGACGGACAACCAAGAAGAAATGTTCGACGTCGTCGACAAGAACGATCGCGTGATCCGCACGGCGACGCGCGGTGAGGTTCATAAAAATCCGGCGCTCGTGCATCGGTCCATCGGCATCCTCGTGTTTCGTGGAGATCAACTCTATTTGCATAAGCGAAGTGACGGAAAAGACGTGCTGCCCGGTACGTGGACCTGTTCCGTTACGGGCCATGTGGATAGCGGTGAAACGTATGATCAAGCGGCCGAGCGCGAGCTCCGAGAAGAGCTTGGCGTAGCCAAAAAAGGCGAGATCACAGAAATCGCCGAAACCGTTCTGCGGTACCCGTGGGAAACCGAGCGCATGCGCTTTTACAGGTACGACACGACCGACGAGCTCAAGCCGGACAGCAGTGAAATCGCCGAAGGAAAATACTTCGACGTCACACCCGAACTCATCGAAACCATTCTGCTGCACATGGAAACCACACCGTGTCTCAAATACATCTGCGAAGAATATTTGCGCGGCAAAGCCGAGGCGCGTCGTTAGGCTTTCTTGTTGTCGTGCAAATATCGCAGGAGAGCATAGGCGCTCGCCGTGTGAACTTTCGGTGAGGTGAGAATTTTTTGCAGGGCCTCTTCGAGAGGAAGCACGTGTACTTCGATAAGTTCATCGTCATCTTGTGGCAGCGGATCTTTCACGAGGTCATGGGCGATAAAAATATGATTATCCATGACCAGGCTCTCCGAATGGTTCGTCGTGCACCAGTATTTCAGTTTTTCCGCGCGATACCCCGTCTCTTCTTGCAGCTCACGCTGTGCTGCGATCGTCATGTCATTTTCTTTATCCGCTCTGCCGCTGGGAAGCATCCACACATACTCACCGTAATACGGCCTGTATTCACGAAGCATCAAAATGCGACCTGCTTTCGGAAAGGCCAAAATATGTACCGCATCGGCACGATGCACGCGAGCAACCTTTTTCTTCCGCCCGTCGGGCAGCAATGCTTCTTCCATCGTGATGCGCCAGCCGTGTCCTTTGAACAGTTCTTCCATCAGGTTGATTGTAGCAAGTTCACAGCGCGTATACTCTTCGTTCGTATGAGACCGCTCCTCGAACGCATGACGCTGGCCAATACGCTCTTGGCCCCGTATGCCGTGCCGCACGGCGGGCGCCTCGGCCGCGTGTATACCGAACCCGAGGACGCCACGCGCTTTCCGTTTCAACGCGACCGCGACCGCATCATCCACACGCAGGCGTTCCGCAGACTCAAGCACAAGACGCAGGTGTTCGTCTCGGGCCACGGCGACCACTACCGCACGCGCATCACGCACACGCTGGAAGTCGCGCAGGTGAGCCGCAACGTCGCACGCACGCTGGGGCTCAACGAAGACTTGGCCGAAGCCATCGCGCTGGCGCACGACCTGGGGCACACGCCGTTCGGACATGCCGGCGAAGACGCCGTGGCCGCATGCATGAAGCCGTTTGGAAAAACATTCGAGCACAACGAACAGTCGCTCCGCATCGTGCGCCTGCTCGAGCGCCGCAGCTCGCTCTATCCCGGCCTCAACCTGTCGTGCGAAGTCCTCGAAGGCCTCATCAAACATCGCGATCCCAAAGACAGTCCTGCGGGTCTGGTACTCCCCCGCTCTCTGTCTCTGGAGGCGCAGATCGTGAACCTTGCGGATGAAATCGCCTACACCGCGCACGACACCGACGACGGTCTGCGCGCCGGACTCTTCACCTCCAAGATCGTGCAGGGGACCGCGCTCGGGAAAGCCGCGGCGGTGCTCGCCAAGGCCAAGTCGGGCGAACTTCGGAGCGCCATCGTGGATCTGCTCGTCACGGATTTGTACGCCGAAACCGAAACTCGTCTGCGAGAGCACAAGATCCGCGCGCTCGCCGACGTGTACGCCGCCAAGGAACCGCTCGTCGGATTTTCTCCCGAAATGGAGGAGATGCTCCGCGAACATCGGGAATTTCTGTGGAAGCATTTGTACAAGAGTGCCGCCGTGCTCAAGCAAGCGACCCACGGCAAAAACGTTCTCACCAAGCTCTTCGGGGCGTACATGAAGTCGCCGCCCGCCAAGGTGAAGGCACTCAAACAGGAGACCGATTCATCGCTGCACGAAGCCGTGAAAGACTATATTGCAGGCATGACCGACACGTACGCGATTGAGTTGTATCAGAAGCTTTAAAAAAGCGGGTAGCGAGTAGCGGGTAGAAAATTTGTCGTGCTCGAAACAAGGCGGCTACCCGCCAACCGCTACGCGCTACTCGCTTGCAGCAATCTTCGGCAAATACTCCAAGGGATCCACCAGCGCTCCATCCAGCTTCACCGCGAAGTGCAGGTGCGGGCCCGTCGTCAGGAGTCCGGCGCCGGCCGAGCCGGGTTGTCCGCCCGATTTGGCGAACGATTGTCCTGCGCGGAGCGTGTCGCCTTCGCTGACGAGTGTCGCGCTGATGTGGCCGTAGATCGTCTGCAGTCCGCGTCCATGGTCTAAGACGACATAGCTGTATCCGAGACCGTTCATGGAGACCTTCAGCACCGTCGCGTCCGCGGGTGCGCGGATGAGCGTGCCCTGCTCCGTGGGGATGTCCACGGCGTGGTGATCCACACCGAAGCGTTTCTTGTATCCCGCATCCTCGAAGAATGCGGAGACGCCGAGTGCCGGAACCACGGGCCAATCGAAGGAGAGTCCGCCCGTACGCTTCTCCAGCGAGTACGCCGTTCCTTCCGCTTCCCAGAGTTGTTCCAGGGAGAGCTGCAGCAGTTTCTCGGAGTTGTCGCGCTGCTTGATGATGCCGAGGAGCACCGCGCGCGTATCGGCGAGCGTTTTGATTTT
>CAZSWJ010000001.1:125499-204136 GCA_964611095.1 uncultured Candidatus Peribacteria bacterium
CCACCGCCACGATCGTGAGCGTCAGCATCGGCCGCGGCACATGCACTCGGATCTCCATGAGTGGTGCAGAGCATACACCGTCAGGATGACCGCGCACGTCTTTTGGCTCCGTAGAGCCCATTTTTTATGGCGCAACGTTATAGTTGTTTTATATCAAATAATATAGTGCAATGTGACTTTTTCACTCTGAATATATATTAAAAACTATTTTGTTAATCTATCAAATAAAACACCCCGCAACGGTGAGCGTTTTCTGGTATAATCTCCTGATTTGAATACACACAAAAACCAGCTGTCGGCTGTTCTCTGCATGCGTTTGAGAAACTTCGTTGCGCTCGTTCTTCTCATGACGTTCGTGCTGCAATGCACGCCCGATCACGCATATGCCGTGAGCACGTGGAACCCAACACTGCTCGTGAACACCGAATCATTCGAACAAATCGATGCCGGTGACGCCACAACGGACATCGTTCTGCGGTTCGGCGGAAGTGCGAGCACACTGACGTTGCTCACCACGAATATCTTTCGTTTCAACAAATCACTCAGCGTTCTCGGCACCGTGTCCGGTTCCGCGCTTCGTGTCGACGGCAACGCCGATGTTCATGGGATTCTCAGTGCATCGGGCGCCGCGCATTTCGATGCCAACGTTTCGCTCAACGACGACAGGTCCGCCGGTGACACCACGCTCACGTTCGGCAATGCGACGTTGAACCAGGACTTCAAGTACCTGGATACCGAACAGCGATTTCAGCTCAGTAATAAGCTGCAGGTCATGGGTTCTGTCTCCGGTACGGCGCTCCGTGTCAGCGGCCCCGCCGACGTTGCCGGTGTCTTCAGTGCATCGGGCGCCGCGCACTTCGATGCCAACGTTTCGCTCAACGACGACAGGTCCGCCGGTGACACCACGCTCACGTTCGGAAACGTGACGCTGAACCAGGATTTGAAATATCTCGATACGGCTCAAGCGTTCCAGTTCAGCACCAACCTTCGCGTCATGGGAAGCATCTCCGGCTCCAGTTTGTACGGTGCCGGACTCGGTGATTGTAACAACGGTACGACGAGCAAGCTGATCTACGATGCTGCGACGGGAAAATTTTCCTGCGCCGAAGATCAAACGGGCGGCGGTACCTCGGGTGGCGGAATGGGTTACGCCGCCGCGGAGGGCATGTTCGTGAATCAGGGCGGCGACACCATGACCGGTGCGCTCAACATCAAAGTCACGAGCGATGATGTCGTCAAAACCACGACCGGTACGAGCAATCCCACCGATTTTTCGAAGGCCGGTTCCACTCTTTTCAACGTGACGTCGTCCAATGACGTCATCACGATGGATGCCGGCACCATTCCTTCGTCCGGACAGGGAACGATGAACGCCTCGTCCGTGGTCACGACCGCAAACGTGGGTGCCGGTTCCCACACGATTCTTCGTGACGACGGTCAGTACGTCATCTTCCTCGGCAATGCCACCACGACCGTGAACAAATGGGACGGTATTTCCACGACGATGAGCACCATGACCGTGGCAACCACCGCCATCGGTGCAGGCGCTCTCTCGCTCCGTCGTCCGGACGGTCGCTATCTCGTCGTTCCCGGAGGCGGATCATCCACGGCATTCGTGTATGACCCGTACAACATCACGGCAAACTCGTCCGTCACCATGACGAGCTGCGCCGGAAGCACGGGTACCAACGCAGCACTCGTCAGTACCGGTTCGTACCTCATTCTCTGCGGAGGTTCGGCGAACTGGGGTTTGTATAACGCCACGGGCAACACCTACATCGCGGGTACGGCGCTCGGTGCCAGCTTCGGAGCAGGTGCACACGCCATTCAGCGCGATGACGGTACGTTCCTCGTCTTTGCCGGAGGGAATACGTCCAACCACTGGATCTTCCATCCCGGCGCCAAATTGTCGAACGCATGGAGTGCCATCAATCCCATTCCCACGAATGCTCCCACCATCACCACCGGTGCCTTCAGTATCCGTAGGGCCGATGGAAAATATCTCGTGGTCGGCGGTGCGCAAGACGCATCCACCATCTACGATCCCACGGCTTCGGCAACGGATCGCTTCGGTACGTTCACCGCCCAGTCGGGCGCGGGATACGGCCCCACGACGGCACTTGCCGACGGCGCTCAGGCACTGTGGCGACAGGACAGAAAATACCTGATGTTCATCGGCGGTTCCGCCACCACGAATATCATCGACGTTTCTCGAAGCGACCAATACCAGTTCGTTGCCGGCCCCGGTATCGGCGCGTCCGCAGGTGCGGGTTTCCATGCGTTCTACAATGCTCGCGGCACCGTGCAGCTCCTTCTGGGCGGTGCTTCCACCACCACGCGATATTACGACGTCGGTTATGTGAAAGGCGGTCCGTCCACGTCCACCGGTGCATACTTCGAGACCGAATGCATCACCACCGTCATGCACTCGGGTTCATATCTCACCTGGAAGACGAACGGCGACGACCAAAAAACAAAAGTCTACGTCAAGAGCGGCAACGGGTCATGCAGCGGCAACTACAAAATCATTCCCAAAAGCGGCGATCTTGTCCGCGTGACCTCGGGTGACAACCGCATTCAAATGAAAGTCGTCTTCGAGCGCCAGCCCGCCAAATTTGCCGATCAAGAATGGGGGCTGCGTCGCGGTCTTTCCCAGACGCAGTATCGTCGATTGATGGATATTCCCGGTCTGTATGAAATTGTCCTTCGGAATACCGCCAACCTGCACCGCACGCAGTTCGAGTTCGGTCGAGGAGGCAATGCCGGTGAGCCTTTGGCCGTCAACTTGCTGAATAACGGCGATAAGAACCTTTCGCTCCAGCTGGCGAATACCGCCGCGTATCCCACCACGATCAACGCGTCGAACACGAACTTCTACAACGGTGCTTTTACGTCGGCGCCCGCGATGCCGCGCACCATCAGCATCGGAACCGTCGTGCTCAAGCGTCCGGACGGAAAATTCGTCATCATTCCGGGTAGCAACACGGGTAGCACCGCCCAACAGCGCTCCATGATTTACGATCAGGATGCGAACGCGTTCTACAATAACTCCGCGTCGCCCACGCTGGCGCTTTCCACGGGAGCATTGGCGTTCAAGCGCCATGACGGCACGTTCCTCATTGCCGTGGGCGGCAACAGACCGAGCACGAATATCTACGATCCGGTCGCCAACACGTTCGTTGACGGTCCGCCGCTCCAGGGTCTCGTGAGAGAAGGGTCTCAGGTCATGGCGATGCCGAACGGACGTGTCACCATCATTCACGGTGGATTCCAATACAGCACGACCATCTACGATTCCGTCAGCAATAACACCATGACCGGCGCCACCACGGTGACGACCGTGGGCAGGGGAAGCTTCGTCATCCCCAAGCCCGATGGCAAGTATCTCGTGGGCCCCGGTGTTTCCACCCAGGCCTGCGCACTGCGTACCACCACGATGCTCTTCGATCCGTACGCCAACTTTTTCAACAACGGCATCGTCGTTACCACGACGGGCACCGGCCCAGGTGCGTACGCCGTGGAACGCACGGACGGCATGTGGATGGTGCTCAAGGGCGGTGGTACCGCCGGTCTCTGTACCGGTGTCACCGCAACACAGCTCTATAACCCGTTCGTGAACAAGATGCTTGTCGGCCCCGTCCTCAGTGCCGCGACTCGCTACGGCTCCACCGCCATGCAACGTCCCGACGGCACGTGGCTCATCACCGCGGGAGGAGGACTCACCACCACGAGCATCGTGAACGAAAAATCCGGCGCATTCACCGCGGACGGTATCGCCCCCGTCGGTACATCGAACACGGGTCCGGCCCTCGTCACTGCCGCGGGTACGGGCTCACTCGCATTCCAGCGCGACGACGGCAAGTACGTGCTCTTGAGCGGTGCGAACGCCGTGACGTCCCCCGGCACGGCCGTCGCACAGATCTACGATCCCGCGTGGGTCACCGACGGCTACTATCGTTCGGAACCCATCAACATCCCGAACCTGGACAGTACGTCCACACTCTCCTGGCAATCACCCGACTATCGCGGCATTGCCGCCAGAGTTCGTACGGGCACGTCCGCACTCGCTCTGCAGACCGCAACCGAGCGTGAGTTGGAATCGTCGGGCGATGCCATCAATCCGGGAACGGGCCATACGTGGCTCCAGGTGAACTTTTCGTTCCGTCGTACCTTGCCTCCGAACAAAGGCATTTACGAAGATGTTTGGTACAACGGCGGAGCCATGCCTCAGGTCAACTATCGTTCCATCCCCGCTCCCACCATTCAGCAATTTTCGGTCGGGAAAGACAAAGATATCGTCAACTTCAAAGTCGATGAGACGTCGCTGTTCCGCGTGAACGGCAACGGCGACATTTACACCGGCAACAAGGGATCGCTCTTCTCCGGAGGAGCCGACTTGGCCGAGCGTTATCATTCGTCCGATCAATTGCTCCCCGGCGAACTCGTGACGTTTGACTACGAGGATGACCATGCGGTTCGTCGCACGTCGAGCGCGTATCAGCCGGAATTGCTCGGCGTCATTTCCACCAATCCGGGATTCGTCGCGGGTGCGTACACGAAAGAATCGTATCCCGTCGCACTCGTGGGGCGTGTTCCCGTCAATGTGAGCTTGGAAAATGGTCCCGTCAAAACGGGTGACCGTCTCACGTCGGCCAGTCTTCCCGGATACGCCATGAAGGCCACGAGAGGCGGACGCGTCGTCGGCGTCGCACTGGAATCCAGCAGGCCCGAGAAATTTTCGCCGTGCAAAGCCGATCCCAAAAAGATGTGCGGACAAATCATGTTGTTCGTGAACTTGTCCGACTGGCCCGGCCCTCCCGTGAGGTAAGGGCCGCACTTGCGGTCGCACTGTCATCATGAGAGCATTGCGGAACACATGCTTTCGTTCCTACGTGTGCGCAACGTCGGCTGCCTCCGCTCGTTCATGGCCGGTGTTTGCGTCGTGCTCGCCGTGCTGGCCGTCGGTTTTTTCGTCGCTCATACCGCCGATTGGTACTGCCGTGCTCGCTACGCACACATCAACCCCGATGCGCGGTGCGCGGCCGATTCCTCGCCGGGATTCATGCGAGGATACGAGGAATTCGGAGTGGAGCTTTCTGCGTGGATCGAGGAGCAAAAAGATGCCGGAAACATCCGTGATGCCGCGGTATATTTTCGCGATCTGCAGAACGGTCCGTGGTTCGGTATTCGCGAGAGCGAACAATTTCTGCCCGCCAGCCTCTTCAAATTGCCCGTCATGATGGCGGTACTGAAGGCGGCGGAGCAGCATCCGGAGCTTCGCAGAGAGCAGCTTGCCATCACGAGTTTGCCCGATATGCAGAACAATACCGACGACCCTGCACGGACGCTTCAACCCGGGGTGTATTACACCATCGACGAATTGCTCTTCCGCATGATCGCGTACTCCGACAATTTTTCTCAGGATTTGCTCGTGAAGCGCCTGAATGCGATGGGTGATGTCGATGCCGTGCGCAACATGTATCGCGATCTCGGTGTTCTTCCCGCCGAGACGGCGCAGACCATTTCCGTCAAAGGGTATGCATCGCTGTTCCGAACGCTCAGCAATGCCAGGTACCTCACGCCGGATTCTTCGGAAGCCGCACTCACCATTCTCACGAAGTCCGATTTCAACGACGGTCTTGTGGCCGGCCTTCCGCCGGGGATGGAGGTCGCTCACAAATTCGGCGTGCATAACGTGGAAGGCGATCGCCTCATGCACGATTGCGGCATCATCTATCATCCCGTTCGCCCCTACCTTCTCTGCGTCATGACGCGGGGTGACTCGGTGGATGTCAGCGTCAAGTTCATCGCCGAGCTCTCGAGGAGGGTGTACGAGGAAGTCCAAAAAAACATTCGTGCCTCTCTCTAAAGAGCTTTTCGCATGCCTGAAACATGGGAAAAAGTCGCCGTTTCTGGTATAATAAGGAGAAGATTTCCCAACGTATTTCCGATGAGACTTCGAACAAAACTCATTCTCCTGCTCCTGGCCGTCGGCATCGTGCCGATGTACGTGTTCACGCACTTTCTCTTCGCGAGTGCCACCCACAATTTGGAGAATCGAGCGGTCGAACAGCTCGAATCCGTCGCATCCATTCAACAGGAACGCATTTCCGATTTCATCCAGACTGCGAACGACGAACTTCAATTGATTCAATCGAAGATGTTGCTCGTGAACGCAGCGGTCCAGTTTCAATCCGGAGCCGTGGCGGCGGGTCGTGAACAAATGACGAAGACGCTGAAAGACATCATCGCCATTCTCCCGCACGTGCGCGGGGCCGCCGTTTTCACTGCGGATAACAAAACGATGATCGGCTCCGTTGGCATGGATCATTTCGTCCCGCACACCGGGAGTCGTTTCGCGGCCTCCGGCTCGTCCGTGAGCCAGGGCATTGTCGATCTTACGAATGAATCCGGCTCCATTATCGCGCACATGGTCGGGTCTCTGGCGTTGAATGGAAAGAAAGTGGGTACCCTCTTTGTCGATATCGACACCGACAAACTCAGGTCGCTCGCCACGAACTACACCGGACTCGGGCGTACCGGAGAAATGGAGCTCGCCTATCGCGATGCTGAAGGCCGGGCCGTCATGCTCATGCCCCTTCGCTTCGATTCGGGTGCCGCGTTGACGCGCACAATGCCTTCCGAGTCGCTCTCGCCCATGCTTCCTGCGGTCAACGGTATCGAAAAAACATTCTTCGATGCCGTCGATTATCGTGGTGAGCACGTGTATGCCGTCACCAAATTCATTCCCGATGTGCGATGGGGCTTCGTGGTGAAACGCGACAGGGCGGAAATCCTTTCCCTGCTCGCTCCGTTTTACAGGCTGACGATCATCTTCCTCGGTGTCTCCATTCTCCTCGCAGGAGCGGTTGCCATCATATTTTCCGGATACCTCTCCGCACCGCTTCGCTCGCTGACGTCGGTCGCCAAGCGCATTGCCGACGGGCGATTCGATCAGCCGATTCCACTCGTGAAGACCGGTGACGAAGTGCAGGAGCTTGCCGACGCATTCCGCGTGATGACCGACAAAGTGCAATCGTCGCAAGGACAACTTCTGGAAACTCTCCGGAGAAAATCCATGGACTTGGAACAAGTGTCGCTGTTTCTGGATTCCATCATCGACAACATTCCGGATATGATTTTCGTGAAGGATGCCAAAGATCTCCGCTTCGTGAAGTTCAACAAAGCGGGTCTCGAACTCGTCGGAACGTCGATGGAGAACATCATCGGCAAAAATGACTACGATTTTTTTCCGAAAGATCAGGCTGATTTCTTCACGAGAAAAGATCGCGAAGTGCTCGCGGGCAAAGAAATCGTGGACATTCCGGAGGAGCCGTTCGACAGCAACGCGAAGAAAGGCCTCCGAATTCTCCATACCAAAAAAGTGCCCATTTTGGACGAAGATGGGACTCCCAGGTATTTGCTCGGCATTTCGGAAGACATTACCGAGCACAAGCGTTCTTTGGATGAATTGATCGCCAGCCGCAAGTTGTTGCAGGCGGAAGTCCAAAATACTCGCAAATTCAAGCAAGCGGTGGAATCATCCACCGACGGCGTGCTCATTACCGACGCAGACACCGTCATCGTGTACGCGAACCCGGCATGGCAGAAAATGTCGGGGTACGCATTGGCCGATGTGCTCGGCAAGAAAGCGAGCATGTTGAAGACCGATAAGACGCCTGAGGCGGTACTCGCGAATTTGCGAAAGGCCATCGTCGAGGGTTCGTCTTTTTATTCCGATGACATCGTCAACAGTCGCCCGGACGGATCCGAGTACTGCGCCGAGCTCAGCCTCTTCTCCATTCGATCGTCCGAGAACGGTGAGGTGCAGTTCTACGTGGGGCTGCAGAACGACATTACCGTGTACAAGCAGCAAGATCGGTCCAAGACCGAGTTCATTGCTCTCGCGTCGCACCAACTGCGTACGCCGCTGACCGAAATACGATGGTCGCTCTCGGACCTGCGGAAGGGAGAAATGTCCGAGTCGCAGCGTTTGCTTGCCGACGTCGCGTTCAATGCGTCCGTGCATATGGCCGAGACCATCAAATCCATGCTGACGATTTCACGCATCGATACGAAAGAAATCAGGCCGGAGCTCAGGAACGTTTCCGTGCAGGCACTCATCCGTGAGATCGCGGATCTGTTGGAGCTGAAGCGTGTCGAAAAAGGCATCGATCTGCGCGTGAGCTGTCCTCAGGATTTGAGCATGTGCACCGATGCGCAGCTTTTCAAAGAGATTCTTGCGAACGTGCTCACGAATGCGTTCAAATATTCCCCGGAAGGGTCCGTCGTCCGGGTGATGGCGGAAGCGAAGGATGGCGAGGTGAGGATTTCCATCGCCGATGCGGGCATCGGCATTCCTGCATCCGAGCAGTCGCGCATTTCGGAGAAATTTTTCCGTGCCTCCAATGCCGTGAGCGGCACGGAGTCCGGCACGGGCATCGGTCTGTATATGGTATACTCTCTCACAAAGCTCCTCGGAGGATCGGTTTCGTTTACGTCCCACCAGACCTCCGGAACGACGTTCGTGCTTACCTTTCCTCGCAACATATGAAAAAAACGCGTCCAAATGTTCTCATCGCCGAAGACAATGCCTTCCTTGCCGGAATGATGGCGAAGACCATCAGGGCCAATGACGTCGGTGCCGATGTCGTTCAGGACGGCGAAAAGGCCGTGGCCTTCCTGAAGAAAGAATCCCCGGCATTGGTGCTGCTCGATTTGCTGTTGCCGAGCCTGGACGGTTACCAAGTGCTTTCGTATCTGAAGGAGAGTAAGCCCAAAGTGCCCGTGGTGATCGTTTCCAATCTGAGTGACGGGGCCAGTCGCAAGCGATGCCAGGAATTCGGCGTCAAAGATTATTATGTCAAAAGCGATATCAATGAGGATCAAATCTGGTCGATCGTGAAGAAGTGGCTTCCTCGCTGACGCGATTTCCTCATCGGTGCGGGTGGAGTACCATGACGGCGTGCTGCTGATTTTCAATATCATCGTTCTGGTCGCGGTCGTCGGTCTTCTGATCTTGGAAGAGGGTCGGTACGGGCGTTTTGCCACGCGCGTCGAAAAAACGCGAGAAGAGCTGGCTCTCATTGCGAACCGAGCGCGTTTGCCGCTCTCCACCATCAAGAAATATGCCGACTTTTTGCATACCAAACAATTCGGAACCCTGACATTCGCTCAACAAGAGGCTGTCGATAATCTGCAAGGCGCCCTCGCCGAATCGCTCGTACAGGTCGATCGGTTGCTCGCGTACTCTCGGCTGGACGAGGCGCGGTATCCGCTCACCGCGGCATCCATTCACATCGACAAAGCCATCCGGGGCGTCATCGACACGGTGCGCCCACTCGCCGCAGCCAAACACATCTCCGTACAGGTGAAGGGCAAAGGCCGGGTATCCGTGTATGTCGACGCGCTCCTCCTGCACGGAGCCTTGGACGAGCTCTTGGTGAATGCGGTGAAATACACCCCCGAACACGGACGTATCTCGGTGGAAATTTCCGAGAGGGATCGTGGCGTCGGCATCGCGGTGAGAGATTCCGGCATCGGCATCTCCGCCAAGGAAAAGCCGCGCGTTTTTGAAAAGTTTTTCCGCGGCGCACGCGCACAGGCCATGGCGACGGGCAACGGACTCGGTTTGGCTTTCGCCAAGTCGTTTGCGGAAACCATGAACGGCTCGCTTTCGTTCACCTCAACGGAAGGCAAAGGCTCCGTATTCCTGTTGACGGTGCCCAAGAAAAAATCGCGCTGATCAGAACGCATGATCGCTTTCGTCGTCGCTGCGGCGCTTCCTGCGCTTCAGTTTGCCCAGCCATGCGAAGGGCCACAGCAGCGAGTCGATCGCGATGGATCCCGGGCGCACCGCAAGGCTCAGGGTGCGGATGGCGGCGGTACTGCCCATGCGATACGCGGGCAGCGCCTCATACAAACTCTCGAACCGGTAGATGTACCCAAGGCGCACGACGGTCACGGCTTGGGCCGCGGTGATCGCGGTTTTCGTCACGGCCGATGAACGTATGGCATCGACGACGCCGTCACTCGCGGTCCCATCACGCGTCGTTGTCGTACGGATGACGGGTCTGCCGTCGACAGTCTGTGCGTCGGTTGCGTTTGCATCAGCGGATGTCGGTGATGTCTCGTCGATCGTATCCATCGTTGCAGTACCCGTGTCGTCCGTCACGCGCGTGCTCGTCGTCTCATCGGCGGGTGCGGCCGGCCTGCCGATCGGCCTGCGTGTGCGAACGACGGGTAAAGGCGCGGATTCGCCGGGGATCGTCGGCGGTGTCGTCCGCCTTCCCCCGCCGCTCGGCGCGTTCGCGGTGTCGCTGCCACCGGACGTACCGCCGGAAGAGCCGCCTGTGCTTCCGCCGCTCGTACCACCGCTTGTGCCGCCATTCTCTTCTCCGGACGGCGACTCGCTCGTGAGTTCGTATGTGGTGCTTTCCATATTTTCCGCATGCCAGAACATCCTTCCCTGCACATCGTACGTCGTGCTCGTACCGTCACTTCGCATGAATTGCATGCCGCCACCGTCGAGCGTGTACGTCGTGCTGGCTGCCGCATCGGCATCGGTCGTGAGAGCCCCGAGCACGCTCAGAACTCCAAACAATAACGCCGTGACAATCGTTTGTTTTTTATATGACATTTTCTCACCATTATATCATATTTATGGCTTACAGAACAGGTTTAACGATGGTCGATACATTCTGATTTCCACAAAAAATCCCTCCATCTCGGAGGGACTTTCTGTCGTTTGAAGACGTGTGTATGTGTGTGACTTACGGCGTGGTCGTTTCGTAGTTCAGGTTGAGATAGCCGACCGCGGCATAGGCGCTCGCCGTATTCTTGGCAGCGAGCTTCATGTAGATGGTGATGTATCCCTTCGGGGTCCACGTGCCTCCGGATTCGGGGCCCGTGATGTTCGCCGTGGCGAAGGACGTGCTGGCCAGTCCGCTTCCTCCCGTCAGTGCGCGGTACGTGCCCGTCGTGTCCTTGATGAGAATCTTCACCGCGTTGTCGGCAGTGTCGGCCGTGCCCGTCTTGTAGCGGAGCTCAATCGGCTTGATCGGATCCCAGGTGCTGAAGTTATCGGGAACGCGGACGCGAACCGAGATCCAGTAGTCTTGGAGGGTGGAGCGCGAGGAGGTCCAAATGTAACTGTTGTCCAAGGCACTGGTTCCGCCGGACATCGTGAGCTGACCCACGGATGTCGCTCCGGAGCTGAAGTACACCGAGTTCGGGTATTCCGGGTGCAGCGAGAGAATGCCACCCGAGCCGTTGCCGACTGCGGCATTGGACCACGTCAGGTTTCCGGCACCGTCGTTTTTCAGGAAGGTGTTGGAGCTTCCCTGGGAAGAAGGCGTGCTGTACGTCACGCCGTGCAGCGTGATGTTGCCGTCCACGGTGAGCGTCGCACCGGACAAGTTGCCCTTCGTGCGGATGGCGCCCGTTGCGGTGAGCGAGCCTCCCACGACCGCATTGCGATCGACGCGGAGCGAGGAACCCGAGATGGTTCCAAGAACGCGGATGCCCTTGCTGAATTCAAACAGCTGGAGCGAGTTGAGGAATTTCATCGTTTGGTTCCCCGACGTATTGCCGAAAATCAACTGCGCATCGTTGGAGTCTGCATCATCGTTGATCGTGAGGTTGCCGTCCGTGCGCACGGCGCCGGAAGCGGACAGTGCTCCATGGATATCGGCGGCACCATCGACGCGGAGCGTGGAGCCGGACAGGTTGGCGCGTACCTTCAGTGCGCCGGTCATGGTGTCGCCGGATTGATTCACGAAGCGCGCGTCGAAAGCGTTTTGGAGGGAGCCCGTGTTGGACCATGGACCGGTGCCCGTGTTCAGGTCGGTGGCACATTCGAATTTGTTCGTTGCATTGTTGAAGACGAGCTTCTGGTTTGCTCCGTTACAGGAACCGAGTCCGAAGCCGTTGATCGTGGAGCCGGAGACTGTTCCCTTTGCCGCGATGTTGTTCCTGACAAGGAGAGAGCCGGAGATCGTCGCATTGCCGTCGATGGCAAGCTTGGAGCCGGAGATCGTCCCGAGAACGCTGATGCCTCGGCTGAACTGGAAGAGTTGGAGGGTGTTCAGGAATTTGAACGTCTGGTTTCCGGAAGCGTTGCCGAACGTCAGAACGGCGTCGGTGCCGCCGGCGTCGTTATTGATCGTCAGGTCGGCGTCGGTCGTGACGTTGCCCGTCACGCCGAGCGTGGAACGGAGCTGTGTCGCGCCTTTCACCACGAGAGAGCCTGAGATGTTGGCCTGCTGATCGATGGTCAAGTACGAGCCGGAGATGCCGCCTTGCACGTTCACGGATTTCGTGAACAAGAATTTCTGCACGGCATTCAAGAACTTGAGTACGGTCGTTGAGCCTCCGAAGCGGAGTTCGATATCGGTGGTCCCGTCACCGGCATCGATTTGCTGAAAGGATTCCGTATTCACGAGAAGCGTCGGGTTCCACGAGGAGACGGCATAGACGGTCTCCGGCATGGCGCCGAGGAACAAGATGTGCACAAGCACGAGAGTGCCTGCAACGCTTGCGAGTCTACGCACGAACCGCGGGACTGCGGTGGTGTGCATATGGGTATTGGTATGAAATAAATCATATCACTATACCAGATTCTCATCTCCGGTGCATGTATGATGAATGGACAATATTTGAGAATATGTTGAAAAAAAACTGTGATCCCAGACGCACGGAGCGGCAGACATTCCCCTCTGTTAGTCCAGGGTTACATATTCCAGCTTCAGCCCGCCGATGTGCATTTGGGAGGCGTCCTTGGCGTAGACCTTGATGCGGACGAGCATGTCAGCTCCAGGCGTCCATGTCGGAGTGCCGCTCAATTCCATGCCCGTCGTTGTCCACGACGTATTCACGAGGTTCGCGGTGGAGCCAGACAAGGTTACCGGTACGCCTGCCGTGTCGTAGATCTGAATGTCAGCCTTGTTGTTTGCGGCATTTGCAGAGGTGCTGCGGTACGTGAGTGAGACGGGGTTCGTCGTTGCGCTTGTCTTCCAGCGCACGAAGTTATCCGGCACGGTGAGGCGCAGCAGAATGTCGTAGTCCTGGAGCGTCGTGCGCGTGGAGGTCCACACGTAGAAGTTCTTCATCGTAATATTGTCGTGCGATACGGAGAGCTGGCCGATGTTGTCCCCGCCGTCACCTTGGTAACTCGCCTTCTCGAACGACGGATTCATCATCAGGACGACGTCACGTTCGCGGTCGTCGCTTTGCAGTGCACGGCGATCCTGGAGGGACGTGATGCTGCCTGCCGATGTGGTGGCTTCCGCGACGGGTACGAAGCTTTCGTCCGTGGGGAATCCGCTGAGCGACTTGGTCAGGCCTCCGGAACCGAAGTAGATGTATTGAGTGGAGCTTGCAGTGAGACTGATGGTGCCGCCGCCGTAATTCGTCACGATGCCTCGCAACCGGTACGAACCGCCGGAGACATTCAAGTTCAGGGCGCCGCCGGAGAATGCTTTCAGCGCACCCGTGGAGCTCTGGAGCGACGTGATGTTCACCCCGTTGATGAGACCCGTAACGGTCAGGTTACCCTGCACTTCCAGGTCGTCGTTGAAGCGGAAGAGACCATTCACTTTGTCGTACGTCAGCTTCTTGGCGAGCGCGCTTCCAAATTCGAGCGAGACGTTCTCCGTCTCGGTATCGTTGTCATCGATCGCGAACGAGCCGGCATTCGTGCCGTTCGGGATGGCGCTCACCGGCAGGACCCCGCCGCTGCCCAGAATCACGATGGATCCGCTGGATGTGCCGATCTCACGTTGATCGATGCTGTCCGCATTGGCTGCGAACGGTACGGAGAGAACGCCGGAACGATCCACGGTCGGGTCCGTCGTGTCCGTATCCAACAATTCGTACGAGGTGTTCGCTGCGGCCGAGGCCTTCACTTCCACCTGCAAATTCAGGCCGAGCATCGTGGCGATGGACATGCCTTGGTAGGAAGGAATGGGTGTCACGCTTCCGAGTACGACGGTGAAGTAGCCCCCGGAATTCGGCGTGACGGTGTGCACCTCCTGCCATCCGACGTAGTTGGCGGCTCCGGTATTGATGGCGCCCGTGGAAGTTGTGTCCGTACTGACGTAGTCGGCGCTTCTCCAATAGCTGAATCGGATCGAGTGTGCCGTCGTCACGGCTGCGCCGCCGCTCATGAGACGTCCGTTGTAGACGTGCGTCGTGGGTGCCGTTTGTACGGCGTAGACCGTGGGTACACCCATATGGATCGCGGCCGCCACGAGTGCCGGGAGCACCGTCAGTGCCACTGCGGCCTTGAGGCGCTTCATCATGCCGATGCTGGTGAGCACGGTACGCATGATTACGATGTGACTCCGGGGGACGGAAAAAGAAGCGGGTCATTCCACTCGTCGGATTCGGCAGTTGTCTTTGTCGTGACGACCGGCACATCGTGCTCGGTCTCCGTCTCCGCATCGACGTTGCGTTTGCTGCGGTGTGCCTCGGTATCGGCAAAGAACAGTTTGTGTCTGGTAATGACGCGTCCTACGGTTGCCGTGGAAACCGTGACGCCGTATTGCTCCTTGAGCATCGCGGCCACCGGCTCCTTGCCAAGGCGCGGATGAGCTTCGCGAATCGTACGGATGAGCGCCACAGTCGCGGCGTCGGTTTCAGGAGTACGGACGGTATGCGGCTTTCTGGATTCTTCTTCGAGCGAACGAATGTCCGTCGCATCGAAACGATTCGCCCAACGCAAGAACGTGGAACGAGAGATGCCGAAGTGTCGGCACGTCAGACTGATGTTGCCCTCGTGCTCCAGTGCGTACTGAAACCATTTCAGCTTCTGCACGTCGGCGCCGCACAGTTCCAGGTCCGCCGCGGTTCGCAGCAGACGCCTGACATCCTGTAGTCGGATCGTTCCGAGGGGCATGAATTTTATTTTGTATATTTGTATTAACTATGCAGTATTATAGCATGCTTAAAATATTTGCGCAACATATCGAAAGATATGAAGCTGATCTTTTGTCTTTCTTTTGAGCTTTATGAATTGTTCGACTGTGGTTAGCACGTGCAGTCCCTGTACCTGATCTTGTGCCATTTCCATGCCCTTCCCACCACAATGGAACCGCCGACCTCCCGGAACATGGTCGATGTGAATCTGATATTATGGCTTACGATAAACAAAAAATGAACACGTTGACGTGTATATTCCGGAGTGTCGCTAGTATATGATCTTTCAATGAATCATAAACAATGTCAATAATCTGCTCTTTTCCTGCCACAAGCCTCGAATGTCGTTGGGATTTCAGTCGTGGTGAATGACGGGAATGCTGCTCCCGACGCGTCAGGATCGGCTTCCATGTCACTTGGCTACGACGCATCGGCTCGTATGTGACGGATCTTTTTCCGTATCACAGCCGTATCTGTTCTGCAGGCCAGCAAAGTCGTGTCGCAGTGCATCGAATGTTGCTGATTTTTTATTACATGGCACCACGTGTATCGTTCGGTCAAGAATGTGTCTCTGTGCCGAGTGCATGCGAAATGTCATCGATGCAGTGCCGGAGCCATTTTTTTATTGTCAGTCGCGGAATATTTTCCGTATCGGATGTCTTTGATCTTTTGCCGTTTCACAGGGCTGGAGTGTCGAGTGCTCATCAAAGCGCATTTCGTACAGAATTCAATGAGCCCTGCTGCAAGCCAAAAAGCCGCAGCATGTATTCTGCAATATACATCGTATCGCATCAGGATGATCTTCTTGCCGCTGGAATGGCAGTGCTGATACGCTCTTTTCGCTTTCCCCAGCTCAACGATGAGAACTTCGCTCAACCTACGTCTCGCTGCTCTCTGCACTGCCGTCCTCTGCGCCGTGCCCCTCGTTGCCCAAGCTCAGACATTCAAAGATATTCCGGCCGACAGCCCGGTTGCGCCCGCCGCCGAGTACTTGAGGTCGAAGGGCATCGTCCAATCGTCCGAAACCTTCAACCCGAACGGGAAGCTGACGCGTGCTCAGGTCGCCAAAATTCTCGTTTCCACGCTCATGAGCGCCGATGAGCTCGCCAAGATCACCTCATCGACGTTCTCCGACGTTCCGTCAGGCGAGTGGTACGTTTCCTACGTGGAGGCCGCGCGAAAATTGGGCATCGTGGACAGCGCCGCGACGTTCAATCCCAACGGAGCAGTCACGAAGGCGGGCTTCCTCAAGATGCTCTTTAAGAGCAAAAAAATCGATTACGCTTCGGCGTTTTCCGATTTCACCAAACCCCTCTCCTCCGATGTGAAGCTCACGTCCGATTGGTACTACTCCATCATGCGGTACGCGCTCTCATCGTCCGTCACCGCAGTCACCAAAGAAGGTTTGCTGAGTCCTGCACGCGAGCTGACGCGCGGGGACATGGCGGTGCTGTACTACCGCTTGGATATGTATAAGGCAGGCCGCCGCACGCAGGCACTCTTGTCCCAAGTGGAAACGGACATCGGCAACGTGCTCCAGATGCTCGACGCCAAGAGCGTGGAGCAGGCGGAATGGGCATCCAACCGTGCCATCATCACTGCGCGCGGCGCGCTCGCAGCCAAGCCCGATGAGCCCATCGTCAAGGGGGCGGTGAAAGTTTCCGAAGGATTCCAGTTCCTCATGACCGGTTACAAAGCAGGCGTTGCCGGTAAGTTGGATGAGGTCATTGCCGCTTCAAAAGAAGCCTACGCTTCGGCCGAGAAGGCAAAGGGATTCGCTCCGGGCCTTGCCACGATCGCGGGGCAAATGCAGACCATTGCCAAGAACATGGCCGATGAGGCCCGCGCTCTCAAGGCGAATCCCGCCCCGGTGCAATAATCAGCAGCCGTGTGTCGCTAAAAAATCGTTGAAGTGTCGCATGAGTTCCTTGAGCGTTTCGGGCACACCGATTTCCGTATCATCGATTGTCGAGAGCGGCATGATTTTCGATGACGTGCTCGTGAGAAATGCGCCGTCGTAGTTTTTGAGATCGCCGAGTGCGATATCGCCTTCACGCACCTCGAATCCGTTTGCTCGTGCGACATCGAGCACGTGCTTCATCGTGACACCTTCCAAGATTTCTTTTCGCGGCGCGCCCGTGATCGTCTTGCCTTTGATCACGAAGAAATTGGTGCGCGTTCCTTCGGTGATGTAACCGGCTTTATTGATGAGAACGGCGTCGTAGCCTCCTGCCGCTTTAGCCCTTCTGTACGCCAAGTAACTCCCCAGCATGTTGAGCGTCTTCGCGTCCGGGAATTGGCGCTCGTACTCGGCCGAAATCGCCATGGCGCCTTTGACGTACAACTTCTTGTCGGGGAACAGCGGCATGAGCGGAAGGATGGAGAGGGTCGCATGCTTCGGTTCGCGCGCACCGATGAGCAGCATCTTCAGATTCATCGCATCACACGGACATTCGTCGATGAGTTTTTGCGTCCATTCGGCAATCATCGCCGGAGTGAATGCATGATCAAGCCCGATCACCGTCGCCGAATGCATGAGACGTTCGATGTGTTCGCTCAAGAAGAGCGCTTTGCCGCGCACGACGCGAATGGATTCGTAGACGCCGAAACCGTACGCATATTCGATGCTCGAGAGCGATACCGTCGCTTGCTCCAGGGGCAAAATCTCACCGTTTCTGATGAAGGTCGTGAAAGCCACGAACGAACCATACACATTGACAGTGGCTCAGGGAAGCGGCGATGCGCCTTGTTCTTGGGCCCGAGACTTCGTAGCATCGGGTCATCTTCCCTCTTCACTCCATGAACTACCGCGCATATGTCGCCGAACTCCTCGGCACGTTCCTCTTGGCACTCCTCGTGCACCTCGCCATTCAGGGCAACTTCCCGACACCCGTACCGTTCATCGCCGGTCTCACGCTCGGCCTTGTGGTGTACATGCTCGGCGGTATCAGCGGAGCCCACGTGAATCCTGCCGTCACCATCGGCCTTGCCAGCATCGGCAAAGTCTCGGTGAAGGACGCCTGCGGTTACGTCATCGCACAGTTCATCGGAGCATTCCTCGCTCTCAAGCTCGGTAACGCCATGCTCGGCGCGCCGCTCCTCCTCAATGCAGGTAACACGCTGTGGATCGGCATCGCCGAAGCGTTGGGTGCCGCAGTTCTGGTCCTCGGAGTCTCCTCCGTGGTCCACGGCAAAGCTCCCGCTCCCGCATCCGGTCTCACCATCGGTACGGCCCTTGCGCTCGGTGCATACGCCGCATCCACGCTGAGCAACGGTGTCTTAAACCCCGCCGTCGCTCTCGGCATCGGCTCACTCTCGCTCGCATACGTCCTTGGTCCCATCGTTGGCGGAGTTCTCGCTGCGTGGGGATACAAGTGGCTCGCTCACGCTCGCTAAAGCGGGATATTCCCGAGCAACGAGAGTACAAGATTCCTGCGCTCCTCCTCCATGCCTTCGATGGCATGTTGCACCTCCGCCTCGGAGTACACGCTGACGAGCCTGTTCACGATTCCTTGGTCCTGCGCTGCGGATTCCGGTGTTCCTTTCAAGACGCCAAGACGCCGCAAAATATCCGCCCTTTGTTGTGAGTCCACACTTGGTAAATGATTTTCCTGAGGGAGCTCCGACATACAGCTCAGTATTTCCTTCTTTTTGGGGAAGTCAAAGGAACGGAGGCACTCGTTGCATGCATGGCTCTGCTCAGCACAAAAGCAAACTCTCGGCTTGCCGCAGCCTCCCCAACGCCCGTATGCTCTCCCGGCGATTGTTCCTTTCACCGTTGCGTAGGCGCGTAGCTCAGTTGGTAGAGCACAGGTCTCCAAAACCTGGGGTCGTAGGTTCGATCCCTACCGCGCCTGCCATTTATATCGCCATTACTCGGCCTTCTTCTTCCATCCGCCGCGGCCCTTCCACTTGCTGGGGCCGGCTTCGCGCTTGCGCTTGAGCAGTGCTGCGGCGTCTTCCAGCGTGAGCGTTGCGGGGTCGAACTTCTTTCCGACGGATGCGTTCGTGGTGCCGTCCGTGACGTACGGTCCGAAGCGGCCGTCCTTCATTTTGATCTCAGCCTTCGTCTCGGGGTCGATGCCGAGGACTTTGGCCGGCGTGTTGGCTTTCTGAATCTTCTCGGTGAGGTACTTCTTGGCGAGTTCGTTGTCCACATTGAACGGGTGCTGGTCTTTCGGGATCGATGCCGACGTTTCACCGGCCTTCAGGTACGGCCCGAAGCGGCCAAGGTGAAGTTCAATGACATTACCCGCGTCATCCTTCCCGAGCTGACGGGGGAACGACAGGAGGGCCTTTGCTTCATCGAGCGTCACGGTATCGGGTGACATGCCCTTGAAGAGCGATGCGGCCTTGGGCTTCTCCTTCTTTCCTTTCTCTTTGTCCCAGAGCCCCAGCTGCACGTAGGCGCCGAAGCGGCCCGTGCGGACGACGATGGGGAGTCCCGTCTCTTCGTCTTTGCCGAGTTCACGATCCTTGAGCACGTCTTCCTTCTTGATCTCTTTCGTCTTGGAATCGACGAGTTTCTTGAACGGTCCGTAGAAACTCTTCATGAACGGCACCCAGTCCTCTTTGCCTTCGGCGATTTCGTCGAGCTGCTCTTCCATGCGCGCCGTGAACTTCAGGTCCACGATGTCGGTGAAGTGCTCGGCGAGGAGGTCGGTGACGGTGAACGCGATATCTTCGGGCTGCAGCTGCTTACCTTCTTTGCGGATGTAGCCGCGCTGCTGCACGGTGTGGATGGTGGGAGCGTAGGTGCTCGGTCGTCCGATCCCCTCCTCTTCCAATTTCTTCACCAAGCTCGCTTCCGTGTAGCGGGCGGGCGGCTTCGTGAAGTGCTGCTCGGGTGCGAGTTCCTCCAGGTCGAGCTTCTCGTCCTTGGCGAGCTCGGGCAGGAACTTCTCACCATCGGCTTCACCGGCGGCCTTTTCTTTTTCGATCTGATCTTCGTCCTTGTCTTCGAAGTACACGCGGAGGAATCCGTCGAACAGCACGGTCTGTCCCGTGGCGCGGAAGATGTAGTCCGTGCCTCCGCCGCTCACAGCGATGTTGGCACCGACGCGCTTGAGTTCGGCGGCGGCCATCTGTGTCGCCATCGTGCGGTTCCAGATGAGCGTGTAGAGCTTGAGCTGCTGCTCATCGAGCGCACCCGCGACGGACGTCGGCGTGCGGCTCACTTCGGTGGGGCGAATTGCTTCGTGCGCTTCTTGTGCACCTTTGGCCTTCGTCTTGTACGTGCGGGGTTCGCTGAGTACATACTCGCGGCCGTACAAATTTTGGATCGATGCTTTGGTGTCCGCGAGAGCTTTCTCGCTCAAGTTCACCGAGTCGGTACGCATGTACGTGATGAGACCGTGCGTCCCCTCCCCTTTTCCGAGGTTCACACCTTCGTACAGCTGCTGCGCCACCACCATCGTCTGTCGTACCGAGAAACCAAGTTTGCGTGCGGCTTCCTGTTGGAGCGTGGAGGTCGTGAACGGCGGGGGAGGCGTCTTCTTGAGCTCCTTCACGTCCACCGATTGCACGGCGAACGGTTTGCCGTCGACATCCTTCACCACTTTGTCGGACTCTTCTTGCGACACGGGGACGAACGCTTTTCCATCTTTTTCTTTTAAGTCGGCACTGAACGTTTCACCACTCCCTTTTTTGAGGTTGGCCTGAATGGTCCAGTATTCCTCGGCTTTGAACGCGCGGATTTCACGCTCACGGTCCACAATCAAACGAACGGCCACGGATTGCACACGACCTGCGGAAAGTCCGCGGTACACCTTCTTCCAGAGGAACGGAGAAAGCGTGTAACCCACGAGACGGTCCAAAACACGACGGGCCTGCTGCGCGTGCACGAGTTTCATGTCGAGCGTGCGCGGGTGAGCGATGGCTTCCTTGATGGCGGATTCGGTGATTTCGTGGAAGACGATGCGGTTGATGTTCTCCGGGTTCTTCACTTTGAGCGCAGCCAAAAGATGCCATCCGATCGCCTCTCCTTCCCGATCTTCATCGGTAGCGATCCAGAGAGAGTCCGCTTTCTTGAGTGCCGCTTTCAGATTTTTCACCGTGGTCGCCTTCTCTTTCGGCACCACGTACTCGGGTTCGAATTCGTGTTCGGTATCGATACCGAGCGTGCTCGTGGGGAGGTCACGGATATGACCCATGCTGGACTCCACGATGTAGTCCTTCCCCAAAAACCGTTTGATGGTTTTGGCCTTGGTTGGGCTTTCGACGATGACTAAATGGGTCGGCATGCGTGCGGAGAGCATCGGGGATGGGGGGCGGTTTGTCAAAGTACGGAGAGCGGGTGGATGTTTTTCTTTGATCGATGTGGCGCCTAGCGGTGAGCGGGTAGCGGGTAGGGGCGAGGAGAAATTTTCTATCCGCCAACCGCTACTCGCTACTCGCTCGTATGTGCGTCGCTTGCATTGACTCGCCTAATTTTTAGTATCCCACAATGCATCGACTTTTCCGCTTGTACTCACGATGTATTCTTGAATTTTGGCTTCTACAAGCCACAATCATTTTTGATTCACGATTGCAAGGCCATTGCAACTGATTTTTGGCTTGCAGCAGCGCTCTGCGGCAGTACAATTCTTTTCGTATTATTTCTTACCCCCTCAGTTCCATGTCCAAGCAGGATCTTATCGCCGCAATTGCGGACGCTGCCGGCATCACGAAGCGTGCTGCCTCCGACGCCCTCGAGGCTCTCATTGGTACCATCACCAAGGAGCTCAAGAAGGGTCACAATGTTACGGTAACGGGCTTCGGCACGTTCCGCGTTTCCAAGCGCCAGGCTCGCATGGGTGTCAACCCCCGCAACCCGACGCAGAAGATCTCCATCCCCGCGATGAAGGTCCCGTCCTTCAAGGCCGGCAAGACGCTCAAGGACGCCGTTCGTTAATCGACTTTTCCGTTCTGAAATCGAAGAGGGGTTGCCGTAAGGCTCCCCTCTTTTTGGTGTGCAGAGGCGGGTAGCGCATAGCGGTTAGCGGGTAGGTTACAATTTCTACTCGCCACTCGCCAATCGCTACTCGCCGTTCGGTCAACTCTCTATTAAGATTCATCCATGAAGACAGCATCAGCACCCGCCGGCGACCTCGTCATTTACCAAGCGAAAGACGGTGCCGTGAAGCTCGATATCAAGCTGGAAGGGGACACCGTGTGGCTGCCGCAATCGGACATCGCCGCGCTCTTTTCCGTGAACGTTCCGGCCGTCTCCAAGCACATCAAGAATATCTACAAAGATGGCGAACTGGAGCCAAAAGCAACTCTTTCCAAAATGGAAACGGTTCGCAAAGAAGGGAAGAGGGAAGTGAAGCGCAGCGTCGACATTTTCAACCTCGATATGGTGCTCAGCATCGGGTACCGCGTGAACTCCAAGCGCGCCACGCAGTTCCGCATTTGGGCGACGCAACTGCTCAAGCAGCATCTCACGAAAGGCTACACGCTCAACGCGCATCGTCTTGAGGGCGCCAAGATCGCCGAGCTCAAGTCAGCGGTCTCGCTCATCCGCCGCGCGATGGATAAAAAACAACTCACCGGCGACGAGTCGGCGGGGCTCCTCAAGATCATCACCGAGTATGCCGGAACATGGGTGATGCTCGACCAATTCGAGAAGGCCACGCTCGAACTTCCGGCCAACGGACGTTCGTCGAAATACGTGCTCACGCACGAGGAGGCGCAGACCGTCGTGCGTGCGCTCAAGAAGCACGTCATGCGTCAGCGTCCGAGCGACGAAACGTTCGGCGTCGAGAGGGGAGACGAATTCAAGACGACGCTGGAAACGGCTCTGGCAAGCGGAAAAACGGTAGAGGAGCGCGCCGCACATTTGCTCTACGACATCACGAAAAATCATCCCTTCGAGGACGGCAACAAACGCATCGCGGTGTTCCTGTTCATCGTCTACCTCACGCGCACAAACTCCGTGAGCGCATGGGACGGAGAGAGAAAATTCAACGACAGTTCTTTGGTGGCGCTCGTGCTCCTCATCGCCGAGAGCGAGCCCAAAGACAAAGAGCTCATCATGAAGCTCGTGATGAATTTCGTGCACGGCAAATAAAAGTACGGAAGTACCAAAGTAAAAAAGTGCGGAAGTTCGAAAGTACGGAAGCTAAAGAGTGTATCTTTCGATGCTTGCAGGAAAATATACTTTCGCACTTCTGGCACTTACGCACTTTCCACTTCCAAGCGTCTGCCACTTTCGCACTTTCCACTTCCTCGCTATTCTTCCTCGGCATGAAAGAGCTCATCATCGAGACCACCGGCAGCATCCTGAATCTCCTCGGCATTCCTTTCACTGAAATCAAAGTGAAGGAGGACGGCGATATGACGCGCGTGGAGGTGGTGTGCAACGAGGCCAGCCGCCTCATCGGTTGGCACGGAGAGACGCTCAACGCGGTGCAGCACCTCGTCAAATCCATGATCCGCACGGCCAAGAAGCTGGAACGCGCTCCGTTCATCGTCGTGGACGTCGACGGTTACCGTTTGATGCAGGAGGACAAAGTGCGCCGCATCGCCGAAGCCAAGGCCGATTTCGTGCGTCGTACGGGTTCCCGTGTCACGTTGCCGCCCATGAGTCCGTACTTCCGCCGCGTCGTGCACGTGCACATTTCGGGAACGCCCGCGTTCGCCGACCTCGCCACCGAAAGCATCGGAGAAGGGGACTACCGTCAGGTGGTCATTCGCCTCAAGAGTGGAGAGAAGGCAGAGGCAGTCAGTGAAGAACTCTCACCCGTCATGGCCGGTGACGACGGACTGGAGAACCTGGACGTATAATCTTCACGCTGCGCTCCTGTGTCGGTGCCTTGTCCGTGTGCCGAATTTTTCGTCGTGTTGCGATAAGAAATTCGCAAGTTCCCTCGCATCGTCGGGAGAGCGTTCCAGGTCACGGATTTCGTCGAACCGGAGCAAGCCCGGGATGGCGAGTTTTTGGCGAACTTCCGCGGAAAGAACGTGGGCGGTAGCCAGTTTTTCCAGCATGCGCCCATCCACGTGTGCATGAGGTTGTCGCACTCGGCCTCGTTGCAAAAGGTTTCGGTAGCGCGCCTGCATTTCATCGTGGTATGCGTCCCGTTCCGGCACCAGAGCTTCGGCGGCGAAGAATGAAAACTGATCGCCCACATTCGGCAGCAATCGCATGGTGGCTACGACATCCCGGCTCGTGCATCCCGGTGCCCGAGGAACGTTCATCTCGGGCGCCACGTTGTTCATCAGCCACTCGACCCGGCTCCGCACCGCACCCACCGCAAAACCCGCAAAGTGATATGTCACCTCTGAGAGGTCGGTGCGTTCATGCGGCGGCAGGCCGCAAAAATACTCTACCGCGCTCGGCGTGGAGAGCGTCTCGGTGAGATCCGCGATTTCTTTGACGGAGAGGGGAGCCGACCTTCCCATGCTCACAGCGTATCCCCTTCGACTTTCGGTGCAAGCGATATGAGCATCCGTTCGGCGTGTTCGGCGATGTCTTGCACCGAGAAGGTGCGTTCCGTGAGACGGAGGAACGAGGGCGATGATCGAAAACACTGAAGTTCGGCAAGTGCGCGAGCTTCTTTGGCGAGCACCGATGCGTCGGCAAGATGGTCGCAGAGCATGGGATCCTTTTCCTCCGATACGTCGGGCACCAAGCCCTCCAGGACGAGTTCGTCGTAGATTTTTGCGTACGTCATGCGGGCATGCCCCACACCGTCTTGACGATCGGTGATGGCGAAGTACTGAAATTGATCGCCCAGATGACCGCGGAGCAATTCCATGACTCGCGCGTCGTTTCTCGTGACGAATCTCGTTTTGATCTGCATGCGCGGCACGTGCGTTTCGGCTTCGGCGCCGTCGATGCCCGTCATCAGTTCGTCGATGCCGTCGTGCACCGCTTCGGCGACGAACGACGCGATGACGTATGCATGGGTCGCAAGTTCATTGCGATCATCGGGCACGCACTGCAAAATCTCGGCGGCACGCTCTTGTGACGAGAGCGACTCGGCCAGATTGATCCAATCACAGAGCGGAAGTTCACCTTCCATGAGGAGAGGCTACGCTTCAGGCCTCCCGGATCAAGCCGATCGGGAGACATATATTGATTTTTGGCTTAATTCTGCGACTTTTTCAGCTCCTCATAGAGCTTCTTTTCCTCGCGGCTGAGCTTGGTGGGCACCGCGATGTCGATCGTGGCGTAGTGGTCGCCGCGCCTGGACGTGTTCACGACCGGCATGCCTTCACCCTTGAGTCGGAGCACCTGTCCCGGTTGCGTGCCGGCGGGAATCGAAATCTTTTTCTTCCCGTGCACGGTCTCGATGTCTTTCTCGGTACCCAGCACCGCGTCGATGACGGAGATGCTCACCGACGAACGGATGTCGTCGCCTTCGCGCAGGAATCTCGCATCGGGTTTTACCGTCACGCGTACGAGGAGGTCGCCCGCCGCCGCGCCTTGCCTGCCCGCTTCACCTTCACCTTTGAGCCTGAGCGACTGTCCGTCATCGATGCCGGCGGGGATGCGGATGTCCAAACTCTTCTGCTCCGACACGCGTCCTTCGCCCTTGCATTTCTTGCACGGTTTTTCCGGAATTTTTCCCGAACCGTGACACGTGGGACACACGACGCTCTGCTGAATCGCGCCGAAAATCGAACGCGTGCTCCTCGTCACCGCTCCCGTTCCGCCGCATTCCGAGCACGTCACGATTTTGGCTCCGGGAGCGCCTCCGTTGCCGGCGCACTCCGAGCACGTCACCTGCGTTTTGAACGTGAGGTGATGCACGTCGCCCGTGACGGTCGCCGAAAACGGCACATCGATGTCCACCTGCACGGTGCGTCCTCGTCCGTCGTCGCGGCGGCGCGTTTGTCCGCCGAAGAAACTCTCGAACATGTCGCCGAATCCCATGTCCGAAAATTGCGACGGATCGAATCCTTGGAAGCCTCCCTGGAATCCGCCGAAGCCGCCCTGCCCTCCGCCCATGCCGCCGAAGTCGGCCGAACCGAAACGGTCGTAATTTTCTTTCTTCTTGGGGTCGCTCAGCACTTCGTACGCCTCGTTCACTTCTTTGAACTTGGCCTCTTTCGTTTTGTCGCCCTTGTGTTTGTCCGGGTGCAACTCTCTGCTGAGCTTGCGGTACGCCTGCTTGATCTCCGTTTCGGAGGCGGTTTTGGAAACACCGAGGATCGCGTAAAAATCTTTGGCCATCGGAGAGAGCTTACAGCCATGCGGGGTGGAAGCTCAAAGCGGGAT
Organism: uncultured Candidatus Peribacteria bacterium; assembly: GCA_964611095.1. GTDB lineage: Bacteria > Patescibacteriota > Gracilibacteria > Peribacterales > Peribacteraceae > CAZKJL01. Next base: position 151,622 of record CAZSWJ010000001.1, read on the forward strand.
CAAAAAGCGGGTAGCGGGTAGCGGTTAGCCCGTTTTCTTCTTTGCGAAGTCTACCCGCTACCCGCCAACCGCCCCGCAAGCTCTTATTTCCTGTATCTGGGCCGTTTACACTGCTTCCGAAAACGACCGTTTTCTGCTATAATGTTCCGATGCGTCAAAATCCCTACATCGTGCAGGCGCTGAAATTCGCCACGCTGACCATTCTCGGTTTGGTGGTGATGATCTTCGGTGCCGCGTTCCTCCGTCAGACGGATTCGAGCACGCTCACGGGTCGCTTGGTCTCCCAGCAACAGCAAGGCGTCACGCCGACGATGCGTTTCGAGGCGGATCGCATGATCGACGGATTCTCCGCTCCCGCCGACACCAACGTCATCTTCACCGTCCCGCAGAGCGTTCCCCGCATCGCCACGAGTCTCATGGTGGGCGGTGCCGATCACTGGCAGAACGACCGCTACTGGGGTTACTGCTACAGCGGCAACGAAGGCAGAAACAAAGAGAAAGGACTCAAGGGCAAAGACATGTACGACGGTCGTTATTTCTATTCCATGGGCGAGCGTAAAGCGCAGACCGTCACCACGCGTCCCGCCGACAACGACCTCGAAGGCATCCTCAAATCCACGACGCAGCTCAAGCCGGCCGCACCTGCGTCCATCGCCGAAATTCTGTACGCCGGTCAGACGTGTTACGTCATGACCTCGACGAATTTGCCGATGGGTATCGATGAAGACGGCGATGATCTCAACAGCGCATTGGAGCGCGATTACGATACCGATGCGCACAACCCCGACAGCGACGGCGACGGCATTCCCGACGGAACCGAAGTCTTCGTCAGTCGCACCGATCCGCATCAAGCCGACACCGACCGCGACGGTCTGTGGGATCGCTGCGAAGACAAGAACGCCGACGGCCAAGTGCAGAAGGGCGACACGAGCCCGCTGCTTGCCGACACCGACCGCGACGGTCTGTGCGACGGTGACGGCATGGAGAGCGGCTGCCCCGAGCCCAAGCAGAATGTCTGCGAAAACGTTCCGGGCGGCGGACTCAACTGCAACATGCGTCCGAGTTCGCCGGTCTACGGCGAAGACATGAACCAGAGTTGTTCCGTGGATGACGGCGAGACCGATCCAGCGAATCCGCAGACGTTCGATCTCCCCGACTGGGACTACAAGTGGAACAAATTGCAGGGTCACGTCGACAACGCCCAGGGCAATGACGCACCCGAATTCCCCATTCCGGGCCTGCCGGTGGCGCAGTAGGTCACTTGAGAAAAATCATAAAATCAGGTATAATACTTCTGAAAATACATACCCAATACTCCTATGAAAAAGCTCTCTCGCGCAGCTCTCGCCGTCGCATCATGTGCGATCGCACTCGCGCCCGTCAGCGCATTCGCCTACCTTTCTCCGGAGCAAGTCTTCGGTGATACGAACACGGCGACGTACGCTCCGCCGACGCAGCGCGAAGGCGAGGACGTCATCGAACAGCAGCAGCGTGAAGCTGCCGAGCGCCGCGCCGCCGAGCAGCAAGCACTGCAGCCGGATTACGCAGAGCCTGTCGACACCTACGTTCCCGACAATGCTCCCGAGCCCAAGGGTCTCTTCGATCAGGAGGCGCAGTACGAGAGACGTCAGGATCGCATCGAAGAAAGTCACGGAGCCGCCCCCACCATCATCATCGGCGGTGACGGCACGGTCGTGGATTCCAATGGAAACGTTCTTCACAGCGGCGCTCCCCGCGTGGCCTCCACAGGTCCCGAGAGCGTGCTCGCCATCGTCGCCATGATGTTGGCCGGCGTGTGTACGTACGGCTACATGTCGTACCGCAGTCGCGCATTGGTGCTCCCGATGTAATTCAACGGAGAAGGACGAACTTCTCCTCAACACACTTCCTTCTCTCCTTCTCCATGGCCATGTCGCCTTCTCGCAAGAAACTTGTGACGCGCGTCTCTTTCGCGGTGCTCATCATCGCAGGAGCGCTCGTCTATTTCTTCAGCCCCAAGATCACCTTGCCGAGGCTCAGCGAAGACGGCATTCCTCTTCCGTTCGGCGAGGAAAGTGCCGGCGTTCAGGGCTCCATCACCGGAGTCGGTAACCGCAACGGCATTCCGCTCAAGCAAGTGTCGTTCGACAACAACGAAGTGACCGAAGAGCTCCAGGGCACCACGCAATCGGACGCCATTTTCTTCGTCCTTATTCCCGACAGCGTCTCCGTCACGCAGGGCGCTCCCATGAAGGCCGTCTTGTCCCAGGGCAAGCGCATCTTCGGATACAAGTACACGTCCCGCGCCGCCACGATCGAAAAGGCCGCTCGCGATGCGGCCGCCGCAGGCACGCCCAAAACGTTCGCTCAGCTCTTCCCCGGCGAATTCTTCGTCACTCCCGAGCAGCGCGCGTTCGACTCGTACATCGGTACGTTCGAAGCTCAGAAGGGCGTCGTCTTCAAGACGATGGACCAGGTGAAGCTCGACAAGAACTCGCGTTACGTCGTGGTCGCGAACGACCCGTCCACGTCCTTCAGCGCTCGCAACGTCGCCTACTGTGGCGATGCCGTGACGCAGTCAGAAAATGGCGAGCAGTGCGACGACGGCAACCTGAACGACGACGACAACTGTAATAACGTTTGTCAGCAGCCGCTCCCGCGCGGAAACCTCTTCGTCACCAAGTCCGCCACGCCGGTCCGCTCCAGGCAGCTCCTCGGAGGTGCCGTCGGTCAGTCCGTCCTTCGCATCGATCTTCATGCCGAAGTCGAGGATGTCGACGTGACCGATCTCGTGCTCACCGCCTCCGGTGCCAATGCCGCCAATGCCGCGAGCAACGTCGATCGCCTCGAGCTTTTCAAGGTCGGTGAGACGTCGCCGTTCTCCGTCGCCACCGTGGGCGGTTGCGGCACCACGCCCGTGAAGCCCAACTCTTTCTGTGCCGTCATGATGAACCAAGAGCTCGTCGTTCCGAATGGCGAGACGACGGCCATCGCCGTGCGCCCCAGAATGCGCAGCGACTCCGACGGTGCCGTCTCGGGTCACGGTGTCGCATTCACCGTCGATCCCACGCCGAGCACGCTCAGCGGCGCCGTCCGTGCACGCGGTGTTACATCTCAGCGCATCCTCGCCAAGAACAACGGCAACTCCACGCTGGAAGGCGAAGTCCTCATGGGAGTCACGACTCCCGCCGCCAACAAGCGCATCAACAGCACGCAACACCGCGTCGTTCTTGCTCAAATTACGAGCATCGCGAACGCGAATCCCGATGCGGACGGAACGAGCATCCCCACCGGCTCCTCTCGTCCCATCGGCCAGTTCAAATTCAGCTTGGCTTCCGCCAACAACGCGAAGAACGGTAACAACAAATTCGTTCTCTCCGGCGTCATCTTCAACGTCAACGCCACGAACGTTCTCCTCGGTTCCGGCGATCAGCGCGCCGAGGCGACGTCCGACTTCAAGCTCTACAACAAGGCCGATTCCACCATGAAGGCCACGTGTCGCGCCGACCGCGCCAGTGCATCCGGCGCCAACCTGAGCGTCGTCTGCAGCTCGCTGCCCACTCGTTTCTCGAGCGTGAATACGGCCATCGATCCGGGTGCGGACGTCACCTTCGTTCTTGAGGCCGAAGTCGCGAATCCCAAGATCAGTCCCTACGGCACCGCACGTCTCCAAGTCGCTTTCGTTTCGTTCAACGCCGACCAGGCGAAGTTCGGTCCGCTCTTCTCTCACATCGAGTGGCTCGATAAAGATGCCGGCGCCACCGCCATCTTCCGTTGGATCGAATATCCGGATGCGCAGATCGGTTCCACGACGTACGTCGACGATTCCATCTGCGGCGACGGCAACCAGCAAGGCTTCGAGCAGTGCGACGACGGCAACCAAGTCAACGACGACGCGTGCGACAACGTCTGCCGCCTCGGCCCGTCGCCGTTCTAACGAACATACATGCCCTTTCTTCAGCCCACATCATGGATGACGCGTCGGCACCTCGTGCCGACCGTCGCCGTGCTCGCGGTCGTCTTCACGGCCGCGATCTCGATGTCATCGAACATGATGACGCCGCTGATGAAAGACGGCATTCCGCTGCCGTTCGGCAACGCATCGAATTCGCTGCAGGGAGCCATCACGAACGTCGGCAGCCGCAACGGTATCGATGTCCTCGACGTCACCTTCAACAACGGTGAAACGTCCGAGCTTCTGCAGCCGGATAAAATTTACCTGGTGCATGTTCCGAATCGTATCGGCATCGCGAACGTTCCGCTCGATTTGGCCATGACGATTCCGGGAACCGTGAACCACAACGTGGATTACTACGGCTACCGTTACTCGGACGCCTCCGCATCCTCCGAGCGCAGCAACATCAACGCGCTCCTGTTCAAAGATCGTTTCCCCGCGCAGTTCTTCGCCTCGTCGGGCGCCCTCGCATCCGACATCACGCACGGCGGAGCACTCGCCGCGTTCGCCCAAGACAATGGCATCACGTTCCGTCGAACGGAGAACGTCACGGGCGGTGTGCGCATCGATCCTCTGGGATCGCTCTACCTCATTATCGTCAACCAGCCCGAAGGTGCCCGTATCACGCTCACCGGCGTCACGGGCTGTGGCAACGGTACCGTCGAAGGAACGGAGGCCTGCGATGACGGCAACAGCCTCGAAGGCGATTCCTGCAGCAACCTCTGTACCGTGACGATCCCCATTCCAATCCCGATCGGTCCAAGTTCCGGTTCGTCGTCTTCCTCCTCCTCGGGCAGCGGCTCGTCGTCGAGTGCATCCGGTTCAACCGTCAGCTCCTCGGAATCTTCCTCCAGTCTTTCCAGTTCCGTCAGCTCCAGTTTCACGGCTCCGCCGCCCCTCACGGGAACGTGCGGAGACGCAACCTGCGAAGAGGGCGAACAATTCTCGGAGTACCAATGCGGCGTGAATACCATGTGTGCGAACACGCAGTACTGCGCCATCGATTGCCCCGTCGCCTCCTCCTCGTCCAGTGTCAGTTCTTCGTCCGTTCCCTCCACGTTCTGCGGCAACGGCGTTCTGAACAGCGGCGAAGAGTGCGATGACGGCAACCTCGTGGACACCGATGACTGCAGCAACGCATGTCTCCTGAACATTCCGATCCCCGCACTTCCATGATGACCTCCCTCAACCTTCGCCGGCTCGGGATCGTTTCCGCTCTCGTCTTGGTGACGGGCGGAGCGTTCTACTTCAGCGGCAATTCGGGCGTGTGGAAAGGCGATCTCATGGCAGGAAACTCGGAAAAAATCGGACACAAAAACGATTCGGACATCTATGCCATCGACATCGCTCCGCGAAGTCCGTCGGCGATTCTTCTGAAAGATCAGACGTACGTCATCGTGATTCCGGATGACGATTCCATCGTGTCGCAGACATTGGATGACGTGATGTCCATTCCCGGCGGCGGACCCGTTTCGTACTTCGGATACAAATATTCGACGGGCGACATGTCGCTCGAAAAGGATCCCGCTCGCCGCAGCGCTCCGGCGTTCAACGACCGTTTCCCGGGCACGTTCTTCCATTCCGACAAGGCGGCTTCCGATCCCGTTGTCGTGGCATTCGAAAATGCTCAGGCGCTGTCTCCCGTGAGCGCAGGCACCGTGACCGTCGACAAGAACAGCAGGTTTGTTCTCAAGGTTTTCGAAGACGTTCCCGTCACCTTCGATGTCGCATCGGGTATCGCCGTCGAGACGTCGACAAGTTCGTCCGACATGTTGAGCAGTTCCGTTCAGGCGCCGATGTGCGGTGACGGTGTGTGCAACGGAGGCGAATCGAACATCGCATGCGATCCCGTGGCGGACGATCCGACGATTTGCGACGGTCACGTGTTCTGTCCTCAGGATTGCGGCGACCAGTTGCAAGTGCCCGACGTATCGGCCGGTACGACCTCATCGGGTTCCTCCCCAGGGTCTTCCGTCGTGTGCGGAGACAATGTTTGTAACGGCAGCGAGGCATCCAACGATGCGGCCGGACCGAACTACTGCGCCGTCGATTGTCCCGCCGTCGCATCCGCTCTCTCCGCCGTCACCTGGAATCCCGAGCCCTCCGTTCCGTACGGCACCGCGGTCCCGGGTGGCTTCCATGAATTCGGAGCCGGTGTCGCTCTCGGCAAAATGTGGGTCGTCGGCGGCATCGTCGGTTCCAGCCAAATTTCAAACGAAGTTTTCGCGTTCACGGGGAGCTCATGGTTGCAGATCAGCACGCTCCCCGAACCGTTGTACGGCGCATCCGTCACCGAATTCCAGAACGAAATTTGGGTCATCGGCGGCACGAATTGCGGCTCTCAGGACGTGTGTTTCTTCCAGACGACGTATCACTCGCCGGATGGCGTGACGTGGACCGCAGGACCTTCCTTGCCCGTCGGCACCAAGACGTACAACAGTGCGACATTCGTCCTCAACGACAAGCTGTTCGTCACCGCTTCCGAGACCAACAGGGTCTACTCGCTCGCCGACGCGACGTCCGCATGGCAACTCGTCGGAACCATTGCATATCCCGGCGTTGCATTCTCGAACCCGAACTCCGCCGTCGTGCTCGGCGGCAAAGTGTGGATCGAACAAAGTCGTGCGATCTATTCCTCGATCGACGGTGCGACGTGGCAGCGAGAAAGCGTGCTGCCGTACGACACGAAGTCGAACGATACCGGCGGCAACGATCCGTATCCCGCCTCGTTCGTTCTCCACGGCAATACCCTCGTCCTCGTCGGCAATGCTCCGGACCCGAGTGCCACGGTCCAAGAACCGAACTGCTACAAGACCGTTCAGACATCGGCCGATGGAGTGCATTGGGCGGCGACCGCTGCTAACCAATGCTGGGTCCCGAACCGTTACCACATCGTGCTTTCGTACCAGGGTAAAATCTGGCTCTTCTCCAAAGACTTCGCTCAAGGCAACGTCTACAGCACGACGTTGAACTAGCTCACGCGCACCGCATCACAGTGTCGGCTTTTTGAGGTGCCACGTGGTCGCGTTCTGATAGGCGTAGGCTGCGCCGAGGATCGTCGCCTCTCCCCATTGAGGTCCCATGAGTTGGAGCCCCAGGGGAAGGCCTTTCTTCGTGAATCCCGCCTGTACGGAAAGAGCGGGGATGCCGCCCATGACGGCACCGTCCATGAACACGTCTTCCAGGTACATGGCCACCGGGTCGTCGGTGTGTGCTCCGATCGTGAACGCGGGTGACGGCGTGACCGGACACGCGATGACATCGACGGTCTTCCACGCTTCATCGAAATCGCGACCCACGAGCGTGCGGACTTGCTGTGCCTTCTTGTAGTACGCGTCGAAGTATCCGGCTGAGAGTGCGTACGTTCCGATCATGATGCGGCGCTTCACCTCAGGTCCGAATCCTTCGCTGCGAGCACGCTTGTAGTAGTCCACCAAATCGGCGGGCTTCTGCACCGTGTGTCCGAAGCGGATGCCGTCGTAGCGCGCCATGTTCGAGCTCACTTCGCTGGGGCAGAGGACGTAGTACGTGGCGAGCGCGTACTTGGTGTGCGGCAGACTGATGTCGACGAGTGTCGCACCCAGGTCCTTGAGGACCTTGATGGCGTCGCGTGCGGAGGCTTCCACTTCCGCGTCCATACCGTCGATGAAGTACTCTTTCGGCACACCGACACGCACGCCTTTCAGGTCTTTCTTCAGGGCTCCGGCGTAGTTCGGTACCTCGCGATCCGAGGTCGTGGCGTCCATGATGTCTTTGCCCGCGATCGCTTGGAGCACGAGTGCCAGATCTTCCACGGTCTTGCACATGGGTCCGATGGTATCGAGCGAACTCGCCATGCTCATCACGCCGTAGCGACTCGTGCGTCCGTACGTCGGACGGATGCCGGTGATGTTGCAGAATGCCGCGGGCTGACGGATGGAGCCGCCCGTGTCCGTACCGAGTGCGAAAATACATTCGTCGGCGGCGACCGCGGCTGCCGATCCTCCGGACGAACCTCCGGCGACGCGCGTGGTGTCCCACGGATTTTTCGTGACGCCGTAGCACGACGTCTCGGTGGAACCGCCCATCGTGAATTCATCGGTGTTCGTCTTTCCGATGCTGATCGCACCGTTCGATTTGAGACGTTTCGTCGTCGTGGAATCGTACGGAGGAACGTAGTCTTTGTTCCGGAGCATGTTCGAGCATCCGGTCGTCGGCACGCCCTCTTCGCAGTACACGTCTTTGGCCAAGTAGGGGATGCCGGTGAGGGGTGAATCGAACGTTTTCTTCGCATCGATTTTCTTGGCTTCGTCCAGGGCTCGGTCAAAATTCCTGTGCACGACCGCGTTCAGTTTCTTGTCCACGGATTCGATTCTCTCGATGCACGCGCGCGTCAGTTGCTCGGAAGAAATTTCTTTCTTCGTGAGCTTGTCGTGAGCCTGCGAAATGGTGAGTGAACTGAGGCTCATCCGTGGGCGTGAGGAACTTGGATCTGGTGATCGCTGATCGGAAGAGGGGACGTCCCCAGCATCATGTCTCCGGTCGCCTCGCTCGGACGCACCGTGTCCTCGCGCAGCGCGTTTACGATGCCCGTCACCTGTGCGGTGGGCTTCACATCGGAGGTGTTCACCTCGTTCAAAACGTCGATGTAGGTCAAAATCGAGCTAAGTTGACTTGTCATTTTGTCAATTTCATCTGACTTAAGCTCCAACCTGGCCAGCTTGGCGATATGAAGGACTTGGTCGCGTGTAAGGGCGGGCATACGCGGCCAAGTATCGGGGAGGGAGGGGGCGTGCGCAAGGACTTGCGTGTAAAGTGCGGAAGTGAAGAAGTGCGGAAGTCTAAAAGTACAATTACTTTCGCATTTTTGGAACTTCTTAACTTCTTCACTTTCGTACTTCCGCACTTATGTCACTTCTCCGTCTGTCCGGCCGCAAAGTCTGTGAACGCGTGAAGTCCAAGGGCTTCTCGTGGAAGGGCAAGCACCTGCAGGCGCGCGTGCTGCCCGGCGCTCCGCGCAACCTCGCTGCGGGCAGTCCCACGGGACTCTTCGTGGGCGTGCTCACGTCGGCCAAGCTGGACAAGTCCGCCGTGAAGCGAAACCGCATGCGGCGTCGTTGCCGCGAGGCGCTGCGAGTCAGCCTTGCGCTTCCGGGAAACGAGGTTGGTTTGCCTCCGACACAGTTGCTGCTCATGCCCCGCTCCTCTAGCCTGTCTGCGCCCTTCGAGGAGATTCTCCTCGATGCAGAGCGACTCATTTCTTCCCTCCGTCCCCGTGGCCGATCAGAAGTCCAAACGTAGTTCACTCGAATTTTTGCTGACGTTCGTGGCGCTGTTCTTCATCACGAACATGGCGCTGAAATATTTCTTCCCCGCCAAGGACACGTCGTCTCCCGCGGTGAGGCTCACGATGCAGGCCGCGTCGGTGAGCGAGGGCAACGATCCCGTCGTCATCATCCACAACGACACCGACAAAGATCTTCCGCTTCCGACTCGCTGTCCGCAGCCGCCGGTCGACGTTGCGCACATCGTCCAGAAGGACGGGAAGGACGTTCGCACGGACATCATCCCGAACACGTCGGTGCTCCCCTGTACGGAAGTCACCGCGGTGAAGGCGCATGGAACGCAGGAGGTGAATCTTGCCTCGTGGAAGTACGCATTGTTCCAAGAGAACGGAACGTACGAAGCGGGACTCGATCTCCCCGAGTCGTTCGCCGCGGGCAACCCGGACGATCACGCGTCGGTGCAATTCAAGATCACCGAGGTCGGTTTCTTCACGAAAATTTTCCGCACGTTCATCAGCAAGCCGCTCTTCAACGGACTCATCTTCATCGCATCGTGGGTTCCGGGTCACAACTTGGGCGTCGCCATCATTCTGCTCACCATTCTCATCAAGCTCGTCTTGCTCGTGCCGAACCAGCACGCGCTCGAGGGTCAGCGCAAATTGCAGCTGCTGCAGCCGCGCATGGAGGAGGTGAAGAAGAAGTATCCCAACGACCCCACGCGCGTGCAGGAAGAAACCATGAAGCTGTGGAAGGAAATGAAAATCAATCCGCTCCAATCGTGTTTGCCGACGCTTCTGCAGCTCCCCATTCTCATCGGACTCTTCTACGTCATCCGCAACGGCATCTCCATCGAGACGAGTCAGCACATGCTCTACTCGGCCTACCTCACGCTCCCTCCGAATTACCTCACGCACACGTTCCTCGGTTTCGATCTCATCAAGCCGAGCGTCTACATCATGCCGCCGCTCCTCGTCATCCTGCAGTTCATTCAGGTGAAAATGATGATGGCGAAGAAAAAGAAGAAGGACGAAATCGTCGTGAAGCCCACGGGCAAGAAGTCCTGGATGCCCGAGCTCGATCAGCAGACGATCATGATGTACGCGCTGCCGTTCATGATCGGTTTCTTCGCTCTCAAATTCCCCGCCGCGGTGTCGCTGTACTGGGGAGTCTCCACGCTGTTTGCCATCGCGCAACAAGCGTATGTGATGCACGAGAAGCTGTAGATGCGCCAACACATTCGGTGTTAGCATAACGTCCATGAAATTGAAGATGCTGCGGGCATACGTGCAAGTCGCCATGGGCTCGGTGCTCGGGGTATTCATCGGCGTCTTGCTGCATCAGTCGTCCGTCATCGATACTCCCGCATCGATCACTGTTTCGGCGGCGGCACCGACGGGCCTTGTGTACGGCGCCACGTACGACGGGGAATCAAACGGCGTGCACAATTTCAACGGGAGTGCCGTAGGCCTCACGGGTGCGGCCGGCGGCTCTCAGCAATTCACGTATGTGTTCAAGGCGAATGCCGGCAGTCCCATCGTGTTCATCAGCAACTATTTCTCGAGCACCATCGGCAGCAATCCGTTTCAGTTGTCCGACCCGAATGCGGGAAGTGACGGATGTCATATCAGCCAAGGGTTGATTGCGGCGATCGGCTCGGGGGATGCGGCGGGACTGCAGGTTGCCGTCGGCAACAACGGTATCGTTGCGTATGCGCACGCCGGCAACTATGCGCCGGTTCTTTTGAGTTACCAAACAGCCGTTCAGGACAAGAGGGTGGCTATCGTTGCTGACGGGACCAGTGCGCCCGTTTTGTATGTGAACGGTACGTCGCAAGGTGCGTCGACCCGAATGCCAAACAGGCCGCTGGGACTCTATGCATCGTACGTGGGAGCAGGACACAGCTGCATCGTGCAATCGCAGCAAAACTTTGCCGGCACGCTCGATTTCATCTGTATCTACGACAGGGCGCTGACCGCCGCGGAGATTGAAGCGGTACCCGAAACGAACAACTGCCTTCCGTCCACCGACATCAAAGTGACGCTCTCGAATCTTTCGCCGTCCGCGCCGTGGGCGAAAGACCAACAAGGGACCGTCGACGTACACGTGACGAATCAATCCGATACCGATGCCGACAATGTCAGTCTGACGCTCGACTTCCCACAAATGACGATCCAGGGGGTCGACGGCAATCCTGCGTGCACGGGAAATCCTTGCAACCTCGGCACGTTGCCCGCACACCAAACGTACACGTTTACCGTTCGTCTCAAGCGTACGAATGTTCCCGCGTGTGACGCAAGCAGTTCGCACACCGTCTCCGCATCCGCGACCGTGGGCACGTCGACGGCGGAATCCGCTTCGCTGCTTGCCGATAACGCTGCGAGTTTGGATATCGATGTGACGTGCACATATTGCGGCGATGGCACCCGTCAGACCCCTGCGAATGACAATGGTGGAACGGAACAGTGTGACAACGGTCCTACCAATGGCCTGGTGCCTGCCGCATGTTCCGCGACGTGTCAGGATCAGATCACGAACCTTGCCATCACTCCTCTGGTCTTCACTCCGGAAGGAGGGGGTGCAGGCGATCCATGGCCCTACGATGGGAACGGTACCGTGTCATTCAGCGTGCAAAATACGGGCAATATTCCTGCCGAAAATGTAGTGGTGGATTTCCTCACCCTCAATCCTCCGTTCTCGATCGATTCCGTTCAGAGCGGTCCGATGACACGCTCCACGATCAACCGCGGTAACCTTGGAACACTGCCTGCCGGCCAGACGGTCAGTGTCACGCTCAATGTTTCGCATCACTCACCCGGTTCATGCCTGAGCTCACCGATCCTTTTTTCAGTCAAAGGAAAAGTCTCAACGTCGACGCCCGAAACGACGAACGTGGACAATGAAAAAACCACGTTGGTGGATCTCACGTGCGGCTATTGCGGCGATGACATCGTGCAAGATCCGAATGACGATCAAGAGTACGAAGAGTGTGACAGTACGACCGATGCGTCCTGTGACATGACGACGAACCACTGCACGTGCAAAGCCGATACACCGTACGACCCCGTGAGCAAGAGCTGCCGACCGAGCTCGTCATCGTCCTCATCTCAACCCATGTGCTGCAACCTGCAAAGGCAGATGTGTCAGCCGATGTAAGCCGAAAAGATCAACTCCATTGCTTCCGTGAAGGAGTGGTATCATTTTCCGCATGAAGCCGAAGAAGCCGCGGGCATATCTGCAAGTCATCGTGGGCTCATTCCTCGGGCTGATGTTGGGGTTCGGCGTGCATCAATTTTTCATCATGCGTTCGTCGGAGCCCGGAAACACGGTGTCAGCGTCGCTGTTCACGGAGAATCAATGTCGTGCCTGTCGCGAGTTCACCGGTTGCGCCAATTGCGATCGCGATCAGGCTTACTGTGCGGCTCTTGCCTATCAGGAACTTACGCAGGCGTTGCAAGATGCGGCCATTCTTGCGTGCGCCGACGCTTTTGCCGCGTGCCGCACCGCCAACCAATGCGAAGCCATTTGCGGATTTTTTTGCAACGGCCAAGCATGCTCCGGAGCCGGCGGCTACTGTACGTCGGACAGTCTGTGTTGTGCCGGCCAAGGCCTCACATGCAATACGACGACGAATCGTTGCGAAGGAGATCCGTGCCAGCCCTACAAGGGCACCATGAGCGAATGCGACTACCCCGTCGGCGGTCCGGTGGCGCCTCCCGCTCCGGCCCCCTCTCCCGTCGGTGGTTCCTGCGGCGTCGCCAAGAACAGTTGCTACGCCTATGTGTCCAACGGTACGGCCTGCCAAGTCTTGGACAGTGCTCTCCAAGAATGCGAGCCCGATTTAACGTGTGAGAACAATGTCTGCGTCGATCCGTGCGCGGCGCAAATCGCTCAGCCGATGCCGGAGTGCGATACGGATGACCAAGGCAACGGCATTCCGCCGTACTTTCCTCCGTCCGGTCCGGGCGAAGTCTGTGACACCGTGCGCAAGTGTTACGTGCGCAGCGGCACGACGTGCACGGAACTCTCCGCCACATCGTTCTGTGAGGACACGCAGTGCGATACCAACAATCTGTGTACATTCGCTTCCAGTTCGTCCTCGAGCTCGTCATCTCAACCCATGTGCTGCAATCTTCTCACGCAGCAGTGTGAGCGCTTCTAGAGAGGGTCGAAATTCTTCATGAAATCTTGCGTAACGCGATCTTGGGACCGTGTTCATTCTGCTATACTCCGCGTACCCCATCTCCCCACACCTATGCTCTCCTACAACGACATCGTTTCCGCTCTCGGCGACCAAGCTCCGAAGCTCCTGGATTTCTCCGCACCCAAGATCAACAAAGAACGCCTGCATGTCCCCCGACCGTCGTTCGTGAAGGACGTCTTCGGCATTTCGGATCGCAGCAAAGACGTCATGAAAAGCATGGACCAGATGATGAACACCGGTAACCTCGCGGGCACCGGTTACGTCTCCATTCTCCCCGTCGACCAAGGCATCGAGCACTCGGGTGGAGCGAGCTTCGCCAAGAACCCCGACTACTTCGATCCGGAGAACATCGTGAAGCTCGCCATCGACGGCGGATGCAACGCCGTGGCCTCCACGTTCGGCGTTCTCGGCATGGTCGCCAAGAAGTACGCCGACAAGATTCCGTTCATCGTGAAGATCAACCACAACGAGCTTCTCACGTACCCCAACAAGGCCGATCAGATCATGTTCGGAAGCGTCGCCGAAGCCAAAAACATGGGTGCCCTCGGCGTCGGTGCCACCATCTATTTCGGATCCAACGAAAGCGGCCGCCAGATCGTGGAAGTCGCTCGTGCATTCGAGGAAGCACACAAGCTCGGCATGTTCACGGTGCTCTGGTGCTACCTCCGCAACTCTGCCTTCAAGAAGGACGGAGTGGACTACCACAACGCCGCCGATCTCACGGGCCAAGCCAACCATCTCGGCGTCACCATCCAGGCCGACATCGTGAAGCAAAAACTGCCCACGTGTAACGGCGGATTCAAGATGCTGAACACGGGCAACAGTTCGTACGGCAAGCTCGACGAGCGCATGTACACGGAGCTGTGTTCCGATCACCCCATCGACCTCTGTCGCTACCAAGTGGCCAACGGGTACATGGGCCGCATCGGTCTCATCAACTCCGGCGGAGAGTCCGGCAAGAACGATCTCGCCGCAGCGGTTGCCACGGCCGTCATCAACAAGCGCGCCGGCGGCATGGGCCTCATCTCGGGCCGCAAAGCCTTCCAGAAGCCCAAGAAAGAAGGCATCGAGATCCTCAACGCCATCCAGTCGGTCTACTTGGCCAAGGAAGTGACGGTCGCCTAAATCAAGTAGTACGTAGTAAGTAGTGCGTAGCACGCTACAATTCCCTTACTACTTACTACGTACTACTTTCTACGTATACCGTGCCCCTTCGTCTCTACAACACCTTCAGCAAACGCGAAGAAGAATTCGTTCCTCTGAAGAAGGGGACGGTGACGATGTACACGTGCGGCCCCACCGTCTACGGTCGCCCGCACATCGGCAACTATTCGTCGTTCCTCATGGCCGATCTTCTGCGTCGTTGGCTCGAAGTTTCCAAGTACAAAGTGACGCACGCCAAGAACATCACCGACGTGGGTCACTTGGTGGCCGATCAAGACGACGGCGAAGACAAAATTCAGAAGCAGGCCGAGAAAGAGAAGGTCGATCCGCTCGCGATCGCCAGGCGCTACACCGAACAATATCTGGAGGATGAGAAAGCGCTTAACATGCTCGAGCCCAAGCACCGTCCGCGCGCCACGGAGTACGTGAAGCAGATGATCGAAATGACGCAAGAGTTAGCCAAAAACGGCAATGCGTACGAAACCGATGACGGCGTGTATTTCTCCGTGGAAACGTTTCCGGAGTACGGAAAATTATCCGGCAACACGGTGGAAAAATTGCATGCCGGTTCACGCATCAACATCGATGAGGCCAAGAAACATCCGGCCGATTTCGCGCTGTGGAAAAAATGCGTCGGCAAGAACGCACACCACATGCTCAAGTGGCCGTCTCCATGGGGCGACGGATTCCCCGGTTGGCACATCGAATGCAGCGCGATGGCCAAGGCACTGCTCGGTGAACAAATCGACATTCACACGGGCGGCGAAGACAACATTTTCCCGCATCACGAATGCGAAATTGCGCAGAGCGAATGCTCGTCGCACAAGAAACCGTTCGTTCGCATGTGGCTCCACAAGCGTCGCATCGATTTGGCGGGCGAAAAGATGTCAAAGAGCATTGGCAACGTGTTAACGATTCCTGACATCGTGGCCAAAGGCTTCTCCGCACTCGACCTTCGGTACCTCTTTCTTTCGGTGCACTACCGCACGAATTTAAAGTTCTCTTTTGATGCTCTGGAAAGTGCCAGAAAAGTACGTCTCAAAGTCGTCGAATGGATGTCCATCGTCGATGCCGATGCGGCGCACGCCGTGCCTCATCCGAAAGGGGAGACGGACGCACAAATTTCCGATGCTCTCGGGACGTTCACGCATGCGATGAACCAAGACCTCAATACGCCCGGCGCACTCGCGTCCGTCTTCACGCTCATGAACCATTACTACGCAGCTCGTACGAAGAAGCAGCAGATCACCAAGGAAGACACACGTGCGCTGCAGGCATTCCTGGACGTCGTACGTCGTACATTCGGCTGCTTTGAGCTCGAAACCCTCGCCGTGCCCGCCGAGGTACAGGCACTCGCCGATGAACGTGTCTCCGCGCGTGCGAAGAAAGATTTCAAAGAGTCCGATCGTCTCCGAGATGAGATTAAAAAATTCGGATTCGATGTGCGCGACGGAGCGGAGGGGCAGACGCTGAAAAAGTTGTAGAGAAGTTTGATGTTTGAGTGAGCATCTTTTTTGCCGAGAAATCATCGCCGACAAAGAGGCGAGTAGCGGTTGGCGGGTAGCGGGTAGAAACATTCGTCGCAGCATCAGCAGTGTGGCTACTCGCTACCCGCTATTCGCTTTTTCTATTTTTCTCTTTCCGACTCCTCCCCCGTACCTTTCTGCGATCGTCGATCCTGGGCCATTTTTAGAAGAACCATATCTGAATCTTTTGTTAAATGGCTCGTAACACACCTCAAAATTGCCGGGTCTCCCGAACGGCATGACAAGTTCACCACCCTCGATTGTCACCCCCACCTCCCGCCAAGTGAACCCGGCCATACGCTCGGCCATCGAAAAACGGAGTTTTTAAGGAGAATATCGTTCCGATCGTACCTTGTTGGCTCTATGAAGCCAAAAAAACGAGGTTAAGAAAAGAAAAATTGTCAACATGACAAGAATAATCGACTTTCCAGATGGGGTTGTTCACCCGATCAATATTCATAACACCACTATTAAGGACTTTAAGCAACATAATCCACGATTTCCCGAGGTCGTTTTTTCCTCGCTCTGAGAGCCGTTTTTCCGCAGTGGCTAGCGAGTCTTTGGCATCTGTAAGCCGTATTTTGATGGTCCGATCTTTGTAACAATATCGGTGTGAGACCGTTTCTTGAGATGCACGCGGAAAGCCTACGGCTCTTGCCTCTAGAGAGCCCGCGCCGCTAAGATTTCCCTGATCAGGCCATCATTCCCGTTTTCATGACGAGTGATGGCACGTCGCAAGACACTGGTCCGTGCACGCTCATTTACGTACCGGCCACCCCCTTCCCCTCGGGAAGTTACGGGGTCTCACATACTCTTCCCCGCCCATAAAGCGGAGGACGTATCGTGCTACAGATGCAGATCAGGAAGTTCATGTTGTCGTGCAGTATGCACTCTTTATTTGTAAGGAGACGTCTTCCACACGGAGGACACCCAATACGACGATGACTCACGGAGTTCGTAAAGAACTCTGTGCCTTCTGACAATCACCTTTGTCATTTATTTCTTTTTCATTCCCTACACCTTTATATATGGACATTTCTCGTTTGAAGAAAATGTTCGCAGGTGTCTCGGCTGCAGCCATCATGCTCTCGCAAGTTGCGACGGCAGTTGCTGCATACTCTGACGTCCCTGCGGGTGTGTGGTACGAGGACGCCGTGTCGGCTTTCGTCGACGCAGGTTACCTCGACTCCACGCAGACGAAATTCCGCGGACAGGACAACGCGAACCGCGCTGAATTCGTCAAGCTCGTCGTTGAGCTCAACGGCGGCGTTATCAACAGCGCTCCGGCAGTGCCGAGCTTTGATGACGTAGCCACCGGCGCCTGGTACTACAAGTACTTTGAGGAGGCCGGTAAAGAGGGCTGGGTCCGCGGTGACGGTTCTTGCTACGGCAAGCACCCTTGCTACGCACGCCCGTCCGCCAACATCAACCGTGCTGAAGCCGCCGCGATCATCGTGCGCGCTTTCGGTCTCGAGTCTGCTGGCGCAGCTCCTCAGTTCGTCGACAACCCGGCTGGCAAGTGGTACACGGCTGACATTCAGACCGCTGCAGACCACTGTGTTCTCCAGGGTGACGATTCCACGGGCCGCGTCCGCCCGAGCGACAACATGAACCGCGCCGAAATGGTCGTCATGTTGCACCGCGTTGACCAGGGCCTCACCTACGGTGATGACTGCGGAAGCGTTTCCGTGTCCACTCCGAAAGTGAAGTCCGCCGTTGCTACGTCCGCAACTGTTGTTGAAGTCCAGTTCAACGTTTCCGTTGACGAGACTGCAGCAAAGGACAAGAGCCACTACACCGTGACGGGTTCTCCGGAACTCCCGATCGACTCCGTGACTCTCACGAGCAACGACACCGTTGAAATCACGCTCGGCACCGCTATGGATGCCAGCCACACCTACACCCTCACGGTCGTCGACATGATGACCACTGATGGTAAGAAATTCTCTGACTCCACGACGTTCGCCGGTTACACCACGATCATCCAGGGTAACGGCGTTCTCGAGGCTACGTTGTCCGCCAAGAACCCGGTCGGCGACACTGTGCCGAAGGGCGCTCAGGGTATCGTCTTCACGTCGATCGACCTCACGGCTACGTCCGATGATGTCGTTATCGAGAACCTCACCGTCCTCCACGAGGGCTTCGGTGACAGTGCAGACTTCTCCGGTGTTTACGCTGTAGTTGACGGTGCTCGCGCCACGCGCAAGCGCACGATCGACACGCAGAGCTACACCGCTACGATCCGCTTCACCAAGCCGCTCACGATCCCGGCCGGCAAGACGGTTACCCTGCAGATCGCAGGCGACCTCCTGACCACGGCTACGACGTCCGGCGAGCACTCGCTCACGGTTGAACTGCCGACTGACATCGTCAGCAACGCCAAGTCCGTGAAGGGCAACTTCCCTCTCAAGGGTAAGGCCTTCCGCGTGGCTGCAGTTTCTTCCGGTTCCGTCTCCATCGCTTACCGTTCCGTGACCCCGTCCAACATCAAAGTTGGCGACAAGGCTGCGAACGTCGGTAAGTGGGAAGTCGACATCGACTCCACGGAGGACCAGACCATCTACTCGATGACCATCGAGAACGACGGTACGGCTTCCGACGGTGATTTCATCAACATTGCTCTCCGCCGCTCCGATGGAACGATCCTGACGAAGACGGTTGCCGCTACGGTTGGTGACTTCGCTACGCTCGTCTTCGATCCGCCGTTCACGGTGCTCGAGGGTGACAAGATCACGATGAACGTCATCGCCGACATCAAGGGCGGTGCCGCTAAGAACATCAAGATCCACTTCGACGAGACCGGCGACATCTTCGCTGTCGGTTCTCTCTACGGTTACGGTGTGAACGGACAGCTCTACGGCTCGTCCATCCAGCTCCCGACCGAGACTTCGACCCTCCCGTCGACCGTTACGATCGACGCAGGTCAGTTCACGATCTCCATCGACGGTCCCACGACCCAGCAGTACACGCGCAAGGACAAGAACGCCGTCCTCGCGAACATCTGGTTCGAGACCGGTGGTGAGGACGTTGACGTCGAGAACCTCTACATCCTCGTTCAGGGTACGACTTCCACGGGTTCTTCCTTCAAGGGAGGCCGCGGCGGAATCTCGTCCACTGCCGATGACATCACGGAGGCTCTCGAGAAAGTCGAACTCCGCAACACGACGACCGGACGCACCGTCAGCGGTGTTGTTCAGGACTCTCACTCCACCTCTGCAGCTGCCCTCAGCGGCAACTCCAGCGGTTACGCCACGACGTCCACGAACGGAACGGCTACTGGTGCTTACCAGGTCTACCGCTTCGATGACTTCGTCATTCACGGCAAGGAGAAATACGAGTTCCGCGTCAACTTCATCGACAACTCGGGCATCAACTCGCTTGCTGCTCCTGCCAACGGTGATCGTTTCCGCATCCACATCTGTGGTGAGGCTACGCACAAGCTCAACTCTTCGAACGACCTCGTCGCAAACACGACCGGTTGTACGATGGGTGGATTCTTCGCTTCGAGCACGACCACCTACCACATGAAGATCACGGGTGTTTCCACCAATGATCGTATCGGCGACTATCGTCCGGGAGGCACCGTTTCCGGTAACTTCCAGGAAGTGAAGGCTGCTGGTCTCACCATCACTGGTAAGGCTACGGCTACGACCGACACGGCTGTTGAGAACGCCAAGAACGTTAACCTCATGCGCTTCGAAGCTCGCGCTTCCGAGGCTGCTGACGTCCTCCTCACCGACTTCATCTTCGCTGCAGCTTCCAGCTCCAGCCTCGTCAACGCTCAGAACTACGCTCTCTGGGTCGACACGAACGATGACGGTGTCGTTGACACCATCCTTGAGAAGGGCCGCGCCGCACAGAGCGGTCAGGTTACCTTCGACAAGCTGACCGGCGGTGGTTACGTGATTCCGAAGCAGAAGTCTATCGTCTTCGAAGTTCACGGTGACATCTCCGCTTCGCTCATCGGTACGAACCCCGTGTTGTCGCTCCGCTTCGACACTGGTGCAACCTTCGTACAGGCCGAGCAGGTCAACGATGGTTCCTCTCTCTCCGGTATTCAGACCAAGAACCCGGCCGGCTCCGTAGTCGCTTCGAACAGCGCCTACACGAACGGTGGTTCCACGGCTGAAATCCAGGTTCTGACGCAGTACGCTACGCAGTACACGCTCAGGAACCAGGGTGACCTCTACGTCACGAAGGCTTCCACGCCGGTGCGCACGCGCCAGCTCCTCGGCGGCACTCTGTCGGATGAAATCCTCCGCCTGCAGTTCCACGCTGAGTACGAAGACATCGACGTGACGGATCTCGTCTTCACCGCTTCCGGTGCCAACGCTTCGACGCACGCGTCCAACGTTGATCGCCTTGAGCTGTACCTCGTGGGTGCCACGACGCCGTTCGCTACCGCCACCGTTGCCGGTTGTGGAAGCGACTCCGTCATCGCAAACTCGATGTGTGCCAAGATGAAGAACCAAGAGTTCATCGTCCCGAAGGGCTCCAACACGAACGTGTTGGTACGTCCTCGCATGCGCACTGACACCGATGGTGCAACGTCCGGACAGGTTGTGGCTTACCGCCTCGACATCACTCCGAGCACGATCACCGGTTCCGTCCGCGCACGTGGTCTCCTCTCCAGCAACAACCTGGACAAGACCGACGGCGACAGCACGCCGGAAGGTGAAGTGATTATCGGCAACACCACTGGTGCCGCTAACGCTCACATCCGCACGAACTACAACCAGGTTGTCCTCTCGAAGGTAACGTCCATCACGAACGCCGATCCGAACGCTAACGGCACTGCAATCCCGACGGGAACGCAGCGCGCTATCGCTCAGTTCAAGTTCGCTACGGCCGCTACCAACAACCTGAAGAACGGACCGAACAAGTGGACGCTCTCCGGTGTTATCTTCAACGTTAACGCCACGAACGTTCTCCTCGGTTCCGGTGACCAGACGGCCACTGCTACGTCGGACTTCAAGCTTTACAACAAAGCTGACCCGACCGTGAAGGCCTCCTGCACCGCGAACAAGGTCACTGCTTCGGGCTCCTCGCTCGTCGTGACTTGTATCAACATCCAGTCCCTCTCGTCTGTGAACACGCAGATCGATCCGGGCACGGATGCTACGTTCGTTCTCGAGTCCGAAGTTGCTAACGCTAAGATCAGCAACTCCTCGACTTCGACGCTCCAGGTTTCCTTCCAGGGCTTCGACACGTCTTCTGCAACGTTGGTTGGCGACTCCACGAGCCACTTGGCTTGGGTCGACAAAGACAACAGCGGAACGACGACGTTCCTTTGGATCGAGTATCCGGAGACCAGCATCAACGGAACCAGCTACAACGGCTAGTTTCGAATGCTTAGCTCAGCGCCTCGTAAGCCTGACCTAGCCAAAACCCCCACCAGCAATGGTGGGGGTTTTTGGTTATATGGCGAAAAACAGGAGTGCAAGGAATACAAAGAATTCAACGAATACAAGGAACGTCCTTCCTTGCACTCTTTGCACTCCTTGTATTCTTTGTATTCCTAACCCAAGAATTTCCTTTTCAGCTGCAGCGCCGCCTTCATGATGGGCCTGAATACCAGCGCTTGCTCTTGGGGATAGGTGACGACGACTCCCCCGAACTTACGTTTGAAGTCGCTGATGCCGAGCCACGGGTCATTCGCCGGCGCCGGCTCAGGACTGATGCCGAGCAAGTCGTAGTGCGTGCAGCCTTCGGCCTTGCAGCGGCGAATGGCTTCCCATTGAATGAGGTACGGCGCCATGAGGTGCCGGTGCTCGTAGGACGAGGCTCCGTAGTAGTAAATACCCGTCGTTCCCCATCGTACGCCGATAAGCCCGGCAATCGCCTTCCCTTGGTGCTTTGCGAGGAGAAGGAAGCTGTGTGGGATCTCGGACAGAAAACGCGTGTAATGCGATTTTTGAGAGATCTTGAACCCATCCCTGCCGCCCGTGGAACGGAGCAGGTCATAGAAGGCATCAATGTCGTTGTTCGAGCCTTCTGCCACCTCGATGCCGTGCTTTCGTGCGAGGTTGATGTTGTACCTCCCCTTCTGGTGCATCTGGGCCAGGATGTGTTCCTCGGATTTGGTCAGATCCAGAATGCGCGTTGCCTCGGCATGAACGTGGCGCGAAGAGGCGAGTAGCGGGTAGGGGTTAGCGGGTAGGGGAGTGACAGGTGAGAGGAGAAGCTCGATACAGCGATTCGCTTTTGCATCCGCGATGATCGATTGTAAAAATTCTTCATACTTTCCACTTTCCACTTTCCACCTTTCACTCAGCAATGGTCCTCGCGGAATTTCCCAGACGGAATATCCGCCTGTCGTCGTATCGATGATCACGAGCGCCGAGGCCACGATCACATCATTCTCTTCCGTCACGTAGAGCCGCGTTTGTTTGCCGCACGCTTCCACGTATGTTTTTCGTTCGAGCGATTGCCACAATGATCCGTGTTCGTGGCCGCGCACCCACGCATCGTACGAGCGTAGATCTTTTTCGTCCGTGAGAATGCGGGTGAGTGACAGGCTACTGAAGGGGGAGTGCTGGCAAGTCAGTCTACTGCATGAGAGACGTCATTAGTCATTGTTCAATCGGTTTACTTCATTCATGATTATTCCATGCCCCACACGCTTCCGACACTGCCCTACACCTACGATGCCCTGGAACCGCATTTCGATGCGCGCACCATGGAGATTCACCACACCAAGCACCATCAAGCGTACGTGACGAATTTGAACGCCGCTCTCGATAAACACCCTGCGCTTCACGAGAAGACGGTGGAAGAACTCGTGGCCGATTTGGAGATGATCCCCGAGGACATCCGCACCGCCGTACGCAATCACGGCGGGGGACACTTGAACCACTCCATGTTCTGGGAGCTCATTGCGCCGGGAGCCGGCGGCAAGCCAAGCGGAGCGCTGATGCAAGCCATCGAAAAGACCTTCGGCAGTTTCGAAAAATTCCAAGATCAGTTCGCTGCGGCCGCCGCCGCACGCTTCGGTTCGGGTTGGGCGTGGCTCATCGTCGACGGAAAATCGCTCGCCATCGTGAGCACGGCGAACCAAGACAACCCCATCACCGACGGCAAGACGCCCATCCTCGGACTCGATGTCTGGGAGCATGCGTACTACCTCCTGTACCAGAACCGCCGTCCCGATTTCGTGAAAGCATTTTGGAACGTGGTGAACTGGAAAGAGGTCGAGAAGAGATACCAGGAATCGGTGGCGTAGCCATTTGCAAGAATTATATTTTCTTGCATAAGGTATGATGGTGCCCATACGATGGGTGCATGAAGCACAAGAAAAGAGCCGATCAGGAACGGCTTTCCAATCGCATCGGTAAAGCCGAAGTCAGGCGCATCTCGGCAGCCATTGCCACTGCATTGCAGCTCGATAGCAGAGCCACGCTCGGTCGTCTTTTGGCGGTTGCCAATGAGAACGGCGCACGCGCGGCTCTGGAAGATGCCGAAAGAGTCGTGCAGGAGACGGTGGCAGGATTGGTGGACGAATGTGCGGACATGGTTTGTTCACGGGTCCACGTCGAGCGTGCGAAAGTCGTCAGCTCCTTGCAGCGCACGGCATATGCCACGGCCGTTGCCGCCAAGGACGTTCAGTCCGCTATGCGAGCGGCGGTCGAGTTCCTCATTGCGGCTCCGGGCAATTTGAGGGACATCCAGGGCGAATACAATCCGGGCATGGCCGCTCCCGAAAACGTTTTCCGGCAAGGGACGGGCGGAGGACATTGGAACAAAAAGAAAGGCAGTACATTCAGTTGATCGTTTTCCTCGAAAATCCTCTTTGACAAGCCATATTCAGCCGCTACACTGTGCCTCGTCACAGCGGCTTCCGATTGTGTTCTGAGAGCTGTGCCTAGGTTTGATTGTCGCTTTTTCGTGACAATAAAGCCCTGGCGCAGTATTTGTGATGTGCAGAGATACTTTCGTACTTCCGCACTTCCGCACTTTCCCATCCCCCGTTATGGCCTCGAAGCCCAAGAAAAAAGCAGTCGTGAAGAAAGTCGCCAAAGTGCAAGCCAAGGCGAAGTCTTCTCCGAAGTCCGCCCCCAAAAAGGCCGCGGTCAAACCGAAGTCTCAGATCGCCAAGAAAATGCTTGTCGCGGATGCTCGCAAGGCCCCCGCCAAGAAGGCCGCTCCCAAGCGTCAGCAGTACACGTACGACGTTCCGGAGGCCATTTTGCCGCACATCACGGAGTTCAAGCTCTCGGTGTCCGAGCGTGTTCCGCCCTCCCTCAAGGATGTCGGCGAAAGCATGAAGCCCAAGATGACCGTCGCCGGACGCGTGTTCCTCACGAAGGACGATTCCTTCGAGATGATGCGCTCGCTCATCGACGTGCAGCTCCAGAGCTACAAGTGGTTCCTCACCGAAGGTCTCTCCGAACTCCTCAAAGAAGTCAGCCCCATCACGGACTTTTCGAACAAGAAGATGGAACTGAACTTCCTCGGTCACACGTTCGACGCCCCCAAGTACGACCCCGCCACCTGCAAGCGCCGCAACCTCAGCTACGAGGCCGCCATGAAGGCTCAGGTCCAGCTCATCAACAAGGAAACCGGTGAAATCAAAGAGCAGGACGTCTTCCTCGGAAGCATCCCGCTCATGACCGATGCTGGCACGTTCGTCGTCGGCGGCATCGAGCGCGTCGTCGTCTCGCAGCTCGTCCGTTCCCCGGGCGTGTTCTTCTCGTCCATGCCGGACTTCCCCAAGCACCACGCCGCCAAGATCATCCCGAAGCGCGGTGTGTGGATGGAAATCGAGACCGATCGCCGCGGCATCATCTCCTGCAAAATCGACCGCAAGCGCAAAATCCCCATCACGCAGCTCCTCCGCATCTTCGGTTACGCCACGGACGCATCCATCCTGGATCTGTTCAAGGACGTCACGAAGGCCGACAAGGACTACATCCTCGCAACACTCGACAAAGACACGGTCCACTCCGTCGACGAGGCCTACCAGAGCATCTACCGCAAAATCCGCCCCGGCGACTTGGCCACGGCCGAGAACGCCAAGCAGCTCATCGACGCGCTCTTCTTCGACTTCAAGAAGTACGACATGGGCAACATCGCACGCTACAAACTGAACCGCCGCTTCGACCTCGACATTCCGAACGACGAGGCCCACCGCACGTTCCAGGTGTCCGACTTCGTCGGCATCCTCAAGGAGCTCATCCGTCTCAACAACGGCGAAGGTTCGGCCGATGACATCGACCACCTCTCCAACCGCCGCGTCCGCTCCGTCGGAGAACTCGTGCAGAACAAGTACCGCGTCGGTCTCATGCGCACCGAGCGCATCATGAAGGACCGTATGACGGTCATGGATCTCGAAACCGTTACGCCAACTCAGCTCATCAACTGTCGTCCGATCACGGCTGCTCTCCGCGAATTCTTCGCATCCTCGCAGCTCTCCCAATTCATGGATCAGACCAACCCGCTCTCCGAGCTCGCGCACAAGCGTCGTCTCTCGGCCATGGGTCCCGGAGGTTTGTCCCGTGAACGCGCATCGTTCGACGTTCGCGACGTGCACCCCTCGCACTACGGTCGCATCTGTCCCATCGCCACTCCCGAAGGACCGAACATCGGTCTCGTCGTTCACTTGGCTTCCTACGCCAAGGTCAACGAATACGGCTTCCTGGAGACGCCGTACTACGAAGTGAAGCACAGCGTCAAAATGGACCCCGATGCTCTCGTGGGTCGCATCCTCGACGTCACGCTTCGCGACGGCCACAAGGTCATCGCCAAAGAGGGCGACGTCGTGGACACCAAGCAACTCGCATCCAAAATCATCAGCACGCTCAAGCATGACGGTCAGACCAACGTGCCGGTCCGCGCGTACATCATCCGCAAGGAAATCTACGCCGATGCCGATCGTGAGCGTCACCTCACCGTCGCCGAAGCGAACAGCGAGCTCAACTCGAATGACGAGTTCTTGCTGACCCGCGTCCACGCACGCAAGCACGGCGAACCCGTGTTGGCTCACGTCCGCGACGTCACGCACGTCGACATTTCGCCCAAGCAGATCCTCTCCGTGTCCACGTCACTCATCCCGTTCTTGGAACACGACGACAACACGCGCGCATCCATGGGAACGAACATGCAACGCCAGGCCGTACCGCTCATCCGTCCCCACTCTCCGCTCGTCGGAACGGGTGTGGAAAGCATCGCCGCCCGCGCATCGGGACACGTCGTTCTCGCTCACGAAGACGGTGAAGTCCTCTCCGTCGACGCCCGCGAAATCGTCGTGATGTACCACTCGGGCAAGAAGATGACGCACCAGCTCGACAACTTCGTCCGCAGCAACCAGGGAACGTGTTTCAACATGCGTCCTTTGGTACAGACCGGACAGAAAGTGAAGAACGGCGACGTGCTCGCCGACGGTTCGTCCGTCCAAGGCGGAGAGCTCGCTCTCGGCCAGAACCTCCTCGTGGCATACATGCCCTGGGGCGGCTACAACTTCGAAGATGCCATCATCATTTCGGACCGCGTCGTGGAGCAGGGTCACTTCGACTCCATCCACATCGAGTCCTACATCACGGACGTCCGCGACACCAAGCTCGGTTCCGAGACGGTGACCCGCGACATCCCGAACGTCGGTGAAGCCAAGCTCAAAGATCTCGACACCGACGGTATCGTTCGTCTCGGTGCCACGGTCCACGAAGGCGACATCCTCGTCGGCAAAATCACGCCGAAGGGTGAGACCGAACTCACGCCGGAGGAACGCATTCTCCAGGCCATCTTCGGTGACAAAGCCAAAGATGTGAAAGACAGCTCGCTCCGCCTCCCCGGAGGCGCCGGAGGCAAGGTCGTCGACGTTCACGTCTTCGATCGCGCCGAGGGCGACGAGCTCCCGACCGGTGTCATCAAGCAGATCAAAGTGTTCGTCGCTCAGACCCGCAAAGTGCAGGTGGGTGACAAGATGGCCGGTCGCCACGGAAACAAGGGTGTCATCGCGCGCATCGTCGCCAAGGAAGACATGCCGTTCCTCGCGGACGGTCGTTACGTCGACATCATCCTCAACCCGCTCGGTGTGTCCTCTCGTATGAACATCGGACAGGTGCTCGAGACGCACTTGGGTTGGGCCTGTGAAGTGCTCGGATTCAAGATCGCAACGCCCGCTCTCAACGGTATTCCCACGGACACGATCGTCGACTTCTTGAAGCTCGCCAAGCTCCCGGACACGGGCAAATTGCAGCTCATCGACGGCCGCACGGGTGAACCGTTCGCCAACGAAACCACGGTCGGACTGGTGTACATGCTCAAGCTGCTCCACCTCGTGGAAGACAAGATCCACGCTCGTTCCGTCGGTCCGTACTCTCTCGTCACGCAGCAGCCTCTCGGAGGAAAAGCTCAACACGGTGGTCAGCGTTTCGGAGAAATGGAAGTGTGGGCACTCGAAGCATACGGTGCCGCACACGTGCTCCAGGAAATGCTCACCATCAAGTCCGATGACGTGGTCGGCCGCTCCAAGGCGTACGAGTCCATCGTCAAAGGTGAGCCCATCAAGAAACCGTCCACTCCCGAATCGTTCAACGTTCTCGTCAAAGAATTGCAGGCTCTCGGTCTCAAGGTCGATCTCCTGAAATTCTCCGACGAAGTTCCGGCTCAAGCTCCCGTCGTCAAACTCGAGGAAGGCGAAGCCGAAGTCGTGAAGCTCAAGACCCGCTTCGATGAAGAGCAGGAGAGCGAGGATCTCATCCCCGCCACGGACAAAATCTCCGACCTCGACATCGAGGAAGAGGATCCTGAAGCCATCAAAAAGGGCATTGAAGAAGGCGTACTCGACCCCGAAGAGGGCGGCGCCACGGCCAAAACCGAGATGAAAGAGGCCGTCGACAAGGACGAAGACAAGGAATAATTCGATCGAAAAACGAGGAAACCGGGTGCCCTGGCGGCATCCGGTTTTTTCGTATCCTCTGGCCGTTTTCCCGTACTACTAATTTCGTCTCTTTTCTTCTTGACCGTGTCCGTTCAACCGCTAAAATCCTTCGGCACTATGCATGTTTCCCGCACGTATCCGTAGCATCAATGCCCCTCAACGGGCCGTGGTTCTACGGGTGCGCGCGAGCCGCCCGTTTTTTTTGCTCCAACGTGGAGCAAACAGGGTGTCACGTTGCACGCCGTGCTCATTTGCACCATCGGCTGATGAAGAATTTCAATCATGATTCAATTGTTTAACGGCCGTGACGGACGGTACGTGTCTACGTACTGCCCGCATCATGGTACGTGAACAGCACAATTTCACTTCCTTGTTACGCCGCAAGGCGTAGTAAGAAGTCTCGAATATTAAATGTTACTCAACGCATCACATGGATGCCTCGACTCTCTATTCCGATGAAGGACGTGGCCAGCTGCGATATGCTTCGGTCAGCCGCTAGGCAGGCGCTACCAGCCGAAGATTTCCGAATGGGGAAACCCCATGGGTGGAATGACCCATGATCACCACGCAAGTGGTTGAAGGTATACTCCGCG
The DNA here is from genome assembly GCA_964611095.1 of uncultured Candidatus Peribacteria bacterium. Classification (GTDB taxonomy): domain Bacteria; phylum Patescibacteriota; class Gracilibacteria; order Peribacterales; family Peribacteraceae; genus CAZKJL01. The sequence goes on from CAZSWJ010000001.1 coordinate 180,182, forward strand.
AACTGAAACATCTAAGTAGCGGGGGAAAAGAAATCAATTACGAGATTGCCTTAGTAGTGGCGAGCGAACAGGCAATAGCCCAAACCCATAAGCTTGCTTATGGGGGTTGTAGGACCTCTATAAACCGATTGCACAACCGTAGACGAACGACCTGGAACGGTCGGCCAAAGACGGTGATAGCCCAGTAGTCGAAACGCGAGTGCACGGCAGAGGATTCCTGAGTAAGGTCGGACACGTGAAATCCGGCCCGAATCCGGGTGGACCACCATCCAAGGCTAAACAGATAGGGAGATCAATAGCGGATAGTACCGTGAGGGAAAGGTGAAAAGCACCCCGAAAGGGGGATGAAATAGTTTCTGAAATGTGATGCGAACAACGAGTTGGAGCCCCTACCACCATGCTCTCAAAGTATGGCGGAAGCTCAATCAAAGAATCGGTACGGTTTTCATGTTATTAGGCACATGAAGATTGACTCTGATTCTTGAATTTCCACCAGAGAGTAGGGTGGTAGGGGTGACAGCATTCCTTTTGCCTAATGAGCCAACGACTTAGTTCTCAGCGGTGTGGCTAAGGCAGTTTCCTAGCCGAAGCCGGAGCGAAAGCGAGTCCGAATAGGGCGTTTTATCGCTGGGACTAGACCCGAAACCGGGTGAGCTACCCATGGGCAGGATGAAGGCTACCGAAAGGTAGCTGGAGGTCCGCACCATAATGTATCGCAAGACATTGGGATGACCTGTGGGTTGGAGTGAAAAGCTTACCGAACCCGGAGATAGCTGGTTCTCCTCGAAATGTTTTTTGGAACAGCCTCGTAATATACGATAGGGGGTAGAGCTACTGTTTCGACAAGGGGGTCTTCTAGGCCTACCGAGTCCTGACAAACTCCGAATACCTATCTTTTACAGTTACGGGAGTGAGACAGTGACAGCGAAGTGCCATTGTCGAGAGGGCAACAGCCCAGATCGTTTGCTAAGGTCCCCAAGAACAGTTAAGTATATCAAAGGAAGTGGTATCGCATAAACAACCAGGAGGTTTGCTTAGAAGCAGCCATCCTTTAAAGAAAGCGTAACAGCTCACTGGTCGATTGCGATGCCGCGCCGAAAATTTACGGGATTAAACTGTTCACCGACGCAGCGAGTGCGTAGAACCTGAGGGTTCTATGCGCAGTAGAGGAGCGTTCTATTCAGCAATGAAGCCCGACTGTAAGGTCGAGTGGAGCGGATAGAAGTGAGACTGTTGGCATGAGTAACCACAAGGCAGGTGAAAACCCTGCCCGCCGAATTCCCAAGGTTTCCCACGCAACGTCGATCGGCGTGGGGTTAGTCGGTCCTAAGGTGAGGCTGAAAAGCGTAGCCGATGGACAGCAGGTCAATATTCCTGCACCTTGCACAGATCGCCCAAGAGAGTAGTTTGAGAGCCTTATTGGCCTCTGGTCCACGCAAGTGGACCATGTCGACGAGGAAGGATGACTACGATCTAAGAAAGGCGTGACGGAGACGGAACACCAGAGCGTCTATATTGACTGGACGTGGAAAGCACGAAGCGTTGAGAGCCGGAGGCAAATCCCCGGTTTGAGCAAAGTGTCGACCTATTACCCCTCTTTGAGGGCTGAGTCTGAGTGTTTCGGCTTCCAAGAAAACCGTCGTTCTGAGAGATGTGCAAGACCGTACCGCAAACCAACACTGGTGGGATGGTCGAGTAGACCAAGGCGATCGGGACAACTTGCGTTAAGGAACTCTGCAAAAAAGCGTCCGTAACTTCGGGATAAGGACTGCCCTGCGCAAGCGGGGCCGCAGCGAAAGGTGTCCCTGCGACTGTTTACCAAAAACACAGGTCCCTGCTAAGCCGTAAGGCGATGTATAGGGGCTGATGCCTGGCCAGTGCTAGAAGGTCACGTGAGGGGGTGTATGCCTCCGATCTAAGCCCTAGCGAACGCCGGCCGTAACTATAACGGTCCTAAGGTAGCGAAATTCCTTGTCGGGTGGTCGGTTAACGACACTTGCCCGAATCACGAGCAATCGTGAGCACTAAGGAACTCGCTGTGTATGGTACGTCACTCAAGATTCATCTTGAGTTGCTTCGGCCGTAAGGCGCGAAGCGGACATAGATTTAGCAAAATCATCTTTCAATCGAGAAGAACGTCTTCTCGTTTCAGTTCCATGACAGAAATCCGTCGAAAGTACCGAATTAGTGATACAACGTAGCTATTTGCTGGAACATCCGAGTATGAAGCGGTACGACTTCGGTCGTGAAAATCCGTCTTCTGCGGACAATCAGCAGGAAATCTTATTCATTCATTTCATTCCCATGCGCTTAGCATCAGATTCACTTCGAGAACTGGAGGAACGATTCGGCAAAGATCCTCAACATGCCGATGATCTTCTCAGGCTCCGATTGGAAATGAGCGGAATGGAGCAAGCCGGGATCGGTGATCCCGAATTGGTGCTTCGGCACTTGGATGACTTCAGAGCTCGCGTCAGTGGCTCCGCAGAACTATAAGAGCTCCTCAGAGACTGCACGCTACGCATCCCGCATCCGCGGGATGATGATACAGTCCGATCCCTGCAGCGATGCAGGGTGGCGGGAATTCGTCCGCCTCTAAAACAAGCGCCGCCGATGTGGCGGAGGTATGTGCGCCTTGGCCTTTGAGCCAAGGACGTCGGTTAACCACCGACGGGAACCTCAATGAAGTTCCGACCCGCACGAATGGTATCACGGTGGGGGTACTGTCTCGACGCAAGGCCCGGTGAAATTGCAGACCAGGTAAAAATGCCTGGTGAATCACGGTAGGACGAAAAGACCCTATGAAGCTTTACTGTAGGCTGGCATTGTGCCATTGGTTTACGTGCGCAGGATAGGTGGGACCCTTTGAAGCGGTTGCTTTGGCAGCCGTGGAGGGGCCGTTGAGATACCACCCTCGTGTTCCGATGTCACTCACCTACGGTGTTAGAAGAGTTTTTCGTCAGATTTCTTCGTTCGTTTGCTGTCCCCTTGTGGGCGAGTAGCGGCGAGCGGGTAGCGGTTAGCATTTTTTGCTACGCGCTAACCGCTACCTTCTATCCGCCTCTCTGAGGTCGTGCAACGATGCGAAAATCTGATACGAATTTTTCTACCACCGTAGGGACATTGCTTGCTGGGCAGTTTAACTGGGGCGGTTGCCTCCTAAAAAGTAACGGAGGCGCGCGATGGTTACCTAGCGCCGGATGGAAATCGGCGTAGTCGTGTAATCGCACAAGGTAGCCTAACTGTGAGACGGACATGTCGATCAGAAGCGAAAGCTGGTGATAGTGATCCGGCAACCGAGCATTTTTAATGCTCTTACCACGTGGGTGGGTTGTCGCTCAACGGATAAAAGTTACTCTAGGGATAACAGGCTGATCGGTTCCAAGCGCCCATAGCGACGAACCGGTTTGGCACCTCGATGTCGGCTCATCACATCCTGGGGCTGGAGAAGGTCCCAAGGGTTTGGCTGTTCGCCAATTAAAGTGGTACGCGAGCTGGGTTCAGAACGTCGTGAGACAGTTTGGCCTCTATCCTCCGTGATCGATTGGATAATTGCGGGAACTTGCTCCTAGTACGAGAGGACCGGAGTGAACGAACCTCTGGTGTACCTGTTGTCGCGTCAGCGGCACTGCAGGGTAGCTATGTTCGGTCGTGATAACCGCTGAAAGCATCTAAGTGGGAAACACATCCCAAGATCAATTATCCCCATAATCCCCCTTGAAGACTACGAGGTAGATAGGCCATAGGTGTACGCACAGCAATGTGTTTAGCCGAGTGGTACTAACGGGAGATTGAACATTTAATTTCGATTGTGCCTCGCACAATACTTCTGTGCTGTTCATGCATCATGAGCGGGCAATACGTGGACATGGATGAAGAGATTCTCCATAGTCTGCAGTTGTCAGAATCAGATTGATCCTTTTTCATCAGCATTTTGTCTTGGTGCCTATAGCCTTGGGGCAACACCCGTTCCCATTCCGAACACGGCAGTTAAGCTCAAGCGCGCCGATGGTAGTATGGTTCCGCCATGCCAGAGTAGGTCGGTGCCAAGACAAAGTGCTGATTTAGATCGCGAAAGGGACTACCGTCCCTCTCGCGGGCTCTCCCTGAAGCGGTGTCGCTCCAGACAGGCAGAGCCTGTCTTCGCGAACTTTTTAAAGTCTGAAGCAAAGCTTGCCTTCGGCGATTTTTTAAACGTGTCTTTTGCAGAAGGGGATGCGGTTTTTCCACGTATTTGGGTGCAGAAATTGACGAGCCGACGTTCGTCATTACACTCACTCCAACCTCTCCCCCAATCATGATCATGTCACGCTTCGACCGTATCCAGCCAAGGTCCGCAGATAACTCGATTCCTGCTTTCAAATTGAATGAACTTCGCCAGGATCCTCAGTTCAATACGACGTGGTCCCAGGTGTGCGACGCCGCACGCAGTGACTTTACGAGTCAGTACCACACCTTCTTTGCCGGCACGCCTCTCGATCAAGTCACACCCAATGATGCGGTTCGAGTGTTGCAGGCTCGCGACAACGTGCATGCCGATGAAAGCGATGCCATGAATCACTCGTGGTACAAGGGGCAGCCTGCTGGAAAAAGGAGCCGCAGGAATGCCGCTTCCAGACTGTAAAACATACAAAAAACGCCCCGATTGCTCAGGGCGTTTTTTGACGTAGGGATCTTTTTCTAGTTACCGGTGGAGGAGTCGCCTCCGCCGAGGTTCACGTCGATGACCTGCGGCGTGCCGTTGTCATCGGCCTTGTTGTTCATCAGCTGGACGGCGAAGTATACGACCGCGAGGACGGCCACGATGGCCACGATGCCGACGATGACGCTCATGCCTGAGTCATTGGAGTTATTGTCCATAAAAGAGGGAAGGGAAGAGGGGTAGAAAAGGAAAATGTTAGGCGCGTTTGATGACCTTGATGATGAAGAGGAAGACGACGGCACCGACGACGGACATGATGAGGAAGCCCATCGTGCCATAGGCCGTGAGGCCGAAGATGCCGAAGAGCCAGCCGCCCAGAACGGCACCGATGACGCCCACGATGAGGTCGCCGATGAGTCCGAAGCCCCCGCCTTTCACGAGAAGCCCGGCGATCCAGCCGGCAACGATGCCGATGACGATGGAGTAGAGAACGTTCATGGGAAACGGAGAAAAAAGTAGAGATGAGCGTGCGAATGTCGGTGCCCACGTTGGTGGCGGCATCCGAAACATTCCGCAGTACTGGCATTAAGACGTGTTAATCGATGTATATTGACAGGCATCGTTCGCAAATTGTGATCAAGTGGCTTTTGTATTCACGTGATAACACAGTAAAGAATGGCTTTGATCTGTGAAAAAACGGTCACCGAGACTCGTGTGAATACGCTACGATGCATGCATGCTCGAACGACTCCAGAAGATTCTCTCACAGCGCGGCATCGCGTCTCGGCGTAAGTCCGAGGAGTACATCGAAGCGGGACTTGTGAAAGTGAATGGCAAAGTGATGAAGCTCGGCGACAAGGCCGACCCCGCGGTCGACACCATCGAGGTGGACGGCAAGGTTCTCGAGGAACGCACAAAAATGCTCTATTACGTGATGAACAAGTTGGTGGGGGTGGAGACAGTCAACATCGAGCGAACGACGCCTCAGGCGCCGAAGAAACATGAAAAAACGGTACGTGATGGCACGCGCACGGTCCGCGACATGCTGCCCGCCGAACTCCGGGGCCGCATCTTCCCCGTCGGTCGTTTGGACAAAGATTCCTCGGGACTCCTGCTCTTCACGAACGACGGCGTGCTCGCGTATCGGCTCACGCATCCCAAATTCAATCACGAGAAAGAGTACGAGGTCGAAACCGTACAGCCCATCAGCCCGCTGGTCTGCCGAAAGATCGAAGAAGGCTTCGAAATGGACGGCGCCATGACCAAGCAACTCAAGTGCTGGAAAATCGCTCCGAACAGGGCTCGAGTGGTTCTGACGGAAGGCAAGAACCGCCAGGTGCGCCGCATGTTCCAGCAGACCGGGTACACCGTGAAGTACCTCAAGCGCGTGCGTATCATGAACTTCACGGACGACGCACTCCCCCTCGGCGGACTCCGAGCCCTGACGGAAGCGGAAAAGAACGAACTCCTGAAGTCCGTCGGTCTGTAACGATTAGGATTTTCGTCGCAGCCCGCTAGAATCATCTCCGATGGACATTGAGATCATCTCCCACGGTGCGGCCCGAGAAGTCACCGGCACGTGTCACGAGATTCGCATCGGCGATACATCCATTCTGCTCGACTGCGGATTCTTTCAGGGCAAGCGACGAGAGGCGGCCGAAAAGAACGCCCTCTTCACGTTCGATCCCAAAAAAATCGATGCCGTCGTGCTCTCCCATGCGCACATGGATCACAGCGGCCGTATTCCGCTGCTGTACAAGAAGGGCTTCCAGGGGCCGATTTACTGCACGTACGCAACGCAGGACCTCACGGCCGTCATGCTCCAGGACAGCGCGTACATCCAGGAGAAAGACGAAGACTTCTTCCGTCGTCACCTCAAGAATTCCATGATCCCGAGTCCGGGTCCGCTCTACACCATGAAGGATGCGAGCGAGTGCATGAAGTTGTTCGTCGGGAAAAATTATCACGAGCGGTTCCAGGTTGTCCCCGGCATCACGTGTCAGTTCTTCGAGGCCGGTCACATCCTGGGTTCGGCGATGGTGCTTCTGGAGATCGAGCTCCACGGCAAGAAAAAGCGCATCGGATTCTCCGGCGACATAGGGAGGAACACGCTTCCCATCATCCGCGACCCCGAGGCGATGCCGTCGGTCGACGTCCTCATTTGCGAAAGCACGTACGGCGATCGTGAGCACGACAGCATTCTCACCGCTCGCGACAAACTCCGTGACGTCATCATCAAAACAGCCGGACGCGGAGGGAAATTGCTCATTCCCGCATTCTCGCTCGAGCGCACCCAGGAAATCGTGTACGACCTGCATACGCTGTGGGATGCCAAGGAAATCCCCGCCATTCCCATCGTCATCGACTCTCCGCTCGCTTCCCGCGTCACCGATATTTTCCAAAAGCATCCCGAGTGCTACGACCAGGAGATGTACGAAAAATTTTTGAAGCGGGCGCACAATCCCTTCCAGTTTTCACTCGTCAGTTACACCGAGAGCGTCGATGAAAGCAAAGAGCTCAACGGCGCGCGCGGTCCCATGATCATCATGGCGGGCAGCGGCATGTGTGAGGCGGGGCGCATTCGTCATCACCTGAAGAACGAGCTGGAAGATCCTCGAAACATGGTGCTTGCCGTGGGGTACATGGCCGAGAACACGCTCGGGCGCAGGCTCATCGATCCGCAGTACACGGATGTGAAAATCTTCGATGAAATCATCCGCAAGAAAGCCGAGATTCAGTACATCAACGCGTACTCGGGCCACGCCGACAAGAACGACTTGGATCGATTCATTCAGGCCGTTCCGGATCTCAAGCAGCTGTTCCTCGTGCACGGCGAAGAGCGCGGCATGTTCGCGCTTGCCGAGAGAAACGCCGTCGCCAAAAAGATCGACGTGGAGCTTCCCGAGCGCGGGAAGGAGTACATCATTTCGTAAGTGACTACAGGCCGAGGTCGCTCGCCACCGCCTTCATCGCGGTCAGCGTGATCTCGATCATCTCGTCGAGCGGCATGCCGAGGAGCGTCTCGCACTCCTTGATCTGTTCACGGCTTACCTGAGCGGCGAAACCCTTGTCCTTGAGCTTCTTCTTCACGCTGCTGACTTCCACGTCGGCGAGCTTCTTGCTCGGGCGAACGTACGTCACGGCGATGATGAAGCCGGTGAGCTCATCCACGCAGTACAAACATTTGCGGAGCTGCGAATTCAGCGGGTACTCCGCGCCGTACTTGTGCGCGTAGTGCGCGCGGATGTCGGCGAGAAGTTCCTGCGGAGCCTTGATCGTCGCGAGCATCTGCTCGAGCGTTTTGCCGCAGTGTTCTTCGGCGTCTTTGTTCAGCTTGTCCCAGTCCAAGTCGTGGAGCATGCCCGCCACTTTCCACGTCTGCGGGTCGCCGCCGAACTTCTTGGCGAGCGCTTCCATCGCGGCACCCGTGGCGATCAAGTGGGCCTTCGTCTGCACGGCATGGGTCTCGATGAGACCGTGCGCGCCCGGCAGCATGTGGCCGTAGTCGGCGTGCTGTAAAAGACCCGAGGTTCCCTCAGGCAAAGATTTCTCAGACGGGCGAGTAGCGGTTGGCGGTTGGCGGGTGGCCTCTTTTTTATTACCCGCTACCCGCTCCTCGCTAACCGCTCGTTCAGGTTTCATAATCGGGAACAGCACGACGTCGCGCAGGTTCTCCTGTGCCGTCAGAAGTGTGACGATGCGGTCGATGCCCATGCCCCAGCCGCTGCACGGCGGGCAGCCGTATTCCAGGGCTTCCACGTATTCGTCGTCCTTGCCGTGCGCATCGGCGTCGCCGCCGGCTTTGGCTGCGGATTGCTGTACGAACCGCTCCGCTTGGTCGACGGGGTCGATGAGCTCCGAGTAGGCGTTCACGATTTCCCATCCGCCCACCACGAGCTGGAAGCGGTCCGTGATCGCCGGGTTGTCGTCGTTGCGGCGTGCAAGAGGGGAGAGATCCAGCGGGTGCTGCGTGATGAACGTCGGTGCGATGATCTTGGGGCGACTCACTTTCTTGTAGAGCTGATCGATGAGGTTGCCGCGTCCGAGTTTGGAGATGTCGAGGTCGAGCTGAATCTTCTTGTCCTTCATCGCTTTTCTGAGCGCATCGGCCGTGGCGCACAGGTCGTAGTCGATGCCGCAGTCGCGCAAAATCACCTCGCGCATGCTGAGCACGGGCCACGTTCCGCCGAAGTCGACGTCGAGAAGTTTGCCGTCGCGGTCGGGGATTTTGGCTTTCGTCGTGCCGATCGTTTTCATCAACAGAGATGCGAGCATTTTCTCCGTGAACCGCATGTTGTCCTTGTAATCCCAGTACGCGGCGTAGTGCTCGCACATCGTGAATTCCTGCAGGTGCGACGGATCCATGCCTTCGTTGCGGAACACGGAACCCAGCGAAAACGTCCTGTCGAAGCCACCCACGAGGCATTCCTTCTGATGCGTCTCGAGCGCGATGCGGAGATAAATGTCGAGGTCGAGCGCGTTGTGGTGCGTGGTGAACGGTGTCGCGAGTGCGCCCGACGGAGAGTTCACGAGCACCGGCAGATCCACTTCGACGAAGTCGTTCTCCCAGTAAAACTCGCGCATCGCTTTGATGAACTTGGAGCGCAGCAAAAATCTGTCGAGCGATTCGCGGTTGCTCATCGTGTCGAGGTAGCGCTTGCGGTACACCGTCTCGCGATCACTGACGCCGTGCCACTTTTCGGGCGGCTGGCGGAGCGTCTTCGTGAGCATCGTCCACGAACTCACTTCCACCGTGGGCTCGCCTTTCTGCGTCGTGAATCTTTCCCCTTCGATACCGATGAAATCTCCGAGGTCGATGAGTTTCTGCAGAAGTTTGTACTCTTCTTTCCCCAGTTTCTCTTCACGGAATGCGATCTGAAGACGGCCGGTGTGGTCCTGCAGGTGCGCAAAGGTCAGTTTTCCCATTTCGCGGAACAGCATCACGCGGCCCGCAACTTTCACCGCGGCACCATCGTTGGCGCCATGGCCCTGGAGGAGGGTATGCGTACGATCAAACTTTGCGGCATACGGGAGGCGCTTCAGCTCACGGAGTTTTTTGGCTTTCTCAAAACGAATGGGATCCATACGGTGTGCATTGTGCCGAATTCATCCGAGAAACGCACGACGTTCGATCCTTATTGTTGTTGTTCACGAGCAAGTGCCTCTTCAAGCATCTCGCGCATGATCGCCTGCAAATCCGGCGTTGCGTCGGATTCGCCGTATCTGGCATGGATGCGATTGAGAAACTCCGTCGCGCCCTTCGGCGTGACGCGCTCCACGTGGATGTTCGGGGCGAGGTTTTGCTGACGATTCGGATTCATAAAGAGGAAGGAGGCGATGAATGAAGCCGCATTCTAAAGAGGGGAGCGACAGTGTCAATTTTTATCTCTATGCCGCGTCGATCTCGAGCTCCTGCGGCGTATCGGCACGTTTTTTCTTGAGGCCTTTTGCATGGAGCGATACCGGTTCCGGGTTTTGCGCCTGGACGATGCCTTGCAGCGAATCGGCGATATCATAGAGCTGTGTTGCGTGATATGCCGTTTCTCCGTTCGCAAACAAATCGAAAGCGCGGCGCATCAATGATGCACTGCTTTCCAAGACGGAACGCCCGACATTCGCCTCCAGCATGTCATTGGCCTTGATACAGGCGCCATATGCTTCGACGACGGCAGGCCGATGGTTAACGACGTGGAGTGACATGGTTTTGAGGGGCGCTGTATTATCCTCGTTTTTTGGCTTGTGTCAATCCTCCGACCTCGGTCGTGTCGGGTGAAACAAAAATCACGTCGTATTCTCTTGACCACCCGTTTTCGGGCCAGTAGAGTGCGTCGGCTCCAAGGAAATTCAGGAGCGCTTACGTTCCGATCCGCCTCTCCAAGACTTAGCGAGACAAGCGGATGCGATGGAACCTCCAAGCAACTCTTATGGCTCTCGGTGTTATCGCCCGCAAAATCGGCATGTCTCGCGTGTTTCTCCCTACGGGTGAAGCCGTCCCCGTCACCTATTTGAAGGTGGAGGACAACGCCATCGTGCGCACCAAGACCACGGAAAAGGACGGTTACAGCGCTCTCGTCCTCGGTATCGGCGAGAACATCGTCCGCACGCGCAAAGGAAAGGAGCTCAAGAAGCACAAGCATCAGAAGGAATTCACCGTTGATTCGCTCGATGGCCACGCCATCGGAGGCAAGATCACCATTGAATCTCTTCCCGTCGAAAGCATCGTCACCATCCAGGGTGTAAGCAAGGGTAAGGGTTTCCAGGGTGTCATGAAGCGTCACCACTTCGCCGGAGGTCCGGCATCGCACGGTTCCCACTTCAAGCGCGAGCCCGGTTCCGTGGGTATGCGTACATGGCCCGGTCGCATCCATGCCGGTAAGCGCATGGCAGGTCACATGGGAGACGACACCGTCACCATCAAGGATCGCGCCGTTCTCGTCTGCGACATCGAAAAGAAGATCATCGGCGTCAAAGGACCCGTTCCGGGCGCCAACGGATGCACCGTCTACGTTTCGCTTCAGCCCGCTCCCGCCACTTCCAAGACTCCCAAGAAATAATCATGAAGATCGACCTCTACACAGCAACGGGTACCAAGAAGGGCTCTCTCGAGCTCCCGGTCGGGCTGTTCGAAGCTCCGATCAACAAGGGTCTCATGCACCTTGCGGTCGTCCGCCAGCAGAGCAACCGCCGCAACCCCATCGCACACGTCAAAACGCGCGGCGATGTCGTCGGTACCACGAAGAAGGCCTACGCACAGAAGCACACCGGTAACGCCCGTCGCGGCGCTCTCCGTAGCCCGCTCGTCCGCGGTGGAGGCAAGACCTTCGGACCTCGCAGCAACGCCAACTTCCAGAAGGACATGCCGAAGAAAATGCGCCGCGCCGCTCTCTTCTCCTGTCTCTCGCTCCGCGCCAAAGAGGGTGCGATCATCGGACTCGAGAATTATCCCGATGACATCAAGACGAAGACGTTCTACTCATTGCTCCAGAAACTTCCCGTCGATATCGGTCGCCGCATCGTCGTCGTCACAGCCAAGGAGCACCTCGGCATTCAGCTTTCCGCTCGCAACGTTCCCCGCGTGAAGACCATCTACGCTCAGTACTTGAACCCGGAAGACATCCTCCTCGCCAAGAACATCATCTTCATGGCCGACGCCGTCAAAGCAGCCGAGGAGATCTTCGGAAAGAAGGATGACGAGCGCATCGAGAAGCGCGTCACGAAGCAGGCCGACAAAGTCACGAAGAAGGCCAAGGAACTGAAGGACTACCGCGACGCCAAATTCGCAGCCAAGACCGCCGCAAAGAAGGAAGGCGCCGAGGCTCCCAAGAAGGCCAAGAAGCCGGCCGCCAAGAAAGCCGCCAAAGCTCCTAAAGCTGCTTAAAACCCCATGCATCTCTCTTCCGTCATCATCGGCCCCGTCGTCACGGAGAAGGCAGAACGCCTGAAGACCGAAGGCACGTACACCCTCAAGGTGGACCTCGCCGCCACGAAGATCGACGTCAAGAACGCACTCCGCAAATACTACGACGTGGAAGTCGCATCGGTCCGCGTACTCCGCACCCGTCCCAAGACCCGCATCGTCGGACAGGGGACGACCATGGAGAAGCGTCACCGCAGCAAGCGCATGATCGTCCGCCTCACCAAGAAGAGCAAAGCTCTTGATCTCACCACTCTCCGCACCGCCGCCTAATCATGCCAGTCATCCAGCAGAAACCAACGAGCAACGCACGGAGACAGATGTCGATCGCCGACTTCTCCGGCCTCACGAAGAAGCGCCCTGAAAAGCGTCTCTCCGCAGGCAAGCAGCGCATCTCCGGCCGCAACAACTTGGGCCGCGTCACCGTTCGCCACCGCGGCGGAGGACACAAGCGCCTGCTCCGCTTCATCGACTTCAAGCAGTCCGACAAGCAGGGTGTTACCGGCCGCATCGCGGCCATCGAGTACGATCCCAACCGTTCCGCCTACATCGCTCTCGTCCACTACATGGACGGCGACAAGCGCTACATCCTCGCTCCGGAAGGCATGAAAGTCGCCGACGAAATCGTCTGCGCCGAGCGCACGAAAGTGAAGCCGGGCAATCGCATGCGCCTCGCCAACGTGCCCGTCGGTTACCGCATCTACAACGTCGAAATGCAGTCGGGTCGCGGCGGACAGATCGTCCGTTCCGCAGGATCCAGCGCCGTCCTCGTCGGTCTCGACGGTGACTTCGCCATCCTCCAGCTCCCGAGCGGCGAAATGCGCAAAGTGCGCCACGAGTGCTACGCATCCATCGGTACCGTCAGCAACCCCGACCATCACCTCATCAGCATCGGCAAAGCAGGCCGCATGCGCTGGATGGGACGCAAGCCGCAGGTTCTCGGTAAGTCCATGAACGCCGTCGATCACCCGCACGGAGGAGGAGAAGGACACTCGCCCATCGGTCTGAAGTATCCGAAGACCCCGTGGGGCAAACATGCTCTTGGCGTCAAAACTCGCAAGCCGAAGCGCAAGAGTGACGATCTCATTATTCGCCGCCGCATCAAGAAAAAGGCCAAAAAGTAGTGTAGTATCCGTCGGCTGACATTCGGTCAGTCTTTCCCCCTTACTCGTCATGTACCAAGTCATCATCCCGCTCATCGCCATCGCTTTCATCCTCACGACTACCGCTCTCTAATCTCATGACTCGCTCCATCAAAAAAGGCCCCCACGTTGATCCAAAGCTCCTGAAAAAGGTCATGAAGATGATCGAACGCCAGGAGAAGAAGATCATCAAGACTTGGGCACGCGACTGTGACATCCCGCCGGAATTCGTAGGATTCACGTTCGCCGTCCACAACGGCAAGGAATTCCCGCCGGTCTACGTCACGGAGCAGATGGTCGGTCACAAACTCGGAGAGTTCTCCTTCACCACCAAGTTCCGTGTCCACGGAGGCAAGATGTCCGCCGCCCAGGCCACCGCCGCATCCGCACCCAAGCCCGCTCCCGCTCCCGCCAAGTAATCCACCCCCATGCAAGCTCACCACTACTCCGCTCGGCTCGCTCCCAAAAAGGCCAATCTCATGGCCAAGATGGTTCGTGGCATGACCGTGCCCGATGCCGTGGAGCTCCTCCGCAAGACGCACAAGAAGAGCGCTCGTCTGTTCGAAGATGTTCTCCGTTCGGCCATGGCCAACGCCGAGCACAACTTCAAGCAGAACGCCCAGTCGATGATCGTCAAAACCGTCGTCGTGAACCAGGGAACGTCCTACCGTCGCGGTATTCCCATGGCTCGCGGACGCGTTCGCCCCATCCGCAAATTCCTCTGCCACATCAGCATCAGCCTCGGTTTCGCCGGCGAGAAAGGCGTCACTCCTCCCCGTTCCTCCGACATCAAGACGACCGCCATCAAGCCCTCGTCCGAGAAGAAAAAAGTGAAGGCTGCCGCAGCAGCTCCCAAGGCCGCAACCCCCAAGAAGAAATCATCTCCTTCCTCTTCCTCCTCCAAGTAAATGGGACAGAAAGTTAACCCCAACGGCTTCCGTATCGGTATCACCCACTCGTGGGCATCGACCTGGTTCGCAAAGAAGCAGAAGTTCCAGGACAACCTCCTCGCCGACGTGAAAATTCGGCGCTACATCGACAAGAAGTTCAAGGACTCCGGCATCAGCCTCATCGAAATCGATCGCGGCAAGAAGACGTCCGTCGTGATCCACAGCAGCAAGCCCGGCGTCATCATCGGCAAGCAGGGCGCCGCCATCGAGGATCTTCGCAAGGACATGGAGAAGCAGTTCGGAGGTTCGTTCGAAATCAACGTTCACGAAATCCGCACGCCCGATGCCGACGCCGCTTGTGTGGCCGAGAGCATCCAGGGACAGATCGAACGCCGCATGCCGTACCGCCGCGCGTGCAAGATGGCCATGGAAAAGGCCATGCAGTCCGGTGCCGTCGGTATCAAGATCTCCGTCTCCGGTCGTTTGAACGGCGCTGAAATCGCCCGCGACGACGCGTTCCGCAGCGGCAACGTTCCGCTCCAGACGCTCCGCGCCAACATCCAGTTCGCAACCCGCCACGCTCGCACCGCGTACGGCACCATCGGTGTCCAGGTGTGGATCTACAAGGGAATGGTCTTCAAGAAGATCCGCGAAGCGAAGTCCGCCGCACTCACCTCACTCCCGAAAGCCGCCTAAGCCCCCATCATGCTTCAACCCATTCGCACCAAATATCGGAAAGCCCACCGCGGCCGCGGCCAATTCAAAGGCAAGGCCACGCGCGGTGCCACGCTCTCCTTCGGCAGCTACGGTCTCAAGGCTCAGGAGGCCGGCGAAATCACGTCGCGCCAGCTCGAAGCCGCACGCCGCGCCATCACGCACGAAGTGGGCCGCAGCGGAAGCATCTGGTGCCGCATCTTCCCCCACAAGCCCATCACGCGTAAGTCGCCGGAGGTGCCCATGGGAGCCGGAAAAGGCGCCGTGGAATTCTACGCCGCCGTGGTCAAGCCCGGCACGATCCTCTTCGAACTCGACGGTCTGAAAGAAGAAGTCGCACGCGAAGCATTCCGTCTCGCATCGCACAAACTCCCGGTTGCCACCAAGTTCATCGTCTCCCTCCAGAAGCACGCCGGTTCCGAATCCTCCCTCGCAGCATGAGCACCACCACCTCCATCATCGAGCTTCGCCGCATGACGGCTCCGGAACTCCGCAAGGAGCTCTCCATCAAGCGTGCCGAGTGCGCCAAGATGCGCATGGGCATCGAGATGCAGAGCGAGAAGAACTCCGGTCTGTACCGCACGCTCCGCAAGGAGATCGCCCGCATGTCGATGGTTCTCCACGAGCTTGAGAAGATGCCCGCCGCTCCGAAGAAGGCGGAGGCAGCCGCACCCGCGGTCGCCGAGACTCCCAAGAAAAAAGCGAAATCTCCCGCAAAAGCTTCCCAAGCCGCCAAAAAGTCTGTAAAAGGTGTCGGCTCCCGTTCCAAGAAATCCTAACTTCTACCCACTTTTATGCGCACGAAGACCGGAACTGTCACATCGGCCAAGATGCAAAAAACCGTGGCTGTGACGGTGCACCGCTACGTGATGCACCCCACCTACGACAAGCGTTTCCGCGTCAGCAAGAAGTTCCTTGCCGACACGAACGGATTCGATCTCGGAGAAGGGGATGAAGTCGTCATCGCCGAGTGTCGTCCGATGAGCGCACGCAAGTGCTTCAAAGTCACCGAGATCATCAAGCAGGCTCCCCGCGTCGCCGCCATGAAGACCGAGGAAGTGGAGATGACCACCAAGCGCGACCACCGCGATTCACTCGCCGAGAAGAAGAAGTCCAAAGATTCCCCCGCATCATGATCCAGCAGCAGACCATCCTCAACGTGGCAGACAATACGGGCGCCAAGACCTGCATGTGCATCAAAGTGCTCGGCGGATCCAAGCGTCGCTACGCGGCCGTCGGTGACGTCATCGTCGTCGCCATCAAGACCGCAGCTCCCCGCGGCACCGTGAAGCAGCACGCCGTGGAGCGCGCCGTCATCGTCCGCACCCGCAAGATCACGCGCCGCAAGGACGGCAGCGGCATCCGCTTCGATGACAACGCCTGCGTCATCATCGACGCCAACAAGGAACCCAAAGGAACCCGCGTCTTCGGACCCATCGCTCGCGAACTCCGCTCCGCCGGTTACCAGAAGATCATCTCCCAAGCCCCCGACGTTCTCTAAACTCCCATGAAGCTCTCACTCGGTGACTCCGTCATCATCATCTCCGGCAAGGACAAGGGTAAGAAAGGCACCGTCATGCGCGTGCTCCACACTCAGAACCGCGTCATCGTGAGCGGCGTCAACCTGGTCACCAAGCACGTCAAAAAGACGACGCAGGAGGCCGGCCGCAAGATGCAGTACGAGTCCTCCATCCACGCCAGCAACGTCATGATCCTGGACCCCAAGACGGGCAAAGGCGTCCGCATCGGTTACAAGGTCGATAGCAAGACCGGCAAGAAGACCCGTGTCGCCCGCGGCAGCGGAACCGAGCTCGCCCGCGTGAAGGGTGCCGCCAAGTCCGCCGACGCTCCGAAGAACGCCAAGCCCAACAAGAAGTCTCCGTTCTGGAAGCGCGTCGGATTCGGCGCCGATGCCGCAGTCGACGAAGTCGGCGGCGCCAAGACCGAGGCCGCAGTTCCCGCAGCACCCACGCACACCCGTTCCGCCGGTCGCGGTTCCTAATATCCCATGGCTTTCGTACCCCTCCAGAAACGGCTCAAGACCGACATTGCAGAAGCGCTCAAGCGCGAGCTGAAGGTCGACAACGTGAACGCACTTCCGCGCATCACGAAAGTGATCGTGAACGTGGGTCTCAGCCAGAAGAAGTACTCCAGCAAAGACATTCAGCAGTTCATCTCGGAGTCGCTTGCCACGATCACCGGCCAGAAGCCGGCCGTCCGCAAGTCGCGCATGTCCATCAGCAACTTCAACATCCGCGAGAACATGATCGTCGGCATGGTCGTCACCCTCCGCGGCAAAGCCATGTACCACTTCCTCGATCGATTGCTCGGTTATGCCCTGCCCCGCATCCGCGACTTCCGCGGACTCCCGACCAAATTGGACGGACGCGGCAACTACGCCATCGGACTCACCGACCAGTCGATCTTCCCCGAGCTCCCCGCTCCGGACGCCACGAAGATCTTCGGCATGCAGATTCAGATCACCACCAACGCCGGCTCCGACGAGCGCGGTCTCGCACTCCTGAAACAGATCGGCATGCCGTTCCGCCGCCCGACCAAAAAGTCCGGCGAGGTTGCATCCGCCGCATAACATTGCGATAATCCCTCACCCCTTACCCACTCCTATCATTTAATCCTCATGGCTCGCGACGCACTCGTCATCGGCTGGAAAAAGAAGCGCGCAGCCGTGGAAAAGGCACGTGCCGCAGGCAAGAAGCCGGTGATGGCCGTTCGCTCCTACAATCGCTGCAAACTCTGCTTCCGCCGCGGCGGCTACATGCGTTTCTTCGGTACCTGCCGCATTTGCTTCCGTGAGCTCGCCGTCAACGGCGACATCCCGGGTCTCAAGAAATCTTCCTGGTAATCCCTCACTCTCATGCCTCTCACTGATCCCATCGGCGACTTCGTTACCCGCATGCGCAACGCACAGCACGGACGCAGGTCCGAGTGCAGCGCACCGTGGTCGCGCCTGAAGGAGTCCATTGCGAACCTGCTCAAGGAGCACAAGTTCATCCAGGACTTCCGCGTCGAGGGCGAAACCGCATCCAAGAATCTCATCGTTGCCTTCCGTGCCGATCGTCCGGCTCTGGAACTCAAGCGCATCTCCACTCCCGGCGCACGCAAGTACGTCGGTGCCACGGACATCCGCAAGCACCTGCACGGTGCCACCATCGCCATCATCTCCACCAGCAGCGGTCTCGTCACCAGCAAGGACGCCCGCAAGAACAATATCGGCGGTGAAATCCTCTGTACCGTTTCCTAACCTTCTCTCATGTCTCGCATTGGTGCCAAAACCATCGCAGTACCGTCCGGAGTCACCGTTGAGGTGAAAGCCGGCGTCGTACACGTGAAGGGAGCGAAGGGCGAACTCACGTACAAGCTCCTCCCCGAGATCGGCATCGATGTCGAGGGCAGCACGGTCCGCGTGAAGCGCGTTCTCGAGAACCAGGAATCCAAGGCTCGTCACGGTCTCACCCGCGCTCTCCTCGTGAACATGGTGAAGGGAGTCGCCGACGGCCATGAGCGCAAAATCGAAATCGTCGGTGTGGGTTACAAGGCCCAGATCAAGGGAAAGACGCTCGCACTCAGCCTCGGATTCTCGCACCCCGTCGACTTCGCCCTTCCCGAGGGCATCGAAGTCGTACAGGACGAGAAGAACAAGAACCTCCTCACCA
Organism: uncultured Candidatus Peribacteria bacterium; assembly: GCA_964611095.1. Lineage (GTDB taxonomy): Bacteria > Patescibacteriota > Gracilibacteria > Peribacterales > Peribacteraceae > CAZKJL01. The sequence continues at coordinate 198,658 of CAZSWJ010000001.1, forward strand.
TCCGCGGCATCGACAAGCAGCTCGTCGGACAGGTTGCATCCAACCTCCGCGAACTCCGTCCGCCGGAGCCGTACAAGGGCAAGGGTATCCGCTACACCGATGAAATCGTCCGTCGCAAGCCGGGCAAGGCCGCAGCCGCTAAGGCAACCGCCGCTTAATCACCTCCGCAACTCATGAAGCCCACCAAGCACCAACTCCGAGCCAGCCGTAAGCGCCGCATCCGCGCCAAGGTCGCAGGCACCCCCGCACGTCCGCGCCTCACGGTGTACGTGTCGCTCACCAAGGTCTACGCCCAGATCATCGATGACTCCGCAGGCAAGACCCTCGCGGCCTCGTCCTCGGCCAAGGGCAAGAACATGGCCTCGGCCACGAAGGTCGGCCAGGAGATCGCCAAGAAAGCCAAAGATCTGAAAGTCACTTCCGTCGTCTTCGACCGCAACGGACGACGCTACCACGGCCGCATCAAGGCTCTGGCCGATGCCGCCCGCGAAGGCGGACTCACGTTCTAACCTCCCGCTTCCAATTCTTCTTTCATGTCAGCCAAGACCTCCCGCCCCGACCGCAAACGTAACGACCGCCGTGACAAGCGCGAGCCCAGCGAGTACGACGACGTCACGCTCGCCATCGACCGCGTCACGCGCGTCGTGAAAGGTGGACGCCGCATGCGTTTCCGCGCCGTTGTCGTTCTCGGCAACCGCAAGGGTAAAGTGGGTCTCGGAACCGGAAAGGCGACCGAAGTGCAGCAAGCAATCCAGAAAGCTCAGCGCGATGCGAAGCGTGCCATGATCATCGTTCCGATGAAGGGTGACACCATCCCGCACGAAGTGAACGTAAAGCACAAAGCTGCAGTTCTGCGCCTCATGCCCGCCAGCAAGGGTACGGGTATCATCGCCGGAGGACCGCTCCGCGCCATCCTCGACCTCGCCGGTGTGAAGGACATTCTCGCCAAGCGTTTCGGCACGGGCAACAAGCTCGTCAACGCCCAGGCTTCCATCAAGGCTCTCCAGATGCTCCGCGGCAGCCGCGCAGCAAAGGCCGCCGACAGCAAGCCCGTCCCCAAGTCCGAAGTTCCCGGTCACATCGAAGAGAATCTTCCGATCAAAGAAGTGAAGATGACCGAGAAGGACAAGAAGGCCATGGATAAGGGTATCAACGGATAGGGACTGAATCATGAATTATGAAGCATGAAGTAAGGTTTTTTACATTTCATAATTCATGATTCTCTCTTCATAATTCAATCGTTATGAAAGCTCTCCTCGTCATCGCGCAGAAGGGTTACCAAGACGTGGAACTCAACGGCACGCGTGACGGTTTGCTCGCAGCCGGTTTTTCCGTGGTCCTTTGCAGCAAGCAAACGGGGGAGTGTATCGGCAAGTACGACGGTCGTGAGACCGCGGAGATCGCGATGCGCGAGGTTAACGTCGGCGATTACGATCGGGTTGCCTTCATCGGCGGACCCGGTGCCTTCGCTCTGGCCGACGATACGGAGGCTCTGGCTCTCGCTCAGGCCGTCTTCCAGGGCAAGAAGCCCTTAGGCGCCATCTGCATCGCTCCGACGATCCTGGCCGCAGCGGGAGTACTCCGGGGCAAGAGGGCGACGGTAGCCACTCCGTCCGAGGAGCAGGTACCGTTTTTGGAATCGAAGGGCGCGACGTATACGGGGCAGCCGGTCACTGTTGATGGACTCATCGTCACGGCGAATGGGCCTGCAGCCGCTGTGGAATTCGGGAAGGTATTCGCTGCGATGAGTAGTCAGGACGTAGTACGTAGCAAGTAGTAAGCACAGTAAACAATGCATGTTTGTTGCATGCACCCTTACTACTTACTACGTACTACTTGAGCGCCTTTTTCGCCTTCTCGATGTCATCGACCGCCAAGTAACACATGGCGTCTTTGCCGAGCGACGTGGCGTAAATGTGGCGGATGTTGATGCCCGCTCCGGCGCAGAGGCGAGCCACTTGAGCGATGGCACCCGGCTTGTTCTTCACCTCGAACGCGAGCACTTCGGTCGTCGTCACTTCACCCAAATCACGGAGCACGAGCTTGGCCGTTTCCACGTCGTCCAAAATCAAGTGAACGACCGAACTTTTCTCACCGTCGGTGCAGAAGAGGGCTTCGATGTTCACTTCGGCCGAGCGGAGTTTGTCCGACATGCGCGCGAGCGAACCGGGGTTGTTCGGGATGCCGACGTTGAGCTGGGTGGCGATTTGGACCATAAATGGTTGGCGAACAGTTTGAGTACACTCCTGAAAGGTGTCAAGGCAGCTGCGTTTACTTTCCGCTGCCTACAGCGGTTTTCTGATGCGACGGGATGCCAATAGCAGTGTCGTAGCACCCCGTCGCGTTCCGTATTCGCTTACACGGGAATATCGATATCGCCCTGTCCGATGTATCCGAACCGTCGCAGCGTTTCATGCGCTTGGTCCGCGATGGCGCTCACTTCGCGCTGGAACTCCGGATCATTCACGTTCGGCATGTGGCCGTAGTGTCCGCGGGGATCGCGGGTGACGTCATCGGGGAAGCCGCCGTAGCCCGCTTCGTCCGCGATGGGCGCTTGGGGATTGAAACGTCGGTTTGTCGCGTCGGAGAATGCATCGATATCGGCGGCGGTGACGGTACGAGAAGTATTCATGGGAAGACGTGGGAAAATGAAATAAGAAAAATCGGCCTCGCTGGGGAAGGAGGCTCTGCTTGGGTTGTCTTGATTCCCCTTTACGCAGCCAGCCGCCTTCCCGCCATAAGCGAGAGAAGGAGGTTAAGGCCGAGGGACAAGAAACGTTTGTTCATCGAGATCCCAAGTATGCGGATTTTTTAAGGAAGATCAAGATTGATGGGCGAGTGGCGGGTAGCGGTTAGGAAGGTTTTTTCACTGCTGCAGCGTTTCTACCCGCTATCCGCCAACCGCTACTCGCCGCGTTTTCCCCTTGTCGACCCGCCATTTCATCTGTAGCCTCTGACCCCGCTACGGTAGAGTAGGGCTTACGAAACGACTTTCTCTTCTCCGTGACGGATTTTCCACTCGTACCGCACTTTCCAATGCTCCATAAGCTCAAGCCCAACAAAGGTTCCACGCACAAGCGCGTTCGCGTTGCACGCGGCAACGGTTCCGGCATCGGAACCACGGCCGGTCGTGGAACGAAAGGTCAGCAGTCCCGCGCAGGCAAGGGCCGCCGCCTCGGTTTCGAAGGAGGTCAGACCCCGCTCATTCGCCGCCAGCCCAAGCTCGGCGGATTCTTGCACCCGCGCCGCGAAGACACCGAGACCATCAACATCGACACGCTCGAGGCCAAGGCTCCGGCCGGCACGCATGACGTCAGCACGCTGGCCACGCTCCGCCTCATCGGCGGCAAGCGCCCCGTGAAGCTCCTCGGTCGCGGCAAGGTCACCAAGAAATTCCAGATCACTGTGAACGCCGCTTCCAAGTCCGCCAAGCAGGCGGTCGAGAAGGCCGGCGGTTCCGTCACCATCGTCAAAGCGTAATGTTCACCTACCTCAAGCAGCTTTGGCAGTCTCGTGAGTTGCGCCGCCGCATCTTCATCACGATCGGCCTGCTCATCGTGTACCGCCTCGTCTCCCACATCACGATTCCGGGAGCCGACCGCGCACTCTTGCAGCAGTTCCTCAACAACAGCGCCGGAGCGGGAGCTCTCGGTATTTTTGCCGCACTCACTGGTGGAGCCATCCAGAACTTCTCCATCGCGCTGCTCGGTCTCTCGCCGTACATCAACGCATCCATCATCCTGCAGCTCTGCACCGTCATCTTCCCGAAGCTCGAGGCTCTCAGCAAAGAGGGTGTCCAGGGTCAGCAGAAGATCAACACGTACACGCGTTGGATGAGCATCGGTCTCGCCTTCATGCAGAGCTACGGTTTCATTCTGCTCCTCAACCGCGGCGGCAGCGGCAACATCGTCCCCACCACGTTCCCCGACGTCCTCTTCCCGATGCTCTTCGTCTCGGTCGGATGTGTGTTCGTCATGTGGATCGGTGAGCTCATCACGGAGATGGGTATCGGCAACGGCATCTCGCTTCTCATCTTCACGGGCATCGTCGCCCGCATGCCCGCAACGCTTTCCACGATGTTCATCGCCGGTCAGGAAAAGATCTCGGCGTTCTACCTCTTCGTCATCGTTTCTCTCGCCATGCTCGTGGCCGTGGTGCTCTTCACCGACGCACACCGCGCCATCCCCATCACCTACGCCAACCAAGGCGCGGGCCGTGGCGTAAAGGGAAATATTCCCGTGCGCCTGAACCAGGCCGGCATGGTGCCCATCATCTTCGCCATCTCACTCATCACGTTCCCGGGCATCATCGCTCAGTTCCTCCAGACCGCTCCGCGTTTCCAGGGAATCGTGAGCTTCATCAACCTGAACCTCAACTCGCAGCAGCCGACCATTCTCTACATGGCCATCTACTTCCTGCTCGTCATCGCCTTCACGTACTTCTACGTCTCCGTCACCTTCAAGCCCGATGACGTCGCCGAGAACATTCAGAAGCGCGGCGGCTTCATCCCCGGCGTTCGCCCGGGCCGCGAGACGGCCAAAATGCTCGAGCGCGTCAGCAATCGCCTGAACCTCTGGGGCGGCGTGTTCCTCGGTATCGTCGCCATCGTCCCGCTCATCTTCACGCGCTATTCCACGCTCTCGTCCCAGGACCTCATCATCTCCGGTTCCGGTCTCATCATCATCGTCGGCGTGGTGCTCGAGCTCATTCGTCAGGTCAACGCGCAGCTGCTCGCACACGACTACGAGAAGCTTGTCTAAAAAGTGCGGATAGCGTGTAGCGGGTAGAACCGCTATTTTTGATTTCCTACCCGCTAACCGCTACCTTCTACCCGCTCATATGGATTTGGTTTTCTTCGGAATTCAAGGCAGCGGAAAAGGAACGCAAGCGAAGAAGCTCGCGGCCGAATTCGGTTACGACATTTTCGAGGCGGGGGGGGAGCTCCGGAAAATCGCGGCGTCGGGCAGCAAGCTCGGCGAGACGGTGAAGAGTTACATCGACCACGGTCACTTGGTGCCGCACGAGATCATCATGGAGGTGGTCAAAGCCGCCGTTGGAATGCGTCCCACATCCACGAAGATTCTCTTCGACGGCATTCCCCGCGACCTCGACCAAATGCGCGATTTTGACGCGATTATGAAGGCCGCAGGGCGTGATTTCCGGGCCATTCACTTCCTTTTGGACGCGAATGAGGCCGAAAAGCGTATTTTGGGCCGCGCAAAGGCAGAAGGCCGTGCCGATGATGCCAATACCGAGATCATCCGTCGTCGCATGAGCACCTTTTCCGAGAAGACGCTTCCGGTCATCGAGAAGTACGTGCAGGCCAAAAAGGTGGCTGAAATAAGGGCCGATCGAGGGGTCGACGAAGTCTACTTAGAGCTGAAAAAGCTTGTCTGAGACTCAAAAAGTCATCATTGACCCTTGCCAAGAAAGTACAGTTTTCGTATCATTCGCGAGTCCTGTTTATTGACTTATTTCA
>CAZSWJ010000001.1:204236-234969 GCA_964611095.1 uncultured Candidatus Peribacteria bacterium
CCAAGAAAGTACAGTTTTCGTATCATTCGCGAGTCCTGTTTATTGACTTATTTCACTTTTATTTCCATATACTATTTTATGGGTAACGTCCTCCGCTCCGGTATCGATACAGTGAACGTCATCTCTCCGTATCCTGCGGCCGGGAAAGGAACGGTCATTAAACCTTTGAAGCAGGACATTGCCGCAAGAGGTAAGGTCGGCCACATGGAAGTTGGTCAGATCGTTCGTACGCACAAAGAGGAAGGCACACTTATCGGTCAGGCGGCGAAGGATTACGAGAACAGGGGTCTCATGGTTCCCGACGAGGTCATCGTTCCCGAAATTCGTCGCAATATTAAGTTGCTTGATCCGACTGCCACATGGCTTTTCGATGGATTTCCGCGCGTAGGAAGTCAAATTCAGCAGTACGAAGAGTTGATGACTCGCCTGGAGCGCTCGGATCATTTTGTCTATCTCAACGTTCCGCGTGAAATTGCGGAGCAGCGTATGGTTCTTCGTGGCAAGAAGGCCATCGAGGCCGGTCAAAAGCCTCGTTCTGATGATGTGGATGCTGAAGCACGCAAAAACCGCTTGGATGGAGCCGAGGCTGATATGAAGCAGGTCATTGAGTATTTCGGTGCCAAGGGTCTCATCACGGAGATCGATGGTTCCATGACTCCTGATGAGGTATTTGTCGCTGTTCAAACTGCCATCTATCAGCACGTTCCGATGCTGGAAAAGGCCAGTGCTTAGCTACCAAAAAGCCTGCTTTTTCGCACGTTTGCGGTGTAAACTGGACGGGTTATGACGTACGCCGATTCGTGCCAAATCTTCAGTCAGTCCGAGCAGGATTCCCTGCGGAAAGGCGGTGCGATTTTGCGTGATTGTTTGAAGTTCGTGGCACCGCTCGCCAAGCCCGGCGTTTCCACGCTCGCACTCGACCGCGCGGCCGAAGAATTCATCGTGAGTCGCGGCGGCAAACCCGCGTTCAAGGGGTACCACGGTTTCCCCGCAACGCTCTGTACGTCGGTGAATGACCACGTCGTGCACGGCATTCCGTCGGACAAACAAATCTTGCAGGAAGGCGACATCGTTTCGCTCGACTGCGGGGTGATTTACGACGGTCTCTACACCGATGCGTGCGTCACCGTCGGCGTCGGCAGCATCAGCCCGAACATCAAGAAATTTCTGACGACCGTCAGTAACACGCTCGAAGAGGCGATCATCGACGTGGTGCAAGGCGGCATGCAGGTGGGGGACTTGTCCTCGTTCATCGAGAAGAAGCTCCAGAAGGGCGGCTACGGCGTCGTACGCGCACTCACGGGCCACGGGCTCGGCGAGACGCTCCACCAGTTCCCGGATGTTCCGAACGTGGGCAAAGCGGGCACGGGCCCCGTGCTCCCCGCGGGCACCATGATCGCCATCGAACCCATCGCCACCATGGGTTCACCCGAGGTCTACACGTCCACCGATCAGTGGACCGTGCTCACGAAAGACGGTTCGCTCGCATGCCACTTCGAGCATTCGGTGCTGCTCACCGAGGACGGCTACGAAATCATCGCGTAACGAAAAACCGCGACCCCTCGGGCCGCGGCATTTCGCTCGTTTGAAGCGATGTTATTTGTCGAGGCTCTTCTTGATGTCCTCGAACTTGGCGTTCATGGCCAACTTGATGGCGGTGATGAGAACGGACATCTGGATGACCGGGTTCTCGATCAGCGATTTGTCGGCGGTGACGACGATGCCCTTGTCGGACTCTTTCTCGACTTTCTGCACGCCGGGGATCTTGCCCTTGAGCGTCTTGGAGTCGAGGAGCGACAGAAGGTTGTCGCGCGTCTTGGCCTCGTTGAAGGTCAACGTGATCTTGTCACCCTTCACGTCCACGCCGACGCCGTCGATCTTGCCCTTGAACTCGGCCTCGATTTTGGCTTTGGCCGAGGCATCCGGGCTTTCGGCGGGCTTGGCGGGTCCGGCCTCAGTCGTCGTCTTGAGCGTGTCGTCGATCTTCTTGATGGTATTTTCGATGGTCTTGCGCTCGTCGGCTTTGTCGGCGCCGGTGAGTCCCTTGAGCTTCGTATCGAGCTCGCCGCGCGTCGTCTTCAGCTTGCCGTCGATTTCGGCGATGTCGGCCTGGAGCTTCTTGCGCTCCGCGGTCTCACCGAGTTTGAGCGTGGGCACTTTGGCCGTGAGTTCGGCGCGCTTCTTGATGAGCGCATCGACGTCGTCGGTGACGGCTTCCTTGGATTCGAGCGACTTCAGCTCGGCTTCCTTGAGCGCGATCTGCGCATCGAGAGCCTTGGCCCTGGTCTCGAGGTCATCGAGCTTCTTGAAGCCCTTGTCGCCGTCGGCATGGAGGGCGTCGAAGCCCTCCGCTACTTCGGTCTTCCAGTCGGCGTCCACTTGGGCGCGTTCCAGTTTGAGCTTGGCGATGTCGGCGCCGAGCTCCTTGGACCTGTCGGCGCGTTCAGCGGGTTTCTCGGGCGTCGGCTTGGCGTCACTCGGCTTCGCGGGTGCGGCCTCGGGCGTTCTGTTCTCGAGTTTCTTCAAAATGGTTTTGAGTTCATCGATGAGTGCCTGAACGTCGGGGGATACCGTCACTTCCTTCGGTCGAGTCGTCGGACGGTCGGGCGCTGCCGGCGGCGTGGCTTCGGCGGGCTTGATGTGGTTGGCCGTGAGCTGCTCCTTGAGCTTGGTTTGCTTGGCGATGCCGTCCGTGAGCTGTGTCTTGCGAGCTTCCGACTCGGCGTCGTTGATCGACGTGAGAGCGTTGAACTCCGCTTGAGCGGCCGTCACGTAGGCATCGATGGCTTTGACGATGTTCTCGGCGTCGGATTTATCGAACTTGCCGTCGAGAACGATGGCGTCACGCGTCACGTCGTCGATCTTGGCGCGAGCCTTCTCCGTGGTTTCGCGGAGCTTGGTCACGTCGGTCGTCTCACGTGATTCGGGGCCGGTCTTGGGCTTCGCCGGAGTCGCGGGCTTCTCGGCCGGTTTGGCGGGAGTCACAGGCTTTTCAGCAGGTTTAACCGGCTCGGAGGGCTTCGGCTTGTCCGGAGCGGCGGGAGGAGTTCCCTTGGGCTTGGGCGTGACGTCCTTGATCGCAAATTCGAGATTCTTGCAGGTCACGGCGTACGTGCGATTGTCGCCGCTCAGAATTTTTGCGAGTGCGGGGCGGGCGGTCACGAGCGCTTCCATTTTGACCTGAAGCTGCGTCGCGTCGGCCTTGAAGAGTTCCGCGGCTTCCGTGGATTTCGCTTTCAGTTCCTCGAGAATCGCCACCGTCTCCGGATGATCCGGGCCCTGGTCCATGATGGAGGTGCCGAGTGCGTCGAGAGCGGTGCCGATTTCTCCGAGCACCGTCTCCGACGTGCGTTCGACGGATTCGGGCTTGGTGTCGGGAGTCTTCTTCGGTGCGGGTTTCTTTTCCACGGGCTTCACCACGTCTTCCACGACGATCGTTTCCGTGCGTGCGTCGAGACGAATCTTGTAGTCCAGGTTGTTGTTTCCGTCATGCACGGCGATGCCGTCGTCGAGGCCGAGCGAGTGCACGGCATCTTCGTACGTCGCGGTGTAGGCGATCTTCTTGTACAGCGTGTTCGCCAATTTGAGGGCGCCTTCGACTTCGGATCCTTTGCCGTGGCCCATTTCCAAGTGTCCCTTCACCTGATCAATCGCGTTCTTAAGGTTGTCGAGCGGGCTCTCGCGAGACTTCTCCGGAGCCTTCTTCGGGCTGAGATCTTCGATCTTCACGGTTCCCGCTTCTTTCACGAACTTCACGTGGAACTTGGGTTCCACGAATTCTTTGCCCACGGTTCCCACGATGGCGTCGAGCGCTTTCGTCTGCTCGGCCGGCGTCATGAGGTCGAGAGCGGTGTTCGTCTGATTGTCGATGATGCGCTGAGCGTCGAAGACCGACTTTCCTTCGCGGAGAGCGGCGACGGCGTCCATGTAGCCTTGGTAGGCCTCGGCTTGGAGGTCGCGGGGCTTTTCATTGGTCTCAGGCTTCGTGTCCGTCTTCTTCGGGGAGGACTTCTTTTCGGGCGTCTTCGTGACGTCCTCCACCACGAGGGTGTCAGTGGTTACGTCGTAGCGGATTTTGTAGTCGCGGTTATTGTTGCCGTCGTGAGCGTCCACGCCGTCGCGGAGCTTGAGAGCGTCCACGGCGTCTTCGCGGTCCATCTCACGGGAGATTTTTTGGAACTGTTTGTTGGCCAGCTTGAGCGCTGAGCCGACTTCGTTTCCGTCGTTGCCGTGGCCGGCTTCCAGATGGAATTTCACCTGATCGATGCCACCGCGGAGATTCTCGACGAGGTTTTCCTTCGGCTTTTCGGTTTTCTTGGCTGCGGCGTCCATCTCTTTGGCCATGGCATCGAACCTGTTGTAGGCCTTCTTCATGTCCTCGATGCGCGGGATTTGAGCGCGCGGCGTGGAGGTGATCTTCTGTGCGCTGTATTCCGTGAGCTCGGCCGTGATGGCATTCATCGCGGCTTCGAGAGCGGCGCGCTTTTCACCGTCGGCACCATCGGCGATGGACACTTCGGCGCTGCCGATGGCTTGGTCGGATTTCTCTTGGAGGCCGCGGAGCTTCTCGCGGTTCTTCTCCGCGTCGAGATCTTTGGCACGCATGTCGCGGAGCACGTTCTCGTACGCATTGTATTTGTTGCGGATCTCTTCGTAGCGTCCCACTTTCACTTTTTCCTTGGAGGCCAAGCCCTGCTTGGAGAGTTCCTCCATTTCGTCGGTGATGGCCTTCATGGCCGCACCGAGATCGCGGCGCGTGTCGAAACCGTTCGTCTTGAGCGAGAGCGTCTTGTCCGCAGTCGCGACGGCAGCATCCGTCTTGCGCAGCAATTCGGCGCGCTTCTTGTCTTTTCCTTCCTGATCTTTATCTTCCGCATCGAGCTTGTTCTGCACGTCACGGAACTCGCTCAGTATCTTCTCGAGCGCGATGTAGCGCATGTTCTTGGAGTCCGTACCGTCCACGCCGCTCTGGTCCTTGGCGCTGTACTCGGCCATTTCTTTGGTCACGGCGGCGATACCGCGCTTCACGCCGTTGCGCATGCTGAAGCCGTTGCCGGATTTAATTTCCTGCTTGGCGCTTTTGACGATCTTATCCGTTTCAATGACGAGCTTCGCCATGCGTTCTTTCTCGGCCTGTTTCGTGTCTTTCTCGGGTTTGCTTGGCGTTGCGGTCGGCTTGAGAGGGGAGGCGACTTTCGCTTCCTCAGGTGCCGGTTCGGCAGTTGCAGACTCCGGTGCCGGTTTTCCTGCGGCTGTCTTTTCGAGCGTAAACACGAGGTTGCCGTTCTCACCCGCATCGCGCGTGATCATGGCTTTCATCTCCGTGCCTTTCACCCCGCGCCTCTCGGCGTCGGCGGCGTTCGTTTCCTTGTCGTAGACCATCACCGTGATGGTCTTGCCGTTCAAGTAGCGAGCACCCTCTTCGGTGACTTGGATGTACTTGATGCCGTTGCTCATGCCATAGTTCGACTTGAATCCGTTGTCCGGCATGCCGTCTCCGAAGTGGAGCGACACGTTGGCGGGCGTGCGGAGCAAGAAGTAACTCGGCTTCATTTCCATGCTGCCGTGGTCGGCGCTCAGGCCGTGGATATCCACGGATTTGAACTCGGAACTGTTCTTGAACTGCTCGGTGCGTCCGTCGCGCACGCGTTCGGCGTACGTCGGTTTCACCGCTTGGCCGCGTGCCGCAAGTTTGGCTTCCAGCTGTGCGATACGGTCTTCGATCTGGCTGTAGCAGTTCTCGATCTTTTGCAAATTCGCGTAGGAACCGGTGCTCATCCTCTCGTAAATGTTCTTCATGTTGTCGATCCACACGTTGATCTTTTGCTCGTACTGCGTGTGCTCTTCATCGTTGCCGTACTTGTCCTTGGGGTTTGCCAGCTTATTCGTGAGGCTCTTGATCTCCTGCTTGTAACCGCCGAGACGCTTGTCCATTTCGTCGTAGACGCGGTCATACTTTCCGTTGAACTGAGACCTGCGCTCGTCATCTTTGCGGACGCGCAGATTGTCGAGGCCCTCCGGTCCTTTGCCTTTTCCCTGAGGAGACTGCGAACTGTCGAGTGGACCGAAGTTCGTCTTCGCCTTCGGAGCGTTGCCGCCTGACTGGTTCGGACTCATATTGAATCCGAGCAGTCGTGCTTCGCGGTCGGCGGAGAATCGGAGAGTATCCATAATGGGTGTTGGTATTGGCGAGCGGGGGATTAGAGGTTTTTGAGCTTCTTATCCAATTTGGCTTCGGCCGAGCTGCGTTCCATCTTTTCGGCGGCGGCTTTGATTTTGGGCAACTCCTTCTTCTTCAGTTCCTCCATCTCCGCGTGGCCTTCGGCGAGCATTTCATTGTTCTCGCGTTCCAGTGCCTCCACTTGTTCGCTGAGGGACGAGAACTGCTGCACGGTCTCCTCACGTTCTTTTTCCGTGAGTTTGGGTGCGAGCCCTTTGAGGTGCTCCATCATGCCGGGAAGGATTCCTTTCATGCCGGACAGAGCGTCTACGAATGCGGATGCGGTCATACGGAAGAATGGGAATTGATATGAAATTTTCTCACCATTATACAGTATTCTTCACTTTGAGACAATAGTGAGATTGATGCTCTCGGGGGACGCTCCGTTTCTGTATGACTTTTTGTACCCCGCCGCTGTCCGAGAATCGGATCGGCGGAGCCAAATTTCACCACAAAATAATTTAAATATTTTGCAATTCAATTATCATCTTTCCTTCGATTTGGTCAGTCTCAGGGCTTGCAGGCGGCCATTTCCATCGGTAGGATCCCTCGGCTTTCATCACCCCGTTTTTCTCTTTGTCTAAGGATGTTATCGAACTTGTCGGCGTCGTGGAGGAATGTTATCCCAATACGACGTTCCGCGTGAAGATCTCCTCAGCTGAAGCCAAGGATCACGAGTTGTTGTGCCACCTCGCAGGTCGCATGCGAGTGCATAAAGTACGGATCCTTCCCGGCGACCGCGTTCGCGTCGAAATGACTCCCTACGATCTGAAAAAGGGACGCATCGTCTACCGATTCCGTTCCGACGATCCGACCTTCAACGCTCCGTCCCCGAGCAGTACCCCGACTCCCGCTCCCGCTCCGACACCCGTCACTCCTCCCGTCTCATGAAAGTTTCTCCCTCCATCCGCCTTCGTTGCAAGAACTGCCGCCGCGTCATCCGCAAGGGCCGCCGCCGCATCGTCTGCACGAACCCCCGTCACAAGCAGCGTCAAGGTTAATTCTCCCCACTTCAACTTTTCACTCTTATGGTCCGTATCGCAGGAGTCGTCCTCCCCGGCAACAAGCACATCTGCATCGCGCTCACCGCGATCAAAGGTGTCGGTCGTCCCATGGCCAAGCGCTTGCTGAAGGAGGCAAAAATCGACCCCGAGATCGCAGCAGAGAAGCTTACGGACATGCAGGAAGCTCTGCTTCGCTCTTTGGTTGAGAAGCTCCCCACGGAAGGTGACCTCACGCGCAAAGTCTCGTTGGATGTGAAGCGCCTGCAGGACATCGGTACGTGGCGCGGCCACCGTCACAAGAAGAAACTCCCGAGCCGCGGACAGACGTCCCGCCGCAACGCTCGCACGCGCCGCGGTAAGCGCAAGACCGGTCTCTCCGGACGCGTTACCCTCACCAAGACGTAAACCACTCGCACTCCGCATTCGCGGAGTCGCCCCCTCTACCTATGGCCGAACCCAAGACACCACAGTTCAAGACACCGGATCCCGCCGCAAAGGCACCGGAGGCCGACGCAAAGGCAAAGCGCAAGGTCAAGAAGAACAAGCGCACCGTGCTCAAGGCTCGCGCGTGCATCTCCGCCACGGAGAACAACACCATCGTCACCATCACGGACATGGACGGCAAAGTGCTCTCCTGGGCCAGCTCCGGTTCGTCCGGCTTCAAGGGTGCCCGCAAGTCCACGCCGTACGCCGCCAAAGTGGCTGCCGAGCGCGCCATGACGGCCGCACAGCCTCTCGGAATCCAGACGCTCCAGATCGAAGTGAAGGGCATCGGCCCCGGTCGCGAGCAGGCCATCCGCGGACTCCAGGTCGCCGGCATCAACTTCGACGCCATCGTGGACACCACGCCCATGGCACACGGCGGTTGCCGCGCTCCCAAGCCGCGCCGCGTTTAATTTTTAACTCTTCGCTCCCACTCTCTCCTTTTCTCCCATGAGGTATACAGGTCCAAAAGCACGGCGCGTTCGCAGACAGGGATTCAACGTCTACGGTTCCGAGAAGTACGACAAGATCTTGCAGCGCAAGCCGTACGCTCCGGGTATGCAGGCGGCAGCCGCCGGCGGACGCCGCACGAAGATCTCCGAGTACGGAAAGCAGCTCCTCGAAAAGCAGAAGGCTTGCTACATGTACGGCGTTCACGACAAGCAGCTCCGCTCCATCTACGCCGAGGCCAGCCAGACCATGGGTCAGACCGACTCCATGATGCACTCGCTCCTCGAGTCCCGCTTGGACAGCACGCTGTACCGCGCAGGATTCGCCAAGACCCGCCTCCAGGCCCGCCAGTTCATCTCGCACGGACTCTTCACCGTCAACGGCGTTCGCGTCACGATCCCTTCGTACCGCATCAAGCCCGGTGACAAGATCAAGATCCGCGAGAACCGCAAATCGTCTCCCGTGTTCGGTCCCATCATCACCGGGCACGAAAAGTACCTTCCGCCCGATTGGCTGAAGGCCGACCCGGCCACCATCAGCGCCGAAGTCATCGCCATTCCGAACAACGAAAAGCACTTCGAGATGGCCGTCGACATGCGCAAAGTGATCGGTTTCTACTCTCGCTAAAAAAATCCCTTTCTTCACTTCTTCAGTTTCCACCCATTCCTATGCATATCATTCAGGAAGAGATCGGTCTCCCCAAGGTGACGCAGGTCCAAGTGAAGAAGGGCGATACCACGCACGTCATCTTCTCCGTCGGCCCCTTGCCGCCGGGATACGGCATGACGCTCGGCAACACGCTCCGTCGCGTTCTCTTGAGCAGCCTTCCGGGTGCCGCCATCAGCTCCATCCGCGTTTCCGGCGCCAACCATGAGTACACCACGCTCAAGGGCGTTCGCGAATCCGTCATGGACATCGCTCTCAACCTGAAGCAGGTCAAACTCCGCAAGCACCACAAGGATCCCGAGGTCGCCGTTCTGCAGGGCAAGGGCCCCAAGGTGCTCAAGGCTTCGGACATCGAGTGCAGCTCGGACGTCGAGGTCATGAACCCGGACCTGGAACTCGTGCACCTGGAGAAGGGCGCGACGTTCAAAATGGAACTCACCATCGAGAAAGGCGTCGGCTTCCAGCCCGCTTCCGAGCGCAACAAGAAGCACAACGAGCCGGGACTGGTGCACATCGACACGATTTTCAGCCCCGTGGAGCGCGTCCGCTTCGAAGTGGAGCCCACGCGCGTCGGTCAGCGCACGAACTTGGAGAAGCTCGTCATCGAGATCGTCACGAACGGTTCTCTCTCGGCCGACGAAGCAATCCGCTTCGCCAGCCAGCTCATGTCGCAGTACTTCAACTTCTTCTCTCTCGATCAGGAGACCGTGGAGAAAGAGTTCATGGCCGACTTCACGCGCACCAGCCAGGTCGTCCCCGAGGCAGACCGCGCAGCCGCCAAGGAGAGCTACACGCCCATCGAAATCCTCAACTTGTCGCCCCGCACCCTCAACTCGCTCATCAACGCCGGCGTCGGCTCCATCGAGCAGCTCGTGAAGTGCACGCCCGCAACCCTCAGCAACTTCCGCGGTTTCGGCACCAAGGCCCTGGATGAAGTCACGCAGACCCTCGCCACCCGCAATCTCAAACTTTCCGAGGAGTAAACCCTAGCCAGACCCCCCGAATTTCCCTAGAATCTCGCCCTCATGCGACATCGCAATCACAGCAAACGGCTCGCCAGGAAACCGAATCAATCTCGGTTGCTCCTCAAGAACTTGGTCACGTCCGTGATCCTGTACGAGAAGGTGCGCACGACCAAGAAGCGCGCTCAGGTCGCCAAGTCCCTCGTGGACCGTGTGATCGCCATCGGCAAGCGCGAGCGCGCCGATCTCGCCATCCGCAAGATCAACACGATGCTCACGGATGAGAACGCCTGCCGCAAGATTCTCGAAGTACTCAAGACCCGCTACGCCAAGCGTCCCTCGGGCTTCACCCGCATCGTCCCCGCAGGACAGCGCGTCGGTGACGGTGCATTCCTCGTCGATTTTATGCTCGTGGACGCCGCCGCTCCCGTCGTGGAGAAAGAAGCCGCCGAGCCCGCTCTCAAGAAAGCCACCCGCACCAAAAAAGCCTCCTAATCATGAAGACCTCTCACCCCAAGCCGGCCAAACCACAGTGGTTCATCGTCGATGCCACCGACAAGGTGCTCGGACGACTCTCCACGGAGATCGCCAACGTGCTGCGCGGTCGCACCAAGCCCAGTTACGTGCCTCACCTCATGTGCGGTGATCACGTCGTGGTCATCAACGCCGAGAAGATCAAAGTCTCCGGTTCCAAGAGCGAGCAGAAGGAGTACTTCCGCCACACCGGTTACCTCGGTCACCTTCGCGTGACGAGCATCAAAGACATGCTCGAGAAGAGCCCGGAGAAAGTGCTCGAGCACTCCGTGAAGGGCATGCTCCCCAAGAACCAGACCCGCCAGCACACCATGAAGAACCTCCACGTCTTCGCAGGCCCCACGCACACGCACGAGGCCCAGAAGCCGGCTCCGTTCCCTCATCCCGTCATTTAGTATGGCCACCACCCGCCCCTACTTCTACGCACTCGGAAAGCGCAAGAGCGCCATCGCTCAGGTTCGCTTGTTCCAGGACGGCGAAGGCAAGGCAACGGTGAACGGCGACACCCTCAAGAAGTACTTCTTCTCCACGCACGGAGAGAACGCTTTGGCTCCTCTGGCCCTCACGGATTTGGCCAAGAAGGTCGATGTGGAAGTCACCCTGATCGGCGGCGGCAAGCCGTCCCAGAGCGACGCCATTCGTCTCGGTATCGCACGCGCTCTCGTCATGATGGACCCCAACTTCCGCACGACACTCAAGCAGGCAGGCTTCCTCCGCCGCGACAGCCGCATCAAGGAACGCAAGAAGCCGGGTCTCAAGCGCGCTCGCCGTGCTCCGCAGTTCGCAAAGCGCTAAGCGAACGGGAATCCAAGGCAACCAACGAAACCAAGGAATCCAACGATTTTTTCCATATCTTGGCTTTCCGAAGAGCTTTATCGTCTTTCCTTGTGCATCTCCTTGCGCCTGATGCCAAGCACGCTTAGCATGCGGCACTCTTTTCCAATCAATCTTTATGGGTCGCGCAGAAAGTCTCAAAGAATGTGAAGCAGCGTTGCTCGATAAAGCCGTGAAGCTCAGCGTCCTGAGTGCGACCGATCCATTGGTTGCGGACTTGAGAACTGAAAGCGCCGGATCGGCGCTGCAACTCAGCGGCATGAGGAACGAAGATGACCAAGCCAGCGTGGCTCGCATCATGTATGAAGAAGCCGCCATTTCCATGGGACGGGCCGAATCGGTACAACGTGTCGTTGAAGGCGTACAAGCCCTACGTGGCGGTACCTACGGTAAGTGCAAATACTGCTTGGGCGATATCCCCTTGGAGCGCATGAGGGCCGTACCCGAAGCAACGGAGCACGTCGTGTGCCCCACATCGAAGAAGGCCACCAAGAAAAGAGAGGTAAGGGAAGCTTAAGCCGCGAGCTCGAGCTTCATGTAGTACACGCTGACACCTTCGTTGTTGTCGGCGATGAATCGTGCGTCGATGGTGGAAAGCTGCAGGATGGTCTGGCACATCTTCAGCATCATCTCGGCAGGCAAGTTCACGCCGGCGCGAAGACACGTCACGCAGAGACCTGCGGCGTCCTTGGACTTAATGTAGGGCTCGCCAAGCGATTTGACGGCCTTTACGAGCGAGGATTGGAGATTTTGGATATATCCATCGATGTGCTGCTCCAAGTCTTCCATGGGCAATTCGTAGACGTCGGGCAATGCCTCGAGAATGTCGAGGTCCTTGTGGATCGCGTGAGCGATGCATGCTTCGATCGTCATGTGTTTGTGTGGAAGTGGATGTTTGTGTGATCCGCGTTTTTGCAAATCCAACCAGTATAGCAAAAAATCGCACTTTTTGCACGGGGGTGAACCTTGAAAGACTGAAGGAAGATGGTGCCGTACTTTTCCGCGGCACATCAAATGATCTGCCGCCCTCTATGACAAGGACGGCAGATGCATGGTCCCTTATTTGGGATCCATGGGCGTATCGCCCGTTGTGGGCTCGGCCTTGGGCTCCGTAGCCGGAGCATCTTCGGTATCGATCTGCGGAGGAGCGCTCTTCGGCTCGTCGTTGAAAGACGTCATACAAAGGGTGGGGAAAAAATAGGGATCGGCTATCAAGCCCCGCTCATGCATACGTTCCCGAAGGAGTAACAAAGGCGCGAGGTTGAAGCCGCACAGTTACGACGCACGAGATCCGGAAGCATTACCGTTTCTTTTTGCTTTCCACCTTTTTTCTGACAGGGGTGATGTTGGTTTGAAATGGAGCCGACGACCGGGATTGAACCGGTGACCCTAGGTTTACGATACCTATGCTCTACCAGCTGAGCTACGTCGGCTTACAAGGTACGAAATGAATCCGTTCTACACGTGAAAAGATCGGTGCGCACGGCGTATTCTGGGCAAAAACCCATTCCTTGGCAAGCGAACAATCTTGTTTTCCCGTCAGCGTGACAGCGGCTCGGTATACTGGCTCCATGCAGATGCAAAACGCCCTCCGCTGGTCGTACCTGAACGTGCTCAACCGTAAGCGCGCCGATGCTCTCACGGAACGCTTTGGTTCATTGGATGCGGCCATCGAGCACGTGTCGCCCGAACTCCTGAAGGAACTTGGCTGCCGTGAGGATTACATCATCAACGTCATGCTACGGCACGAAGAGTTCAACATCGGTGCGTATGCATCCATGCTCACGAAGAAAAATATCCAAATGCTCAGCATCGAAGACGATCTGTATCCGGCGTCTCTCAAAAACCTTCCGGATCCTCCGATGTTCCTCTACATCAAGGGCTCGCTCGAAGTTCTGGACCAGCCCTGCATCGCACTCGTGGGCAGCCGCGAGATGAACGATTACGGCCGCCGCGCCGTCTCCGAGCTCGTGGCACCGCTCGTATCCGCAGGAACGGTCACCGTGAGCGGTCTTGCCTTTGGGATCGACGCAGAGGTCGCAAAAGAAACTCTGCACGCAGGTGGGCGAACCGTGGCGGTTCTGGGGCATGGCCTGGGGTACATCTATCCCAAGGCGAATGAGCGCCTGGCCGATGACATCGTCAAAAAAGGCGGACTCTTGGTGTCCGAGTTCCCGCTCGACATGCAGGCGGACAAGTACACGTTCCCCGCACGCAATCGCATCATCGCGGGATTATCTCTCTGCACGGTCGTCGTGCAGGCCGCCAAAGAATCGGGATCGCTCATCACTGCCGAGCTCGCACTCGAGTACGGCAGAGACGTGTGTGCCGTACCCGGCAGCATCTTCGATCCGCAGTACGCGGGCTGCCACGAACTCATCGCCCGTGGACATGCCAGGCTCGTGACGTCAGCAGCTGATGTTCTCACCGAAGTCGGCATGGTGGGTCCGTCATCCAAAGAAACTCGTACGAATTTCACCGCCGATTCTCCCGATGAAGCAGCGGTCTACGGCTCGCTTTCGTCCCTCCCTGCAGCGCTCGACGACCTCGTCGTGAAAGCCAAGCTCGATGCCGCGACGGTGAACGCAGTGCTCACCGTTCTGGAAATAAAAGGCGCCGTGAAGAACGTCGGAGGGGGACAGTGGGTTAAATCATGAAAGGAAACCTACGGTTTCCTCTCATGCGCTCTCCTTCCCTTAAAAGGAGCGCTCCAGCGTCGGGGCCCGCGAGACCCGCCGCTTCGCGCAGCTTGTTTTATTATTTTGGTTACAATTTTTTCGCAGCTTCAACAATGCCTTTAAAGTCATCAGGTTTTAAAGAACATCCTCCCACCAAAGCTCCATCGATATTTTTTTGTGCGAAGAATGCGGCGGCGTTTTTGGCACTGACCGATCCGCCGTAGATGATGCGGATGGCGGAGTCGGGGAGTGCGGCACGAATGAACGCGTGGGCTTTGTCGGCATCGGCGGCGTCGGGCGTTTTTCCGCTGCCGATGGCCCAAATCGGTTCGTAGGCGACGATGAAATTTTTGGCCGTGAGTTTCTTGCCGCACAGATCGGTCACGGCTTTCAGCTGACGCAAAAGAACTTCCTCGGTTTGATCGAGCTCGCGCTGGTCGGCGTTCTCACCGATGCACAGAACGGGAATAAGTCCGTTGCGGATCGCCGACGCGACTTGCTTGGCCACCGTCTCATCGCTCTCCTCGTGATGGTGCCTGCGCTCGGAGTGACCGCAGAGGACGTACTCCACCTGCATGCCTGAAAGCATCGCCATGCTGACGTCGCCGGTGAACGCGCCCGAATCGTCGGGATGGCCGCACTGGGCACCCACCGCGAGCTTGCCGTAGATGCAGCCGTGGAGCTCCGTAAACGCGGGGAATACCACCACGTCCACGTCGTTGCTCGTATGGTAGGCCGTCGTTTTTCCTTCGCTGCAGGCCATCTCGAGCTCCATGGGGCACTCGTTCATTTTGAAGTTCGCGCCGATGAACAATTTCTTTTTCGCCATCGCCACGGAGTGTACGCGTTTTCACAGGCATCACTCAATTCATTCCGTTTCTGGTATCATGGGAGCCATGAAGAAGCCTGCTCGCGTCGTTCTCGGCACCGATCATGCGGGATACGTCCTCAAAGAGGCCGTGAAGAAACATTTGCTGAGCAAGAAAATCGATGTCGTCGATTGCGGCTGCTTCAGCGAAGAGAGCTGCGACTATCCACCCATCATGATGCAGGCCGCGGCGGCGGTGAAAGAGTACGGCTGCCCCGGCATCATTTTCGGCGGCAGCGGCAACGGTGAAGCCATGGTCGCAAACAAGGTCAGCGGCATCCGCTGTGCCCGCTGCGTCTCGCTCTGGGACGCCGAAATGGGCCGCAAGCATAACGATGCCAACGTCATGAGTCTCGGCGGCCGCGTCACGGAGCCCGCGCTCGCCTGCGAGATGGTCGATGTGTTCTTGGCCACCGATTTTGAAGGCGGCAGACACGAGAAACGCCTGAAGCAATTCCCCGACGCCCTATGAAAATTCTCATCGCACCCTCCATCCTTTCCGCCGATTTCGGAAAACTCCAGGACGAAGTGGCGTCCATTGAAGACAGCGCCGACTGGTTGCAACTCGACGTCATGGACGGACACTTCGTGCCGAACTTGAGCTTCGGTGCGCCCGTCGCCAAATGGATCAAAACCAGATTGCATCTCGACGTGCATCTCATGGTGGAAAATCCGGCCGATCGCATCGCCGAATTCCAGGCGATCGGAGCCAAGCACATCACGTTCCACGCCGAGGCCGTGAAAGATACGGCAGGCCGCCGAGCCCTCATCAAAGCCATCCGTTCCACCGGAGCCACGGCGGGAATCGCACTGAATCCCGAGACGCCGATCTCCGCCATCGATGACGTCGTCGGCGAAGTGGACATGGTGCTCGTGATGTCGGTGCACCCCGGATTCGGCGGACAACAGTTCATCGCCGACGTTCTCAAAAAAATCGAAGCGCTCAGAAAAAAGCACCCGACGCTCATGATTCAGATCGACGGCGGCATCGACCACGTCACCGCCGCCAAGGCCCGTGCCGCCGGAGCCAACAACTTGGTGGCCGGTTCCTACATCTTCCGCGCGTCGGACAGGGACGCCGCCATCGCTCTGCTCCGCGGATAAATCGGCTTTCGGTGAGACGCGGGACGTTCTATGCTATCCCCCTGTTTCCTCATCTTTCCATGCGTAAACTTCTCCCTCTCGTCGTCCTCTCCCTCATGCTCACCGCTTGCGGACCACAGGCCCTCACGCTCTCCTCCTTCGACGGATCCAAGTCCGTCACGATTCAGGTGGAGGTCGCCGATTCGGCCAAGGAGCGCGAGAAAGGCCTCATGAACCGCGAGTCGCTCAAGCCCAATACGGGCATGCTCTTCGCCTTCAAGGAACCCCAGATGCTCGTCTTCTGGATGAAGAACACCAAGATCCCGCTCGAGATCATCTACTTCGATGCCGAGGGCAAGTTCATCAACTCGCTCGAAATGGAACCGTGCGTCACCGACGAATGCGCCCAGTACAAGTCCGCCTCGCTCGCCAAGTACGCGCTTGAGGTGCAGCCCGACTTCAAGAAAGGCAATGGTGTGGGCGTCGGTTGGAAATTGGACCTCACGCAAGTCGAGGCCATGTCGAACCCCAGCTAGCGACTACTTCACGAACGGTTTCAGATTCTTTTCGATGCGTCCTTTCACGTCGGGGTCGGACGGAATCTTGAACGAATCACCCGTGATCTTCTCGTAGAGCTGAATGTATTTGCTCGCGAGCATCACGCGGACGTCATCGGTGATTTCGGGCTTGGGCTTGCCGTAATCGAAGCCTTGGTCACGGAGCCACAAGCGGAAGAATTCTTTGTCCAAGCTCTCGGGCTCTTTGCCTTCCGCCATGCGTTTGTCGTACGACGCGGCGAGCCAGTAGCGCGACGAATCCGGCGTGTGCACTTCGTCGGCCATCGTCACGACGCCGTTCTCGTCGAGTCCCATTTCGTACTTCGTATCCACCAAGATCAGGCCGCGCTTCAGCGCGAGTTCCTGTCCGCGTTTGAAGACGGCGAGAGCTTTTTCGCTGATCTCGGCCCACTGCTTTTCCGTGGCGAGTCCGCGTTCGATGATGCCCTTGGGATCGATGAGTTCGTCGTGTTCGCCCTTCGTGGTCGGCGTGATGATCGTCTCGTTGAATTTCTGATTTTTGATCATGCCGTCGGGCAGCTTGTTGCCGCAGAAATCGCGCACGCCCTTGGAATAGTTCACCCATGCGGAAGTGCCCGTAGAACCTGTCAAATAGGCTCGGACGACGATTTCAACTTTCAACATGTCGAGCCTTTTCACGACCATCGCGTTGGGGTCCGGCGTTGCCACCACATGCGTCGGCACGAGGTCCTTGATTTGGTCGAACCACCAGGCGCTGATCTGATTCAGCGTTTGTCCTTTGAGGGGAATGGCGCACCACGCGATGTCGAATGCCGACTGTCGATCCGTCGCGATGAGAATGCTTTTGTCACCTTGGCTGTAGACGTCGCGCACCTTCCCGACGTACTTGCTTCCGAGACCTTTGAAGTCGGTCTCTTCCAGAGTCGTCGCGAGAAACGGTCGGAGTTCTTGGGGTGTGGGGGAGGGCATGATCGGATCGTAGCATCGGATGCGTCGGACGGAAACCGCGCATCCGTTCGTTGTTCCGACGGAAGCGTTTCGATACAATGATCTCCATGCTCAAGCGAGTGTGGATCGGGGTCGTCGCATCGGGTGTGCTCACGGCGTTTCCGTTCGTTGTGCATGCTCAACAAACGCCTTCCGAAAGCCAAAATCAGGTTAGCATCGTTCAACAAGCGGGGCTCCAGGCCAGGGGCGACTTCGACGTCAGTCCGCCACGGTCCGTCGTGGAGATGAGTCCGGGCGAAACGCGCGTCGTCGACCTCGCGCTCACGAGTTACGAAGGTGAACCCAGAACATACTCCGTCGGCACGGAAGATTTTTCCATGGCCGACGACGAGACGAACGTCATCCAATTCCACGGCGCGAGCGACGGTCCTTTTTCCGCGCGCCATTGGATCACGCTTCCGACCGAAAGCATTTCGCTCCTCCACGGCGAGCGCGCGACGATACCCGTACGAATCTCCGTTCCGTCGAATGCCGGGCCCGGCGACCGCCAGTCCGTCGTCGTCTTCCGGCGCGATCCGAAGGCTTCTGCAAGGGATAAATCCAGCCTCATCGCACGCGCGGGGGCGCTGATCTTCGTCACCGTGAAAGGCGGCGACGAGCCTTCGGGCGAACTCAAACATTTCACTCCGTCGTCGACCGTCAGCCGGTCTCTGCCCGTCCGATTCTTCCTGCAGTTCCGCAATACCGGAGAAGTGCACGTCGTGCCGAACGGAGAGATCGAGATCAAGAACGTCTTCGGCATGAACGTCGATACGCTGAACGTCGCGAATTGGTACGTGCTTCGCAATTCCACGCGTTCGCAGGAAGTGCTGTGGCGCCCGGCGTTCGCACTCGGTCACTACACGGCGACCTTGCGCCTGCAAACGTCCGAGAATTCCGATCCCGAATCACGCACGGTCTCGTTCTGGGTCGTGCCCGTTTTTTCGGTCCTCACCGTGCTCCTCTGCATCTTCATCGTCTCGTTCCTGATTCAGGCGGTTTTGAGTCATCGCGTACCTCCCAAAAGTAGAAAAAAGAGATAGATAAATGGTGTTATCAGTGTATTGGTTATATACCAAAAATATGGTATAATAATATAAATACCCCACACGAAAGAACTATGTTCACGTTCCTGTTTCAGCACGTTTCCCGGAAGCACGCTTGGCGTGCGGTGACTTTGGCGATGGTGTCGGCGGTCGTTCTCTACGTTGCGTTTCTCGTCATTGCCGAGCCTCTGCATGCGTTTGCGTCGTTCGTAGCTTCCATCGACGCGAAAAATTCGATGATCATCTGACGAGCCCGTCACGAAAAATTCATGCCGAAGTATGTCTAGGATACTGGACATAACGGCATCATTTTTTCATTTCGTATTGTTAAGGGCATGGGCTTATAGCCTTAATTTTTGTATTCAGCGTGCTTCATTGATCAGTTTTGACATCACTCTAATATATTGCCCAATACACCCCCCTACCATCCTCAAAACCGCATAAATGTGATAAAATAGAGAGATTTCCCGCGTTGCATATATAAAAAAACGCGCGCGAGAAATAAACACACACATGCACACGAACACACGCCGTCGGCTGAAGATCAGTGCAGCAGTGCTGCTGATCGTCGTTCTCGTGGCGGCGTTTTTCTTGATGGCGCATGCGACCTCGACCTGGACCAAGACCGGCCCGGGCGGCACCGTGGTTTCCGAAACGTCGTCCACCACGGTCGTTGCCGCCGTCGATGAGCCCGCTCCGACTCCGAACATCCCGAAGCCCAGCTGGATCAACTTCGACGACGCCGTCTGGTCCATGCACGATGACACCGCGACGTACGGTTCCGATGACGCGGCACATGCCGCCGCCATCGATGCCGATGCGGTCACGCTTCGTTCCAACACGCAGACTCGCTTGCTCGAACGCCTCGGAGCCACGAGCTTCAACCTGCTCGCCGCATTCGGTTCGGGCCGAAACGGCCAGGTGCTGACGTACGTGAACGGCAAAATCGAGTGGAAAGACGTTCCGGTTCTCCACGGTGCGGCGGAAGTCATCGAGAGCGGCGTGGGTCGCAGGCCCGAGTCGTTCATTGACGGTGTCCGTCACTACGGCGGCGGGGGATCGACTACCGCCACGACCACAACGACGAGTGGCGGAGGAACCGGTGACCTGACGCAGAGCACCGCCGACGGACGGTACGTGAACATCTCCGGCGACACGATGAACGGTGCGCTCGTCATCGCGTACGACGGACTCGGTCTCAACATCACGGGCACCGCGTCCGGCGATACGATCCACGCCGAGAAGTATCTCACCGTCAGCGGCACCACGGTCTTCGACGGCAATGCACGCTTCAACTCCACGCTCACGATCAACAGCGTGACGTACAGCTTCCCGGCGAGCGACGGCGCGGGCAGCGGCAAAGTCCTCAAGAGCGACGGCGCCGGAAATCTTTCCTGGGCCGATGACAACACCGTGGGTACCGGACTCAGCATCGCCACGGGCGACCAGCGTTACGTGAAGAAGCAAGGCGACACCATGACGGGCGCACTCGTCATCGATATCCGTAACGGCGCACTCGGCACCGTGGGTCTCAAGGTCGTCAACACGCTCTCGGGTGCGAACATCCACGCCGAACGCTCGCTCTCGACATCGGGCTCTCTCGTCTTCGAGGGCTCCGCCTCGGGCTCCAGCCTCTACATCGCTTCGTCCCTCCAGGGTGCGGGTCTCACGGATTGTGATGCCGCAACGCAGACCCTGAACTGGGATGCTTCCACCGGACGATTCTCCTGTGGAACGGATGCCGATACGGACACGCAGTTCAGTAACACCGGCTCACTCCAGACCGCGTTCGACGCTCGCTACGTGAACACCTCGGGTGACACGGTCACGGGCTCGCTCCTCGTGAAGGGCAACTTGTCCGGCGCTCGTCTGATCATTTCCGAGAACGCCAACATCTCCGGTTCGCTCCTCGTGCTCAACGGCATCACCACCCGCGGCACGCTCTCGGGCTCCCGTCTCGTCGTCTCCGGTCACGCCAACATCTCGGGTTCACTCCTCGTTCTCAACAACATCACGACCCGTGGAACCCTGAGCGGAGCCAACCTTACCGTCAGCAAGTCCGCTTCGATCTCGGGTTCGCTTCTCGTGAAAACTGCGATCGCCTCCAAGGGCTCCGTCTCCGGTGCCACGATCTTCGGCTTTGGACTGGGCTCGTGTTCCGGTGCGGGACAGAAGCTCAGCTACAACAATTCCACAGGAGTCTTCGGCTGCGCCAGCGACGTCGATACGAATACGCAATTCAGCAACACGGGTTCTCTCCAGACTGCGTTCGACGCCCGTTACGTGAACACCAGCGGCGACACCATGACCGGAGCTCTCTCCGTCCGTGCCACGCTCTCCGGTGCACGTCTCGTCATCAGCAACAACGCGAACATCTCCGGCTCACTGCTCGTGCTCAACGACATCACAGCACGCGGAACGTTGAGCGGAACCAAGCTTGCCGTCAGTTCTTCGGCAACGATCTCCGGTGCACTTCTCGTCAAAACTTCGATCACGAGCAAGGGCTCGATCTCCGGTTCCACCATCCTCGGCTTCGGCTTGGGCTCTTGTACGGGTGCTTCGCAGAAGCTTCTGTACAACAGTTCCACGAACACATTCGAATGCGGAACGATCACGGCATCGACCGCATTCAGCACGGGCAACGTCATCACGATCGGTGACGCTCGTTACGTCAACGCTTCCGGTGACACGATGACGGGCGCACTCTCCGTTCGCGGAACGCTCTCGGGTTCTCGTCTCTCGATCAGCAACAACGCGAACATCTCCGGCTCACTCCTCGTCCTCAACGACATCGTTGCACGGGGAACTCTGAGCGGAACCAAGCTGACCGTCAGCTCGTCCGCCACGATCTCGGGAGCCTTGCTCGTCAAAACGTCGATTACATCGAAGGGCTCGCTCTCGGGCTCCTCGTTCTACGGTGCCGGTCTCGGTACGTGCAACGGCTCCACGCAGAAAGTCGTCTACGACGCCGCAACGGGCAAGTTCAGCTGTTCTACAGACCAGACCGGCGGCAGCGGAACCTTCGGCACCGGCAACGTCATCGTCATCGGTGATGCTCGTTACGTGAACGCCAGCGGCGACACGATGACGGGTGCACTCAGCGTCCGTGCCACGCTCTCCGGTTCCCGCCTCGTGATCTCCGGCAACGCCAACATCACGGGCTCGCTGCTCGTCGTTGGAGGAATCACGTCTCGTGGAACGATCTCCGGTTCCGTACTCCATGCATCCGCGACACTCAGTTCTTCCGGTGGAATCGTCTTTGAGGGAACAGCCTCGGGTTCCTCCCTCTATATCGCTTCCTCTCTCCAGGGTGTAGGCCTTACAGATTGTGATGCCGCTTCGCAGACACTCAATTGGGACTCTTCGACCGGTCGCTTCTCGTGCGGAACCGATCAGGATACCCAGTTCTCCAACACCGGTTCACTCCAGACAGCCTTCGACGCTCGCTACGTCAATCAGAGCGGTGACACTGTCACAGGATCTCTCCTCGTGAAAGGAAACTTGTCCGGTGCTCGTCTGATCATTTCTCAGAACGCCAACATCTCCGGCTCACTTCTTGTACTGAACAACATCACGACTCGGGGCAATCTTTCCGGTTCCACGCTGACCGTTTCGTCGTCCGGAACAAAGATCAACAACATCCAGTATTACTGGCCCGGCTACACGTACTCCGGCGGATATCTGCGAGTTTCCGCAAACGGTACGTTGCAGTGGACCACCGTTCCCATTCCTCAAACCCCGAATGAAGTCGGGACCGCCGCCTTCAGCGGTGCGGTGCGCATCATCAGCGATGCTCGTTACGTGAACGTCTCCGGTGACACCATGACCGGTTCACTCAGCGTGCGAGGCAATCTCTCCGGTTCCACCCTGAATATTTCAGCTTCGGGTACCAATATCCGCAACGTTCAATATTACTGGCCCGGCTACACGTACTCCGGCGGATATCTCCGGGTATCAGGTGACGGAAGGCTTCAGTGGACCACCGTGGCAATTCCGAGTACTCCCAATGAGGTCGGCACCGCCTCGTTCACCGGCGCCGTTCAGATCGTCAGCGACTCGCGCTACGTCAATATTTCCGGTGATACGATGACGGGAGCTCTCTCCGTCCGGGGAACACTGTCCGGCTCGCGCCTCGTCGTCAGCGGTAACGCCAACATCACGGGCTCATTGCTTGTACTCAATAATATCGTCGCACGTGGCACCATCTCCGGTTCCGTCTTGCATGCATCCGCAACGCTCAGTTCCTCGGGTGGCGTGGTATGGGAAGGCATGGCATCGGGATCCTCCCTCTATATAGGTACCTCGCTCCGCGGTGCGGGTCTCACGGACTGTACGGGCGGCAATAAACTTCTCTGGGATGCCACGAGCGGCCGCTTCAGCTGTGCTGCGGACCAATCCTCGGGTTCCGGCTTGGACCAGAACGCGGGTGATGCCCGCTACGTCCGTAAGTCAGGTGACACCATGACGGGTGCGCTCGTTATCAACGTCCTGAACGGCAACATCAACACCGTCGGACTGAAGGTCGTGAACACGCTCTCCGGCGCGAATCTCCATGCCGAGCGCACGCTTTCAACCTCCGGCTCGCTCGTCTTCGAAGGCTCCGCCTCGGGTTCCAGCCTCTACATCGCAACCTCCATCCAGGGTGCGGGTCTCACGGATTGTGATGCCGCAACGCAGACTCTGAACTGGGATGCAGCAACCGGCCGCTTCTCCTGCGGAACCGATCTCGATACGGACACGCAGTTCAGTAACACGGGTTCTCTCCAGACTGCGTTCGACGCTCGCTACGTGAACACCTCGGGTGACACGGTCACGGGCTCGCTCCTCGTGAAGGGCAACTTGTCCGGCGCTCGTCTGATCATTTCCGAGAACGCCAACATCTCCGGTTCGCTCCTCGTGCTCAACGGCATCACCACCCGCGGCACGCTCTCGGGCTCCCGTCTCGTCGTCTCCGGTCACGCCAACATCTCGGGTTCACTCCTCGTTCTCAACAACATCACGACCCGCGGAACCCTGAGCGGAGCCAATCTTACCGTCTCCAAGTCCGCTTCGATCTCGGGTTCACTCCTCGTCAAAACGAGCATCGCCTCCAAGGGCTCCGTCTCCGGTGCCACGATCTTCGGCTTCGGACTCGGTTCCTGTTCCGGTGCCAACCAGAAGCTCGTGTACAACAATTCCACGAACGTCTTCGGATGTGCTGCCGACGTCGACACGGACACGAACACGCAGTTCAGCAACACGGGTTCGCTCCAGCTCGCCTTCGACAGCCGCTACGTCAATACCAGCGGCGACACGATGACGGGATCTCTCAGCGTGCGTGCAACACTCTCCGGTTCTCGTCTCGTCATCAGCGGCAACGCGAACATCACGGGCTCGCTGCTCGTCGTCGGTGGAATCACCTCCCGCGGAACCATCTCCGGTTCCGTCCTCCACGCATCCGCAACGCTCACTTCCTCGGGTGGCGTGGTATGGGAAGGCATGGCGTCGGGATCCTCCCTCTATCTGGGTACCTCGCTCCGCGGTGCGGGTCTCACGGACTGTACGGGGGGCAATAAACTCCTCTGGGATGCCACGAGCGGCCGCTTCAGCTGTGCTGCCGATCAGTCGGCTGCATCGGGCTTGGACCAGAACTCCGGTGATGCCAGGTACGTCCGCAAATCCGGTGGCACGATGACGGGTGCTCTCGTCATCAACCTCACATCCGGATACGTCGGTCTTCGTGTTCTGAACACCGCGTCCGGCGCAGTCTTCCATGCCGAGCAAACCCTTTCTTCTTCCGGTTCACTCGTCTTCGAAGGCTCCGCTTCCGGTGCCAGTCTCTACATCGCAACCTCGATCCAGGGCGCAGGTCTTACTGATTGTGATGCAGCGACGCAGACGTTGAATTGGGACGCAGCAACCGGCCGCTTCTCCTGCGGAACCGATCTCGATACGGACACGCAGTTCAGCAACACCGGTTCTCTCCAGACGGCTTTTGATAACCGCTACCTGAATCAAAGCGGTGACACGATGACGGGTGCGCTTGTCATTAACCTTACCAGCGGATTCATCGGACTCCGTGTCATCAATACCGCATCCGGCAACATCATCCATGCCGAGAAGGATCTCACGTCCTCCGGCACTCTCATCGTGAACGGTGCTACGCGTCTCAAGTCCACACTCACGATTCTCGGCACGCTCACGGGTAACGTCCTCCATGCCGAGAAGTCACTCTCGAGCTCCGGAACGCTCGTCTTCGAAGGTGCCGCATCGGGCTCCTCTCTTTATATCGCAACGTCGTTCGATGGTGCGGGACTCGCCGACTGTGACACCGCGGGCACCAGCAAGCTGCTCTGGGACTCGACGTCCAAGCGTTTCTCCTGCGGCACGGATACCGACACGAACACACAGTGGTCCAACACGGGTGCACTGCAGACGGCATTCGATTCCCGTTACGTGAACGTCGCCGGTGACACCATGACGGGCACGCTCGTTCTCCAAAACGGCAACACGCACACGGCAACGAATACGCCGCTCCTCAATGTCCGTGGCACGATGTCCGGTCGCTCGCTCATCATCGCGGGCACCGGAGCATCGACAGCACCGCTCATCTACACCGACGTCAGCACGGGTCGCGTGGGTATCGGTACCAGTGCGCCGTCCGCCATCTTGGAACTTCGATCCGATACCGATGCCAACGCGAAAATTCGCGTCGTGTACACGGGTACTCCCGCCACGAATGCCGGCGGCGGAGCGTTCCAGGGATACATCTCGCAGGTGCCCACCGCAGCGGGACAGCGTCTCGGTAACCTCCAGCTCGGCGCCTTCGACAGCAGCAACACGGCACGCACGTCCATCGGAGTGTTCGGTTACGCCGGTGAAGCGTGGGGCGCACTCGCATCTCGTGCCGGTTACCTCACGTTCGAGACGACGCCGCTCGGTTCCGTCACTCGTGCCGAACGCGTCCGTATCGATACGAACGGATACATGGGTGTGGGCACCACGACTCCCAAGGCTCAGGTCGATGTTCTCGGTACGATCTCGGGCTCTCGCCTCAGCATCAGCAACAACGCCAACATCTCCGGTTCTCTCCTGAGCATCGGCAACATCACCACACGCGGTACGCTCTCGGGTTCTCGTCTCGTCGTCTCCGGTCACGGTACGATCTCGGGTTCGCTCCTCGTCCTCAATAACATCACGGCTCGTGGCACGCTCTCGGGCACGAATCTTACGGTGAGCTCGTCCGCTTCCATCTCGGGAACGCTCATCGTCAAAACGGGAATTACGAGCAAGGGTTCCGTCTCCGGTTCCACCATTCTCGGGTTCGGCTTGGGTTCTTGTACAGGCGCTTCTCAGAAGCTTCTGTACAACAACGCAACGAACAAATTCGAATGCGGAACGATCAGCGCATCCGCTTCGTTCTCCACGGGCAACGTGCTCACCATCGGTGACGCTCGCTACGTGAAGAAATCCGGCGACACCATGACGGGTGCCCTCGTCATCAACGTCACGAACGGTGCGCTCGGTACCCTCGGTCTCCGCGTCATCAATACCTTCTCCGGAGCCGTAGTTCATGCGGAAAAGACGCTTACCTCGTCCGGCACCGTCGTCACGAACTCGGGATACTTGCTCTCCGCTGCACGCAACCAAGTCATCCGCATGCAGACGGGCACCGGCACGGGCAAGAACCTCTCCATTCTCGGTGCCACCGGTTCCGGAGGTTACGCCGGAGGTGCCATCAACATCGAAGCAGGTACGAGCGTGCGTGTCCTCCGAGGTGGCTCGTCTTCCACACCCATCACGCTCGTGCAGAAGAAGAGTGCTGCAAGCGATACGACTCCCGTTGCCGTCACGTGGGATTCCACAACCACAGCGGGCAACTTGCTCGTTGCCGTCGTGACCAACAAGAGACCCGGCCCCACGTCCGTGCCGACCATCACTCCTCCGGCAGGATGGACGCTCGCCAAAACCCAGACGACGGACCTCGGCAACGGGCATCGTTGGAGAACGTCCATCTACTACATCGAGAACGCGTCGGCACGCAGCGGATCCGAATCCTTCACCGGTGAAGGATACATGGGCTCCGCGTACATGACTCTCGCTCTCTTCGAATACTCCGGAATCCTGACCTCGGGTGCTCTCGACCAGACTGCGGGAGCATCCGCTGCCGCCACGACCGACACGACCGCGAACAGCGGAACGACCGGCACAACCGCTCAGGCCGATGAATTGGTCATCGCAACGTTCAGCAACGGTGCTTCCGCGTTCGGAACGCCGACCAACAGCTTCACCGCGCGCGAGACACCAAGCAGCGTCATTTACACGACCGTTGCGGACAAAACCCTGACGGCAACGGATACGCCAAGCACATCAGCGACGCATACCGCATCGTCCAACGTCGGTGCGATCGCGACGTTTAAGGCGATCGGAGGCGGTGTTGCCGCAACCGCGTACGTTTCGACCGCAGGTTCCCTGACCCTCAACGCCGGTTCCGGATCGAGCCCCGTCATCATCATCGGTAACAAGTACAGCCCCACGGTCCGCCTCGTGCAGAGCGGGGGAGCCGTCGCCATCGGCAAGACCACGCCGAGCGGCAACGCCAAGCTCGATGTGCTCGGAACGATCTCCGGTTCTCGCCTCGTCATCAGCAACAACGCCAACATCTCGGGCTCCCTCCTCAGCATCGGCAACATCGTGACGCGTGGCACCATGTCGGGTAACCGCCTCGTCGTCAGCAGCAACGCGAACATTTCCGGCTCGCTCGTCGTGCTCAACGGCATCACGAGCCGCGGCACGTTCTCCGGCTCGCGCCTTGTCGTTTCCGGTCATGCCAACATCTCGGGCGCACTACTCGTCCTCAATAACATCACGACTCGCGGAACCCTGAGCGGAGCCAACCTTACGGTGTCCAAGTCGGCATCGATCTCTGGCTCACTGCTCGTCAAAACGAGCATCGCTTCCAAGGGATCCGTCTCCGGTGCCACGATCTTCGGCTTCGGACTGGGCTCCTGCTCGGGTGCCGGACAGAAGCTTGTCTACAACAACTCCACCAACGTCTTCGGATGTGCGAGCGACGTCGATACGAATACGCAGTTCAGCAACACGGGCTCACTCCAGGTTGCTTTCGACAGCCGCTATGTGAACCAATCCGGTGACACCATGACCGGTGCCCTCACGATCGGCATTACGAACGGCAGTATCAGCACCGTCGGACTCAAGGTCATCAACACGCTTTCCGGCGCGCGCCTCCATGCCGAGCGCGAGCTTTCATCCTCGGGTACGTTCGTCCTCAAAAACCGTGCGGGAACTGCAACGGGAAACATTTTCGTCATCGATACATCCGGCCTCATCTACGACGCCACGAACAAGCGCGTCGGTGTGAACACCACGTCTCCCGATGCGGCGATGCACGTCGTTGCACCCGCTGCACTCGGTTCGACCACACCCGTCATGAAGCTTCAAGGTTCGTCCGGCAACTCTTCTCCGACGGGTGCCGCAATCCTCCACCTTCTCAACACGCACACCAGCGCCAACACCATGATCGGACTGAAGTTCGATCACTACAACGCATCCTCGGCAGAGGTGACCATCGGTACCATCGACGTCATTCCGAATACTGTCACGGCCGGTTCCGAAGCGGGTTACATGCGATTTGCAACGCGCAATGCAACCGCGGGCCTCATCGAACGCATGCGCATTGGCAACGACGGTGACATCGGTATCGGTACAACCACGGCAGGCTCCCGCCTCTCCGTGTCCGGCGCCGTCATCATCGGTACCGCCATCGGATCCGCTGCCGCCGATACCAACGTCGCGCTCGAAATCATCGGTACGGCATCGGGCCGTGTGCTCCGCGCACAAGACACGCTCGCGTCATCCGGCACCCTCGTCTTCGAAGGTGCCGCATCCGGTTCCTCGCTCTACGTCGCCACATCGTTCGACGGCGCGGGACTCGCCGATTGTGACACGGCAGGCAGCAGCAAACTCCTCTGGGACGCCACCAGCAAACGTTTCTCCTGCGGCACGGACCAGACGGGCGGTGCCTCATCCAACTGGTCCAACACCGGTTCGCTGCAGGCCGCGTTCGATACGCGTTACGTGAACGTCGCGGGCGACACGATGACGGGCGTGCTCATCATCCAAAACGGCAATACGCACACGGCAACCAACACCCCGCTCCTCAACGTTCGCGGCACGATGTCCGGCCGCGGCATCACCATCACCGGAACGGGGGGTGTACCTCTGCTTGCCACCAACCAGGAACGCGGAACGCTCTACATGGGCACGGGCGCCAACCGCAACATGACGGGAGGTTCCGTCATGTACCCGCAGCTCAACGTGACGGGTCGCTTACCTCGCGTGGCCGTGGGTAGCGGCTCCACCGGCAGCGGTCCGTACGGCATCTACGTCCAGGATCGTTACGCATATATCGTCAACTACACGTCGAGCACCATGCAAATCTTCGACGTCTCGAACGTCGGAAGTCCGGTCCTCATGAGCACGGTGGCCAGCGGTACGCAGCCCTACGGCGTCTATGTCCAGGGCCGCTACGCATACGTTGCCAACACCGGCTCCGATACGGTTACGATTTTTGATATCACGAATCCCAAGGCTCCCGCGGCCGTCAGCACCATCACGACGGGCGACCAGCCGTACAGCGTGTACGTGCAGGGCCGCTACGCATACGTCACCGCTTATGGCGACGCCGCACTCCAGATTTACGATATCAGCAATCCGAAAGCAGTGACCAGAGTCGGTAGCGTCGGCACCGGTACGAACCCGTGGGGCATGACGGTACGCGGCAATTACGTCTACCTCGTGAACGCGGGTGCGAGCCGCAGTTTGCAGATCATCGATGCCAGCGATCCGTACCATCCGGCCGTGAAGAGTTCGCTCACCGTGGGTCTCTCGCCGTCGTCCGTTGCGGTGCAGGGTAACTACGCATACGTCACGAACTACAGCTCCTCTTCGGTGCACATCATCGACATCCGCGATCCGTCCGCACCGCTGTTCGTTTCCGCCGTGACCACCGGTACGCAGCCGTACCACGTCGTCGCTCAAGGTC
This sequence comes from uncultured Candidatus Peribacteria bacterium, assembly GCA_964611095.1. Classification (GTDB taxonomy): domain Bacteria; phylum Patescibacteriota; class Gracilibacteria; order Peribacterales; family Peribacteraceae; genus CAZKJL01. The sequence continues at coordinate 233,635 of CAZSWJ010000001.1, forward strand.
GTTACATCTACGTTGCCACCGCCGCATCGGCCACGCTCAATGCCATCGACGTCAGCAACCCGGCCGCTCCGTACTCCGTCGGCACCGTCGCTACGGGCGGAGGCTCCGGATACGTCTACGTCCAGGGTCGCTACGCGTACGTCACGAACAACACCGGAAAGTCCTTCCAGATCTTCGATCTCGGAGGCGCGTACGTTCAGCAGCTCGAAGCGGGTTCTCTGGAAGCCGGTTCACTCTCCGTTCGTCAGAATATCTTTGCCGCCGATATCAACTTGAGGGGCGGCATGACCGTGGGTACGTCGCTCCAGGTCATTGGTAACGCATCGTTCGGTACTGGCGGACTCGTACAGATCAACCAAACGGGTTCTGCGCTCAACGTGCGCGGAGTTCTCTCCGGTTCTCGCCTCGTTATTTCCAATAACGCCACGATCTCCGGTGCTCTTGTCGTCATGAATGACATCACGACGCGCAGAGGCTTCTCGGGTAACACCCTCTTCATCAACAAGAACGCCACGTTCGGAGGCTCCGGAGTGATCATTTCCGGCTCCGGTGCCGCAGTCTTCAACGAGCAGTCTCGCAACGTGGATTTCCGCATCGAATCCGACGGCGACGTGAACGCATTCTTCGTCGACGCATCCACGGACTTCATCGGTGTGGGCAAGAGCAATCCCAAGGCCAAGCTCGATGTGTTCGGTACGATCTCCGGATCTCGTCTGAGCATCTCCGGTAACTCCAACTTCTCCGGCGCCATCCTCGCCATGGGCAACGTCGTGACTCGCGGTTCCTTCTCCGGCAACACGCTCTTCATCAACAAGAACGCCGCGTTTGCCAACTCGGGCATTACGATTTCGCTGTCCGGAGCAACGGTGTTCAACGAGCAGTCCAATGCCGTGGACTTCCGCATCGAATCCGACGGCGACGTGAACGCATTCTTCGTTGACGCTTCCACCAACAACATCGGTATCGGGAAGAACAACCCGAAAGCAAAGCTGGATGTGCTCGGTACCATCTCCGGTTCCTCTCTTACCATCAGCGGCAATGCCTCGGTTTCCGGTGCTCTGACCGTAAAGCCGGGTGCCGGACCGAACAGCGTGGGACTCAACGTACTTGCCACGATGTCCGGCCGCGCTCTCACGGTCTCCGGCACGGGCGGACAGTTCTCGCCGCTCCTCACGACCAACGTTCAAAACGGTGTGATGATGATGGGTACCGGCGGCATCAAGAACGGTACGGGTTCGCTCGCTCCGCAGCTCTACATTGCGGGACGTCTCCCGAACCAGGCCACGGGCTCCGGTTCCAGCGGGGCGATGTCCGGCGTGTACATCGTCGGTCGCT
>CAZSWJ010000002.1:0-103231 GCA_964611095.1 uncultured Candidatus Peribacteria bacterium
GCATGCATGTTTCGGTTGCGGCATCGGCTTCGATGCGACGAGCGCAAACCACCGCTGCCAGAATGACGACGAGCATAAAGAGCACGGCGAGGCCGTACAAACGAGTTTTCTTCTCTGCAACGTTCTCCATATGGGTATGGGTGTGAAGAAATATCACCTATTATTATACTACAAAACGGCTATTTATGCAATTACGCTGTTTTGGCTCTACTGACCGATGCTGCCCAAGAACTTGGGGCGGTTCTTGGCCTTTGCCTTGGGATCCATATGGTAGATATTGGCCAAAGGTCCACGGAGAGCCTCCATGGCAATGCTGCGCGCACGTCCCTGGGCAAGATCCGCAGCAGAGTACTGCGTACCGGTCGCGACGCGATGCAATTGGGCAATCGCTTCGGCTGCCCACGCCGCTTTTGCTTCTTTGTCGGCACCAAATTCGCCCTCTTCAACGGCAAGCCTTTCCATCAACTGAGCAACAGCAATGCGGCGCTGAGCAAAGCTATCCGTAAGTTCTACTTTTGCAGGAGTCTTTGGAGTTGCTGTGGCCTGAACTGCAGGCACAGGAATCGGAGTTACCTTGGGCTGAGCAACCGGAGCTTTCGGCATCGCAATGATTGGCTTTGGGGGAGTTGCCGGCTGCGTCGGGCGAACCGGAGTACCGATGGTGCTTGAGTTGTCACGATCGGTGGGTCCTACTTTCACATGTGCCTGGGGAGCAGGATTCGTATTCACATCGGGAACAACTGCCTCAATGCGAGCGCGAGCGGGAGTCGTATCGACTTTCTTGTGCGCAGGAGGAGCGCTGATGCGACTGGCCTGCGGCCTGTCGATTTGATCCGTAACTCCTCTGTGGTGCTCTCCCATAAAAGTAGGTGGAAAGAAATTTAGAGTGATTCGTAGGGGGTGACTTGAAGCAATGCTCGAACGTCCGACTCATACGCAGGGTCTTTCTTTATAGCTTCGCGCACAGTCTGTGCTTGACGTCTAAGAGTGTCAATGTTTTCACGCACGTCGTAGACGATGCCTTTTCCTGAGCCAAAAGAAGGCGCATGAGTGAAGTGCGCATCCATGCACGGCTTCACGCAACGATCGAAATGTTCGGGGCTCTGCAAATGCCTCTTGTCGGTTGCATCGGCTTCGCGAGTAAAGACCCATGGTGCTTCAAGTGTGTCGGAAAGATTGTATTCTTGAAGGATGTCGGCATGACGACGCATGTACTCTCTGCCCGCACCCTGCAGAGGACCACCGTATTGAACGTGCCTGAGTGCGGCACCGACAAGGTGCGTGATATCGATATCATCGAGTGTGAAGATGTCCGGCTCCGCGTCACTCAGATCGCAGTTCACGTGCCATCGACCCAAGATATCGGTGCGGCCTACAACGTTTCTGTTGCCATCGGGAGCTCCGCGGAACATGAACGGAAGTTCAAAGTTTTTGCGCTGACCCTCAGACTCGGGGTATGCGTCATATGCCACGATACGTGCCGCGGTGAGCCACGTATTGATGTCCGAATTGGCGATGAAAGAATCGATCTTGAACGGCGCGCACTCTGCCGTACCGAGCATCGCGGAGCTGCCGAAGTAGGCACATAGTGCGGGATTCAAGCGACTGGAAATACCCACCTGCAACTCGGGCTTGCTGGGGTCGATGAGTCCTTCGAGCGCGAGCATGAGAATGAATGCCTTCATTTCCTTGCGGCTGTTGAAGCCCGGGATGATGAGCGACGTATTGCTGTGAATCATACGGAACGGCGTCTGGCCAAGGGACAAGAGTTCCGTAAAAAGCTTGAGATGCCTGTCGCTCACCGGGTTATCGAAATGCCAACGTCCACCGATGGGACCGAGCGGCATATCGGCGAGACGCCACTTGTCGACACGCTCCTGGAAATGCGGCAGCTGACGCGATACGACATCGTACGGATCAATGTCATCCTGGCCTTCTCTATTGAATCCACTGGAGACGATGTCCGTCACGAAGCTTGCACCCGATGACACGTTGACATGTGAATCGTTACCGTATTTCGCCTTGAGACGAGCAAACGGTCCATGATCTTCGCGGTTGCGCTGCTCTTGGACGAGACGGAGTCCGACGAAGTGCAGCAAGCGCGCGGAGTGCTGGTTGGAAGCAGTGACGTCTCCGAACACGGCACCCTTGGGCTGAGCCGGGAGATGTGCCGGAAGAGTTTCCGTATTGAAGCGATGGATGGGACCGAACAGTTCGGCGTAGTCGGGGATTTTGAATTCGGCCATCAGGCGATCGACGATGCCCGTCATGGCAAACGGCGCACCGCTCCAAATTCTTTGGAGATCGGCAAGGAGTCTTCCGCGTACATCGGCAACGATCGCTGCCAAGCTGCTCGCCGCATTCGGATCGTTGGATTCGCGGAGACGCTTCATTTCCGAGGTGACTTCTTCCAATGCTCTCGGCAAACAATCTTCGATGGAATGCTTCATCGCTTCCATGACGGTCTGCTCAAGAAATTCCTGCACGACCTGGAGTGCGTCGGCGGGACTTTTGGCATGTTCCACGGTGCTACGAAGCGCATCGGCATCAACCGCGCCGTGCTCACTCATGCGCATGAGGTTTGTCATCAGATCGGAACGAATGAGTGCTCCGGCATTTTCCGCAGAACCATCGGTATTGCCGATGAGCGGCTGAAGGGCTTGCTTCAGGGCTGAAGAAAGCTCCAACTTGGTGAAGGAACCGGCGATGGCCATGCTGTTGATAACGCTCAAAATGACGAAGGTTTCCTGAAGTGCGACCATGCGATACGTATTTTGCTTACGTTGCTCTTGATCGATCGCCATGAAAATTTGATCCTTCTGATGCTGTTCGCGGTCGGCCTTTTTCTGTTCCGGCGTTCGCTTGTCACGAAACTCTTCGTCGATCTCATCTTCATCGAGCTCCATTTCAACGGCCGGAAACTCCGCAAAATGTGCCTGCATATCGGCTGCAATTTTTTCACGCCTCTCATCGGAAAGAGGCATGGTCATCCACGAAAAAAGTTTTTCGATTTCTTCGGTGGTGAGAAGGCCCATGATCCATGAGTCGAGCATGTTGGACACGAGCATTTGTTTACTGAGTTCTTTGCGTGCATTTTCGGCGTGTACTGCATCACGATCGTTGGGATGCTCCATGTAGGCAAATCGCCAACCCGGAGTATCGATGCTGTCAAAAATTTTTAAGAAGCGAAGGAAGCCTTTGGGCGGGTGCCAGGAATCGGGCATTCGCAGTGCCGAAAAGGTGAAGTACATTCTTGCGACCTGCGCGTCTAAGCTCCCGCATTCCTCAATCAATTGTTTGTAGAAATCGAACTGACCGATCACCGAAGACGTCGTCGTATTCGGCGAGAGTGCGTGCTCGGCTGCAGGAAGTGCGAGGCGCGATTCGGGACTGCTTCCGGCAATGAGTCCCTTGATACGCATTTGATCGGCGAGTGCTGGTTGTAGCGGAGGCGCAAAATTCCTGGCACGAACATCGAGCGGCAACGCGAGTTGGGATTCGATATTTCTGAGTCGATCATTCGAGACATTGAGGTTATGCAAATCGCGGGTTCGGGAATCCTGTCCTTCCAGAGCCAGGACAAAACCATTCAGGCCCGGCTTATCGATAATGGAATCCCTCGGCTCGAGACGGCAAAACATCTCACTCTGCGGGCGAGTTTCTTCCAAATATTCCTTGAGATGAGCGAGTCTCTCCGGTCTCTTGGATTCATCGACTTCCGACAGAACTTCCATGCAGTGATCGAAGACACGGGTGAAGCGCGAGATGTTTCTGATACCGTACCGAGCCGTAATGAAAGCCGTAAACTCGATGGCATCATCTTCGGTAAACGGTGAAAGTTTGCTGAGCGTACATCCTCCGCGCATGAACGCGTTCATCGTATCGGCGAAGGCGAAGCCTGCATGGGAAGCGATCTTGAGCATGACTCCTCGGCCGTGCTCATCGTTCTTAAAATCGAAGACGTAGTCGTATCTGATTTTTCCATCCGAGAACCACTCGCTCATGTCCAAACTTTCTTTGAACCACCAGGGTTTCTTTCCGCGGAAGATTTTAAGAGCAAGCTCCATGCCATCTTTCAAACGATTCAAGCCCGAAGAACCGGAATCCGACTGCGCATGAGAAAATTCCATGATGCTGTCGACATCGAAACCGTTTTCAACCATCTCCGGAAGATGCGTGAAGAAAGACGCAAAAGGATCGGCCTTGAGCATCTCGGGCTTCAGCAACACCGCATGTTCGAGTAAGACCGTCGCCGCTTCGGGCATCACCGTGTCCGGATGACGCGCATAGAGATGTGTAAGGAGTTCGATATCCTCTTCATCCATATCGTAATTTCTGGGTTTCTCGTGCGTGGGAGGCGGAGGATTACAGACCGTCGATGCGAAGTTTTGGTACACGTCAGCGAGGAACGTGGGAGCACATTCTTTTCCGCCGCCGAGAGCCGAGTAACCTGCGGCGATGCGCACACGATCGTAGGCCCATTCGAACGGGTCATCGGTCGTATTTTTTTCTACTGCCTTTTCGATCGCTGCGAAAAGCTCCGGTGCGGCGTAATCCCAATGCCATTCCTCCGATGCAAACTGACGATAGTACAAACCTTCGGCCGCGAGTTCCGGTGAAGGACGGTGTGTCCTGCGTACGCCAAGTTGGATCACCGCTTTGTCGCGCGAAGGGAAATCGACGTAGCCTTGTCGCATCGCCCCCTTGCCATCCAATGACTTGTCGAACGATTCCAAAACATCTTCCGGTTCAAATCTCTGGTGCCCCAGAAGAAATTGCCGTGCCCTGAAAACACGATCCTCCGCCGCGTAGTCATACTCAATGCCACCGGATCTGCTTGGCATATAGTACATCCCGCTCGGCTTTCCGTGTTCGTAAAACAAACGATATGCGTCATCCATCGTAAAGTTCTGCGGCAAAAGCACCTCCATCTCTTGGCGAACAAATTTGATGTCATCAATGATATCCGGAACGAGCTCGTGCGGAACTTCATCGGGCAAGCGGCACTTGCGTTGGATTTTTTTGCGAAATGAATCAATGGCTTCTTTGCCGTAGGCGTACGACGGAGTGTAATCGTAGTCATCGAAGTCATCCCCCTGATCAATGAGATTTGAGAAACTCATGGGAAAGATAATCTACACTATTTTTATATTTTGTAAACTGTTCCCCTTGGCTTAGGGCAGAGCTTTAGAGTGATTTTTGATGGTACTGGGGCGATCGATGGGGTTCGAACCCACGACCCTCTGGACCACAACCAGATGCTCTAACCAGCTGAGCTACGATCGCCATATGTTACCGATATAAAGAACGATGTGGACGAGCATTCTCTCTTTACTGACGCCTGCTACGCAGGCTAGGCCAGCTGAGCTACGATCGCCATACTTTCATCGGCTGCGAGATTGTACAGATGGTAACCGAATCTGTCGACACGGCTTGGCACCGAAGGAAAAGTCTCTTTCTGGCCTTGGCGGAGCCGATAGTTCAGTGATAAACTGCCCGTCATGGCCGAACTCAAATACCGATCACCGAAAGGCGTGCACGACGTGCTCCCCGCCGATCACCAGTACATGACGTACATCAAGAAAGCCGTACGTCACCGTGCTCGTCAGGCAGGCTACAAGCGCATCGATCCTCCGATCTTCGAATCGAAGAGCCTCTTTGAGCGCGGCATCGGCGCACACACGGACATTGTGGAAAAGGAACTCTTCGCGGTCGGCCGGAAAGGTGAAGTGGACGCCGCGGAGTACGCGCTTCGCCCCGAATTCACCGCCGGTATCTGCAGGTCCTACATCGAGAATGGCATGCAGGAATTGCCGCAGCCCGTTGAGCTCTACGCCATCGGTCCATGCTTCCGCTACGACCGTCCGCAAAAAGGTCGTTATCGCCAATTCCACCAGTTCGACTTCGAAGTCATCGGACTCAGCGACCCCAGCATCGACGCGCAGCTCATCCACATGGTCGTCAAAATTTTCGGCGACCTCAAGATCCTCAGCCGTCTCCGTTTGCAGGTAAACAACATCGGTTCCTCCGATGACCGCAAGAAATACGTCGATGCGCTCAAAGACTATTTCACGGGAAAGGAACGCAACCTCCCGGAACACGATCGAGAGCGCCTCAAGCACAATCCTCTTCGCCTCCTCGACTCCAAGGAAGAAGACACACAGATCCTCATCAAGATGGCTCCGAAGCTGTCGCAGTTCCTGAGCGACGAGAGCAAGGCATACCACGCAACACTCCTTGAGTACCTCACCGAACTCGGCATCACGTTCACCGAAAACGAAGGCCTCGTCCGCGGACTCGACTACTACAACCAGACCGTCTTCGAATTCTGGGACAGCTCGACGGGAGCCCAGAACGCCGTCGGTGGCGGTGGCCGCTACGACTACCTCATCGAGCAACTCGGCGGTAAGCAGACACCCGGCGTCGGATTCGCCGGAGGCATGGAGCGCATCATGTGGCACATGCAGGAAGCAGGTGTCCAAGCCCCGAACAAGGACCAAGTCGATGTGTTCGTCGCCCAGCTCGGACCCGAGGCCAAGAAGAAGTGTCTCATGCTCGTGAGCAAGCTCCGCGATCTCGGCGTCCATACCGTGGGTGCCTTGGGAGAAGCCAGTCTCAAGAGCCAGATGCGTCTCGCCGACCGATTCCAGGCGAAGTACTGCTTGCTCCTCGGACAGATGGAGGTGAAGGAAAACACCATCATCGTGCGCGACATGGTGGCCGGAAAGCAGAAGCAATTGTCGTACGACAAGGCCGTGGCGGAGGTGCTCAAGCTTCTCGGCAAAGACAAGCTCGACACGTACTCCATCACGGACAAGCTCGGCGAGTTCGCCGATCCGGGCGAAGGCTGAACGTGGTATCATGCGGAGCATGATCACCGATGACGTTCTTCCATCACTCACCGCGTTCGGCACGCCGTTTTTCTACGTGCCGTTTCTCATCGTGTTGTGGCGTTACGCCGGAACGGATGTCTGTGCAGCCGCGGTGATTTCCATCGCTCTCGCGGAGCTCATCGGAGCGGGCATCAAGTTGATCTTCCCGACCGAGAGGCCCAAGGCACGAGCCCGCGGTTCGTGGTTCCGCAACGTTGATGCGGGCAGTTTCCCCAGCATTCACTCGGCTCGCGCAGCGGTTCTTGCGACGACATCGGTCTTGCTCTTCGAGGACATCTGGATGAGGGCGCTGGCCGTTTCTTTGGCTCTGGGCGTTGGTTGGTCGCGCATCGGACTCAAGCACCATTATCTCCGCGACGTCGTTGCCGGATTCGCTCTCGGCATCGGCGTGACGCTTGGCGTTCACCATTTTGCATGAAGAAGATTTCCGAATATTTGGAGCTCATCCGTTTTCGGCACCAGCTGACGTCGATCTCCATCGTGCTCGCGGCACTCTTTTTCGGAACACTTTCGGCAAGTGAATTGATCCCGAAGCTGCTCATCTTGTATGTCTCATTCGTCTGCTGTCTGTACGGAGGGCTCTATACGATCAATGCCATCGGCGACAAAGCCATGGACGGCGCGCACCCCACGAAGCGAATGCGTCCGATTCCCGCGGGAAGAATCTCAGTGCCTTCGGCGTGGATCTTCGCGATCATTCTGATCGCACTCGGACTGCTCAGCGGATACCACTTCTTTGGTGCGAAAGTTGCCGCGCTCTACGCGATCTTCGGACTCTCGAATCTGCTCTACACCTACGTCGGAAAATACATTCCGTATTTCGAATTGGTTCATAACGGCATCACACATCCGCTGCGCGTCATTCTGGGCGTGATGATCAGCAACGGCAGCGTTCCTCCCCTGCTGCTCTTCACATTCTTCCTGGTCGCCGTGACGATCGCCGCAACGCGCAGACTCATCGAAAAAGAACGGGGGCACGATGCCGGACGACCGACGCTCGCGTCGTACTCCGAACAAAGTCTGCGGCTGACCGAATCCGTCCTGTTTGCGGCGGTGCTCGGGCTTTCCATCATCGATTTCGGAACAGAGCCGTGGATTTACGGTTTGATGGTCGCGATCACGACGATGTTCACGGTCGTCCGTCCCCTCTCGGTACACACAAGGAGGGCGATCGACTGGTTCTTGCTTTAGCCGATGATGCCGCAGGCAAGACCGGTGCCGATGCACACCGCCTGCATGATGGAGACGATCCACCATTCGATGAACGTGATGAGGATGCACCAGAGGGCGAACCAGAACCAGGACTCTGTTTTTTGATTCGATCGACGTGCCCTGAAGTACGCCCGCATGCACAGAAAAATGCCCAGTGGCCAGAGAATGATGAGAGCGAGCGCCGAAGGCAGCCCGAAATCGGTCATCAGATGTCGAGGTTTTTGACTCCCTTCGCGTGCGTCTGGATGAACTTCTTGCGGGGAGCGACGTCGGCACCCATCAGCGTGGAGAAGATGAGGTCGGCGGCCTCGGCATCCTCCAGCGTGACGCGGAGCATCGTGCGGGTGGCCGGGTCCATCGTGGTGTCCCAGAGCTGTTCGGGGTTCATTTCACCGAGACCTTTGTAACGCTGGATGTTCACCTTCTTGGCTTTCTTCGGGGCTTCGGCGATCTTGGCACCCTTCTTTCCCTTGGTCTCTTTTTCGGGCTCGGCTTCGGCCACTTCGTCTTCACCCTCGGGAATGTCGGTTTCCGACTCTTCGAGCTGCTTGGCCTCGATGCCCCATTCTTTGAGGACCTTTTCTTTCTCGGCATCGGTGTACGCATAGCGGGACTCCTTGCCCATGCTGATTTTGTAGAGCGGAGACTGCGCGATGTAGAGGTGACCGCCTTCAATGAGTTCACGGAAGTAGCGGTAGTAGAGGGTGAGGATGAGCGTGCGGATGTGAGCGCCGTCGACGTCGGCGTCGGTCATGATGACGATGCGGGCGTAGCGAAGTTTGGTGATGTCCTTCACCTCGCCGATACCCATGCCCATGGCGATGATGAGCGACTTCACCTCGTTGTTCGCGAGCATTTTGTCCAAACGAGCCTGTTCGACGTTCAGGATTTTTCCTTTGATCGGAAGAATGGCCTGGAACTCGCGGTTGCGTCCTTGCTTGGCGGAACCGCCGGCGGAGTCTCCCTCAACGATGAAGATTTCGCACTCGCTCGGGTCCTTGGAACTGCAGTCTGCGAGCTTGCCCGGAAGGGTCATACCTTCGAGCGCTCCTTTGCGGATCACGGCATCGCGGGCTGCGCGGGCCGCGAGGCGGGCGCGAGCGGCGAGCAAACACTTGCTCACGACCTCGCGGGCGTCGCCTGGGTGCTCCTCCATGTACTCGGCCAGCTTCTCGTTGATGGCGGTTTCCACGAACGTCTTCATTTCGGCATTGCCGAGCTTGCTCTTGGTCTGACCTTCGAACTGCGGTTCCTTCAGACGAACGGAGATGACGGCGGCAAGACCTTCGCGAACGTCGTCGGCCGTGAGGTTCTCATCCTTCTCCTTGAGAATGGCTTCTTTTCGAGCGTAGGCGTTGATGGTGCGCGTGAGAGCGGCCTTGAAACCCGTGAGGTGCGTACCTCCTTCCGTCGTGTGGATGTTGTTGGCGAACGTGATGGTCTGCTCCTGGAATGCCTGGCTGTACTGGAGCGCGACTTCCACGAAACCTTCGGGGCCTTCCTTCTCGAACCAGATGACGTCACCGATCCCCTGCTGCGCGTGGTTGAGGTGGCGGACGTACGCGGCGACGCCTCCCTCGAAGTGGAAGCGGTACAGACGCGGCAAGTTCTGGTCCTCCTCGGGGCGCTTCTCGCGCTCATCCATGACGGACACCGTGATACCGCGCGTGAGGTACGCCTGCTGACGGAAGTGTGCGAGCAGCGTGGAGAGGCTCATCGTGAGCGTGTCGAAAATTTCTTTGTCGGGCAGGAAGCGGATGAGCGTTCCGTGTTCCTTCTCCGTCTTACCGATGACCTTCACGTCGGCCTTGGGCTTTCCGCGAACGTACTCTTGCATGTGAATCTTTCCGTCGCGGAACACCTCGGCGCGCATGTAGCTGGACAGCGCGTTCACGACGGATGAACCCACGCCGTGCAGACCGCCGGACACTTTGTAACCGGAGTCATCGCCGCCGAATTTTCCACCGGCGTGAAGCACCGTAAGAACGGTTTCCAGAGCCGATTTCTTGGTCTTGGGGTGAATGTCGACCGGGATACCGCGACCGTTGTCTTCCACGCTCACGGATCCGTCGTCGTGCATCATGACGATGATGTGGTCGGCATGACCGGCCATCGCTTCATCGATGGAGTTGTCGACGATTTCGTAGACACAGTGATGCAAACCGCGCTGGTCGGTGGAACCGATGTACATACCGGGGCGCTTTCGCACCGGATCCAATCCTTCAAGAACTTGGATCTTTTCGGCTGTATATGCTTGTGATTTCTCGGGGGCCATAGTCCTCGGCAGTGTAGTGATACGAGTGCCGGTAATCAATGCGATCGAACTGGCCGAATTTGGCTCGTGCAAGCCAAGAGTTTTTGACACAAATGACCTAATATTACTTGATTATACTTGCGATTTCCGTATACTAAGGCCATGCCTCGACGGGAATGATTTCCGTGAGGATGCGGTTTCACCGCGTTGAGGCTCATGGCCAACCAAGGAGGAATTGCCATGCTTGTTCTCAGTCGAAAGATTGGCGAAAAGATCGTGATCGATGAACACATCACGATCACCGTGCTCTCCATCAAGGGGAATACGGTGAAGCTGGGCATCGAAGCCCCCAGCGAGATCGGCATTCGCCGGTCCGAACTGGTGGTTGAGATCGACCCAACCAATCCCGAAGACGAGAACGGGGCTTCCGAAGCGGCTTAGTCGCTTCTGCAGCCCAAGGCCTTGTCGGCCCCGCCGATAAGCGCCGATCGCTGCAGAGACGGACCCCGTCCCTCTCTGCAGCTTTTTACTTCCGCTTGTTGCAGCGCTTCCCTTCCCCTACAATCCCCCCGCTATGACAACCTCCCAGACCTCCGGAACATTCACCGGCACCGAAGAAGTCCTCATCACGAAAGAAGGTTTGAAGAAGCTGAAAGATGAGCTCGATTTCCTCAAGACCGTCAAGCGCGGTGAAATTGCAACGCGTCTCAAGGAAGCCATTTCCTACGGAGACCTTTCCGAGAACGCCGAGTACGAAGAAGCAAAGAACGAACAGGCATTCGTGGAAGGCCGCATCTTGGAACTTGAGAAGCAGGTGAAGAACGCCAAGCTCATCACCGAGCACGGCGTCACGAAGGCCGTGAAGGGCAAGGTCATCGACATCGGTTCCGTGGTCACCGTCCGCAACAAGACGGATGACGACGAGCCCGAGACGTACACGATCGTCGGAAGCATGGAAGCAGACCCGGTGGAGCACAAGATCAGCAACGAATCCCCCATCGGAAAAGCTCTGCTCGGACGTGAAAAGGGCGACATCATCGATGTCATCGCTCCGGCCGGAAAGTTCAAGTACGAGATTCAGAAGGTCGTCTAAAAAAAGCGGTGAGCGAGTAGCGGTTAGCACATGCGCTTCGCGCAGTACTGCCGTCCAAGCCTTTCGCTGCGCACTGAAAGTGCTGACTCAAGAGCTTGGAGCGGTTAGCGAGTAGCTTCGCTTGCTGATATATTATTTGTGTCGATCTACCCGCTACCCGCCAGCCGCTACACGCTTCTCATGGCCGACCAAGCTCAACCTCCCGCATCGGGTCTGCAGATTCCCGCCGACACGCAGACGAAGTTCGCCGCGATCATCGAACTCATCAAGGGATCGGAAAGCATGAACGATGAAGAGCGTCAGTACTGGATCAACATTTTGCCGATCATGACGCCGGAACAGATGAAAAATCTGGAAGACATTTTATCGAGCGAAAAGAAGCAGCTCGCCGCCATCGACGCCAAGTACTCCAAGGAAATGGCTCAGGTGAGCGATGCCGCGGGACTCGCCGCCACGGAGCAGAAGATGAAGAGCAAGAAGAAGGAACGCCAGAAAATGGAGACCGAAGCCGCCGAGCACGAACAAGCCAAAGAGAGCGAGCTCCTCGCGCAGATTCAGTCACTGTAGGTCAGGCCGCGTTGCCGCAGAGCAAGATGGTCCGTTCCGTGAGGGCGATGAGTTCGTTCTGACGTTCGGCCGAGTAGTGATGACCGCCCGTCTTGAGCGCCAGGTCGGCATCGGTGGTCCATGCGACGAGTTTTTCGATGCGCTTTTTATCGAGTGAGCGAGCGAGCGGCAGAATGCCGCGTACCGAGAGGAAGTGCATGCCGAACGCCGCCGAGATGGAACGTTCATCCCTGAGCCCCGCATCGAGACCGGACCACACGAGCACGACGTTCTTCACCATGTTGAGGAGCACGACCCAGAGACCGTACGCATCTTCGCCGCGCTCCAAGCGACCGTGGAGGAACGCGAGCGCACCTTCGATGTTCTTGCCGCCGATGAGATCGGTGAGGCGCCACACGACCTGTTCGCCCGAGGGTACGGCCATGGCTTCCACGTGCGCGGGCAAGATTTCTCCTCCCGAAGCGAAGAGTGCAAGCTTCTTGAGCTCGCCCTCCAGCATCCATTGATCGGAACCGACGATCTCGAAGAGCAGGGAGAGAGCATTCTCGCTGATGGTGGCTTTTTCGGCGGCGACGATTCCCTTGGCCCACGTCTTGAGGTCTTTCGGCGAAAGGAGTGCGAAGTCTTTCACCTCCGCGAGCTCGAGCACGACCTTGGTGACGCCGAGACGTTTGTCCAAACTCGGTTCCACGATGGCGGTGATGACGTCCGGGTGGATGCCTTCGACGAACGTCTTGAAATCGTCTTTGTCGATCCTGGGCAGACCCTCGATGAGCACGAGGCGCTTCTCGGCAATGAACGGCATGATGGCGACTGCGTCGAGCAGGCCCGAGAGCGTGGCGTCCTTGCCGCGGATCACGAGCAGGTTCTCGGCGCCGTGCTTCTTGCAAAAGCCCTGTTTCCAACGAATGACCTCCCGCGTGAGTGCGTAGTCGTTCTCGCCGGTGAAGAGGTGCAGGACCGCCTCGGCCATAGGAAAGCATGCTACCGAACGTTTTTGGCCATTGCGAAGCCAAATGAAGAGAAATCCGAAGATATGTAATCACATACTGTCTATGAATTACGTCAATGGCTCTGGCGTGGAGTAAAACCGTGTTTTACGGTATAATGAAGGGAAATGAAAAAGTCCTATTCGTTCTTCGGCCGACGTTCGCTTCGCACGATTGCCATCGTCGTCGGAAGCATGAGCTTGGCTTTTGCCGTCGGCATTCAAACTGCCGGCGACGTGAAACCCGTCGTCAGCCCCATCCATGCGGGTGGCGCGGCCTTGGACGGCGACCTCAACGGCAACGGCATGCTGGACATCGGTGATGCGCGCGCAGCGATGGAAATCGCCAACGGCTACCGTTCACCCACGCCCGATGAATTGGCATCGGACCCCAACCACGATTTGCAGATCAACGGAGACGACGTCCTCTCGATTTTGGATCGATTGGAGCGTGCTCCCCAAACGCCGCGCGTCGATCTGTAAACGAAGAACCCACACACATATCCACCAATGTCACCGATTCTCCGCAGAACCTCGGCAACGCTTGCGCTCGTCCTTCTCGGACTGAGCAACGTTTCCGTCGTTTCCGCTCAAGATGCGGGTGAAATGCTCGTGCTCATGCCTCACTGCGCGGAAGAGGACCGCACCAAGTGCGGTGAATTCCCTCCGATGAACGGCGACACGCTCAAGACGAACAAAATGGCGGCAGGCGACATCTTGGACGTGGACGTCGTCGTCCGCGGTCCGCGCTTTGCCGATGTCCGCACCGTTCGCGCATGGCTCTCGTACGACCCCGCCGTGCTCGAAGTACGCAGCGTGGAACTGACGAGCGCGCTTCCTTCCCCGCTCCCGGGTGAACAGGCGGCCGACACCGCTTCGAAATACGTGAAGATCGGAGGTTCCACCTCCACCGGACTCGGTGCCGACAACGTTGCCGTGGCCCGCGTGACGTTCCGCGTCATCGCAACCACTGCGGATACCACCATTGGATTCCATGACTTTCAGACCAGCGGAAACGGTCATACGGCCGTCAACGCCGAGCGCACGGCCGGAGACGACGGTGCCGGAACGTTCCCCGCTCCTCCGTGCATCGACGTCCTCGTCGGATGCCGCGGCAGCACCACGCCGCTCCTCCTCGCCGAGCCGGGCAAACTGCACGTCACTCTCGCCGAGATTCAAGGCGGCGGAACCACGGCGGTCGCCGCGGAAACGAGTTCGATGTCCTCGAGCACGGCAACGAGCACCGGAAACCCGCTCATGCAGATGACCTCGAGCAGCACGTCGTCCCAGACATCGGTCGGTGCCGTCTCCTCGTTCACGCTCCTGCAGGTGCAGGATGTGCGCGTGACGTCGCGTGACACCATGATCTTCCTCGGCTGGCAGGGACTCAAAAGCTCGCAGCTCGCGGGATACAACGTGTACTACGGAACGGTGAGCGGCCGCTACATTCAGCGTCGCAGCGTCCCCGCAACGGCCACGAGCCTCGTGCTGCGTGACCTGGAGCCGGGCACCACGTACTACTTGGCGCTCCGCGCCGTGAACACCCAGGAACAGGAAAGTGCCTTCAGCCAGGAAGTCTCCGTCACGGTCGGTCAGCCGGAAACGGCCACCGCTCCGCTCACGGGCAACATCTCGGATGTCACTGCTCCCGCCAACCCCACGACGAGCCGTGGCGACACGGCGATTCGCGGTGAAACCGGCATCGGAAGCACGCTCCTCACCTTCGTCCTCGCATCCGCCGTTCTCGGCACCGTCTTCGCCTTCAAGCGACAGATGAACCTCACGACCCATGCTTCCTGACGAATCCATCAACGGCTGGCACTCCACGGACGACGAAGTCCCGGTGCCCGTTCGTACGTCGGCCCCCGCTCCCAAGAAAGAAGTGCCGATCACGCAGATCAATGAATCCCCCGTGCAGCACGTCGCTCCTCCGCACGTGACGCTCAAGCACGCCGTCGTGGAAGCACCGGACCCCAAGAGCATGCGCCTCGCCGCCGCTCTCGGCATGAGCATCGTGCTCGGAGCCGCCGCATTCTACTTCGGCGTCGGCAGTCTCCGCGGAGATCTCACGGGTACGGATTCAACAACGACCGTGACGATCACGGCGGAAGGAACCTTCTCCCCCGCAACGCTCACGGTACACCCGGGTGACACCGTCACCATCGAAAACAAGAACGCCGATCCGCAAGTCCTGAAGCCAAAAAACAACCGCACGCTCTTCCCCGTGCAAGTCATCTTCCAGGACCCGTACACCTTCAGCGTCGCAGCCGACGCCGTCGGTCCGTACATCTACATTTCGGAAACGTTGCCCGAGGAACTCACGCTCACCTTCAATGTGGAGGCGGGAGCCGTCGCCACATCCTCGTCCGTCGCGTCCACGGATTCCGATTTCGACATTCCCCTGCCGTTCGCCGAACAGACCTTGCCCGTCGCCAAGCCGACGGCATCGTCCTCATCGTCCGTCGCGGTCGCCATACAAACGTCCTCGTCGTCCTCATCGTCTTCCGTCTCGAGCGCTCCCGCAGCCACGGTTCATTCCGGCGAAACGGCGACGATCGACCTGGGCGGCGCGAAGTCCTCGAGCAGCCAAGCCGCGATGGGTGGCGGAAACATTCCGACGAATCCGTATACCGTGAAGGACGGACTCGCCAAGCAGCAACAGAACCTCATCGCCAAGCAAACGAAACAGGAGACGCTCCACAGCGGTGCTCCGCTTCTGCAGAAAAAGACCCACACGCCGAAGCGCGTGACCGAGACGGGTCCCGAGGGCGCGCTCCTGCTCCTCATTCCCGCACTGCTCGGCGTCACATTCGTGTATCGCAAAATCGCCGTCGCCTAAACAAAAAAGGGCGGCCTTTTGAGCGCGCCCTTCTTTTGAATATCGAACGATTACAGACCTGCGTCCATGCCCTCACCCGAGGAATCGGCACCCGTCTGACCGCAGGCCTTCGCATCGGCGCGGAAGGTTTGCCATGCGGTTTTTTTGGTGGCCTTCATACCCTGGGACGCCTTCTTCCAGGTTCCCTGGAATGCGGTCCACGCGGCCTTGATGGCATTGTTGCGAGCGTTTTTGTCGGTGAGTGCCCAGGCCGCCTTGATGGCATCCTTGCGTGTCTGGAGCGCAGCCTTCACGGAAGCCGTGTACGTATCCACTCCCGCGATGATGGCGGTGTCGCGCTTTTCGACGGCGGCTTGCATGCACGCACTGTCAACGACGACACCCTTCTTGCTCTTGTCTTCCTTCTTTCGTCCATCTTCAGACTTTCGAGAAGAGGAAGACGACGAAACCGAAGACGATGAGACAGAGGAAGAGGATGAAGATGAGGACGATGAAATCGAGGAGGAGGAAGACGACGATGAGTCATCGGAGCCTGACTCGGCGAATGCCGGCATGGCAACGGACATGGTGAGCGCGGCAGCGATGCCGGAGGCAAGAAGCTTCTTCATGTGAATGATGTGGAAAGTGAAATAAATATGATGGCTACGACGCTGCAGTATACACTTCGTTACGGTTTCGACATTGACAGAAATCCGTTCTATTTCATTCAATTTCCATCAACGGAACACAATCGCCGCGGACTCGAGACGATGTCCGTGGCGAAATGCGTCGTGACGTAGTACTGACCGTCTTTCACGGCGATACCCACGCCGATCATGGTGAACTTATCGCTCACGATGGCATTGAAGTGCGGACGGTATGAAGCGTCTTGCTCGTTCATGTAGAACTTGAACGTCTCGGACATCGCATCGATGAGCCGCTCGGTGCAGTCGCCGCTCTTGCACGAGTACGGACCCCGGCCGATGTTCTCGGTGAACGTGATGCCGCCGACATTCCTGAATTCGAGGCCGAGATCTTTGAACCAGTTCTGGATGGCTGCGTAGTTGTATGCACCCTGTGTGCCTTCACGTACGTGATCGATGCGCCCGCGCCGCGCGGCGACGTTGGACCAGATGGCGGCACTGCGGCTGAGGTACGGGTTGAACGTGTAACGGGGCAAATCCCTGCGCTCGCGCTCGGCGTTGTACAGGTCCAGCCACGCTTGGCGAACACGACGCAGATCGATGTTCGGAATCTCCGAGTCCTCGGACTTCACGCACTGTGGCGAGAGGAGATCGTCACCCGTCAGGCTCGGTCTGTCCTCGACGTGTTGCTCTAACCGCCAGATCATCTCCGCAAGCTCCCCACGGGAAATCGGCGCATCGACGGTGCGAATGGAGACGGGCATGGCGCGACGGTCGGCGACCGCGCGAATGAACTTCTCGTACCACAGCGGACTTTCGTGTGGAGATTCCAGCTCCAACGCTTGAATGACGAGCTTGCTCGCCTCGGCGACGGTGACGCTCTGCGCGGGTTTGAAGGTGCCGTCTTTGTAGCCCCGAATCAGTCCGCCGCGATATGCCCTGCGCAGATACAAGTTGTACCAGGCGCGAGAGTCCAGATCGCTGAACGGGAGCGCCGTATCGGTGAATGCGTACTCGCTCTTTTCCCGCTCGATGTAGTCGTACGGCAGTATGGCCTGCGTGAGAATTTTGACGATCTCGGCACGGGTGACATTGCGTTCGGGGCGGAACGTCCCGTCGCCGTAGCCGCTGATGACTTCGTCGTCGCGCAGTGCATCGATGGCCTGCGCGTACGGGTGGCTCGCGGGAACGTCGGAAAAAGGAATCTCACGAGGCGACGACCTCTCCAGTGAACGGAACCAGGCGACGTCCTCTCTTGCCTCATCCACACCGCGCGTACCGTCGCAAAGAGTGGCGAGGAGCGAACCGTCGGTTTCGGCATCGGCGTACACGACGTAACTCTTGCCGATGAGAATCTCGATGCCGCAGAGTCCGTCGCTCGTGGGGACTTCGATATCGATGCTCTGCTGCGCGACTCCCTTCCAGGGCTCCGTCACGTTGAAGCGGACGACGGTCCACGATTCCCCGCGGGATGACTTGACGTATCGAACCGCGGTTCCGATGAACGCTTCCTTGGCATCGGCGAATTTGTCCCACGGAGTCTTGTCGATGCAGCTGCACGCAAGAGCCGAACCGGCCAAAGACCAGAGGATAAAACATGTAACAAATCGTTGGGGGAGCGTCATAAGCGGTATACGGTGACACGAGAAAACGACCCTTGCAAGATGTAAAACCGGCCGAAAAACGATGGAATAACGTGGTGGGCCGGGAAGGATTCGAACCTTCGAAGGCATAAGCCGTCAGATTTACAGTCTGATGCATTTGGCCACTTTGCTACCGACCCACGATGTTAAGAGCCCGCGAATTGTACGTGCGCTAAGGATAAACGGCAACAGGCCATCCATAGTGCGAAAAGCGGAGCCGGAAAGCATCCGCAATGAGTACCGAGTGAGTGAACACTGCGGGTAGAAGGAATTTGGGTTCCCTCAGGTAGGTCTTTCCGGCTCCATGCCTGTAACCGGGTGACAATGGTCGCAGGCAAAAATATTATACGATATTTCCACTAAATAACAACAAGTGAACTGACTTGTGTTTTGCCTCCCTACCCCCCTAGAATCGTGTTCACTTACCCATTCCCCATTTTTCCATGATCGTTCAGTCCCACGTTAAGGAAACTCTCTCCAAGATGGGCCTCCGCTGCGGTGGCGATTTCTGCGATGCTCTCGCAAAGGCCGCTGAGGAGCTCGTAAAGAAGGCAGCTTGGCGCTGCAAGGAGAACAAGCGTCAGACCGTCTACGGTTGCGACTGCTAATTCCCTAACTCGAATCTAAGAAGCGCCCTCCGTAAGGTCGGCGCTTTTTTTGTGCAACGACAAAAACACGATCGCACGTATCAGTACCTAGAATTACTCTCCCTTCATTGCCGCTTCGATCATCGGCGAAAGCTCATTCTCGAAGGATTCGTGCGTGACGTTGTCTTGGAAGTCGTACGTCTTGATGCTGGACATCAAGAGGCGGTAGCCGATCTGATCCACAGCCTCTTTATTCCCGATGTTCGAATTGTCACGACGAAGCCTCTCCGAAAGTTCGTACACCCATCGCATGTGCCTTCGCATCATCGCTCCCACGAAATCGTAGGCGGAGTACACATTCCTCACGCCGTTATTCTCGGCCCAGCGCAGCACGACGTTCTCGCGCAAACTTTCGCCAGCCGAAGATGTCCGTGAAGTTCGATGCACATGATCTGACACTGGAACGGTATCGGGCATGCGTCCCGTTCGTACGCCAAACTCTCCGATTGCCGCGATGACAAGCTGGTCGCGATAAAATTGCATGATGTCACCGTCACCCTGAGGATTGTAGCGATCGATAATGCCGTCGACGGACATGGCGAGGAATGACCTGATGTCCGAATCGGGTACGCCGACGAAGCCCGAGGCAGCCTTTCCTTTCTTGAGCGCATTGAATCCAACGGCCAAACACCTCTCTCGTGCGACGCGCACTGCACTCTCATATGTGAAGTTCGGGTCGATACGTCCATTGAATTTCAGCTGAACGGAATTTTTGAAGTTGCGCTGACGAAGAGCTTCGGCATCCAGTTCCGGAGTGAGTGCAGGAGTGCTTGGCTGCGCCGCCTCGGCGTGAACTTCGGTCAGTGCGACGGTTGTTGCTACGGGTGCCGGCGGAGCTTCGGGCGCAACGGGTGCCTCGGGCTCACTCGGCTCCGAAGGTACGGCAAAAGCGGCCTGCTCCAGTGTGGATTCCACATGTGCCACGATAGTCTCTGCAGCTGCGATGATATCGGCAGGCGGTGCCGCAGGTTGCTCAGGTGTCACCGGAGCGGCCTGCGCCTGTGCGCGAGCCACGAGTTCCTCATAACGCTGCTGGACGAGCGTCGCCAGAGTCAGCAGCAGAGGATCCTCAAGAGATTCGCTCAGTTCGATGAGAACCTGTGGGAAATATCCCAATTCGCTGAGGGCTTCATTTCTTTTTTTAATTTCCACAGTACCTTTGGCTGGTGGCACGGTCGCCTGGACGGCCTCAGGTTCTAGGGGTGCAGCCGCAGCTACGGGGGTCGGGGATGAAGCCTGCACATCCGGTGCGGGCGGAGCGACTGTTTGTACTCCATTCGACGGAGCATCCTCTGCCGGAGCGTCGGATGTGGACGCAGCGGGGACGACTGCGGGAGAACCGTTCAAACGGGCTTCGAACGTTGCTTTTTTTCTTCGCCACTCACAGAACGTTGGATATGGAACATTGTAGAGCTCGAGAATGACACGAATGGCACCCGTTTGTCCTCCGTGTGTATTCGCAAGGTTGATAAGAATCAGTTTTTGCTCATCGTTCCAACGACCTTCAAAACCCGCCACGGGCAAACGTTCATCTCGCTGTAGCGTGCTCACGTCTCCGTTTGTCGGAGGCGCTCCATTTGTGGCTTCTGCGCCTGACGGTGCTCCGTTCGATGTCGTTGCATCGGCGTGCGATGCGGGAGCTGCGCCCGCCCGCGCTTCGATCTCCGCGCGTTTTTTGACCCATGCATAATATGTGGGTTCGGAAACCGGATATGGTACCAACGTTGACTTCACGCTTATCCCGGACCGCTGCCGCGCCAGAACCAAATCGAGAAGAATCAATTTCTGCGAATCCAACCAACGTCCTTCAAATCCAAGGTCGGGGAGACGAGGATCTCTCACCTGCTCCATGCTTCCGGCGGGAGCGCCATTTGCAGCATCACCATTGGAAGCGGCATGTGATGCGGCCGCAGAGCTCTGAGCGGACAGCTCATCGGAATCTTTCACATTCGACGGCATACTCGCGACACCATCGATGTTCATGCCCGTCGCCCTCGCCTTGATGAGAAGAATATTTTTCCTCCAGTGCTGGTGGGTGCTGTTTGGAATGCTGTAGATGCGAAGAAGATCCGTGATGCTCTCTCCGTGAGACAGCTGTTGGTCCACAAACGCCAAAAACACAAGGATCTGATTCTCGTTCCATGTGAGATAGTCATCGGGAACATCCGGACGATCTTGCCCCCACAGTCGTTCCTCGGCTTGCTTTACGGAAAGGCCGCCTTTCAGGGCAGCCGGTTTGCGCGCATCCGCACGAATCTGAGGTGTGCGAGGTCTTGGAACCTCACAGACGATCTTTTCCGGCCTTTTGGCAGGCGCGGGCTTCAGCGATGCGGGGTTTTTGGCGAGGTCTCTGATGCGACCGCGGAATTCCTCAAGAACGGCGACCACTTCTCTGCCGTGTGCTTGAATCGCCTTATTGGGATCGATATCCACGGCCTGCAAAATGTGAAATGCGCGTCCGAAGATCATCGAACCGCCGCTCGGCTG
Source organism: uncultured Candidatus Peribacteria bacterium (assembly GCA_964611095.1). Classification (GTDB taxonomy): domain Bacteria; phylum Patescibacteriota; class Gracilibacteria; order Peribacterales; family Peribacteraceae; genus CAZKJL01. Next base: position 21,247 of record CAZSWJ010000002.1, read on the forward strand.
CACGCGCTCCTCATTGAATCGGTGTGAAATATCTGTTTCCACTTTCCCTCTCGTGTCGGAAGGGTCGGGCCGGTTGGACATATCGACGAGTCTTTGCACCATTGGAGCGGGAGTGTACATCGAAAAATCACTCAAGCAAGAAGCCTGCGACGGTGCATGCACTGCGCTGCACGGTGCTCACGAAAAATCACTCGAACCTCAGCGCTTCCATCGGACTCAGGTTTGCAGCCTTCTTCGCCGGGAAGATGCCGAACACGAGTCCGGTGCCGACTGCCATGGCGAGCGCCATGAACACGGCGGAGAAGGACAAGATGTAGTTGAGTTCGCCCAGCGCCTTTGCCGCAAGCTGCGTGAGGAACCATCCGCAGAACGTCCCGATGACGAGCCCGATGATGCCGCCCGTGACGGTGAGCGACACGGCCTCGATGAGGAACTGCAGGAGGATGTCGCCCTTGCGTGCGCCGATCGCCTTCCGCAGACCGATCTCGCGCGTACGTTCGGTGACGGACACAAGCATGATGTTCATGATGCCGATGCCTCCGACGAGCAGCGAAATGGCGGCGACGAGCGAGAGGAACACCGTGAGCCCGAGCGTGATGGACCCCACGGTCTGCGTGATCTGCTCGGCGCTGCGGGCAATGAAGTCGTCTTTGTCCGGATCGTTCTCCGGATTTTTGATGTCGTGCCGCTGACGGAGAAGCTCGGTGATGTCTTGCTTGGCCAGCTCCGGGTCTCCGACGGACTTAAGCGTCATGTAGGACAAATACTTCTGTCCGCTCACGGCGCGGGCCGTCGTGAACGGAATGAACACGGGCTTGTCCAAATCCTGGAGCAGGAACGAACCGAGGCCCTTGAGGACGCCGACGATGGTGAACGACGCATCGCCGATCTCGATTTTCTTGCCGACGGGATCGACGTTGCCGAACAGATCCAGCGCGGTCTGGTAACCGAGAACGGCCACGGACTTCGCGCCGTCGACGTCGCTGTCTTCGATGAGCCTGCCGTGATCCAGCTTCAGTCCGTAGTTTCCGAAGATTTCTTTCCTGGCACCCATGACCATGGGAGACACCTCCTCTTTGCTGTACTTCACCGGCTTGGAGACGAGGATGACCGGCACGACGCTCTCCACCGTGGAAAGTTTTTTGACGGCTTCGTAGTCCTCCACCGTGAGGCTGTCGAGGTTGCCTCCGAATTTCTCGAAGCCCGTGGGGAACACGTCCATGGTGTTCGTGCCGAAGGATTCCACCTGCACGAGGATGTAGTTCTGGAACGTGCGGCCGATACTCACCATCATGACGACGGACGCGACGCCGATGATGATGCCGAGCATGGTGAGGAGCGATCGGTTCTTGTTCACCATGATCGCGCGCAGAGCCGTTGAGAGAGTGTCGGAGAACAGCATTATTCGTAGCGGAGGGCGGCAATGGGATGCAGAGAAGCGGCGCGGCGTGCGGGCGAAATGCCGAAGATGAGTCCGGTGAGAAGCGCCATGCAAAACGCCACGACGGTGGACTTGATCGACACCGCAAAGACGTACGTGGACAGCAGCTTCGTGACGATGGCCGCCGCGAAGAACGCGATGGCGATGCCGCCGACCACGCCGACGAATCCGCCGATGAGCGTCAGGAAAATCGCTTCGAGCAAGAATTGCAGGAGAATGTCCCTGCCCTTGGCACCGAGTGCTTTGCGGAGTCCGATTTCCTGGAACCGCTCGGTGACGGACACGAGCATGATGTTCATGATGCCGATGCCGCCGACGAGCAGCGAAATGGCGGCGATGGTCGTGATGAACATCGTGAGTCCGAGCGAGACGGAGCTGAGGATTTCATTGGCCTGGGCGGACGAACGCACGATGAAGTCGTCCTTTTTGGGATCGTCCTGGGGATTGTCGATGCCGTGGCGGCGACGCAGCAGCGTTTTCACGTCGTCGAAGGCGAGTTCGAACTCGCCCGTAGCCTCCATGGTGACGTAGTTCAAATATTTTTGGCCCGTGGCTTCCTTGGCGACGGAATACGGCACGTAGACGCGATCGTCGGCGTTTTGGAAAAACTGGGAACCGAGCGAATTCGTGACGCCGATGACGGTGAAGTGCTTGTCCCCGATCTTCAGGCGCTTGCCGAGAGGATCGATGGACCCGAAGAATTTCTCGACGGTGTCGGGCGCGAGCACGGCGACTTCCTTGCCGCCTTCGATGTCGTCACGGTCGATGAGGCGACCCTGCGCGGCACGGATGTTCTGGTTCTTGAAGAAGTTCTCCGTAATGCCGAACACCTGCGGATTTCCTTCCTCGCGACCGTACGACGTGACGCCTTTCAGGAAAATGACGGGTGCGAAGTTCTGGACGGTCTTGAGCGTCTCCAGCTCGCGGAGATCCTCGAACGTCAAGCTGTCGTGACCGGTGGCGATGGCCTGCGGTCCTCCTTCCTGCTGCCCGGGAAAGATCACCATGCTCTTGGGTCCGAGACTGCTGATCTGCCCCAGAATGACGCCTTCCATGCTTTGACCGACCGAGCTCATGAGCACGACGGAACCCACGCCGATGATGATGCCGAGCATCGTGAGGAGCGAACGCATGGCGTTCACCGTCACTCCCTTGAATGCCGCTCTCATGGTGTCGGAAAGTCGCATGGAAAGCGGGAGGAATTACTTCAGGTGATTTTTCTGTCCCGCCAGCACTCGCTTGAAATCGGTGCTGTCGGTGACGATGCGTCCGTCTTTGATGTGAATGATGCGCTTGGCGTGTTCGGCCGTGGCGCGTTCGTGGGTGACCAAGATGATGGTGTGTCCTTCGTCGTTCAATTTCTGGAGCACCTGCATGACGGCCACGCCGGAGACCGAGTCCAGGTTTCCCGTGGGCTCGTCGGCGAAAATGACGTCCGGATTGGTGACGAGCGCGCGAGCGATGGCCACGCGCTGCTTCTGTCCGCCGGAGAGCTGACTGCTCAAGTAATCTTTACGATCGGTAAGTCCGACGATGTCGATGGCCTTGAGCGTCCGCTCCTCGCGCTCCGAGGGCGGAATACTGGGATGATAGAGGAGCGGCAACATGACGTTGTCCATCACCGTGGTGCGCGGGAGCAGGTTGAACGCCTGGAACACGAAACTCACGCGCGTGGCGCGGATGCGTGCCAATTCGTCATCGTCGAACGTCTGCGTCAGCTGGCCCTGGAAGAGGAACCTGCCGCCGGTGTAGCCGTCCAAGAATCCGAGGATGTGCATGAGCGTGGACTTGCCCGAGCCGGAGGGACCCATGATGGAGACGAACTCTCCTTTGTTGATCTTCAGATTGATGTCGAAAAGAACGGGCGTCACGACGCCGTCGTTTTCGTAGGACTTGCTCAAGTCCTGCAATTCGATGAGCGGAGAACCGAGCTTCGACATGGTTACTGCTTGATGAGAACGATGACGGTTTTGCCTTCGTCGAGACCCGTGACTTCGATGGCACCGCCTTCGCCTTCCATGCCGGTCGTGACGGGGACTTCGTCGTAGCTCCTGCCGTCCTCCTTGAGAACGCGGACGATGCTGGTGCCGGAAGCGGTTTCCACGACGGAGCGCAGCGGCACGGTGACCACGTCCTTGCGTGAACCCGTGATGATGTCGGCGTCGCCCGTCATGCCGACTTTCAGCGAGAGAATGTTCTCATTGAAGTCGAGCTTGATGCGGTATTTCGGCACGCCGTCCTTGTCGGTGGCTGCGGAATCGATTTCACCGACGTGAATCGGAAACGGCGTGGCGCGGAACGCATCGAGCGTGATGGAACCGCTTTGGCCGAGGACCACCTTGGGAATGTCCACTTCGGACACGAACATTTCGATGCGGTACGGCGAGTTGCCGAGCATCGTGATGGCGGGCTCGCTGATGGGGCGGATTTGTCCGACTTTCACGTTCACTTTCGTGACGATGCCGTCCACCGGAGCGATGAGAATCGCGTCGCGAAGCTGAGCGGAAGCACGGGCCACATCGGCCTGAGCCTGTCGCACGCGGGCGCGGGCGGCGTCGATATCGGTCTGACGGGCGGGTGCCTTCTTGAGAGCCAGCTGCGCCTCTTCGATGGTGAGGAGCGTCTGATACGTGGCGATGTCGGCCTTGGCCTTGTCGCGGCTGCCCTGGAGGGTGGTCACCTGCGATTGCTGGGAAGCGATGGAGCTGTCGTAGGACGCCGATGCATCACGAAGCGACTTCGTGGTGCTGTCGATCGTGGAAAGCGCCGTTTGAACGTAGGACTTCTGCGTGGCGATGGTGCTCTTGTTCGTCTCCTTCGACGTGTTCGTAAAATATGAGGTGAGAGCGAGATTCGAGATGATGTCGTACGCGCGGTTGCTGATGTCCGCGGCGAACGCGATGGAAATGCGAGCCTGACTGAGTTGGGTCAGTGCGGCCTGATAATCGGACGGTGCGGGCTTGGCCTGCAGAGCGGTGAGATCGTTCAGGGCGGTCGTGATGTTCTGCATCATCGTGTCGTAGCCTGTCGGGATGCTCTTCACGACGGCATCGGAGACGTCGTTGGCACCGAAGACTCCCTTGATGGCCTGGAGCGCGGTCTTCGCGACGGCGATTTGCTGCGAAGCGGTGCTGCCTGCGGTGGAAACTTGGCCCGACAAATTGATCGACGCCTCGCGCTTCACGGTCTCCAGCTGCGAGAGAGCGGTGACCAAGTTTTCTTCGGAACTCCTGAGCGACTGCTTGGCGGCCTCGAGCGTTGCGCGCTTGTTGGCGACTCCCGCCTCGGCAATGACGATGTCTTCCGGGCGAGATCCTTGCAGCAAGGCATCGAGTGCCGCTTGCGCCGACTGGACGTTGGCACTGGCACCCGCGACTCCGGCGGCAAGCGTTCCCGAGCGAAGCGAAGCCAATTTCTGCCCCGCCTTCACGTGAGCGCCTTCTTTGACGAGCACTTCGGCGACGACGTCGGTGGCGGAAAACTGGAGCTCCAAATCTTTTTCGGACACGACGGTGCCGACGGCTTCCACGGTCTGCTTGAGATCACCGCGTTCGCTGACCGCCGTGACATACACGGGCTGTGCCGGACGCGTGACGGCGTAGGACATCCATGCGATGAAGAGGACGACGACGACCGCGATGCTCGCCTTGAGGTGTGCGCGGATGAAGCGCCATGCGGATTTGAAGGGGCCGACGATGCGGGAGAGAAGAGTGTTCATGGGGTCGAATGAGAAAGCGGGGGGCTTTAAGCGGAGAGAGAAGAGCGGTCGAGAACCTTCTTGAGGATGGAATCCAACGCCTGAAGATCGTCTTCGGAAAGGGTGGACAGGATAGCGGAAATCATCTGCCGACGCTCGGACATTTTCTTCTTCATCATCGTGGTTCCCGCCTCCGTCAACTGAAGACGAACGAGACGCCTGTTCGTTGCGTCGTGATAACGTTCCACGTACTTCTTCTTCACCAAACGATCCATGAGAACCGTGGCCGAGGGCGACGTGACGCAGAGCGTTTTCGCGATGTCTTTCATCGATGTACCCGGGTGTTCGAAAATGAACCCGAGAGCATGGAGGTGTCCCATGTGAAGCTCGTCACCGATGCGGGACAACATCTTCTTTTTCAAATGACGTCCGATTTGGAACGCCGAATGCATGATGCCGTCGGTCGAATCTTTCGTAGGCATACGAATAGTTAGATCATCTAAATTTTAGTTTTTAATGTTCAAATTGTCAAGGCACTGCCAATCCCCTCTTTTTCTTGTCCTGAAGCCATTTTCGATGATTACTTCGACGTCCTGAACGCCGCGAGCGCTTCGTCGACGGCCTGGTCCACGGGTTTCAACTTCACGCCGGCATCGATCATTTTCTGCGAACTCAGGATGCAGTTGCTGCGCCCGGCCTTTACGACATCGCCGAGATGATTCAGCGTCAGGCGTTCGAATGTGTGGTTCGGATCGACGATTTTTTTGTAGCGCTCCATGATGGCGTACGGCGAAATGAGTCCCGGGTTCACCGCGTTGAAAATTCCCGTGGCGCGTTTGTCGATGAGGATTTTGAGACCGGCGAAGAAATCGGGCAGGTACGTGAGCGAGTTTTCGGTGTCCAAAACCTTCGGGTATTTGACCAATTTCGTGATGAGATTACGCGCGTTTTTGGAACCGTCGAACGGCATGCGGAGCCGCAGCTGCAGGACGGGAAACGGCTTCAGGAGCTGGTCGCTCATGAACTTCGTGAGCGAGTAGAAGCTGCCCGTGAAATTCGGAAATTCGTCCTCCGTGAACGCGTGATCGGCGGGTCCTTGGTAGATGCAGCCCGAACCGATATGCACCATGTAGATCTTCCTCTTCGTACACTCCTCGAGCAGCACGAGCGGGCCTGTGACGTTGCTTCGCAGCGTTTCCATCTTGTGATCCTCGCACCAGTCGACGTTGGGTTTTCCCGTTTTGCCCGCGGCGTTGATGACGACGTCGGGCTTGATCTCATCGAGGATCTTTGCGACCGCGACGGGGTCGGCGATATCGACGCGCGGAGTATGCGCATCGGGATACAGCTCCTTGAGGTAGGAACCCATGAATCCGCCGGCACCGAAAATGAGGGTCGTCACGGGGGTATTGTACATGTCGGGACTGAAAGCAGGGAAAGCTTCTAAGCGAAGGCGGGTAGCGGTTGGCGGTAGCGGGTAGAAATACCTAAGCCCAACCGCTACTCGCGACCCGCTCGTCGTATACAATCCGCCCGATGTCCCCTTTCCCCTATCGCATCGAGCGCACGCGCAACCGCCATTCGAGGGCGGTGCTGAAAGATGACGTCATCGTGATACGTCTGGGAAAGTGGATGACGGCGGCCGAAGAAGCCAGGCACATTGAAATTCTGCTCGAACGAATGTCGAAAGCCGCGGCGCGTGAATCGCTCCGGCATCGCATCGATCCATTCCGGGAGCTGATGAAGGAAGGAGCTTCCGCCGAGATTATTCTTTCCACGGGACAAACCGTCCATTTCAGCGTGGAAGCCGCTGAAAAAACACGTGCGTTGCGCAGAGAAAACGGTTGGCACATCAAAAGAAGTCCGCAGACGGACACGCGTACGTTCCACCGATTCCTCTGGAGACTTCTCGCCGATTCAGCCAAAGAAGAACTGACGCGGTTCGTGCATGCCACGAATGCCGAAACACTTGCCGTATCGATTCGAAAAGTCACGCTGAAACTGATGCGCTCACGCTGGGGAAGCTGCTCGCAACACGGCATCATCGCTCTCTCCACTCCCCTGCTCTGCACGACGCCCGGGATTCTGCGGTACGTCGTTATCCACGAACTGTCGCACATCCCGCATCCGAATCACTCGGCAAGATTTTGGGCGACGGTGGAAACACACATGCCCGAGTACCGTGAAGAACTCACGAAGATCAAACGGTACAAGCTGCCGCAGATCTGACGCAAATCGTGAAATGAGGCGTAGTCAGCGAAACGTGAAATGCGCTATAATGATCGCCGATGGCCAAAAAGCGTCGCAAAGGCATTCGCAGGACCAAGCGCCGAAAGGCGAAAAACGACCTGCTTGAGCTTGAGCTGGAAGACCACACGAGGAGACAGGTGAAAGCCGTTCTCAGCATCGGCGTTGGCTTGGTGCTCTTCTTGGCGCTCGGTAACGGAGCGGGAACCATGGGCCTCGCCATCAACCGCGTCCTCACCTTCCTCTTCGGAAGCTGGAACGTGCTCTTCCCGTCCGCACTCGTGCTCCTGGGCTGCCTCCTCATGATCGGCAGTTCGCCGAACATCGAGCTCAAGCGCACCGTGGGAGTGACGCTCGTCCTTGGAACGTTCTTGGGCTTGGCTCAACTCAGCGCTCCTCTGGCCGAACTCGCCGACAAGCGCGATGAACTCGCGGGCGCCATCGGATTCATGGTGGCATTCCCCTTCGCCGCATTCCTGACCAAAGAAGCCGGCTACATCATGCTCGGGGCTCTCATGGTCGCGGGCGTCTTCATCACGTTCGAGCCCGACTTGCCCGCAATTTTCCGCAAGCTCATGGCGCGCACGGAGGAAAAGCCCGCCAAGCGCACGCGCAAAGAAGAGGATTCCGCGGAAGAAGATGAGGAGGTGGCGGAAATCGAGGATGTTGATTTGGTGGAACAGGATGCCGAAGCACCGGACATCAACATCGTTCGTCCCAACTTCGAAGCCGAACGCGTGAAGCCCGCCGGCAAGCCCGGCGCGGTCGCCGCAGCCAAAGCCAAGACCAAGGAACTCCTGGAGATGACCGACAAGCGTTTCGAGGAATGGAAGTTCCCCGAGATGGACTTGCTGGAGAACAAGCGCAGCGAAATCACGGTCGATGACGATGATCTCAAGGAACAGGCGGCGCTCATCAAAGAGAAGCTGGCCGAGTTCGAAGTGAACGTCACGATGAAAGACGCGCACCCCGGCCCGACGGTCACGCAGTTCACGCTGCAGCCGGCCGAAGGCATCAAGCTGAGCAAGATCGAAAACCTGAAGAACGATTTGGCCCTTGCTCTTGCGGCGCAAAGCCTGCGCATCGAGGCACCGATTCCGGGCAAGGCGCTCGTCGGCATCGAAATGCCGAACGAGAAGCGCTCCACGGTATACCTCCGCGAGCTCCTCGAGTCCCAGCAGTTCAAGCAGACCGAATCCCCGCTTACCATTCCTCTCGGACGCGGCGTCTCGGGTGACGCGTACGTCGCCACCATCGAGGACATGCCTCACTTGCTCATCGCCGGAGCCACCGGTGCGGGTAAGTCCGTCGGAATGAACACGTTCCTCATTTCTCTCCTGTTCCAGAACGCGCCGCACGAACTCAAGTTCATTCTCATCGATCCCAAGCGCGTGGAGCTCATGCCCTACAACGGCATCCCGCACCTGCTCACGCCCGTCATCACCGATTCCGACAAAGCTCTGCAGGCGCTTCGCTGGGCCATCGCCGAAATGGGACGACGCTTGCACCGCTTCTCCGAGGCGGGCGTCCGCAACCTCGCCGAGTACAACGAGAAGCAGGAGGAGGAAGAGAAGAAGCTGCCGCGCATCGTCATCGTCATCGACGAGCTCGCCGACCTCATGATGCGCCAGCACCGCAAAGACACCGAGACGATGATCGCCCGCATCGCACAGATGGCACGCGCCGTCGGCATGCATCTCATCATCGCCACCCAGCGCCCCAGCGTGGACGTCATCACGGGTCTCATCAAAGCCAACATCCCCACGCGCATCGCCTTCCGCGTCGTGAGCGCCGTGGACTCCCGCACCATCTTGGACTCCATCGGAGCCGAAGACCTGCTCGGACGCGGCGACATGCTCTACATGACCGCATCGACGCCGAAGCCCGTACGCATCCAGGGCATCTTCATTTCGACGAAGGAAATCGAGCGCGTCATCAACGCCGTGAAGATTGCGGGCGGCGGCATGCTCACGGAAGAAATCACGCTCGGTGACGGCAACGCCCAAGGTGAGAACCAGGCCGTGACCGGAGCCACCGGGCTCATCAACCTGGATGCCGATGACAACGGCGGCGACGACATCTTCTTCGAAGCAGTACGCGTGGTGCAGGAAACGGGCAAAGCATCGGCCTCGCTGCTGCAACGCCAGCTCAAAGTGGGTTACGCCCGTGCCGCGAGACTCCTCGACATCATGGAAGAGAAAGGCGTCGTGGGCCCCGCCGACGGTGCCAAGCCCCGCAAGGTGTACATCGACCGCATGGCGGGCTCCGAGGCCGAGGTGAACATCGGCTGAGTTACGCGCTGAGCGAATACGCCTGTACCGGGCTTCCCGACGAAGGCCGTGGTCTTGGTTGTGCCGGAACATCACCCGGCCCATCGAAAGGATCATGACCGTCCGGATATTCGCCGTCGGGCGGCTCGTCGTCGTTCGGCCGATTGTTCGCGATCGTCACATTCATGTTCTCGCGCACGAAACGCTCCGTGTCATCGCGCATCGCATAGACGGGATCGGACCGCCTTTTGCGGGCTTCTTCCTCCAGTCGCCCTTCGCTCAAACCTGATCCACCGTATTTCTCCATGCGCCAAACACTACAGATCGACGAAGTTTTTGCAAAAATTCCGGGACCCGAGGCCGCGTGTTATGCTTCCGCTCGATGCAACTTCTTCTCGCCACGACGAACAAAGGCAAAGTCATCGAAATCGGCGAAGCGCTGTCGGGGCTTGAAATCGACTTCGCGGTACCGACGGACTTCGGCATCGCGGAGAATCCGCATGAGCACGGCGAGACGTACCGTGACAACGCGATCCTGAAGGCCGAGTTCTACCACTCACGCGCGAAGGTACCGACGCTCGCCGACGATTCGGGCATCGTCATCCATGCGCTCAAGGATGAACTCGGTGTGCAGACTCGGCGCTGGGGTGCGGGGCCCGATGCGAGTGACAAGGAATGGATCGATTATTTCTTGAAGCGCATGGAGCATGAGAGCGACAAGCGCGCGACCTTCATCTGCTCACTTGCGTACCTCGATGCGACGGGAACACTCCACACGTTCGAAGGTGCGTGCGAAGGAAGGATCACGCCGACGCTGGAGGCGGGCTACTTGGCGGGACTTCCCATCTCCGCCTGCTTCCGTCCCGACGGGTTCGATGCGGTGTACTCGGCCATGAGCATCGAGGAGAAAAATGCGACGTCCCACCGAGGAAGGGCGCTTCTGAAACTCCGAAACTTCCTGGAATCGACGAAAGCTCCGGCATAATCCTCGATACATAAATCATAGAAAGCCCTTCTGTAAGCCATATTTAATGAACACATAATTTGTTCATTTAGAGGCAACGTACCATGGTAAATATTAAATACTGAATATGCCAATTTGGCTATTTTATGGTATAATATATGTATTAACAAATACACACACAACGTACAGCAGGCCTGGTCGGCACTGAAGTCCGGTGCCAAGAAACACAGCGACTTCCTCGCGTCCGTCGCTTGCGGCGCGCTCATGGGCGTGTTGTTCATTTCGGTCGTCCAAACGTACCAAGCACAAAGGTTTACGCAGATTCCGAAACCGGCAGGTGAGGTGCTGCACCTTGCCGCAGATTTGACTCCGCCCGCGGACGAAAGCTCTTCGGAGTCTTCGGTGAGTTCTTCCGAAGCCGAAATCCAACCGAGCATCGTCATCGAAGAGAGCAGTTCCTCGAGTTCCCTGGAAGCGCAGTCTTCGTCGTCCGTCTCAAGCAGCGTTCCTGCCCCGAAACCCGTGGTTCCGAAGCCGGTGATCTCGACTCCGAAGCCCGCAGCTTCCTCGAGCGTTTCCTCCTCGGAACAGGCGCCCGTACCCGTATCGTCGAGCAGCTCCAGTTCCGTCGCAAGCTCCGTGAGCAGCAGCGCCTCGAGCGTTGCGCCCGAGCCCGAACCCGAGCCGCAGACGAACTCGTTCCCCGCCTTCGACCATGCATCGTTCCCCTTCGCGCGAACGCCGAACTGGGGAGCCATGCACTCCGCTGCGGTATGGAACAGAAGCAATTCTCAAATGACGGACGAGGACTTCGTAAAAATTCCCCGCTACGACATGAACGTTCTCACGACGCCGATGGACAGCCTTTCCAAGCCCTGGCGAGAGGAAAATATTCCCGCCATCACCGCAAAACTCTTCTACTCCACGCGCTATTTCGGCGCGTACGACTTGGACGCCGGTGAGTACAGCGGCACGCACGTCGGAGTCGACCTGAAAGTCGCTCGCGGAGCTCCTGTCGGCGCCATCGGTGGCGGACGAGTGAACGGGGTTTATACGACCCAGAATCTGGGACTCCACGTCATCATCGAACATCGCCTGAAGAACGGCGAAACGTACTACTCCGTCTACGGCCACTTCGATACGGCGGCCGTGAGCGTGGGTGACGACGTGGTTCCGGGCCAGACCGTGGGATACGTGGGTATGACCGGAAACACGACCGCTCCGCACCTCCACCTGCAGGTGGACCGCGGACAGCCCGGAGAGAAACATGTGCCGGTACCGCCCGGATCGAGCGGCGAGGTCGGCTCACGCGTGGTGAATCCCCTCACCTTCATCAGTCAGCACCGCAGCAAAGAATAAAAAACGGCCCCCGCGAAGGAGCCGTCTTTTCGTTTGATGATCGAAACTATTTCTGGACGACGTTGGATGCGGCACCGTCGCGAACGGCGATGTAGCCGAGCGGGAGATCGCTGACGAGACGACCCTTGCCGTCGAGCGTCAGTTCCAAATTCGGGAAGTCGGGGTGGAGCCAGACGTTGAGGTCACCGCGGTGGTAATCGCGGCACGTCATCGGAATATCCTTCTCGATGGCGCCCTGACGATGCTGGTACGTGTCCTGGTTCGCGCGGATGAGACCGAGGCTCACCTTGTTACCCGTGACACAAGCGTTCCAGACGGGGTTGGTGGAAACCACGATGCCCTTCTTGTTGACGCGAACGGCAACGGGCTCCGCGGTCTTCACGGCAGCCTCGGCCTTGGGAGCGCAGAAAGCAGGATCCTTGAGAGCTGCGATGACCTGAGCGGCATCACGTCCCATGAGGTTGGCCATGTACGAACCGAGCCACTCCGTGAAGGAAGTCGTGCTGGTGGCGGGTTGAGCCTTCTGCATGGAACAGATGTACTCGACCTCGGCATCCGAGAACGGAACGTCGGGGCCTCCGCCGAATGCTCCTTCGGGCAACGTGCCTCCTCCGAATCCGGCCGGAGCAGTGTTACCTCCGCCCGTGGCGATGGAAGCCTGGTACTCGGCCTGCGTGGAGAAGCGCGTGGTCTGGTGACCCGGGCTTGCGGACGTGCCTTGACCGTCACGGCCTTCGCCTCCGCCGTTGCCGGTCTGGAAGCTGTTCTTCACGCGGTCGTTGTTCGTGATGGTGCAGGTCTTCACCTCACCGAGTTCCAAGTGAATGTTTCCGTTGGATACGTTGCAGTCGCCGGAGAACGTGCCGTCGTAATCGATGTCTTCAATTTCACCGACGGTGTAGTCACCGACGCTGAGCGTGGTCTGAGAACCGCTCAAGACCTGGTCCGTGTTCACCTTGAGGGTGAAATCCGAGATGATGCGCGTGGCACCGTCATCGTTCACGACCTGCTTGATGATGGTGAGCTTCGGTCCGATGTCATCGTTCGTGATGGTGCAGGACTTCACGTCGCCGACGACGAGCGTGATGGTACCGTCGCTGGCACAGTCACCGGAGATGCTGGCGGCGTAGATGGAAGGCATGCCGAGCTCGCTGACGGTGTACGTACCGGCATCAAGACCGTACTGGACACCCGAGGTGACGAGACCGGCATCGATGTAGACGGGGAAGTCGGAGACGACTTTCGTTCCACCGTTGTCGTTCACGACGACTTTCGTGAGCGTGAACTTGGGCTGGATGTCATCGTTCGTGACGGTGCAGTACTTCGTCTCGCCCGGGGCGATGGAACCCGAGCAGTCTGCCGAGTACGTCACGGCGTAACCGACGTCTGCGGTCTCCGTGATGTCGTAGGAACCGGCATCCACTTGGACGTCCGTACCTGCCGCAGCTCCCGGAATGGAAGCGGAGCCGGGATTGTTGGCGCTGATGTTGATGGTGAAGTCGCTGTCGATCTTCGTGCCTCCGTTGTCGTTCGTCACCTGCTTGTCGATGATGAGGTGTGCGGGCTTGTCGTCATTCGTGATGTAGCAGTGCTTCACGTCGCCGAGTGCGAGCGTGATGTTGCCGCCGGCATCACAGTCGCCGACGAGAATGCCTCCCGTGTACTGGGAGTCGGCAAGCTCGCTTACGACGTGAGCGCCGATGGTCGTGGTGAACTGCACGTCGTTCGTGACGGGGTTGCCGTCGAGCATCAGCGTAAAGCTGCCGCTGCCCGTGGTGCCGCCGTTGTCGTTCGTCACGATCTTCGTGATCGTGAGCTTGGGAGCGATGTCGTTGTTCGTGATGGTGCAGGAGTACACGCCGCCGAGAACGGTGGCGAGTGCGCCCGTGGACGAACAGTCGCCGCCGATGGTGGCTGCGTAACCGACGTCAGCGACCTCGCTGATGGTGTGGGCGCCGGCGCTGAACGTGTTCTGGATGCCGCTCGTGACGGTCGTGGCATCGACTTTCAGCGTGAAATCGCCGATCACCTTGGTGCCGCCGTTGTCGTTCGTGACGGACTTGGTGACGGTGATCTTGGGGCCGATGTCATTGAGGGTGACGGAGCAAGCCTTGTTGTCGGCTGCCGCAAGCGTGATGGTGCCGTCGGAAGCACAATCACCGCCGATGGTCACAGCGTAGCCCGTGGTACCCGTGACGGACACCGTGTGAGCGCCGACGCTGAGACCGCTGTTTGGAGCTCCGCTCGTCACCGTCGTTGCATCAATTTTGTACGTAAAGGTGGCTGCCGTAGCCGTACCGCCGTTGTCGTTCGTAACGCTGGCGTTGACGGTAAGAGTGGCGGTGGTGCTTGCGGTTTCCGTAAGGGTTCCGAAGTTATCAGATCCACTGACACCGTAAATCGTCGCAGTGCCGGACTTCGTAATATTGCCCGAGGCAAGCGGCAGTGCCGCCGTAGGGCGTACGCGAACGTTCTGCCACGTCAGTGAGTTCCTGATCCCGCTGCAGCTACCCGGGTTTCCGTTACGGGATTCATCCGTCACCGTGAAGGTGATCGTGGAAGCAGTGCGAGCGGTAATGGAAACGCTGGTTCCACTGGAGACGTTATTGATGTTACAAAAGTCGCCCGAAGCACCGATGCTGGTACCGGCAGTGCGAGTAACGAGGACCGTCGGAGCGGAACCACCCGTATCGAACTGGAAGCCGGCCGGAACGTTCAAAATGATGGTGCCCGCCTGAATGGCGCCTGCGTCACCTTCCGTAAGTACGGGGCCCGTGAGAGTGGTGTATGCACCTCCTGCGGTGCTCGAATCAATCGCAGATCCTCCGGTAGCCGGAGTGACCGTTGCCACGGCAACTTCCGTCAATGTTCCGAAGTTGTCACCGCCACTGATGCCGCTGATGTCGGCGGTTCCGCCTTTCGACAAATCACCCGATGCGGTGGGAGAAGCCGCCGTGGGACGGACACGAACGTTTTGCCATGTAAGACTGTTGACTGCTCCTCCATCCACATCATCCGTAATGGTGATGGACAGCGTTCCTGCAGCGACCGTCACAGCGATGGTATTGCCTGAGTAACGTTATTGACGTTGTTGGATGAACCTCCGCCGCAGCTGCTCGTACACGTGACGAGAACCGTGGGAGCGGTGCCACCAATGTCAAACTGGAAGCCGCTCGGTGCCACCAAGGTGACGGTGCCCGATGAATCGAGGTCATTGTCATCGATGCCCGTGATGACGGGTCCCGTGAGAGACGTGTAGGTACCTCCTGCCGTAGTGGAAAGAATGGCGGATCCACCGGTAGCCGGGGTAACGGACGCGGCGGCGAACGCCGGCATTGCTCCAAGCGGAACCATGGAAAGACCGGAGGAAATAAGCATGATTGAAGAAACCGAAGCGGCTGTCATGCGACGAGCACGCGCGGCTACTGCAGATGCACAGGCACCAAACATAAGAAGGGGGGTAAGGGATCACCGCTGCATGCGGCGATTTCGTGCGAATTTTACCACCTATGCTGATTTTGTATACATCATATTGATTGATCATATTATTTGTTCAGTTTTTTGCTCTTATAATAGCTATTAAATTGACTATATGACGAAATTTTAATCAAAGGAATCAAGTCTTTTTTAGCCTGCACGTAAGAGAGGCCGAACTTTTGACAAAAGACCGCAGTCCCGTAAGGATAAATCCACTCTATATCCAACCCAAAAACTTTATGAAGAAATTTGTTCCTCGTTTCGCCCGACTCTCCGTCGCAGGAATGGCAATATCGACGATACTGGCTTTGTCCGGCGGGATCGCCTTGGCAAATCATTCCTGGGGTACCTACCACTGGGCACGAAAAGCCAATCCGTTCACGCTGAAGATCGGCGACAACGTCACGTCCGCCTGGGACTCGTACCTGCGAACGACGTCGACGGACTGGAGCACATCCGCGGTCCTCGATACGACCGTTGTTTCAGGAGCAAGTAAGGGCAACTGCCAGCCGACGCTCGGCCGCGTGGAAGTATGTAACAAAAGCTACGGAAGCAACGGATGGCTCGGTATCGCATCGGTATGGGCCAACGGAACGCACATCACGCAAGGAACCGTGAAAATGAACGATACGTATTTCAACACGGCAACGTACAACAAGCCGGCATGGCGAAACCTCGTCATGTGTCAGGAGGTGGGTCACACGCTCGGCCTGGACCACCAAGATGAAATCTTCACGAATGCGAACCTCGGAACGTGCATGGATTACACGAACGACCCGACTGCGAACCAGCATCCCAATGCCCACGATTTTGAAGAGCTTGCGACGATCTACGCTCACCTCGATGCATCCACGACGATCGGTTCCGCAACGAACCCGACCGCGAAGAGCGACATCAATACCGATGATCCGAAGCAGTGGGGCAAAGTCGTCCGCAATGCCAAAAACGGCAAATCATCGCTCTTCGAGCGCGATCTTGGCGGCGGCGAAAAAGTCTTCACATTCGTCATTTGGGCGGAGTAGGCGTGGATCGATGACATCAAGCCTTGCAACGGAGTCCGCACGGACTCCGTTTTTTATGAATCGATGCCGATGTGATCGGATTTCGGGAGCCGATGGACCGCATGGACCAATCCCTCGGCTGAAGAATCGATCAATGATCGAGCAATAAGTACATCCCGCTCGTCAACCTTAGAGAGAAGCAATCTGACCTCCGAAACCACGTTCTCGGCCTTTTCGAGTGACACATTCCGCTTATTGATCGAGCTTATGAACTTCCAAAAAGCCCACGTGACATCCGCGATGACCGCCGCCACTCCCCACTCTTTTTCTATGAATCCGAATTTCGCCAGTGTCGCGGCGGTTCCCGCAATGATGGCCGCGGGAGTAACGGGAATTTTAAGGAGGTCCCAAATTTTTTTACGGGATTCGGCGACGAGCGTGTCGTACTCGACACACAACTTTTGCAACTCTTCGAGACGCGCCTTCTTGAGCTCACGTTCCTGATTGGCCAGCTCTTGGGCCAAAACAATTTCCAGCGTCACGGGCAAATCGCGCATCTGAAGGAGCGTACGGAGTGCGGCGTTCGCGAGCAAACACAAAACGATGGTCCCCTACTTTTTGGCTTCCAGAGGAGAGAAATCCAGCGCAATGATTTTGCCCCAAACGTCTTTGATGAGGGACTTGAGATCGTCTTTCTCCTGCTGCGTCACTTTGAACGAACGTGCGATGGGGTCCTCTCCCCTCTCGCCGATGAACTCGAGTGAGAACGCCTGCGGCACGAGCATCGGCTCTGCTTGCTCGAGAAGAAGAGCGTAGAACACGAGCTGACGGAAATTGTCGCCGTCGCGGGTGCGTGACACTCTCCCCTCTTCGATGCCGCCGCGGATGGCCGAAGGTGCTTTGGGCCTGCCCGTTTTGTAATCGATGACGACGGCGTCGGCGGACGTGGCGGACGCGAGATCGATGCGGTCGATTTTTCCTTTGAGCGGAATCTCCCCGAGCATCGCTTTGTACTCGCGCTCAGCGGCGTAGATGACGGGAGCCGTGCCCTGCAGTCGTGCGCCGAAATAGGCCGGAAGGGCGTCTTTGGCTACGGAAAGCAGGTTTTTGCGCTGGGCGTCCGTGAGGACGTTACGCTCCGTAAGGTGCCAGTTGAACGCCTCGAGGAATTCTTTGTCACCGAACTCCTCCTTCTTTTGGAGTGATGCGGCCCACTCCTTGAGCGCCCAGTGCACGGCGCTGCCGTAGCCCATCGCGAGGAGCGAATCGGGCGTGAGCTCCTCGGGCTGACGGAGCAGGTGCACACGTTTGAATTCCTGCGGATCTTCGAGGAACGCGGAGAGTGCACTCGGTGAGAGTGCAAAATCTTTCAGGCGATTCGTGAGGTACGCCTTGAGTTCGTCATCGAGTTCGCGGTGCGGCTTGAGGATAAGGAGCGACGAACGTTCCGGATCTTTGAGCGACGCATTGGATTCGGGAAGCGGACCTGCCTCGGCGAAGAATGCCGACGGTGCGATGGGGCGTGCTCGCTCCCCCACCGCAAACTCCTTGGGACAGACCATCAGGAGATCGCGTTTTGCTCTTGTCATAGCCACGTACGCCACACGGCGCTCGTCTTGATGTTTCTCATACCGCTTCTGCTCGGCCTCCCAACCGAAGAGCAAATCTTCGGGGACCGCGAGGCGCGACGGATTCGTGCGCTCGTCCCAATGTCCTTCGCGGAATCCGCTGATGATGACGGTGTGGAACTCCAGACCCTTGCTCTGGTGCGCGGTGAGAAGTTGCACGCCGGAGGTGACGAGGTGCGGGAGCTGATACGTGAGACGGAGCTGCGTGTAGGTTTCATCGGAGAAGAAGCTGAGGTCGTGCATGAACGCCTTGAGACTGAGTGACGGACGTTCCAAGCAATGCTTTTTGACGTAGTGGAAAAATGCCTCGATGGCGGCGAGATCCAGGGGATCAAGAGGGCGAGTAGCGGCTAGCGGGTGGCGAGTAGATTCGCTTTTGCTAACCGCTACCCGCTCCCCGCTACCCGCCAAGCCGCTTTCACGAAGCACATGCTCCACCGTTTCCAAAACGGTTCTCGACTCTTCTTTCTGACGAAGATCGAGCAAGATGTCGCGCGAACGCACGAGCGTCTTCTTGTCCGTAAGATCGAGATCGGATTGCTCGATGTTGAGGAGCACATCGACCGCGCTCTTTTTGGCTTCCCTGGCCGCTCCGATGACTCTCGCGATATCCGCGGGATGGCAGCCGAAGCACTCGCAGGCAAGTGCATGCAGGAACGGATGTTCGGTCGTGGTGGAGAGACTTTTAAGGATCGTGACGGCCTGCGACACGATGTGATGCCCGAGGAGATCGGACTTGCCGCTGAGGATCACCGGAATGTTGCGTGCGCGCAGAACGTCGTAGAGAGGAATGAGTTCGCCGTTCGTCTGCACGAGAATGGCGATTTCTTCGGGTGAGACGCCGTCCTTGATTTTTTGTTCGGCGATATCGGCGATGAGCCACGGCTCGGCCGCATCGGATGGCGGACGGAGAAGCGTGGGCTCACTCCCCTTCTCCTTCGTAAATGCTTTGAGATCTTTCTTGAGTCCTGGAATACGCCCGATAAGACGCTCATCGTTATGCGTGATGAGCCTGCCTGCGGCATCGAGAATCGTCTGCGTGGAACGGTAGTTCGTCGTAAGCACGATGATGGGTGCCTTGGGAAAACGCTCACGGAAACTGAGCATGTGCTCCAGGTTCGCGCCCTGGAAACGGTAAATGGATTGGTCATCGTCCCCCACCAGGAAGAAGTTCGGTTCGTGCGGCACGCTGTCGTACGTCGTGAGCCGCTCGATGACCTTCCACTGTGCGCCGTTCAAGTCCTGCGCTTCGTCGACAAGAATGTACTGATACCGCTCCTGGAGTGACATCAGGAGCCACTCCTCTTCTTGGAGCGCCGTGAGGACGGTGAGGATCATATCGTCGTAGTCGTACACGTCGTGCTCTTCCAAATATTCGCCGTAGCGCTTGAAGAGATCGATGAAGTCGCGGAACTTCTTGGCCTGCAGAACGTTCTTGTCGTGCTGCTTCGTGCCCTTCTTGCTCTTCCCTTCCATGAGCTCGTCGTATTCATCGGCGACTTTGAGAAGATCCTTCATCGTCTTGCCCTCGCGCTTGCAGTCACTGATGCGGCCGAGAATTCCGGCGATGCGATCGTACGGATTCTTGGGATTGATGAGCGACGACGTACCGACGACATCATCGATGATTTTTTCCATCAGCTTGTATTTTTCCACATCGGAGAGCGGCTTTTTGGCCGCCCACTCGGAGAACGTGGTGGCATGACGACGAATGATGGAATCACAGAATCCGTGAATCGTGCTCACCGTGACGGCGTACGCATCGCCGCCGATGAAGGTGCGGAGTCTCTCGCGCATCGCAGTGGCTCCGGCCGTAGAGAACGTGAGACAGAGGATGTTGCCGGGGCGTGCTTGGGTTTTTTTGAGAATGCTCGCAACGCGCATGGCAAGAACCTGCGTCTTTCCCGTGCCCGGGCCCGCAACGACCATCACCGGGCCTTCGACGGTGTCGACGGCCAGTTTCTGCTCGGCGTTCAGGCGCTCGTAGTCCTTCTCGAAGGTTCGCATGGCTCTCAGTATAGAGAGAATTGGGGAAACCAAGGAGCCCTCACCCCGGCCTTCGCAAAGCTCAGGCCACCCCTCTCCACACTGTGGAGAGGGGTGCGAACGCAGTGAGCGGGGTGAGGGCTACGCCAACATCACGGAAAGCACCGTGAGGCACGCCGTGAAGAACGCGATCATGAGCAGCATGCCGATGAGCCACAGAACGAACGCGATCTTGAGTGAGAAGATGCTTGCGATGTCGACTTCCTTCTGACATACCTCAAGACTGCCTTGAATTTGAGATTACAGTGCTGGGTTCGGGGGGGGGATTGACATTTTACTTATATATACATAAAATGAATATTGCTTGGCACTCGTGTGCCAAGTAAATCTCTACCGCAAGGTGGAGAAGAAAGAGGTCAAGAATGACCTCTAAGAGTTCGCTGCTCATTCACATCGGGAGAGACCATGTCCTCAATCCAGACTAGCCAGAAGATCACGTTTCCTCGCTTTTCGGGTGTTCGCTGCTTGATGATGCCGTACGTGCAGGGGGATCCGGATTCCGTTCCGGAAACCTACAGCACGTACCGGGACATCATCGGGTCCGTGTTCCTCAAGAAGGGGGAGATCGGCTTCCTGACCATCGACGAATCGCCGGTCATCGCCGGCACCCCCCATCGGGGGGCTCGGGCGAAGTTCGCCCGCGCCCTCCATACGGAAGCCGGCAAAAAGCTGAATCGGGACGGAGTGACCTACGGATGGGGTTGGGGCACTCACCCCAACGTGCGTCTCGACCGGGAAGTCAGGATCCTGCTCGCCAACAACCTCGATGGCAGCTGCGCCCTCTGGGACGCCGAGCACGAGGACACGTCCAACGACGGGGACATCGGCCACCTGGCCGAAAAGTACCCGTACGAGGACGCAATCATCATGCGCGGAGGCGAGGTCGTGAACATCGGCATCTTGACGCCGCACGAAAGCCTGCCGGTGAAGGAGGCTTTCGACCGGCAGTTCCTGCGGATCGTCGGAGCCGGGGTTCACGGCCGTGAAGAGTACTTCACGGAAAATCCCCTGATGATCTGAGGGTAGCGAACGACGGCCCCCATTCGAGGACATTTGTCTTTGGATGGGGGTCTTCGCAGTGATACCTTCATCGTCATCTCGCAGTATCCAAAGAAAATCCGCTCAAAAAACGCATATCATACGAATTCGTTGTTTTCTTTTTCGCGTCACGCCAACATCACGGCCAAAACCGTCATGCATGCCGAGAAGAACGCAACTCCGAGCATCGCACCGATGAGCCACAGGACGAAACCGATCTTGAGGGAGAAGAGAGCGGCGACGGCGGCAAGAACCATGGCGGGCCACAACACGAGCGCGAACGTCACGATGCACGAAACGATGAAGCCGAGCGCCGCACCGAGCCACAGACCCTTGGTGCGCTTCATGCCGAGGTGGAAGCCTTCGAAGACCCTGGCCTCGCCGCTCGCGATGTACACGAAGGCGGGAGCTAGCCTGGGGAGCATGTAGAGCGCCACGAAGGGACCGATGAGCGGGATCCAAACGTACGAGCGGACCAGTGCCCAGAGCCACGCACCGGACATCGGAAGTATCATGCGGAAGAGCGTCCCCAGCGTTTCGTACGGCGACTTGGCGATGCGCGTGAAGAACAGCAGGAAGTAGATGAACGCGGCGAATCCGACGAACAGATTCACGACCAGAAGCAGAAATACGTACGGACCGACTTGGGCGATGTACGCCACTCCAAGCTCGTCCTTGGCGGGCAAGGCCGCCTTCCCCGCAAGAGATCCGCTGCCGTAGTGCTGCAACGATTCGATGAACGTGACGGCGTCCAATGTTCCGAGCTCTCGCACCTGACGCTCGGTTTCGACCTGGAATTCTTCATCGGTCATCGTGAGGTGTGCGGCCATGCGGTCTTCGATCTGTCCGATGCGCCGCTCGCTGAAACCCGAGACCGCGGCCAAAATCATGGCGAACGACACGGACGCGATGAGGATGCTGAGCCACAGACGCCTGCACAAACGAAGTGCCCCCAGGATGAGCTCGGGAATGGAAACGACTCGTCGATGCATGGGAAAAGGCGGAAGGCGCTCAGTCCTTGATCTGTCCGACGGTGTAGGCGCAGTGATCGCACTTCATCACGGTCTTGCCCGCCTGGTGGATCTCCACGAGAACCCCCTTGCGGCACTCGGGGCAGAGCTTGCCCGTCATGAAGGACGGTGCGGTGAACGGAGCGGCACCCTTGCCTGCGCCGTGCTCGCGGATGGAGACGGAACGGGGGTGATCGCGCAGTTTCTGCAGAACTTTGGCTTCGATCTGACGGATGCGCTCGCGCGTGACGTTGAACTCTTTGCCCACTTCCTCGAGCGTGTGGCCGATGCCGTCGCGGAGTCCGAAGCGCATTTCGATGATCTTGCGCTCGCGGGGCGTAAGGTACTCCAGCATCGCGTGCACGTTCTCTTTGCGGAGCTGACGGTTCGTCGCATCGAACGGGTTCACTGCCTCTTCGTCCTCGATGAAGTCACCGAGCTTGCTGTCTTCCTCGGAACCCACGGGAGCTTCGAGCGAGATGATGTCCTGGCTGATCTTCTGGATGTGGCGCACCTTCTTGATGTCCATTTCCATTTCGACGGCAAGTTCCTCCACCGTGGGCTCGCGTCCGAGTTCCTGCACGAGGCGGCGCTGCGTGTGCGTGAGCTTGTTGATGGTCTCGACCATGTGCACGGGAATGCGGATGGTGCGGGCTTGGTCGGCGATGGCGCGCGTGATGGCCTGGCGGATCCACCACGTGGCGTACGTGGAAAACTTGAAACCGCGCTCCGGGTCGAACTTCTCGACGGCGCGGAAGAGGCCGATGTTTCCTTCCTGGATGAGATCGAGGAACGAAAGTCCACGACCGATGTACTTCTTGGCGATGGAGACGACGAGACGCAAGTTGGCCTCGGCCAGCTGCTGCTTGGCGCCGGCATCACCCTTGCGGATGCGGCGAGCCAATTCGACTTCTTTGCGGGCGTCGATGAGCGGCACGCGTCCGATCTCGGACAGGTACATGCGCACGGAGTCGTTGGAGATTTCGAGCAGGTCAACCTCGCGCTCCTTGCGCTTCTTCTTCTCGTCGGCGGTCTTGGACTTGTCGTCCTTGATGCGGATACCGGCGGTGGCGACGACTTCGAGCGATTCGTCGTCCGTCGTGGCTGCCGTGGTTGCACCGGAACCGGCTTCGCTGTCCTGGATCTGCGCTTGAGCGTTCACGTTGGCTTTGCGCTGCCAGATGAGCGCGTCCTTCACGTCGAGCACGTCGATACCGAGCTCCATGAAGAGCGTGTACACGCGGTCCAGAAGATCGATGTTTTCTTCGGCATTCGGCACGGCACGCAAAATTTCCTGATGCGTGACGTATCGTTGCTCGCGTCCCTTCTTCACCAAATGTTTGATCTCATCGGGAAACGCCTTCAACTCGTCATCAGTCGGCTGATGAATGAAACTACGTGGATGCGAAGCCATAAAGTGCAAGGAGACTATAGGGTTGAGCGCAGGTTTGCAACTACGAGATGCGGTTCCCCGCACCTTCGACGTCGATCTTCAGGACTCTCCTGAGGTCGGGCAACGACTTTTCGGCAGCCAGACGCCCCGCAACGATGAATTCGGCGGCCCGATCGAAGCGGAAAACGGCCTTCGTCATGGTCGGGACGATGACGAGGTCGCATGCCAAGCGGTCGGCGTCCATTTCGGCGTGTCCGCGGCGAATGAATTCTTTCCACGCTTCCGGCAGAAACTTGCCGACGTTGTCGTAGCGCGGGCTGGTATCGGTACCGATGATGACGTCGGGCGAATGGAGCGCGCGAAGTCGACGTGCGGGAATGGATCCGAAGTGCACGAGATCCACGAACGTATCATCGCCGACGTGTACGGGAGAAAAGATGATGGGCAGCGCCGAGCTCGCCATGAGCGCATCGATCATCCGCGTCTCGGGCGGAAAGAAAAACGGCTCCACGGCATCCAAAAAATGCTCCGTGAATCCGGGCTTCCAAATCGTGAGCCAGTCGACGGGCTTCTTCACTTTCCCCGCGACGCACACGAACGGAATTTTGCAGTCGCCGATGACGGCGTCACCCACGACTTCCTTCAGAATATCATTCAGTGATTGGTTCAAGAGTCCCCCGTGCAAACCGCCGGCCAGCGGCTTTTGGCTGAACGTCGCGAGCGACAACAGCGAAATCTTGGAGGCGACACGATCGATCTCCTTCACCGAAATGCCGAGCGCGTACGCTCCGGCCACGATGGCTCCCATGCTGCTGCCCGCGATGGAATCGAAAGAAATTTTTTCCTCCTCCAACACATGCAAAACGCCGATGTTGGCGAGCCCCCACGCCGCGCCGCCGGAGAGAACGAGACCTTTCTTCATGGCCCTTAGACGTTGGTCATCTTCGTTAATTTCAAGAGTTGCTGATACTGCGTGAGAATCTTGGCCTCTTCATCGGGCCTGCCCTTGGCCTTGGCTTCCTTGAGCGCTTGCACGAGCACCATCTGCTTGGCGGTGACGACTTCACGGTTGGCGGATGACGACAGTTTGCGGAATTCTTTCGCGGCGACCGTCTCGGACCACGCGGGGAAATTTTCCTCGCAATAGAGCGCGAGCACGTGGAGCTTTTCACGGACGACGGGGTCCAGCTCCAGCGGAGCCAAAACATCGGCGGCCGTAGCCTCACCCGCCGTCACGAGTGCGGTCTGCACGCGAGCGAGCGCGGGATCATCGGACGGAATGAGCTCGGGCAGGAGCGGACGCAAAATCGGCTGGCCGAGTGCCAAGCCCAGGCACAGCTGATGCCGCGTGTAGGCGGTTTCGGAGATTGATGATTTCGCCAAAGGCTTGCCGTGTTCGTTGCCCTGCTTCCACGTGCGGAAATCGGACTGCATTTCGCTCTCGATGATCCCGAACATCTGCGCCGCTTTCTCCATGTACGCGCGGAGTTCCACGGACGTCGGGAGTGCCGCAAGGAGCGGGAACAAAATTTCGGAGATGGCGAGTTTGCCCGTGGGTTCGGCACGGTCGGGCCTGGCCTTCAGGCGCTGAATGACGGCGTCGATGTACGGCACGGAGGATTCGCGGATGAGCGAGGCAAACAGGTTGGCGTCGCGCTGCACGAGTTCGTCGGGATCTTTGGACGGCAGCGATACGGAGTTGATCTTGAGATGTGCGCGACTGAGGAGATCGAACGCGCGACCCGCGGCAAGTTGCCCTGCGTTGTCTTGGTCCAAACAGAGGACGACCTGGTCGGCGTAGCGACGGATGATTTTGACGTGCTCGTCGGTGAGCGCCGTGCCGCTGACGGCCACGACGTTCTCGATGCCCGCGCGGTGTGCGGCGATGGCATCGAAGTAGCCTTCCACGAGCACGACGGTGTGCGACTTGCGGATGGCGT
Organism: uncultured Candidatus Peribacteria bacterium; assembly: GCA_964611095.1. Classification (GTDB taxonomy): domain Bacteria; phylum Patescibacteriota; class Gracilibacteria; order Peribacterales; family Peribacteraceae; genus CAZKJL01. Next base: position 46,758 of record CAZSWJ010000002.1, read on the forward strand.
CGCGCGCTTGGAACAGACCGAAGAGAACGGATGACTTGTTGTAGAGAGCGCTCTCCGGAGAGTTGATGTACTTGGCGTCGTCATCGCCCATCGTGCGGCCGCCGAAGCCGATGACCTGGCCCTGCGCGTCGCCGATGGGGAACATGATGCGATGACGGAAGCGGTCGTACATGCGGCCCTCCAGTTCCTTTTGAATGCCGAGTCCTGCGCCGATGATTTCGGTGCGGCTGAATCCTTTCTTCAGGAGATGTTCGTACGTTTCGGAGAACGAATCCGGCGCGTATCCGATGCCGAATTTCTCCATGAGCGCGGGCGGCACGCCGCGGGACTGCACGTACGTGAGTGCATGCGGAACATCGTGGAGCTTTTGTTGATAAAACTTCTGCGCCGCCGTGAGACAGTCGCGGAGACGCTCACGCTCGTCTTTGCTGACGGTGGGCTTGCGGGAGACGTGATCTTTTGGAATTTCGACGCCCGCTTTTTCGGCGAGCATTTTGAGCGCCGTGGGGAAATCCACGCCTTCGATCTTCTGGAAAAAGCTGAAGATGTCTCCCCCGCTCTGGCACGCGAAGCAGTACCCGATGCCTTTATCGGGAGATACCAAAAAGCTCGGGTGGCTGTCGTTGTGAAACGGACACACGCACACGAAGTTGCGACCTTTTTTCTTCAGCTGACAGTACTGCGCCACAAGCTGGTCGATGGGAAGCCGGGCGCGGATCTCGTCTTTAATGTCCATGGGAGGAGGATTGTACAGGACTCTTTCAAAAGGAATCCAAAGAAACCCACGAAACCAAAGAATCCAACGATGTTCGTTGGTTACCTTGGTTTCTTTGGATTCGTTGGTTTCCTTATTTAAGCGAACATCCTCACCATCTCACGGGGCAATCTGTTCAGAATGATGCCGTTTTTGAGCATTCCCCGGCCCAAGATAATGGGCTTCCCGAGTGCCGCCGATTCCATGGCGATGAGAACGTCGCCGTCGTCCATGCCGGGCTTCTCGTACTTCACGTTCACGCCCTTCATCGCATCGCGGATATCGGATTCGCTCAGGGTAACGACTTGCTTCGTGGCCTCGAGTCCGCGGAGGGTCGCCATCTCGTGCGAGAGGCGCGTGAGTCCGTGCGACGTGGATTTCCCGAACGGCAATCCCGACATGTACGGATTCGTCGGCAGATAAAATTTGAGGATCGATTCCGGGAGCACCGAGAGCTGCTCTTTATATTCGATGAGCACTTCGTCGTCGCGGAGAAACTTGGCACCGAACCAATCTTCGAGACGAGCGGCGATCGACCTGGCGCGAGACGGCGGCACGAGCTCGAAGCGGTGATCGTCTTTGCTCTTCTCTCCGCGGTCTTTCGTGGGCGCGACTTTCTTGAGGACGGCGCAGAAGAATCCTTCGGTATCGAAGGTCTGGGGCCAGATGCGAAAAAGCGGGTAGCGGCTAGCGGTCGGCGAGTTGCTGTTTTTGGCGATCCAATCTTGCACAAGTGCCGAATCATCGATGGGATTCGTGCTACCCGCTACCCGCCCACCGCTAGCCGCCAATATCTCGTTGGGATCCACGACCTCGAGCATCCCCGGAAACTTATGGAGCATCGACATCACGACTCCCTCATTTTCCTCGGGCGTGAGCGTGCACGTGGAATACACGATGCGTCCGCCAACCTTGCAAGCATGAATCGCAGACTCGAGAAGCTCGCGCTGCAGCTTGGCCATCTTTCCGATGTTGTCATCGGAACAGTACTTGAGCGCATCGCTGTCTTTGCGTGCCGTTCCTTGCGCCGTGCACGGAGCGTCACACAGCACGCGGTCGAAGACCTCGGTCATGTTCCCCGCGAACCACTGCCCCACTTTGCGCGTCACGACGACATCGACGACGCCGCAGCGTTGCAAGTTGGTGAGCAGCGACCAAATGCGCTTTTCTTGGACGTCGTTGGCGATGAGCAGTCCCCTCTTCTTCTGCAGCTCCTGCGAGTCCGCACGCCCCATGCGCGCGGCTATCTGTGTGGTCTTGCTTCCCGGTGCGGCGCTCATGTCGAGCACGCGTTCCCCCGGTTGAGGGTCGAGCAGTGCCACGGGCAGCATGCTCGATGCTTCCTGCATGTAGCAGCCCCCAAGCAAGTGAAACAAATCTTTCCCGAGAGCCTCGTCGCGGTTCACGCGGTCGACGAAAAATCCTTCCGGACACCACGGCACGGGCTCGGTCATCCAGCTCTTGGATTTGGCCCACGACAAAAATTCCGCTGGTGAATACTTGAGCGTGTTCACGCGCATGGATTTGCGGAGCGGTTTCGCGCTCACCTCCTTCAAAACCTTGAGGTCGGTGAAGCCGGCGTATCGGTCGAACGGATGTGACACCGAGCCAGGGTACGTTGCGGCATCGGTTTCGCCAAGGACATTGAGAGCAAGCCAAAGAAGAGGCGTCACCATCGCAGGAAATTGACAAATGAAGCGTTCCTCGTACCATGTACGTATGCCTCCGAATACAGCTCCCACAGGACCGATTGATGATGTCGCCCTGACCGATCTCGCCATCACGAAGATCAGCGACTCGATGTCCATTCCTCCCGATGAGGTGGTGCAGTCGCCGCTCGACTTGTCCGATACCACGGACCGTGTCGATATTGCCTGGCGAATCGGACAAGTGCTGGGCACGAAAACCCATTTGGTACAGTTGCTCGCGAATAAACTCGCATCAAAAACGGATATTCCGGGCGTCGTCTCGGCCATCCGAGAAGTGTATCCGAGCTGATCTCATCTCCCTTTCCATTGCATGAGACAGAGCCCCCGAAAAGCGAGCGACGGCTTCTATAAACTGTCCGCTGCAACGGGGCAGTTCTTGGGGTCGAAGGACAATGAAGCACTGCTCATCGGAACGCACACGAAGATCCCGTTTGCGGGAGACGCGATGCTCTCCGAACGTTTTCCGTACGAGAGTCGCGAAAGGATCGTGGACTCGCCGATCAACGTCCGTGACCGATTGCGGATGCACGTACATCAAAACCTGCGTCGATATGCACTCGTCATCGCCGCATTCGAACTGCATCACTTTGACCGCCGCGACATGCAAGACGTGTTGGAATTGATGCAGATGCTCTCGCACGGAGCCGTCATCGCGGGTGACTACGCGTTCCGCCGTGAATCTCCCGAAAGCATGGAGCCGCATACGAAAAGCGCATTGGAACTGAGGCAGCGACAGTTGTACGGGAGCTACGATGCTTGGTTCAACAGCCACGCTGTCTTCACGCCGCACGAGCTGGACGAAGACATTCGTAAGCCCGGATGGAAATCCGTCGAATCGTTCGAATTCGCGAATCGACAAGTCGGAGCCATCGGATCCATGACGCTGCACCCTTCCGACCTTCAGACGATCGTCACGTCCGCTTCCTTGGACTCAATCGATGCGCACGCTTGAAGAAATCATTCCGTCGCGCGCCCCCGAACTGATCCATCAGAGGTTTGCCGAAGAGTTCGTCGTCGACAGAGTGGAGCGCCTCAAAAAAATCCAATCGATCGTCTCGACGCGCGTTCTCTACTTGGTGGAAACGACGAACCGTCACTTTCATCGCAAGTATGAAAAGACGGGTATGGATTCCACGGATCAGTTGTTGCTGCAGGCTTTTTCAAAACCCGATCCCATCGATTCGTGGCTTCCACTGGCCGTCATGCACGACGAGACGGCTGCGCTTTTGCTCGGCAATCTGGAGACCGAAATTCTCGGTGCAAAAGTCTCGGACCCTCACAATGCGGAGTCGGAACGCGACCACGAGTTGCGCGTGCGGGAGGGCATCGAATCCGTACACGCGGACTTCGGCCGTGAAGTCATGCAACCGACGCGAATCCTCGTCGATTTGATGTCGCAAGATTCGAGAATGAACGACGACCACGTGGAGCGTGCGAACATGCTCGCCGAAGGAATCGTGCGCAACGACCCGAAGGGGCTGGGCATCTTTGCGGCATTCGAAGAAACGGCCGCTCGCGTGAGTGCTGCACCCATGCACCCGGAACTGCGCGGTTGGATGAAAATGCTGACGAGAGAAGCGAAGTGGTAAAACAGAAGACATGGTCAACCGGCCCCCTTGCGGGAGCCGGAGTGGTGCGAAACCGAAGTCTCGCACCCGACCTTTCTGCTCAGTGCTTCCAGGCGTAGTACCGCACGATCATCACGAGGATGGTCAGCAGGTAAAAGCCGATGGACGCTCCGAGGAAGCGCCTGGACACCTTGCTATCCCAGTCGAGATCCGCGATGAAGTGGCCGAGGCTGGCGACGACGCAGGCCACGAACGGCAGGCGCGGATGCCAAAGGAAGCTCCAATCGTCGACCCAGTAGCCGAAGGCGGCGAGCCACCGACCGTTGGAGTGACGAAAGGACATGTTTGCCGCGAAGTTGTATCCGACGTTGGAGAACAACGCCGCGAACAACGCGAACACCAGGACGATGTACCCAACCCTGAGAATCGTGGACCAAGACTTCATTGGAACGCTCCGAAAGGCTGCCGAGGGGCGGATGCAGCGACCACGTTGGTCGCGACATCGCAAAGCTGCGAGCTGAAAGATCTATATTTATTTAAACATATAAATTAAAATAAGTCAAATTATAGCATTCAAAGAAAGTATCAATAGTGGCTTCGGACGACCAAGCTCACCCTTCGACTACGCTCAGGGTGAGTCTTTTACACGACAAGACTCACCAGTTTTCCGGGCACGTAAATTTCTTTCTTGATGGGACCCGTAATGAACTTCTTCACATTCTCCAAGCCCTTGGCCATTTTCAATATTTCTTCTTTCGTCGTTTCGTTCGGCACGGACAGATCTCCACGGACTTTGCCGTTCACTTGAACGACGACGGTGATCGTGGCGTCCACGGTGAGCGACTCCTCGAATGCGGGCCACGGCTGATTGCACGCGAAGCCTTCGCCGCCGAGTTTCTCCCACAGCTCTTCGCTCAAGTGTGGAGCCATCGGAGAAAGCAGGAGTGCCACGGTCTTACCCAAAGAATCCGAGAACGACTCTTCTTTTTCGATGAGATTGAGGAGCTGCATGAGTGCGCTGATCGCGGTGTTGTACTGCAGCGCCTTGATGTCATCACCGACTTTCTTGATGGTCTTATGAAGCGCCGAGAGAACGTGAGGCTTGTCCTGGATGACCTTCTTGTTCGACTTCTCGGTGAGGACTTTCCACATGCGCTGGACGAAGCGAACGATGCCCACGATGCCCTGGTCGCTCCAATCTCCGCCGGCCTCGAACGGGCCCATGAACATGAGGTACATGCGGAAGACGTCGGAACCGTGCTTGGTGACGAAGTCGTCGGGACTCACCACGTTGCCCTTGGACTTGCTCATCTTGGCACCTTTATTCGTGATGAGACCTTGGTGCACGAGCCTCTGGAACGGCTCGTCGTGCGAGACGTGTCCGAAGTCCTTGAGCGCCATCATGACGAAGCGCGCGTAGATGAGATGCATGCAGGCGTGCTCCGGTCCGCCGATGTACATGGACACGGGCATCCATTTCTTTTCAATCGAGGGATCAACAAGTTTTTCTCCCTTCGTGGAGGCGGGTAGCGGGTGGCGGGTGGCGGGTGGAGATGCGTCGAGACCCTTCGTGCCGCCGGCCAAGTACCGCAGATAGTAGAAGCTGGAACAGACGAACGTGTCCATCGTGTCGAATTCAGGACGCCAGCCTTTGCCGAAAATCTTTTCGGTGCGCTCGATGAATTCTTTGCTCTCGGTGAGCGGGGATTTTCCCGTGGGCTTGAATTCCACGTCGGTCGGCAGCAACCATGGCAGATGTTCCTCCGGGATGGGGTGCGGCTTGCCTTCCGGGTCGTAGACGATGGGAATGGGTGCCCCCCAGTAGCGCTGGCGGCTGATGAGCCAGTCGTGGAGGCGATACGTGATGACGCGCTTGCCCATGCCCTTTTTCTCCATGTGGTCCATCATCGTGGGAATGGCGGCGTGCGGGTGGAGTCCGTTGAGGAAATCGGAATTGATCAGCTCGCCTTCGTCCTCGAAGACTTTGTCGGCCGAATCGATGGCACCCGTCTCGCCGTCGGCACTCTTGATGACACGGACGATCGTGATGTCCTTCATCGCCTTTGCGAACTCGAAGTCACGCATGTCGTGGCCGGGAACTCCGACGACGACACCCGTACCGAAACCCATCAGCACGTAGTCGGCGACGTAGAGCGGCATCTCGAAACCCGTGAGGTCGTTCACCGCGTAACTTCCGGTGAAGACTCCCGTCTTCGTGCGATCGGCGCTCTCGCGCTCGCTGGTCGTGCGCTTGGCGGCTTTTTCCACGTATGCCTTCACGGCCTTTTTCCGGTCGGCGGTGACGTACGAATCGAGCTCGGGATGTTCCGGCGAAATGACCATGAACGTGGCGCCGAAGTTCGTCTCGGGGCGCGTGGTGAAACACGTCACGGTCTTCTTGGAATCTTTGATCTTGTACGTGATCTCGATGCCCTCTTTGCGACCGATCCAGTTCTTTTGCATGATCTTGGTCTTCTCCGGCCAGTCGAGCTTGTCCAAATTATCGAGAAGTTTCTGCGAGTAATCGGTGATCTTCCAGAACCACTGCGTCAGAAACTTTCTCTCAACGGGCGTGCCGCAACGCTCGCACGTGCCGTCCTGGGCCTGCTCGTTGGCGAGCACGGTTTGGTCTTTCGGACAGTAGTTGACGGCGGCCTCTTTCTTGTACGCCAATCCGTTCTTGTACATTTCGAGGAACAACCACTGCGTCCAGCGGTAGTACTCGGGGTCGGTGGTGCTGAGCGTTTTCTCCCAGTCGTACATGCAACCGATGCGCTTGAGCTGCGTGATCATGGTCTTCACGTTCTTGGCCGTGCTCTCGGCGGGCGGCGTTCCGGTCTTGATGGCGTAGTTTTCTGCCGGGAGTCCGAACGCGTCGAAACCCATGGGCGCGAAGACGTCGTGTCCTTGCATTTTCATGAACCTGGCGAAGCTGTCGGCGGGCGAGTAGTTGTACCAATGACCCACGTGGAGCTTGTCTCCGCTCGGATACGGGAACATGACGAGCGAGTAGTACGGCTTCTTGGCGCTCTTGAGATCGATGGTGTGAAGCTTGGCTTGGTCCCATTTCTTCTGCCATTTGGCTTCGGCTTCCGATGAATTGTAGTCGCTTGGCATGGCCAAACTGTAGCAGAAGCAAGGGCGGAACCGAAAATGCGATCGCGCGAAGTTGACTCTGCATAAGGGAGGATTACGATTCTTCCATGCCTCCATCCGAAAAAGGACCTGACATACCGAAATCCACGACCGCAAAACCCCGAGAGATCAGCGCGGCATTGGAAACGAAAATTGGGAGAGGAGACAAAACCGACGTGAATCTTCCGGTGGTGAATGATTTAACCAATGCGACGAAGAAGGCCGCGACGAAAGCCGCAACTCCGCCGCCCGAGGCTCCTGCGATCCCGAAGAAGCCCACACCTTCCGAAGCTGCGGCCAAGACGCAAGAAAAAGTCGCAGAAGCTCCGTGGGTACCGCTGGTGCAAGTGGACCCGGGTGTGGAAGCTGAAATCCGGGATCTCATCAAGCTGTGTCAGATGACGCACGAGCAGGCCAGAAAAAGGAAAGCGGACATCGAGAGGACACCTCTCAAAAAAGAGGATGCGAAGCATTGGTCGGCATCGCTGCTCGGCCTGATCGAAAAGCTCGACGCACAGGTCCGAAGCCTGCCGAAGAAAACGCACGCAGCCGAAGTGGTAACGAGCTTGCGCAGCGGAATCCTGAGTGTCTGGGACCGCATGACCGTGGGTGACACGCTGCAACCCGAGGTCGACACGGAACATCCGACGGTTGCGGGAGCGCTGATGTACGAACTCACGGTCCATCGTTCGCTCGATGGAAAAGTAACGCCTGCGGCACTCGGTGAAGCCGTGGATTATTTAATGGAATCGATGGCGAACCGCAGAAACATCGGTGATGGCCCGTACGGGAGAATTCCGTCAAAGGAAGCCGCGGCATTCGCAATGACAGCCAGAGCGCGGATTCCCGTCGTGAAGCCGGAAGTGGGCGTGACGAACCGATTCCGTCCGTGGAACGAGCTCGTGACGACGATGCAGCAAGGCACGAGTCGCATCGTGCAGGAAGGCGCGTACAACGAAGTTTTGGAGAGAGTCGTCGGCGAATCCGGACCGAAGCGTGCTCCGAGTGCGCAAGAACCCGATGACGTTCGGCGCAAGTACGATGAGACGCTGCAAGCCGCCATCGATACCGCACGCAGTTCCGATTTCCACAGAGAAACACCCGTGGCGAAGAGACGTGCCATCGAAAGTCAGCTGAGCATCGCCGAGCAGAATTTACGGAAGCGCGGACTGGTGCAGCCCAAGGCTGCGGAAGATCCGAAGAAGAAGTAGCTCTATGCCGTGGCGTCGGGCTGATGACCGATCTGATCCATGAGGCCGAGCTTCTTCATCTTGTTGTAGAGCGTCACGCGGCTGATACCGAGAGCCTTCGCGGTATTCGTGCGAGAGTAATTGTTCGCGACGAGAGCTCTGGTGATGATGTCCTTTTCAGAGCTTGCGGATGCCAATCGAAGGTCACCGATCGGAGCGTCCGGCGAATGCGGTGAATATGCCGCCTGCTTGCCGTTGTACGGCTTCGGCTTTTGAAGGTGATGCGAATCGATGGGGAATGAATTGGCCTGATATGCCGCGAAGAACGCCTGCTCGATGATGTTGCGGAGATCGCGGACGTTGGCCGGGAAATTCTCGACGAGCAAGTATCCGCGTGCGGCGGACGTGAGGAGCGTTGCGGGATTTTCGGCGATGCCCATGCTCGATGCCACGTCGGTCAGAAATTTATTGATGAGCAAACTGCGGTGTTCCAGAGAACGTTCTTGCAACGTGGGCACCACGATGACTCCCGCGGCACGGAGACGCGACAAGAGGTCTTCGCGGAAGGTGCCGTCGACGACCATCTGATCCAAATCTCTGTGCGTGGAAGAGACCGCCTTGCCGTGGAAATGCAACGTTTTGTTGCTGCCGACGCGACTGAACTCGTTGGGATTCTCCAGGGCCGCGAGCAGCTTGGCCTGCATTTTCGGCGGAACGTCCCCGATCTCGTCGAGAACGACGGCGCCTCCGTCCATTTGAGACTCGAAAGCTCCGATACGCTTCTCGAACGCGCTGGTGAACGCTCCCTTCTCGTGTCCGAAGAATTCCGATTCGGCAACGCCTTCACTGAGCGACGTTGAACGGACGACCGAAGGCCTCGCACCGTCTTCGAGTCTGTCCGGCATCCACAATTCAGCCACTGCCTTGCCCACCAATTCTTTTCCCGTACCCACTTTCCCGAGAACGAGCGACGGTCGGGGATTGAGCGCATGTATTTTGACTTGTTCCCACATCGCACCCATCAGCTGATCTTCTTCGATGATGAGGCCCAGTTCTTTGCGGACCGATGCTTCCACTTCGGCGGCTTTGGTTTTTCGGTGACCGTTCAGCGTATGAGGCTGATCGACTCTGTGAGTGTTTTCGGGGCTGGGGGTGAGAATGTGCATGAGCGGATTCTTGCAAAGAGCGGCGGAAATGCAAGAAAAGACCCGAAGAGCGCATCCTTTGTGACAAGCTTCTGCTAAACTAAGCGCTCAGCCATGGCCAAACTCCCCGTCGTCGCCATCATCGGCAGGCCGAATACCGGCAAATCCACGCTCTTCAACAGAATGGTGGGTGCCAGGCGCGCCATCGAAAGCGAAGTTCCGGGAACGACGCGCGACATCATCAGCCAACGCATCGAGGCCGACGGGATTCCGTTCGTGCTCCTCGATACGGGAGGCATCGGCTCCACGCGTGACAAAGACTTCGAAGCCGACGTGAAGTCGCAGTCCACGCTCGCCATCGAGTACGCCGACGTCATCATCTTCACCGTGAGCGGCCGCGAGGAAATCACCTCCGACGACCGCACGGTGGTCGACATGATCCGCAAGCAGCGCCGCCGTCACGTCCCCGTGATCGTGGCCATCACGAAAGCCGATACGCCGAACGCGCTCGATGCCATGCCGCTCGATTACCAAGAAATGAACATCGGCGACGACATGATCGCCGTGAGCGCCATCCACAAACTCGGCATGGAAAAACTCAAGACGGCCATCGCCGGAAAGCTCCGCGAACTCAGTTTCGGTCCGCTTCCTCCCGAAGAACTGGATGCGGGAAGCGCACCGAAGATCGCCATCATCGGAAAACCGAACGTGGGAAAAAGCTCCATCGTGAACGCACTCATGACCGAAATGGAACGCGAGCGCTCCCCTCTCATGGTCTCCCCCATCGCGGGAACGACGCGCGACAGCACGGACACCGAGGTGAACTACCACGGCAAACGCTTCGTGCTCGTGGACACCGCTGGCTTAAAGAAACATGCGCGCCGTGTCGATGACCTGGAACAGTACGCCATGATGCGCACGCAGAGCGCCATCGACGAAGCCGACGTGGTGATCTTGGTGCTCGATGCCTCCGAGCAGCCCGCGCAGCAGGACAAGCGCATCGCAGCCTTGGCCGTGGAAAGCGGCAAAGGACTCATCATCCTGCTCAATAAAATCGATCTGATGAAAGGTGAAAAGCGCACGCAAGCCACCGAGTACGTGAAGGTCGCACTGCACTTCTGCAGCAAATTCGCCAAGGTCATCCCCTGCTCCGCCGTCACGCGCGAAGGACTCACCAAGCTCTTCGACATCGTGGAGTCGGTGCAAGAGAGCCGCGTCCGCAGACTTTCGACGAGGGATCTGCGCCGCTGGTTCGAACAAGTCGTCCACGGACAACCGATGGGAGAAATCGCGCGCGCCAAGCACATCACGCAGGCCAAGGACGTGCCGCCGACGTTCGTCATTTTCGTGAAGAACCCGAAGCGCGTGTCCATCTCGCAGATCCGCTACATGGAAAACCGTCTGCGGGAAACGTTCGGCTTCGACGGAACGCCGATCCGCTGGGTGACGCGCGGCACGGAAGACGAAAACGCCCCGAACCCCATGAGCAAGAAGAAATCGCGGAAAGCCAAAGAGTAAGACTTACCCGCGGCCGTCCTTGCGGTCTTTCACGCGACCGTCTTCGTGGATGGGCAGCGGATATTCGCGAACGACCTGCTCGAGCTTGTCGAGGAGTTTCACCGGATCGTCATCGAACACCATGTTGGGCGGAATCTTGCGTTTGCACAGCTCCTCCACGACGTGCGGTACGGCGTTGCTGATGCCGCCCGAGTTCGTGATGATGCCGATGGGACGGCCTTCGTCGTACGCGATGGTGAGTTCGTTCAATGTTCCGATGCCGCCGCCGATGATGACGATGGCGTCGCTGGAACGAATGTTGATGATGTCGCGTTCCATGAAACCCATGCCCGTGAAGACGATGATGTCGTGTCCGGCCGGAGACAGGTATTCGTTGATGTGCTCGTATTCGGAGAATGCGGGCGAAATGCCCATGGTCAGTCCCCCACCCTTCTTGGCCGCTTCCATGGCATCGTGCGGCAAGCCGGGACACGCGCCGTTGATGAGGATGTAGCCGCGGCGGGCGACCTCTTCACCGAGCTTGGTGGCCTTGGCACGCGCCACCGGGTCCTCGATCTGCGGACCGCTGGCCGAGCCCATGACGCCGATCTTGAGTTTTCGTTTTTCCATGGTGCGGGAGGAATTGTAGAGAGAAAAGAAAAGTACGGGACCACAGGGCTCTCAGCCCGCCAGCTCTTCGGTGCAGAGCGTGCGAAGCGGAAGGGAGAGTGTGGAGGAAATTTGGTCGCAGCGGCTTTCGTCCCTCGTGATGCGGGCGATGCAGAGCGCGAGGTAATCCCCCTCCGTTGCCATGCCTCCGCGATCTTCGGCATTCGCGGGAATGACGTCATCGACGCACAAGCGCACGTCCTGCTTCTTCGTGGCGAATTCGATGCGGTCGACGGCACGTTTGAATTCGGCGTCGGTCGTCTCGGCTTTCATCGTTTTCCACATCGCCGAAACCTGCGGCTTTTTCACGGAATTCAGCGCGGTCTTCACGACCTTTTTGACGACGGTCTTGGGTGACGGGGCCAATGCGAGGAGCGCTTTCGATGCGGCTTCGATATCGGCTGCGGGAATGTTGTCGTGCGCGGCGATGAGTGCCGCCTTCAGTTTGGGATCCTGCGACACGGCCTTGAGAATCGTGGCAGCTTTGTGGATCGATGCTTCGGTCGATGATGCGACACCCATGGAAATTTCTCCGCGCTCGGCCACCGCAACCGCAAGGGCACGAGCATCGATGCCGCCTTGCGGCAGCATGGCCGCCGTGAGGAAGCTTCCGATGGAGCCGATGAGGACGAGCGTGCGGAACATTGTTTTATTTGATGCGGTCCCACCACAGTTGGCCCGTGGAAGGCATCTCTTCACCGCTCAGCTCGGAAGCGAGCGGCGAAGAGTCGATGACTCGCGAGAGGAAACGGAAGAGCATGTCGCGCGTGAACGGCGTCTTGCGGAGAATTTCTTCGCTGCGCCAATCGATGTCTTCGCCGGCGAGATCCTTGCGAATGGCGGTGGCGAGTGCGTTGGCCATGCCTTCCGCGGCCTGGGGGGTGATCTGCTTTTCGCGAACGGCGATGCCGAGAATGGCGGATGCGAGAACGTCACCCGCTTCCTCGACGGAGAAACTTTCGGCCGGACTGCGTGACTCTCCGCGCAGAAGTGACGGAGCGTAGCCCAGGAGCGAGAGATCGAATTCCTTTTGATGATCTTGGGATTTGTACATGACGCGCGAAGCAAACGAAGCGTCGCGCGGCAGATCCGAGAGCATGTCTCGCGCCACTCTGGTGGCGGCGCTTCCCTGCGAGGAAATTTTGCCTCCGTTCTGGATCGACTCGATTCTGGTCTCGGGGGGCATGCATGAGAGCACGAGCAGCGTGCGAAGCGTTTCGAGAATCGACACCGGTTCGTCGAGAACGGCCTTGAGCTGTCCTTTTACGACGCCGAGTTCGGTGGGACGACGCGTTGCCGCAACCAACCACTGATCTTTGTCGTCGCCGTTCTTGATCTTGAGTGACAAGAGCGAGTGCACGTCCGTGAACAGCGGGTCACCGGGCAGAATGTCGGTGAAGATGACCGTCATGGCGCGGTCCGTATTTTCTTCCAGGCAGGAAAGTTTCAGCCGGGACGGAAGAAGCGACATGAACGTTTCCGGGGGAGCGGCACTCCTGGCGTTTTCCTCTTCGATGTTCGGCAGGAGCGGGATACGTCCCAAGCGGAACGCCGTGCGTACCAGCAGCAGCGACGCTTCCTGCGTCGTCACACCCAGATCCAGACCGAACATCGTGCGGAAGCTCTGGGGCAAGATCTTGAGTCCGTCGAGAGCCAAGTAATTGGGTGCGCTGTCGTCGGTGACGTCGATGTCGGTCGGAAGACCGACGAACGGCTCGACGGGCGCATCGGACGAACTCGTGGAGGAAAGGCCGATGGCAGTTTCGAGCGACGTTTGGATCGTCGTGGAAAGGGACGAGAGCGTTTGCATGACCCCAAGCGGCTCGGACGAAGACAACGCCACGCCGGGAGCGGACGAGATGGTGAGCGCCGCACCGTCGGTGAGCGTCGCCGTCGAGGCCGACCCGCCTTGCACGGACGATGCGGATGCCGCGGATGATTGCATCGTGGAAATTCCCGTGGACGCAACGGATGCTGCGGACGAGAAACTCGACGATGACATCATGAGAGATCCGAGGGAGGAAGACACCGACGACGACGCGGAGGTCACCGGCTCGCTTTCAAGCGACGATGCGCGCGATGCCGAGGAGGACATGTAGGATTCGATGGTTTTCTTCTGAGCGGCGGTCTCGTTCGGGAACAAACTCGCGACGGCGCGCAAAATTTCGTTGCGTGCGATGGGAGAATTCAAGTCGGCGGCCGGTCCGATGGTCGTCTCTCTCGTCACGTCCACGCCCGCCGCGAGCAACGAATGCACGAGCAACGAATCGCCCGACGTCACCGAGAACGGCAGATCGACCAAAGGCAATGCGACGGAGGAGTGCTTGCGGATGCCCTCCTTGAGACGTATCGGATCGGTTTCGATGGGCATGCATGCGATGCGGGCCAAGATCGTGAAGAAGCTGCGTCGTGACAAAATTTGCCCCTTCGATTCCACGTCGCGGAGAATGCGCAGTCCGTACGGATCTTCCAAGCGCTGCAAAAGAATCCACGCATCGGAACCGCTCGTTTCGCTTTCGAGTTTCTCGCCGATCTGCAGACACGGCTTGTACTGGAGCAAGATCCTGCTCTTCACGCCGAACGAAACCCCCGTTCCGGAGGGACTCACGACCACGCCGGTGAGAGTCGTGGGACCGGTGAAACGGTATCCGCCGAGAGCGGCTTCGTCGACGCTGATGGTGTAGCCCTTCGCGTCGGCGATGGGCAGACGGAACACCGTATCGCCCTTGTCGCTCAAGGTCAGCGTGGTGTGGACCTCGATTCCGGCAAGCGTTCTGCCGCTCGCCGTGACGGGAATGCCGGCGAAGCGGATGGGCTTCTCCCGTCCGTCGATTTTGCCGTTCCCGTTGAGGTCGTTCACGAACGAAATCGGAAGCGAGTACAGCGACACCGCTCCGCCCTCGTTCTTGCGATCGAAAATGCGATGATCGAGTCCGCCTCCGGGACTGGACGACGACGTCGTTCCTCCCGACGAGACGGTTCCCATGGAACAGTCGGAATTGAGGGCGAACGTCTGCTGCGAGCTCCAGGATTTCTTGAGACCCGGATCCATGACGGCGACGCTCCAGTAGTACGTGAGAGCCGAGTTGCACGTGAGGTTCTTGATGTACATCGTGCGCGCCTGGCCGTCCGGCATGACGCGACTGAGGTAGTTGGGGCTCGCCGTGGCACCGGACACGATGTTGTTGGCGCTGGAACCGGTACCGAGCTTCACTTGATACTGCAGAAGTTTTGCGGGAGTGATGGTGTCCGTGCCGGAGCCCCACGCGATCTTGTGCACGGGTGAACCTCCGTCGGTTTGAGGCACTCCTCCGACAATGGTGGAGCAGCTCGGATTTCCGCATTTGACGACTTTCAAGTTGCCGTTCGTTGCGTCGTAGTAGCTGGCGATGGGGTGCCCGCTCGTCGGAACGGCGACGGACGTGTGGGTACCGTTGCTGCCACCGCTTTGGACGGACGTTCCGTTGGACGACGTCAGTGCCGCATTCGTAAGCTTGGAGAACCCGAGTCGGGTGTTCGAAGCATCGTAGAACGTGACGACCGGCAAACCATCGTTGCCGATGGCGATGGATGTGTACTGACCGTCGTTTGTTCCAAAGACTCCGTTGTCGAGGTTGATGATGTTGTTGCCCGACGAGCAAGAAGCGTTGCCGCATTTCACAAATTTCGGATTGGTATTCGTGACATCGTAGTACGAAATGACCGGATAGCCGGTCGTAGGATAGATGGCGATGGATGTGTACTGACCCACGTTGCCGGTGGAATCGACGGTAGTCAGTGTGCTGCCGGTCGCGCAGGAAGCCACGCTGCACTTCACCACCTTCAAATCTCCGTTCGTGGTGTCGTAGTACGAAATGACGGGAAATCCGTCGCTCGGGACGGTGATCGAGGTGTATTGACCCACGTCTCCGGTGGAGTCCACCGTCGTCTTGGTATTGCCCGAGGTACAGGCCGCGTTGCCGCACTTCAAGACTTTCAGATCGAAGTTCCCCTGATCGTAGTAACTGATGACGGGCAAATCGTCGGCACCGATGGCGACGGACGAGTAGTAGCCGACGTCCGTGACACTGTCGACGTTGGTGACCGTATTGCCCGATGAACAAGCCGAGTTGCCGCATTTGGCCACGACAAGGAAACCGTCGTTGTAGGTGATGACGGGCTTTCCATCGCTCGGCACGGCGACGGACGTCACGGGGGTACCGGCATACAGGCCGATCGTCGACGTCGTATTGCCCGATGTGCACGATGCGTTGCCGCATTTGATCGCCTTGATCTGAGTGTTCGTGGTGTCTTGGTACACGATGATGGGCAAACCGTCGGACGGAACTTTGATGGATGTTGCGCTGCCGACGTCGCCGGTGCTGTCGAGCGTCGTGACGCGGTTGTACTGCGAGTACAGCGTGACGGCCAGGCCGGAAATCGGCGGCGTGGGGGACGGATTTCCGTTCGTCGAATCGTTGATGTAGTTGCGGTTGGCGGCTCCGCCCGAGCTGCAGCCCAGGTTGGCGGCGACGTAATCCAAAGATTCATCGCCGTCGAATTCTCCGATGGCAACGCCGTTCGTACAGTCGGATTCCTCGGTGGGAGTACCGTCCTGCGTGAAGGTGGCGGAACCGTTGTTCAGCCAGACTTCGTTGCCGGCGTTCGTGCCGGCGGAATCGTATCCGGCGATGATGGCATCGAAGTCGCCGTCGTTGTCCACGTCGCCCAGAGCGACGTGCCTGGTGTCTTCCACGCCTCCGAATTCGGTGCCGTTGCTGAAGGCTCCGGCGCCATCGTTGAGGTACGGTCGTACCTTGCCGTCGGTTGAACGGGCGATGAGCACGTCGATGTCTCCGTCGGAATCCAAATCACCGAGAACGGGGAAACTTCCGTTCGCGGCAAAGCCGAACGTGCCGAGAGACGTGAACGCTCCGGTACCGCTGTTCTTGTAGACCTTGCTCGTGACGGCGATGCCGAGGATGAGATCCTGGTCACCGTCGCTGTCGAGGTCCGCGGCCGCGAGGTAATTGGCGGCGGGAAGCGTGGAATTCGCGGACGCGAAGTTGCCGTGGCCGTCGTTCAGATACACGGCATCGGTAACGGCGGCGGATGCCTCGGTCGTGACGATGTCCAAGTCGCCGTCACTGTCGACGTCGCTCAGAATCATGCCCGACCGTTCGTTGGTGACGGTGATGGTGGACGTGGGCCACGTGGCGGCCGAGGTGTTTTTGTAAATGGCGATTTGATGGATGGGAACGCCGATGGTGTCGTTGGAAACGACGTCGACGTCTCCGTCACCGTCGATGTCCCCGGCAAAGACCTGACCCGTCGTATGCGCCGCATTGCCGCCCATGCCGAACTGCGACTCGGTGAAGCCTCCGCCCCCGTTGTTCTTGTAGAGCTCGTACGGATCGCTGCCGCCGTTCAAGATGACGTAGTCCATGTCACCGTCATTCTCGTAATCGAAGATGAAGACTTGTTCGGACTGATACGATTCGGACGAAGAACTCGAAAGGACGAAAGCGAATGCGAACACCTGCGACGTGAACTGGAAGAACAGCAGCGTGAGCGCGATGGTGAAGAGAATCGTGATGATGGTTTCGGCCCGGTTCGGAAAACGCGGATGCGTGAACTCCACCTGAGCGATGGACATGTGCGCCAGGCGGCGATCGTTCAAGATCGCCTGCCACTCCACCGTGAGCACCAAAATCATGATGGCGATGCCGATGGCAAGAAGGCTGTAACCGCGGAGCATCGTTATGGCTTTCATGCACAGAAGGAACCATGCGGTGGGCTGCATGCCGAACCACAGGGCCGACGTCGTCATGAGAATGACGAGGAGAATGGCGACGGTGCCGATGGCGCGCGGGATGCGGTGATTCACGGTTTTTTTGATGTTGATGTGATTGAAAACCAATCTCACTATTTTACCACAAAAACGCATGTTTTTGAAGACCTCTTCTTGGCTTCTGCAAGGGCTCCGACTATCTTCCCAGGTACCGCGCTTTATTGGCGTTGTGCTCGTCGTTCGTCACGGCGTACCGGATGATGCCGCTTTTGTCGTGCAGGTAGTACCAATACTCTGTCTCCACGGGCTTGAGCGACGCTTCGATGGCAGACTCGCCGGGATTGGCGATGGGCGACGGCGGAAGACCCTGCGTTCGGCGCGTGTTGTAGTCCGAATCGGTCTCCACATCGGCTTTCGTGAGCGCTTCGGTGCGCTTGCCCAGGACGTAGCGCGTGGTGGCGTCCACGCCGAGCACGACGCCGTTCTTGAGGCGCTTCCACAGAATGCCCGCGACCTTGGCACGCTCGTCGTCGTGGCGCGATTCTTCTTCCACGAGCGAGGCCATGATGATGACGTCATGGAGCGTGTGTCCGCTCGCTTTGATCTCCTCCCCGTGCCCGATCACGACGCGTTTTCGGAACGTACCGAGCATGCGCTCCAAGAAAAACTTGGGCACGTAGTCGGCGGGCGAAGCGGCGTACGTTTCCGGGAAGAGATATCCTTCCAGCCTCGACCCGATGCCTTGTTTTTGGCTTGCAGCAGCCTTCGCGGGAAGAAATTCAAACGTGCTGAAATCACACGTGAACGCGCAATCGATAATGTCTCCGGGCTTGCCGAGACCCTTGCTCGCGAGCAGCGCGTCGATGTCCGCGACGGTGTAGCCTTCCGGGATCGTGATGTTGAACTCTTCGGATTTTCCGGTCGCGATGATGTGGACGATCTCGCTGACCGACTGCGAGGGGCTGATGGCGAACGCACCCGCCTGCATCTTCGCGGCATTGCCCGTGAAGCGGACGTAGATCTTGAACGCGAGCGGCGAACGGATCAGGTCACGATCGGAAAGAAGATTCACGATGCCCGCGAGCGACGTACCCTGCTCGATGTTCACGGCCTCGCTCTTGGTGTTCGCCGAATCGACCGGTGAAAGTGCATGCCTGAACCACAAACCTCCGACCACGCCGACGACAACCAAAAGTAGGATGAGCTTTTTCACCGAGAGATTTTACCGTCGGATGTCGAGAAAGGCTACTTCACGCCCAGTCCCATTTCGCCCATGACGCCCTGCATGCGCTCTGCGGAGACAATTTGGGCTTTCTTCATGGCGCGCTTCATGGCGTCGATGGTGAGTTCGGGGATGCGCTCGCGCGGAACGTCCGGAGCGATCTCGAGCGAGACGATCTCCATGGCCGCCGTCACGACGACTTTGACGCCGGAGGCCTCGGCTTCGACGTGGATGTTCTTCAGTTCGTTTTGAACTTTCTTTGCCTGGCGCTGGAATTTGAACGAGTTGCGGAGTTCGGAGAAGGAAACCATAGGAGGTGGGGTTAATCGATAAGGCCGAAACTATTGACCATGTAAGGGCTGATAAGGACGATCCACAGCGCGGTCATGAAGATGAGCCACAAGAACGTCCAGCGCAAGACCGCGAATGCTTCCTTCCCTTTTCCGTCGACGATGAGCCCGAGCGGATATGCAAGCACGATGAGCAGATCGAGCATCGCGAAGGTGCAGAACGACAAAAGAGCTGCGAAAGGATCCGGGGCAAAGGACGAAAGTACGCCGAACGAGAGGCTGATGGCAAAGCAAGCGACGAACGAGACTGCAACGGCTTGAATGAGACCGGCAATCCATGCCTTTGTCGTGAGGTGTTTCATGTCGGAAGAATACTGCAGGATGCGTCTTCGGTCCACCGTCACGTCTTCAGGGCATACTTTCCGTTCTCCAGTTCAAGCAGCCGATCGTCCGTCAGTTTTAGGAGGGGTCCCTACAGCCATTTGCAGGATGTCTTACCTCGCATACTTCACCTCCATTTCACAAAGGTGCCTACGGCTGTCATTCCTAATGACTGAGCACTTTGAAGCATCTCGAAGCTTGTATGCATACTTATGATTGCACTCGTCTCGCGCGTGCTCAGGCTCTGCCGAAACGAGATTACATTCGTAGGTATTAGCGAGATTTTCCGTGCGCTCAGAATGACACCAGTCACGCACAACTTGATCTTGGTAGGATGCACAATTTTCTATGCCCCTATTCGGGATGTGGATATCGCCCGTGCAGTTGATAAGCTCATTGGTGTTCCCACATCCGTAGCCCTCGTACAATTTACTTTCGACTCCACCAAGACAACTCCAACCGTAATCGCTCGGCATGAGAAGCTCGCAGGCGGAGGGGTCTTTGGTGAGTTCGGCGTAGGTGTAGATGCACTCACGAGTTCGTGAGCCAGCGGTAGGGCCCATAAATCGTGCGTAGACGATAATTTTTTTGCAGAGTGAAACATCTTTTTTCTGCGCTGCGATTTCTGCAACCTCACCGCCCGTATTATCAACGTAGTAGCCAATACTCCGAAGAACCCAGGGGTACAAAAAAAGTGCGAGAATGATGAAGAAAATTGCGATCGCCAGTGTTTTGAGAATGCGGAGCATGGTGATTGGGGGAATTTAATGAGAGCCATCAAGATCGATTGTTTTCTCCACTCCCATGCCATCAGCGTAGTGCATTTTGAGTGGTGATGCATATGGATAGAAGCGCAGGCCATCGTTTTCAATAACCATTCGTGTTTCGACACCCGCATCGATAACGAAATCTGCTCCTCCGCTGTAATAATTTTCCGTGAAGTCCTTGCTGCGATTTTCGGAATTCATAATAGTATCCAGCGAGAGGAATTTTCTCTGCTCTCCACCGACAATTCGATTGTATTCAAGCATGCCCGCGAACACGGTTGGCGGAATCGAGTGCTCTTTTCCAATTTCTAAAGAACCGGTATCGAGCGGATTGACTCTAAAGTAAAGGGAAGACTTCCCTGCTAAAGAATTGGAACCCGCCATCCAGCTTCCTTCGAATGCGATTGAATTTTCCGCATATTTTCGGAAATCAATCGGAGTATGCTTAAGTCCTGAAAGCATTGGCCAGTTCCCGGCAGGATCGAGCGCAACGATGGAATTGACTGACTTTTTTCCAGAACTCAATTTATTGATAGTCTCGGAAGCAAAATAGGAAACATACGAACCGTGGCTCCAGCCTGCAAAGTTCATGTTCGAAGAATCTACTTTTGCCGAAGTCAGCTGGTCTGCGACCCATTGACCGACGGAGGGAGTCCATTGTGCATCCTGAGTTGGCAAACCGTCTTTCGATGCCCTCTCCCAATCGACCGTCGCAATTTGAATGCCGGAATATTTTTGCATGGACTTCTCGAGCTCAACGAGTACGTCTGTTTTTTCTCCGCTGTCCATGCCATGCACGACGACCCAAACAGGTAGATCTGATTTAAGGGCAGAAACCCTGGAATAATCTACTTTCCTTTGACCGTCTTCAAACTCCGCCACACTCATACTCACGGGCATCGTTACCCCGCGACCTTCGATGCTGATGCGGCCGACGATGTGCTGCGAAGTGTAGGGGGTGACTTGTGCATGGAGTGGTACAGCCAGCGCGCCGATACCCAAAGCTAGCTTTGAGTACTCCGTATGGTCCTGAATATGCAAGACATACGAACCAGCTTCCAGGACGGTACTGATACTTTCTGCAGAATCATTGTTCTGCTTTGCGGAAATAAGGCTTGGCATTGATGCATCGGTCCTATCCAGGGTCAGAGAAATGTCGTAATAGCCAAGAAAATTCTTCGGAGCCAATCCCATTTCCGAACTGTCTACCCAGAAGTTCACCATCGCCTTCTGATTGATCGTAAACGGTACTTTTGCATCGGAATTCCTGCCAATAATGTCTATTCCTTTTTCGGCAACCGCGCCATTTTGCCCAAGGACAAAACTCTTCGGATACTCCATGGTCTTGGGCGCCGATTCCTTGCCCTCTACTGCCACGCCATCAACTTTGGTATCCCACTTCGCTCCGCTCTTCGCCTCCACGGACACAGACGCGACCATCTGCGACATACGTGCCAGGCTCAGCGTATCGGCGGCCATAAACATCCTTGCACTCGTCTGAGCTTCTGCGATCTTCTGCTTTGCTTCATCGCGTCGAACTTCGCTTTCGATGAACGCAATGAGCGCCGCCGGCGTTCTGTCGGCATCGGGTGAACCGGCGTACTTCAGAGCTCCGCCATAGAGTCCCAGCGCCCCCGCCAGTTGCGACTCCGCGGCGGCGATGCGTACGGGGTCACCCGAAATCAGCGCGTACGCCTTGGCATTCACCGCACCACGCATGAGGCGCTCGGCAAGCTCCACGGGGAGCGGTGCCTCGAGCTTAGCCTCGGGAATTTGTGCGATGACCGCCTGCCAATCGTACGACGACGGCGGGTTATCCACACCGATGGAAGCGTAGTATGTCTTGGTCTCTTCCGCGGCCTTTTCCATGGCGATGGCCTGATTCTTAAATGCCTGCTGGACGTTGAGCGCCATCTGCTCGGCGGTGATGATGCCCGGCGGACCCACCATGCGCGAGCTGTCTCCTACCACGGTGCCCAGCGCATCTTTCACAACGATGCGGACCAGGCCGCGACCTTCGCTGTCCGCGCGCATGGGCACGGCTTTCCACAGGCCCTTGGCTTGCCCGGAGGCAAGCGCCACGGTGCCGCTCCAGACGGGCGAGTCCGAACCTTCGGTTGTCGGGGATCCCGAGTAGTACGTCACGGTGAATGTACCGCCCTCGCGACCGTTGTTCACGAAGTACGTGCGGGTTTTCACGGTACCGAGCGCCACAGGCCTGTCGCAGGAAAAGTCGTACGGCGCACCCTCGAACCAACCGTCACCGCCGGTATTCACCGGACAGATGTCACTTTGAATGTCGATGGAGTGGCCTGCGGGACGCTGCACTTCTTCGGGCGAATTGCCGACGACGGTATTGAGCGTAAAGTCGTACCACGAACCCACCGGCATGTTGCTGCCATGACGATAGGACACTCCGCCGGACGTACGTGCCGCAAGGTAGATGCCCGAAGGCAAAGGTGCGACGACGAGCGTGTTGTTGATGGTCTGCGTCATTTCCTGCGGAAGCGGCGTGAAGACGCCGTTCATGATTGTTCCCACGGCCTCGATGACCGGCCCGCCGCGGTACGCGGTGGTCGTAACGCCGCTGTACTTGCCGGGCGCCTGCGGGATTTGCTCGTAGAATGAGTCATTGGGAATGAATGCCGAATTGATTTTGGGCGTCCAAAAGCGTGCGAAGGCACCGTTTTTGATGGGAGTCAGCAGTCCCCCGTCGGTGATGGGCGATGCGATGTTGCCGCGGACCGTCAGCGTGCGAATCGTGACGGGAATTCCCGAGACTCCTCTGGCGGCCTCGGTCATGACGGCGCCTTTGTCCAGCGCGGGATGCGCGACATCGAAGTAGTGGTATGCGGGTCCGGGATCCTGCCAGGAGTACAGAAAATCGGATTGATAGGAATTGAGATACGCGGTCCAGTCTTGGGCTTCTTGGCTCATGCCGGAGATCGGATGTTCGAGGAGAATTCCTGAAATTCCTTCGGGATCATCAACCATGATGGTGCGTCCGCTGCCCGTGTCGATGACCTGCGTATCCCGACTGCCGCGGAGAACGTGGGCCAAGACGGACGACCCCGTCTGGATGTCGACCGTGAGCGTGATGCCGGTGACCAAGCTTCCGGCGGTTCCAAAGTCCAGCACCGTTCCTTTGGCGACGCTCTTGATGCCGCTTGTCGAAGCCTGCAAAGAGAGTCCGTCAGTATCACCGCGGAGGGCTTGCACCGTGACGGTGCCGCCGAGGTTCGTGAGCTCGTACGCAACGCGCTTCACGCGCTCATCGCCGGAGGTCTGGGGTACGGATGCGATGTCGATGGAATCTTCGGCGGAAACGACGGGGACGATGCCGTCGGAGGACAGGGCTTGGCTGCGTTGAATATCCGCACCGATGCGAATGGCGTCACGGAGAATGACGTTGGAAACGGCGGCGGTACGGGTGCGACCCGAATCCAGCGTCTCGAACATCGTGTCCATGGACTCGACGACCGAGGGCAACGACGCACTGTCTTTCAGCTCTGCGGTATCCACATAGGCATCCTTCAGCTCTTCGAATTTCTCGGAGGATTTCTTCGCATTGATTTCGACTGCCGCGGATTTGGCAAGCAAGTCCATGGCCTGCTCATCCATGACGAACTCCTCGCGTTCGGTGGGACCCGCCGCCATCTCACGAGCAAATTGGCGGAAGTTGTCGCTCTCGTATTTTTCGCCCAGTGCGACGATGGCTTGGCGTGCCGCAGTGGTGGAAGCTTGAGCGCGGAGTGTCTGAGCCGGTTGGACCTGTGCGTTCTCCGGTACGGGCAAGGCGAAACGCAACACCGGTGCACCCGCACGATCGCTGGTCACGATGAAGCTGTTGCCGCTCGGCGATACCGAAAGAGAGGCTGCCGGCATGCCGATGTGCCATTCCTGAATGGGCACGAGGACTTTCTCGGCATTCGTCTGAAGCAAGTACACCGATCCGTCATCGTGGCCCTGAAGAATGCGGTCATAGGCGTCGGCTGCGAGGGAACGCACGGCCGAACGATTCATGCGATCGAAGTGAACGTCGGTCCACGACGCACGATCGACGGTGACCGTACCGCCATCGGAGAATCCAAAGTACGCTTTGCTGCCGTCCGTGGACCATGTGCTTGCATAGACGTACGAAGGCTGTTGCGCGGTCTTCTTCACCGATTTCGTGAAACGGTTGAAGATGGAGAGCACGCGATCATCGGCAAAGATGATGTACTGACCGTCGGGCGATTCGCTGAGTGCGGCGCACGCCTGGCACGGAACGGATGCGGTGGATTTGTCGACCATGGAGTAGCGCTGGATCGGACTCCCTTGAACGGCGTAGGTGATGACGTTATCGATTCCCCAGACGAGCGAATCCGGAGCATGTGCCAGAGAAATTTTGACAAGCTCCGCACCGGTACGAACATCGAAGGCGCGAATCGTGGCATCGGCACTCGCGGTGGCAAGACGTGTGGAATCGGGACTCCAGGACACGTAGTTCACCACGCCACCGTTGCCTTTCAGAACCGTCGGAAGTTTTTGGCCCGTCGCGGCATCGACGAACTGGATTTGGTTGGACTCATACCCGAGGGCAATTTTCGATCCATCGGGACTGAGTATGGCAAACCTCGCGATACCCGTGCCGCCGGGAATGAAGCTGCCGACCTCGCCGCCGTACACGTCCGCGGCTCCGGGCCACTCTGCTGCATCGATGGGCGCATCACCCGACCCCGCCGACGATTGCCTCTCGTCCAAACCGTAGAGCGAGAGCAGGTTGTCCATATCGGCACGCACCGTCTTCCACTCCGTCACGGGAACGTCCGTCGTCGCGGACTTCACCTGGTTCACCACCTCACCGAATGCCTGGAGCTCATTCTTGATCTCTTCCGCCGATAACGTGATGGGGCTCTTCTTGGCGATCAACTTCGTACCGCTCCAGACGGGAAGATTGAAATGCACGACCTGCGAGTTTCCCGTACGCGTCCTGGCCTGCAGAACGGTAAAACCGCTTCCCGTGGGAGAGACGGAAAGGCTGATGGGGGCGGCATTCACCTGAAAGGACGTCGAAGACCGAGCGGGAAGATCCGCGGGTTTTTCGTAAACACGAATGGTGCCCGCCTCATCGGCAACCAGCAAGCGACCGGTGGGCTCTTCGGCCATGGAGGCGATGCGGACGTCGCCGTTTTTCATCTGACCGCGAATGGTGAACGAACCGAGATCGATGACGGTGACCGTTCCCATGGTATTGCCCGCGTACGCCTCCATGCCGCTTTGCGAAACGGCAAGCGAACTCGGCGAACCCGCTGGAATCGTGACTCGATGCACCTCGTCGGTGATCATGTTTTGGATGATGACGTCGTGCGGGTCAATGAAGAGCGCGTGGACGCCGTCGGGCGTCACCGCAGGCAAGACTCCGCTCGTCAGTCTCTTCACGATTGCTTTCGCATCGATGTCGTAGAGCGACGAAGGCCCTTCATCACCTGCGATGACGATGCGCTTCCCGTCCGGAGTAAAAGCGACACCGGAACTGGCGCCGTCCAACGGAATCGACTCGATGAGCTGACCGGTCCGCGAGTCCCACAACTTCACGGTACGATCGTGGGAAGCGGTGGCGACCATGGCGGAATCGGGACTCCATGCCGCCCCGGTGACGATGGCGGTGTGACCGACCATGCGGACCGCCGTGGAAGGATCCGCGGTCTTCGCATCGACGATCATGACGTTCTTGGGCCCCTGAGAGGTAACGAGGATGCGCTCTCCTTGCGGGTCGAGCACGGCAGTGTAGGCGTTGCCTTCCCCGGGGTGCGTGAACATGGCACGAGCTCCGACGGGAAGATCGGGCATGGAGGACCACGTCTCGACATCGATGGGGGCCACCCAAGGCTCATGTCGCTCGGCTTCGTGTCGCGCTTCCGCGATTGTGTCGATGGATGCGAGTACCGATGAAAGATCCGCGATCAACGCGTCATCATGAACGATATCGACGACATCGCCGTTCTTCAGCCTGCCTTGGAGCGAATCGACGGCACTCAGCATGCCTGCCAGCAAGGATGCTGGGCCTGATCCGCTCTGCGTCAGAGGAAGAACGTCGGCATATGTTCCCGCGGCTTTTTTGGCATCGATCTTCACATCATCCGTCCAGAGAAGATACGCGGAACGAAGAATCTCCGCGGCAGAGGAGAGTGCTCGCTTGGCCTCATCCACCCGTGTGCGGCCGGGGGCAAGCCAATCTCCGTTTGCCGACTGTGCGGCAAGCGAGTCCAACGTGGCATCGTGCGATTGAATGACGTTGCCATGGTCGGATAAACCGGAAAGACGCCCCGAGAGAGAACCGCTGGCCGTCGATGACTTGAGATCGTTCGCAAGATCCGCGATCGCTTGGATCTCCCGATCCGCTGCGGCAAGAATGGGCGGAAGCTCTGCTTTCCTGGTGGAGAGAACGATGTCCGCGATCTGCTGCAGAGCTTCTGCGATACTCACCTGCTCCGCTGCGCGCGTGGACAATTCCTGAAAGACAGCGGGGGAGATGACGAGCGCCGCACGCTCGGTCGTAAGGGCTTGGAGCTCATGCTTCAGTGCATCGATGTCGGACTGCTGGGAAAGAACGTTCTGCTTCAGGCCTTCGACCGATATGCGAAGCGAGGGCAACGATGCCGCCAGTCCGTCGAGTTCGATTTGGAGCGTGGCAATGAGCTCGTCCTCAGCCGTGATCGCGGCATTCATGTCATCGATGGCCTTCTGTTTGTCGAGAACGGCGGAAGCCGCCGCATCACGTGCCGCAGTGGCCTTCGCAAGCTCGGCCTGAGCCGTGGTAAGGGCGGCCAGAGCGGCATCGACTGCTTTTTGCTTGGTGACCACGAGCGTTTTCGCGCGCTGAAGAGCGGTTGCGGTGGGCACCGCAAGTTTGGCTGCATTGAGCGCAGTCGTTGCATCTTGAACCTGCTTCTGCGCCAAGCTGATCGCCAGTTTTTCTGCCGTGAGATCTTTTTTCTTCGCTTTCTGCGCAGCCTTCAAAGCATCGTTGGCGATCTGCAAATTCTTCTTGGCGGCGTCGAGATTCTTCTGAGCGGCATCGATCGTGAGCTTTGAGCCCGATGCGGCAATCAGCATCTCCGTCAGGCTCTGCTGGGCCAGCGCCAAATCGGCCTTCGCCGCATCGAACGTCGCCTGTGCAACGGCTGCCTTCGCGGTTGCCGCGAGAAACCCGCTCTGCGTGGAAACCGCAAGAGCTTGGGCACGCGAAAGGTCGGACTGCATACCGGGCAACCGGAGATCACGATCGGAGATCAGTGACGCCTTCTTCTCAGTGTGCTGCGCAATCTGTGGGACCAAGGCCGCCTCCCTCGTTTCGCTCGCCGCAAGCGACGCCTGCTTCTCCGCGAGCGTGGACTGAAGTGCGCCGAGCGTCGTGGATGAGAGCGTGATGCTCTGCTGCGTATCGGAGATCGCGGCATCTTTTTGCTCGATGGAACTCTGCAATGCTTCACGCTCACGCCTCAATTCAGTCTCGACATCGGTACGCAGGAGTACGAGTGCGGGGACTTGTTCCACGTACCTCGCAGCGGTCGCGGCATCCGGCGCAAGAGTGAGCTCGCCGTCGGGACGAGCCTCCGCATCGAATTCGATGCCGGAAACAAGACCGGTTCCTCCGCGGACGACGAGAGTCATGGAACCGAATGTCTCGTGCAGGATGATGGCGCCGGTCGACGTACCGTGGAGTTTGACGCTGCGGAGTCCGTCGGCACGATCGGCCAGCAGCAACTCTCCTTCAAAATCGGAGGACAGGGTCAATGAGACGGTTGCGACTGATTTTCTTCCTCCCGCGAACGCGATGGTCACGGACTGACTCCCCGGTCGTTCTCCGGGGCCTCCACCGATGTTGAGGGGCGACTGCTGCAGCAAAATTCCTTCGGCATGACGGTCGGCGTTCCAGACGGCGATGCCGATTCCTCCGGGTAAAGCGGCGCGCAACAATCCTTCCTCGGACGGAACGACGATATTCGAAGAGTCGCCTTCTTGAGTGACCTCCGGCTCGGAGGGCGTTTGCATGACTGTCGAACCGGTGCCGAGAGGAAGCTCAGCCGAAACGGCAGAACCACTGGCACCTTCGGGAGCTTCCTGGGCATGAGCCAGAAATGGCAGAAGGGCAATGAGTGCGATCGAGGCCATCCAAAGGCCGAATCGGGACCGCAGAGCGAAACAACGAACGAAATTCATGGGAAAGGGGGAATGTCACCAGTTCACCAGCACAATGCCCCTGCGAATATGTGTGCCGCCCACTCGAAAAGAGGATGAAGCAACTTTTTGGCTTCAATAAGGGCTCCGTGCCGTTCTTTCTAGAGAAAGAACACGCAGCTCAACCCAGGGTGTAGAGCGTCTTTGTCCGACGGATCAGGCGATCGTTCGCAAGTCCTGCCAGAAGCGCATCGAGCCATTTCCTGTGATCCCCCATCGTCCAATCGGCAATGGCACGCTTGCCCACTTCTTCCAGCGTGAGGCCTTTTTCCGCATCTCTGAGCGTCTCAATGACTTTTCCACGGAAGATTCTGTTCGGGACGAACTTCCCCGCCATGAGTCGGCCGGGCTCTTTCTTGGTGATTTTCTTCGTGCGATCGATGGTCTTTCCGTACGCTTTGCAGACGGACCTCATCGCGGGACTCAGCTGATCCCACTTGGGACCATGCTTCGTGCACACGAGCGAACCGAAGTCCATGAGTGCCGCGAAAAAATCGGACGAGCTCATCCCCTGCTCCAGCGCCTCGATCATCGTGAGTTCCGAAATTTTGAGAAGCTCGGCATCCGACACCTTCCACGTTCCGTCGGAATTCTCGATGCCGAAAAAGAACCGATGCAGAATCCGGCGAATATTCACGTCCATGCAGGACGTGGGAATACCGAACGCAAAGTTACGAACCGCACCCGCGGTGTAATGTCCCACACCGGGCAAACTCTGCAGCTCTTCCATGTCGCTCGGGAATCGTCCTTCAAACTTTTCCACGATTATTTTCGCAGCATCACGCAATCGGAGCGCACGATTGTTGTACCCAAGACCTCTCCAGGCGATCAGAATATCCTTATTCGATGCCTTGGATAGCCCTTCTGCATGAGGAAATTCATGAATAAATTTTTTATACAATATGACGACTCGCGAGACCTGCGTTTGCTGCAGCATGATCTCGGAAACAAGGACCAAATATGCTTTCTGATCGATATTTTTCACACGAAGATCGCGCCACGGAAGCGTGCGCTTGTGACGCTTGAACCACGCGTGCAATTCTGTGCAGAAAATGCCGATGCTTTCGGTGCGCTTCATACCGAAATGATACAAGCGAGTAGCGGGTGGCGGATAGCGAGTAGCACGAAAAGCCTACCCGCCACACGCTCACCGCTACTCGCCCTTACGACTTCGTAATCCCGATACGATCCTCGATTTCCTGGTCCACAAAGGCCTTCTTGCGGCCGTACTTCATGCGGCTGTATTCCTTGATGAGTCCGCCGAGTTTCTCGTTGCGGTCCGATTCGTCCCAGATGGTGGCCATGCTGAACGGGCGCGACGTGGTGTTGTTGATATTGAGCTTGGTGTAGCAGTTGAAGTTCGGAATGCCGATGACGTCCTGTTCGCTGAGCACCGGCGCGTATTCCTTGGCCATGTACTCGGCGTCTTCGGCACCGATCTTGAAGCTCATGATGGTACCGACGTTACCGAACACGGCGTCGCGCATTTTGGTGCTTGCTTGGCCGTAGCTCTCGGTCTTGCCCACGAGCTGACCGATGTACTGGTGCGCCATGATGAGACCGAGTTCGTACTTGCGCGCCTCGGAGAGAATCGTGGCGAACGCGTCGGTGATGAAGTTCTGGAATTCGTCGACGTACAGGTAGAACCTGCGGCGCTCTTTCTGCGGCACGTCGGCACGGGACAGAGCGGCCATGTTCACTTTGTTGACGAAGATGAGACCCAGGAGCTGCGCGTTCACGTCTCCGATTTTTCCTTTGGACAGGTTCACGAGCAGCACTTTGCCGGTATCCATGATTTCGCGGATGTTGAAGGCGCTCTTGGGCTGTCCGATGATGTTGCGCATCGTGGAGTTCGTCACGAACGGACCGAATTTGGCCGAGAAGTACGGGATCATTTCCTCTTTCTCACGCTGACCGGTCTTGGCGATTTCGTTCTCCCAGAAACTGCGCACGACGGCGTTCTTGCACTTGCTCACCTTGTAGCGCTGGAACTCTTCGTCCACGAACATGCGGGGCACGTCGATGAGCGTGGCGCCTTCCTCCTCGTCGTCCATGAGCGTGAGACAACCGTTGCGGAAGTAGTGCTGAATGCGCGGTCCGAAGATTTCATTGCCGAACAGCTTGATGAAGATTTCCATCGCGTCGAGCGACGCGCGGTCTTTCTCCTCGGGAGTTTTGGCTTCGAGAAGGTTGAGACCCATGGGGCGCTCTCCGTCCGAAGGATCGAACACGATGACGTCCTTGGCGCGTTCCTTGGGCGTGTGAGCCAGCGCATCTTCGATGAGGTCTCCGTGCGGATCGACGATGCACAGACCTTCGGCGCGAGCGATGTCTTGGCGCGACATGTACGAGAGGAGCGCGGATTTACCCGAACCGGATTTACCGATGACGTACGTGTGACGCGTGCGGTCGCCGTCCAGGAAGTGAATTTTGGTCTCCACCGCGCGGTGCTTGTTGATGCCGAGCACGATGCCTTCGGTCGGCGCGTTGGGCGGCGGCGGAAGAACCTTGTACTGAATCCACTGGATGTTCGGGATGGTGTTGTAGCGGCTGTCCGGGAAGTGGAAGATGGACGCCAATTCTTTTTCGACGAGCAGGCTTTTCTTGTGCGCGAATCCGTTGATGCGATCTCTCCAGAGCGGGTACATCATGTACTGATTCCACGCTTGCGGCAGGAAATCGACGACGAGACGCCTGTTCTTGAGGAAGTTGCCGTACTGGTCCTTGAAGATGTTGAACGAGACCTGCAGGTTGTTCGTGATGTCGTTGGCGCGAGCCCACGTTTTGGCGGCGCCGAAAATGCGGATGCTCGTGTGGAATCCGCTCATGCCGGCCTTCTCGCCCATGCGCTTGTAGAGCTCTTCCTCGGGCTGAATCATGCGGACGAACGAGTCGCCGGACTTGGCGCCCGGAGCGAACGTCGTGGAATCGGACGAACCGATCATGCCGATGAAGCTGCCGATGAATTTGAGTCCGGGGATTTTATCGAAGACGGTTTCTTTCTTGCCCTTGAACTGCGCATTGGCGAACGTCTTGGTTTTCTTGGACCAGCTTTCGGTGAGCGTGGGCGTGATGATGACCTGCACGCACGCGCGTTCATCGGGATGCAATTTGCTGAGCGAGTTCGTGAGATCGCTGAGAGGATCGTCCTGCATGTGGTCGAACCAACGAAGCGGGAACCAGTACGCCTTCTTCGTGATCATGTTGTACGCGGAGAGCTTGTAACCCTTGGGCCAAATGTCGGGCGTGGGCTTGAGTGCCACTTCCGCGTTGGGATAGAACGACGTGATCTGCTTTTCGACGATGGACGTGAGGTGCTTGGGGCACAGAACGTAGAACGTGATGAGTCCGTCCTCCACGTACATTTCGAACGAAATCGTGATGTAGCGGAAAATCGCGAAGTGAATCGACTGCCAGAACGTGAGGTCTTTCACTTCGTTCAATGCACGGAACAGCTGTTCCATGATGCCGATCTTCTCTTTGAAATCTTTTTCGGTGCGCTTCTCCTGATCCATTTTGCTGTCGCTCCGCGGCAGAATGACTTTCATGGACACGAGCTTTTTGCCGGCCATGACGGCGTACGTCCCGCGGAAAGCTCCGATGGACCAATAGATCAACGTGACGACGAAAGCGACGATGAGGATGTTCTCGACGGGACTTGCGATGATCCATGCGCCGAAATGTCCCCAGAAACCCAGGCGAAACACGAACGAGACGACGGAGATGACTCCGAGGAGCAGGGGCCAAAACAGGAGGCGGAGAATCGTGATCACGTCGGGAATGTACTATAAAGAAATAATCTTTGTATTATAGCAGAAAAACGGCTTGAAATACAGCCAATCGGTTCATTGGAGCCGCTGTGAAACGGCTGCAAAACTCGGTTTTAACCTGCGGCGGATGCGGGCGCGGTGGGAGCCACGCTGCCCAAAATGTCACCGGGTGCGGACGCCACGTCCGCGGGAGCGGCATCGGCGAGAGCGGCTTCGGGTGCAAGATCGGAAGCGGTTTTGCCCGCATCAATGGAACCGCTCGGGGTGGAATTCAGAACGTCGACGGGGTCGGGAACGACGGACGGGGCCTCTTCTCCGGCGGCTGCCGTGGGTGATGCGAGTGCGTCACTCGGAGCGGAGGCGGGAGCCTTTCCCGGTCCGCGGAACGGAGCGCTGAGTGCGCCCGAGACTCCTTCGATACCCGTGGCCGCGGCATTGCCGAGAGCCTCGCCGCCGGGACCGAAGACTGCTCCGCCTTTTCTCACCGTATCGCCTGCGAATTTGCCACCGGCATCGATGCCGTCGGCGACGTTGTTTCCCGTTTGCCGCACAGCTTCGTTTCCGTTGAACGGATCGACACCGAACGTACCGCAGAAATTTTTGGCCTTATCGAGTCCGCCATTCATCGTGTTCGACGTTTGTATCGCATGATCACGACGCGGGCTGATCAAATCGGTAACCGCAAGACCGTTCAAGATATCAGCTTTCTCGACCCCTTTCAGCGAATCTTTTTGGGTGGGAGCCGCGGAATTTTCGGGCGCGGAATTCATTGATGGTCCCTTTTCAGAAACGATGAAGCACAAGCGATTCTCCGCAAAGACAAGCCGTGAAGGAAATGTGTTAGGCAGCAAGGGTCTTGGTGGGAATGCTCATTTCTTTCTCAAGTTTATCGATGACCGGAGCCTCGTCTTTGGCGCGATCGATTTTCTCGGTGAGTTCATACGCGCCGTGAATCGCTTTGTACACCTCGCCTTGCTTCTGCGTTTTCCATGCCTCGTAACGACGATCGTATTCGTCTCGTGCGGCGTCGTACCGAGCGGCGCGCGCTTTGGTTTGCTCCGGAGTTTCGTTCTTATATTTCTCATCCAACTTCTTTGAACCCTTGCTCGTCAGATCTTCATCGATCTCGCCCATGATGTTGTCATAGACTTCGAGTCCTCCCGGAATGTCCGGGCGGGGAATCTTTTCGATGGCGATGTCGATGTTTGCCATAGCGATGAAGGCAATATGTTAAATGATGTCTTCGAACGGCCCGTCATCCATGCCGTACGCAGGAGCCGGAGGCGGGGCAAATCGGTACATGCCCTGTCGGCCGCTGCCCCGCATCGGGAGCACCGAGTAGTTGCCGGACGGCGAAATGTAGTCGGCGCCGTTCCTGTTCACGTGGCTTCGGTAGGCCACATCGGTGGCGCTGAGGTACGGACGGAACGCGCGGTCGAAATCGAAGTACGGACCCATGGCGAAACGAGCGGTGGCGCGGCTTCTGGACTGCCAGCGAGCCAGCTCCATGTTGTTCCTGGCCCACGTGTAGCGGCGGGCTTCGGCTTCCATTTGGTAGCGCACGAAACGCTGACGTTCGAACATCGCCTCGCGGTACCCCGGGAGGAAGGTGTCGACGGGAGCGCCGTACATGCGACGCGGTCCGTAATCGGCGGTGTCGCGCCACACGGCGTAGTCTTCCATCAAGCTCATTCTGCTCGTGGGGCCGAGATGGAACGCATCCATGGCACGACGTGAAGCCGCTTCTCCGCGGAGAACGTCGCCGTCACGAAGACGGTTACGCACTCCTCCGACGAGTTCACGCTGACGTGCTTCCAAACTGATGCGGCTGCGCGGAGCGCGCTCCCTCGCCTCTCGTCCGATGACGGATTCCCTGCCGTTGCCGCGCAGACGAGCTTCCTCGCGGATATTGCCCCTCCCGGAACGGAACGTTCCGAGCATGCGGTTTCGAGCTTCATCGCGGATGCTGCGACCACCCTTGGCCGAACCTTCAGGTACGCCTTCGGTGCCGCGGGAATTTGCTTCGTCACGGACGCTGCGACGACCGGCTGAAAAACCGGTGCGTGAACTTGCTTCATCGCGGAGGCTTCGGAAATCGACGGGCTGCTCGCGGTCACCGCGGGAGCGTGCTTCATCACGGATGTCGCGACGGAAACCGTCGGGACCGGAGCGGGGAAAGTTCGGCATAAAAAGGATTAGGAAATTTGATCTTCAATGGATTTGAGGTGCATGTCGTCACGAGACTGACTCGATTGCATCTTCGCATTGTGGCGAATTGAAGCCAAAATCGAGCCTTCCACATTCTCGTCGGATTCGGCGTCTTCCAGTGCGCGCTCAAAGATGAAGAACGCACCGTCGTAGTCCTGCATGCGGAGCTCAAATTCATCGTCGGTCTCATTCGGACGACGCTTCATCGATGCCTGAATATTGGCCGAAACGAGATCGTCGTTGATCGGACGCATCATCGCATCGTAGAGCGACGTTGCTTCTGCCTCGGTCAAAACGGGTGTGGCGAGCATTGTGTGTTGTTTGTAGTTTATATTATTATAACACTTTTTTTAATTTTTATCAAGAACCCTCCGCAGAGCCGCAATCAACGGTTTGCATCGTCATTTCGCGTACACGGCCTTCCTTTGTACCCACGATGAAGCGGTAGAAACCGGGGATGCTGGGCGTGATGTCGAACGATTCTCCTTTCGTGACCCACGTCTGCACGTCGGTCCGCGTGCCGTCGGGGTAGACGACGTTGCGAACGACGAAGGAACTGTCGGAGCTGAGTGACAGCGTTCTGCCGAGTGCGAAGAAGTGCGGGATGCCGGGGCGCAAGCGGACGTCCCTCGTGATGCGTTGCTGCGAACGACGGTCCTCGCAACCTCCGACGACATTCGAATCACCGAGACGCTCGAACGTAGCCCGGATCACTCCTTTGCTCCGTTCCGCGATGGTGGTGAACGAACCCAAGCTCAAGTCCATGTCGCGACCTTGGACGTACGGTCCGCGATCGTTGATACGCACGACGACGCTCTTGCCGTTTTCCACGTTCGTGACTTTCACGAGCGTGTTGCCGGGGAACGTGCGGTGCGCGGCGGTGAGCGCGTACATGTCGAACCCTTCGCCGAACGCCGTGCCTTTGCCGTGGAATTTCTCGGAGTAGAGGCTCACTTCGTGTTCCTCGGCCATGAGCTTTGCATCGACGGTGCGCATGAGCGCAAGCAGTTGCTCTTTCGTCATCGATGATGCCTCCGTGTCGTACGAAATGCCGTAGTGCTCGGCGAGCGCGGGCACCTGTTCGGGCTCCGGAAGCTTGGAAAGCAAGCGACCGCCGTTCGCATCGAGCGGCTCCACGCTGCGCGTGCGGAAAATCCATCGGAGAGCATCGGACGGAGCGATGGGTGAATCGGGATAAAAATTCTCCACGGAGTCATCGAGGAGTCCGCGTGCTTTGGCGTACGTGATGACGTCGTACCCCGTGCTTCCCTTTTTGACGTCCGCATACGGAGTTTCGCGCGTGCTCTCGACGGGACGGCTCGTGCTCTTCCAAATGAGCTCGAATCCTTCGGCTCGCGTCATGGAATTTTCCGCAGCAAATGCGGAAAAAGGGCACAGAAGAGAACCGATGACGAGAGCAGCGGCAAAGCGCATGACTCGGTGACTGTAGCACAGTTAGAGGGCCTTGATTCCATCGGCACGCACCGATTTCCAGGCAACGTCCAGTGCTTCGGAATGTACGAATGTTTTGGTCGCCGGACCGAAGACTCCCGCTCCTTTCGCTCTCGCAGTCGCGATGATTTTTCTGTCAATCTGATACGCGATAAGCGCCCTTTCGGTGTGAGGACCGAATGTCCCCGTAATGTCGGACGACTTCAGATAGCCGCGGCCTGACAAGAACGCTTGAAGCGTTTTGACGTCTTTTCCTTTGCTTCCTTTTGAAAGTTGCTTTCCCGGAATACCCTCATCTTTCACTTTCGCGGCAACGGTCATTTTTACAGCGAGTGTCTTGGCCTTCGCTGCAACGACTTTTCCTTTCCACGCCTTGAGAACGGCGGCTTTGGTAACCGGCCCGATGCGACCCGCTCCTTCATCGGTGCGATGCTCGATGACGCCTCTGTCCATCTGGAACGAAACGACGGCCTGCCTCATGTCATGATCGAACTCGCCGTCCGTACGGCCGCGATAGTAACCCAAGTAGCGGAGCAACTTCTGGGCTTGCTTCACATCGGTGCCGTTGCCGCCTTCGGCAAGACCGACGTTCAGCGCGGGCAGATTTTTATCCGTCAACTGCGTGGAGCTCAGAAGTGCGGCTACCGTCATGGTGTCGACGGCCGTTCCGTCTCCGGAAATGGCGTTTTCTTGCTGAAATTTCTTGAGAGCCGCCTGCGTTGCTGGCCCAAAAAATCCATTGGGCTCTTCATCAAAATATCCCTGATCCCTGAGTATCTCCTGAAGTTTGCGGGCACCGGACGACTTATCTCCGCTCTGGGCGGCAAGCAGCATCGTCGATGCATCCGGCCTGGGAAGCGAAGCGAGCAACGACAGATCGACGGGGACGATGGAGAGATCCATGCGTTCTCCGGGAGCCTGGCTTCCTACGGGATAGACGGTTCCTTTGATGCGACGAGCACCCCATGCCAAGGCGCGCGCCAGACCTTCTTCACCGGAACCCATCCAAATGTCGATGCGATGAAGATCGTCTCCCCACTCCACGATGCGGCCGCCGCGGTCATGCACGGTGCCGATACCGAGCCCCGGCAAATCGACGACTGTTCCGAAATCGTACGTCGGAGGACCGGCGAGCATTCCGGCATAGACGGGCGTTCCATCGGCTCCGGCGATTCCTTTGCCATTGAATTCAATCTCTTCCTCGTAGTCGCCGCGAAAGTATGCGCTTTGTCCCGGAAGCGGCGAGTAGTAGGCCGTCACCACGAATTCCTGCACGAAAGGTTTTTCAGCCGCATACACCGGAGACACGAGCGAACCGACCATGGACGTCATGACGACCGCTGCCGGATACAATCGAAGTCGGAGAAATTCGAGGTACATGA
Organism: uncultured Candidatus Peribacteria bacterium; assembly: GCA_964611095.1. GTDB lineage: Bacteria > Patescibacteriota > Gracilibacteria > Peribacterales > Peribacteraceae > CAZKJL01. Next base: position 83,890 of record CAZSWJ010000002.1, read on the forward strand.
CGTGTGTGTTTGTGTGTGAATAAATCCGCTTATTGTAGCAGAAAAACACCATTGTTTGAAGCCTGCAAAGGGACGAATTTGCAATGGATGGCTCTCAGACTCAACGGAGAAATATGGACAGCACATCGAAATATTGTACGATCGCACCATGCCGGAACGCGAATCAGACACACCGAATGCCGACGTTCCGCGCGCTCAACGGTACTACGAGGCGCTCACCGCCATCGATGCCCGCGGAGGCAGGCCGACGACGGAGCTTGCGCGGAAACTTTTTGAAAGCATTCCCGTGGAACAGCGATCGGAGCGCATTCCCGCATTCCTGGAAGAGTGGGGATGGGAAGAATTCATGGAACCGGTGTACGAAGAATTCGTCGGCATCAACAAACGTGAGATCGCATCGTTCCACGGCATCGCCATCCGCAATCCCGACGGCGCCGACGATGAACTGCCGGTCCATCCGAGGGGACATCAATTCATCGTGCTCAAGGAGTTCAGGCAACGCAGCGCCACGGGCTTGGTTCGGTGGAGCGACATCGATCCGAATGCACTGAAGCGACCGAACGCCGTCACCGTGATGAGGCCCGATGAAATTGCGAAAACACCGGAGCAGGAATTCGTGGTCCGGCAGATCAACGAGGCATTTGTGGAAATTCAAGTTGCGGCCCTGGAAGCCATTCGTTTGCTCACGATGTCCAAAGATCGACGCGAGAAGAGGTTGAAGTATCCGCATCTCAATTCTCCGGAATTGATCGATGCCGTCACCGACCATCATGCCGCACAATCATGCTATCAACAGGTGTGCGCGACACGCGCAAAGTTGCTCGCGGCGGTTCATTTGAGTGCGCTCGGTGCCGCGGTCTACGAACCCGAACCCCAGCATGTGGAGTACACCGCGATGGGTCTTCGCTGCGAGCTGGAGGACGTGTACGCGAAAGTCCCCCAGGAAATTTGGGACATCGAACATGCATGGACGACAAGACTGGTTCGCTGGCTGAGGTCCGTCGGCGAGATGTTGCATCAATGGAGCGACCGACTCGGACGCTGAAAAAACGACGTTTGCATACCGACCTCGGCATCGCTACCATCTCGCAGACATGACGAGCGCTCCGAACATCGGCGCCCAGTCGTCCGCTCAGGACGGGGGTGCTAATTTTCAAAAATCCGGCGCTCCGGAGATCAAGACGATTCTGCTCCTGGGATCGGGCGCACTCAAAATCGGCGAGGCCGGCGAGTTCGATTATTCGGGCAGCCAGGCCATCAAAGCATTCAAAGAGGAAGGGAAGCGCGTCGTCCTCATCAACCCCAACATCGCCACGAACCAAACGAGCTGGGGTCTCGCCGACCGCGTGTACTTCCTGCCCGTGCAACCATCGTTCGTGGAACAGATCATCGTCGCCGAAAAGCCCGATGCCATCGCGCTGAGCTTCGGCGGACAGACGGCACTGAACTGCGGCGTCGCGCTCGAGGAGCAGGGAATTCTGGCCAAATACGGAGTCAAAGTCCTCGGTACGTCCGTGGATGCCATCAGAAAAACGGAAGACCGCGCGCTCTTCAACGCCGAACTCAATGCCATCAATGTCTCGGTCCCCCGCTCCATCGCTTGCACATCTCTGGACGAAGCGCGCAAGGCCGTGGAAAAAATCGGCTTGCCCGTGATGATCCGCGCCGCGTTCGCACTCGGCGGCAAAGGCAGCGGCAGAGCAGGTACAAAAGAGAAGGCCGATGAAATTCTGAAAGTCGCGTTCGTGGAATCGCCGCAGGTTCTCGTGGAAGAAGATCTGACGGGCTGGAAGGAACTGGAGTACGAAGTGGTGCGGGACTGCACGGACAACTGCATCACGGTCTGCAACATGGAGAACATCGACCCGCTCGGCATTCACACGGGTGAATCCATCGTCGTGGCTCCGAGCCAGACGCTCGACAACGAGGATTACCAGATGCTCCGCTCCATCGCCCTCAAAGTGATCCGCCACCTGGGCATCGTCGGTGAGTGCAACATCCAATACGCACTGCACCCCAAGAGCCGCACGTACCGCGTCATCGAAGTGAACGCGCGCCTCAGCCGCAGTTCGGCTCTCGCTTCCAAGGCCACGGGTTACCCGCTGGCATTCGTGGCCGCCAAGCTCGCACTCGGGTACTCGCTCCCCGAGATCAAGAACTCCATCACGCAGGTCACGTGCGCCGACTTCGAACCGTCGCTCGACTACGTCGCCATCAAGATGCCGCGCTGGGACCTGAAGAAATTCAACTTCGTGAGTACGGAGATCAGCACCGAGATGAAGTCCGTCGGCGAAGTGATGGCACTCGGCCGCACGTTCGAGGAAGCTCTGCAGAAAGCCACGCGCATGCTCAACATCGGTGCCGCGGGGCTCTTCCCCGCTCCCGTGAAAATCGCGCACAAGGAACTGAAGAATGAAATGAAAATCCCGAGCCCGGGTCGCATCTTCGCGGTGGCCGAGGCACTCGCCGCCGAGTGGACGCCCGAGGAGATCAACATTCTCACGGGCATCGATCGATGGTTCCTCGAGCGCATCAAGCACTGCGCCGACGTGAAGCACGAAGTGTTCCAGAGCAAATCCAAGACGCTGGAGTACGACCTGGTGGAAAAGGCCAAGCGGTGCGGATTCTCGGACAAATCCATCGCCATCCTCCGCGGAGAGAAGGAGGAAGAGGTGACGGCCGAACGCCTGAAGCTCGGGATCGTCCCGTGCGTGAAGCAGATCGACACGCTCGCCGGCGAATTCCCCGCGCAGACGAACTACTTGTACATGACGTACAACGCCAAAGAGAGCGACACGAAATTCGAACAGGGTGCGGGCCAGAAACCGCGCGCCATCGTCATCGGCGGCGGGCCGTACTCCATCGGTTCGTCCGTGGAGTTCGACTGGTGCTGCGTGCAGTCGGTGCGTGAACTCATGGCGCAGGGCTACGAAGTGACGATGATCAACAGCAACCCGGAGACCGTGAGCACGGACTACGACGAGTGCGACGAGTTGTTCTTCGATGAACTCACGCTCGAGCGCGTGATGGACGTCGTGCGCCTCGTGAAGCCCGAAGGTGTCGTCGTCTCCATGGGCGGACAGATCCCGAACTCGCTCGCGCTCAAGCTCGCCAAAGAAGGAGTGCCGATTCTGGGCACCTCGCCGACGGACATCGACAAAGCCGAAGATCGCCACAAGTTCAGCAGCCTGCTCGATGAGCTCGGCGTGGACCAGCCCGAGTGGAAGGAATTCGCCGACCTGGCTTCTGCCAAGCAATTCGCCAAGACCGTGGGCTTCCCCGTCATCGTACGCCCGAGCTACGTGCTGTCGGGTGCCGCCATGACCGTGGTGATGAACGAAGAGGACTTGAAGGAATTCATCGAGGAAGCGACGGAACTCAGCAAAGAAGCACCCGTCGTCATTTCCAAATTCGAGACCGATGCCAAGGAAATCGATTTCGACGGCGTGTCGCAGGACGGAAAACTGCTCCTCTACGCCATCGGCGAACACGTGGAGAACGCCGGCGTGCACTCGGGTGACGCAACGATCGTGCTCCCGCCGCAGCGCGTGAACATCGAGACGTTCCGCCGCATGAAGGTCATCGCGAAGAAGATCTCGAAGAGCTTGAACATCTCGGGTCCGTTCAATATTCAGTTCATCGCCAAGAACAACCGTCTCAAGGTGATCGAGTGCAACCTCCGCGCCAGCCGCAGCTTCCCCTTTGCGAGCAAGGTGACGGGCGTGAACTTCGCCAAGCTCGCAACCGAGGCGCTGCTCAAGAAAGCCCCGACACACCTCAAGTACCAGACGCTGGACTTGGATCACGTGGGCGTGAAGGCCGCGCAGTTCAGCTTCACACGTCTCAAGGGAGCCGACCCGCGCTTGGGTGTGGAAATGGCGAGCACGGGAGAAGTGGCATGTTTCGGTATGACGATGGAACAGGCACTCTTGCTCTCGCTCAAAGCGATCGGATTCGTGTCGCCGAGGAAGAATATTTTGATCACCATCGGAAAGCTGGAAGACAAAATCGCGCTGCTCCCCACGATCGAGATTCTCAAGTCTCTCGGCTTCTCGTTCTGCGCCACGGGACGCACGCACGAATTCCTCACGTCACGCGATATCCCGAGCTCCCTCCTTTATAAGATCTCCGAACCCAGGAGCCCGAACATCAAGGAATACCTGGAGAGCAAGCGCGTGGACTTCGTCATCAACATCCCGCAGCACAGCTCTTCCACGGAAAAGACCGACGGTTACTTCATCCGCCGCATCGCCACCGACCGAGGCATCCCCCTTATTACGAACGTCCAGCTGGCCAAACGCATCGTGGAAGCCCTGCAGGCCGAGAAAGAAGGACTGATCGAATCCCCCCTCATTCCGTGGCCGGATATCCTGGGCGACAGGAATCCGACATCCATGACGATGTAAGGCCGTCCTTTTGGACTTGCGCGACAAGGCCGACTCCCTTACTCTAGGCCAGCTTTATGGCCGTATTTGCTATCAAAAAAGGCGAGGAATCGAACGAGCGTCTCCAGAGTCGCTTCAAAAAGCAGACCCAGGAGGCCCGCATCGTAAAAGTTCTCCGCAAGCGCAGGACTCACGTAAAGAAGCTGACCAAGCGTCTGCAGCGCATTCGTGCTCTCAAGCGCGAAGGTTTCCGCGCACAGAACGTGAAGAATCAGTTCTACTCCAACATGTAATTTGAGAAGGACGTACGGTGCCTTGGTCTTTTTTTGACGTGCTACGATCTCCACATGCTCGAACGAAAGGTCATCATGAACGGCGTGCCGATGTTCATCAGTTTGAACACGTGGCACAGAAGACAAGTCTTCATTCATCCGCAGTTCGCCAAGAAGGCCATCGATTACGCGTACGAACTGATGAAGAAGCACAGCTTCGACCTGTTCGGCTTCGTCGTGATGCCCGACCACATCCACTTGCTCCTCACGGTGCACAAACCCTCGACTATCAAGGAACTGATGAATGACTACAGAACGGGTTTATCGTTCCAGCTTGGCACCGGAGCGTTCTTCGAGGAACATTACGACCTCCGTATGCCCACAAAGCCGCAGGAGAAACTGACGTACATGCACGACAAACCGTTCAAAGCGGGGCTGGCGGATACGCCAAAGGACTATCCTTGGAGTTCGGCAGCGGGGACGTGGAAGGTGAAGGGGCTGTAGCCTGGAGGAAGACTTCTGTTTTTACCGTGTATATGAAAAGCGGGTGGCGGATAGCGAGTAGCGGGTAGCTGCCTCGTTTTCATCATGACAAATTTCTACCCGCTACCCGCAAGCCGCTATCCGCTCGTTATCTCCTATCCAATGCGAGCCCCCGCCTCCTCCATCAACCGCCCGAGCAGGAACACAGGCAGCCCGACGATGCTCGTCCAATCCCCTTTGATATCGGCGATCATGAGCTGGCCGAGTCCATCGATCTGGAATGCGCCGGAGCGATCTTTCCAAAGACCCGTACCGATCCACCACTCCATGTCTTTGTCGCTGAGCTTCTTGAACGTGACGTCGGAGGACGAGACTCCTTCATGCGCCTTGCCCTTGGCATCGATGACACAGAGTGCCGAGTGAACGACGGATGTCTTGCCGCTCTGCAGCGCGATCATGCGCTTGGCGTCCGCGGGTGACCGGGGCTTTTCCAGGAGCGTGCCGTCCGAAGCCACGACGAGCGTATCGCAGCCGATGACGACGGCTCCGGGATTCTTTGCGGCGATGTCTTTGGCTTTGAGCCGTGCGAGTTCGGCGGAACGCTCCACGGGTTCCGTGACGGGATGCCCGTCTTCATCGACAGTACTGGCGATGACATCGAACCGCACGCCAAGACCCGCGAGAAGAGTTTTTCTCTGAGGACTGGCCGAGGCGAGGATGATACGAGACATAAAAGGCGGGTGGTGAGTAGCGGTTGGCGGGTAGATTCCACCCGCTACCTTCTACCCGCTACCCGCCTGTCAGACAATGTTGAAACGACCGATGCCTAGCGCAAAATCTCGAGTGCGCGCTTGAGCTGTTCGTCACGATCCGTGGACTCCAGAACGACGTCGGGCTTGATGCCGGTGCCGTTGATGGTGCGTCCGAGCGGCGTGAACCATTCGGCGATGGTGAGCTTGATGGCTTCACCGGAACGGAATCCGATGACTTCCTGCACCGTACCCTTGCCGAAGGTCTGCGAACCGACGATGGTTGCACGCTTGAGATCTTGGAGTGCGCCGGCGACGATTTCGGAGGCGCTGGCCGAACCCTTGTTCACGAGCACAACGACTTTGGTACCGGGTGTGAGCACGGGCTCGTCTTGCGTCTTCTCTTCGGTGGTCTCGGTGCGGCTCTTCACTTTGGCGACGACCGTGCCGCGGGGCACGAAGCTGCTGAGGAGCACGTCGGCTGCAGTGAGGAGTCCTCCGCCGTTGTTGCGGAGGTCGAGAACGACGCCCTTGGGGTTCTTGACGGCGATGTCATTGAAAATGGAGCGGATGCGCTTCTCGGTGGTCTCACCGAACTGGATGAGCTGCACCACGGCGATGTCGCCCTGCCACTTCACCTGGATCTCCGGAATGGAGATGCTGTCACGCGTGACGGTCACGGTGATCTCCGATCCGCCGCGGCGAAGCTTGAGCTTCACGGTCGTGCCGCGCTCACCGCGGATGTACGTGACGGCGCGGTCCGTACCGAGGCCGTGGAGACTGACGCCGTTGGCTTCCAAAATGATGTCGCCGATGACGAGTCCCGCGCGCTCGGCCGGAGAACCCGGGAGCGGAGCCACGATGATGATGTCGCCGTCCTTCTCATCGATCTGCGCTCCGATGCCGGAGAGCTCTCCTTTGATCTGCTGCTGGAAATCCTCGGCTCCGGCGGGGCGGAAGAACGTGGTGTACGGATCGTTGAGCGAATCCACCATGCCCTCGAGCGCCTTGTACGCGGCCTCTTCCTCGCTGAGTTTGTCCTGGTACAGGTAATCCTTCGTGAGGAGCTGCCAAATCGCGTTCATGAGATCGCTCTTCGGGAGCTCGGTGTCCAAGGAAGGGCTGCCGCCGAACTGAATGGTGATGGTCTTGGTGCTGCGATTCACGTCCTTGGCGGCGGACTCGAGGAGCGAGAGTGCCTCGGCTCCGGCGAGCTTGGTCGCGAGACCGAACGAGTTGGCGCGGGCCGGAACCATCCACTTGAGGACGATGGCGTTCATGACGGCATTGCGGTCGAGATCGTCTTTGATGTCTTTGAATGCCGAAGTGTCCGCGTCCTCCTGCTTGTTCGTGAGTGCGGTGACGACTTGCAGTGCTTCGCCGCGCGTGATGGGCTGGTTGAGGACGTACTGCTTGCCGCGTCCGAAGACATCCAGCGCCCCCTCTGCCTGAGCGGCGCAGAGCGTGGCCTTGAGTCCCTTCGGGTAACGAACGTAGGGCAGCTGGCAGGCGGAGTTTTCTTTCGGTAGCTCGAACGCCTCGAACGCCCACGTGAGGAAGTTGGCGCGACTGACCGTCGCTGCCGACGTATCCACGATGGTGCTGAGGGGACGTGCGGCCAGAAGTGCCGAGGGCACCACGAGTGACGCCGTCAAAGAAATCGAAACGACGAATGACCGAAGATTCTTCATGGAAAACGGGGGTGAGAATGTTGCGACATCGTACCGCACCGATGCGGTGATCACAATGTCGGCAGACGCTTGCCACAAGGCAAAACAAGCACGTCCCACATTAAGAAACGCATAAGACTACTGGACGAACGACTGCGACTCCACGACGGCGCCGTATTCCTTCATGTCCTCCTTCTTCATGAACAAGTAACTGAGCAGCCAGAATCCGCCCACCACGTACAGAAGTGCGGGTAACATCGTGATGCCGATGCTGTGGAGGAACGACGACGGTGCGAGTCCGAGCACTGCTCCGACGGTTTGCGGTCGACCCGGAAGAACGTCCGGAAGCGTGACGATGAAATCGAAGATGCCGTGAATGACGATGGCGCAAAAGACACCCGTGAGGAGCTGCGTTCTGGCATACACCGCTTCGGTGCGAATGCTCAGGGCTTGATGGATCATGGTCATGACGGGATGACGTTTGCCGTCTTTGAATTGATCGCGGATGAGTGGCGAGGCGAAGAACGCGAGTCCGAAGAAGTAACCCATGACACCCGTGGAGAGCACGTGCACCATGGTCGTGAGCACGGCGCGGCCGAACACCGCTCCGATGAACATGCCCCACAACGGCGACGGAGGCTGCAGCAGATAGTTCGTGACGAAGCCCACGAAGTACGTGGGGTTGGCCAAGTTTTCGGCGAAGGCGAACCCGAGCGCCACGACGATGGAGAGCTGGAGCGTGTCGTCGATGGAGCGGAAGAAGTCGCGGCTGCTGTGACGGAGCACCCAGAATTTACTGATCTCTTCGATGACGCCGACGATGAGGTATGTCGTGAGGGTGGCGAGCACGATGGACGTCGAGCCCGTCGTGTTCTTGAAAATGCTTTCACTGACGAAGTCCTGGGACGAATCGCCGAAACTGATCGGCGTGATCTTGAACAGGAAGAAGTTGAGCTCGATGCCCCGCTTCATGAGTTCGTTGTAAAAAAGGATCGGCACCGTGGAGAGCATGCCGGCGAAGAACGCCAGGATCACGACGCTGATCCGTTCTTTGTGGTAACCCAAGAAGAGTCGGCACCAAATGACGACCGGAATGAGCGCGATGACCGCGGCGATGCCGGTGGCAAGAAGCTGCGCTCCCGTTTCGTACCGCAGGATGGCGTAACACACCCACAGCAAGAACGTGCCGAGTACGGTTGCCTTGATGCTGGCGCTCCACGGACCGAACAGGAACTTCCATCCGATGACGACGCACGTCATGCCGAGCGCCATGAGGAACGGATCTTGTCCCACGCCCGTCTCGAAGAACGCGCGCTTGAACGCGATGAGAATCCACGTGACGAGCGTGCCGAGCACGAACGCGTAGAAATATTTCTTACGATCCTTCCCGCCCTTCCACGCGTAGCGATCGAAGAAACCGAATCCCATGATGAGCAGGAACACGACCGCGGTGCGCAGGTACGCGGAGGTTCCCGTGAGCGATGCGAGCGACGTGTTTCGTCCGTACTTCAGCGAGAGCGTGAAGAGAATCGCGGCGATGACGACCGATGCCGCGATGGCTCCGACCTTCGGCAAGTACGGATGTCTGGCCTCCACGCTCGCAAGCGACTCTTCCTCCACGGCGCCCACGTTCATCGCTCCCGTCCAGATGCGAATCAGGACGAGCGCGCAGCCTATGGCGAGGAGTATCGCAAGGAGTTGCATAAAGATAATCCTCTGATTATATCATTTTTTTGGCTTGTTGAAAACGTCTTTCGGGCACTTGGAGACCGAGACCTTGGCCTCTATGATGGCCACGCACTTTTCCCCAAGCACTGCATGAAGAAAGCCCTCGTCGCCCTTATCGGTATCGCCATCGCCATTGGCATCGGTTACTACCTGTATACGCAAATGTCGGCGATGATGCCTGCCGAAGGCTCCGTCACGGGCTCCTCGTCATCCAGCGAGGCCGGCATGTTCGAGTCCTCCTCGAGCTCCGCCGCCATGATGGAAGGCTCCGCCAAAGTGAAAGTCACGAACTAGCCTACCCGCCAACCGCTACCCGCTCGTCTCTTCATGCCCGCCACAACTCTCGATTCACTGGTGTCTCTCTGCAAGCGTCGCGGACTCATCTTTCCGGGTTCCGACATTTACGGCGGACTCGCCAACACCTGGGACTACGGCCCGCTCGGACTCGCCATCAAAAACCGCGTGCAGAAACTGTGGTGGAACCGCTTCGTTCGCCAGCGCCAAGACATGGTCGGCATCGAAACGGGAATTCTGATGAACCCCAAAGTCTGGGAAGCCAGCGGACACGTGAGCAACTTCGGCGACCCGATGGTCGATTGCAAAAGCTGTAAGGAACGTTTCCGCGGCGACAAGCTCTTGGAAGAAAAAATCGGCGTGGAAGGTGCAGCGGTTCTGACGCTCGACCAAGTGCAGCCGATGATGATGGCCGAGAAGATCAAGTGTCCCTCGTGCGGCAAGGTCGATTGGACCGTCGCGAAGAAATTCAACCTGATGTTCAAAACCGAACAAGGCGTCGTGGAGGGCCAGGGAGCCGATATTTTCCTTCGCCCCGAAACGGCGCAAGGCATGTTCGTGAACTTCAAACACGTCGCTCAGACGCTGCGAAAACGTTTGCCGTTCGGCATCGCGCAAGTGGGCACGGTGTTCCGCAACGAAATCACACCCGGCAACTTCACGTTCCGCACGCGCGAGTTCCAGCAGATGGAAATCGAGTACTTCATCGAGCCCGGAACCGAAGCGAAACATTTCGAGAGTTGGAAGGACACCATGTGGCAGTGGTGCCTGGACATCGGACTTTCTCCCGAGCGTCTGCGCGTCCGCGAACACACCAAGGAAGAACTCTCGCACTACTCCAGCCGCACCATCGACATCGAGTACAAGTATCCCTGGGGTTGGGGCGAACTGTACGGACTCGCCAACCGTTCCGATTTCGATCTTGCGCAGCATTCCAAATTCAGCGGACAAGATTTGAGCTACACCGACCCCGACGATCCGAAGAAGAAATTCCTGCCGTACGTGGTGGAGCCGACCTTCGGTCTCACGCGCACGGTGCTCGCCCTGCTGCTCGATGCGTACGAGGAAGAAAAGCTCGCCGAAGACGACACGCGCACGGTCCTCAAACTCGTGCCTGCCATGGCTCCGAATGACTACGCCATTTTGCCGCTCTCCAAGAAGGAACACCTCGTTGCCAAGGCCCAAGACTTGTACAACAAAATTGTACAATCGACGGATCTCACGGTGGACTTCGACGTCACCGGAAGCATCGGAAAGCGCTACCGCAGACAGGACGAAGTGGGCACGCCCAAGTGCATTACCGTGGACTTTGGCACGCTCGGCGAGGATACGGCCCAGGGCGAGAAAGACACCGTCACGATCCGCGACCGCGATACGCTGAAGCAGGAACGCCTGACGATCGACGAGCTCCTGAAGAGGATTTCGTGCTGAACGGCTTGCGCAGACCCCTTCCTGACTGTATAAATACGCGGCTGCAACGTGCAGTACTTCCTCATCGACTGATCGCGCGGTCCTGGTCCCGAAAGGGAAATCCTCCGCAACGAGCGAGAAGACGTCGGTGAGTTGACCCCAAGGATTTTCATTTCCGCCTCATTCACTTCGCTTCTTTTCTCAAGGAGCATTCCCCTATCTCTTTTATGGCCATTCCTTCACCCAAGGATCTCATCGCCTCCGCCGTCCACTTCGGTCACCGCAAGGAAAAGTGGAACCCCAAGATGAAAGACAACCTCTTCGGTGTCCGCCGCGGCATCCACATCTTCGACATCGAGAAGACGCACGCCGCGCTCAAGAAGACCTGCGACGAGCTCCGCGCTCTCCAGAAGTCGGGCAAGACGATCCTCTTCGTCTCCACCAAGCTCCAGGCCCTCCAGCCCATCGAGAACACCAGCAAGGCTCTCGGGCAGCCGGTCGTGACGAACAAGTGGGTCCCGGGACTCCTCACGAACTGGTCCACCATCAAGAATCGCATCCGCTACTACCTCGATCTCCAGCAGTCGTTCCGCACGGGTGACGTGGACAAGTACACCAAGAAGGAGCAGGTCGTTCTCCGCAAGGAGCTCGCCAAGCTCGACATCGGTTTCGCCGGTGTCGCCGGCATGAAGGGTCTGCCCGATGCCGTCTTCGTCATCGACGCCGTCCGCGACCGCGTCGCCGTTCTCGAGGCACGCAAGCTCGGCATTCCGGTCTACGGCATCTGCGACAGCAACGCCGACCCGGACGACTTCAAAATCTACATCCCGGCCAACGACGACGCCGTGAAGTCCATCCAGCTCATCCTCTCCACCATCGAAGCCGAGCTCTCCGGAGCCAAGGCCGATGCCGGAGCCGTCCCCAACAAGTAATCGACACAACGTTTCTACTTCAACTTTCCACTCCCCTCTCATGGCCATCTCCGCAGAACTCGTCGGCAAACTCCGCGCCCGCACCGGCGCCGGAATCCTGGACGCCAAGAACGCCCTGGAAGAAGCCAAAGGCAATGAAGAACTCGCCATCGAAATCCTCCGCAAGAAAGGACAAGCGCAAGCCGTGAAGAAGTCCGATCGCGTCCAGAGCGAAGGCGCCATCTTCATCGCCACCAAGGGCGATAAGGCCGCCGTGGTTCAGGTCCGTTGCGAGACCGACTTCGTCGGCCGCTCCGACGTCTTCCTCAAGCTCGGCCAAGATTTGGCCGACACGCTCCTCGCCAAGGGCAAGGCAGCCTTCGATGCGTACGCCGCCGAGAAAGTCCCGGCCGCCGTGCTCGAACTCGGTGAGAACATTTCGCTCGGCGACGTGAAAGAGGTGTCCGCTCCCGTCCTCGGCACCTACGTCCACAGCAACCGCAAGATCGGCGTGATCGTCGGTCTCGACGGAGGAACGAAAGAACAGGCCGCCGACGTCGCCATGCACGGCGCCGCCATGAACCCGCAGTACGTTCGCTCGTCCGACGTTCCGTCCGAGGCCGTCACGAAGGAACGCGAAATCTGGAAGGAACAGATGAAGAACGACAAGAAGCCCGCCGAGATCCTGGAAAAGATCATGCTCGGCAAAGAGAAGAAGTTCCGCGAAGAGAACGCTCTCCTCACGCAGCCGTTCGTCAAAGACCAGGCGCAGACCGTGGAGAAGTACCTCGGCAAAGCCGTGATGAAGGAATACGTCCGCATCGGTTTTTAGGCTCACCTGAGCCGTTATAAGACCATACCACTTCAATTGATATCCTCAAAAGAAGTGGTATGGTTTTCTATGCATCATGAAAGGCTTTGCATCACTCAACGGCAATCCGGACCGAGGCGATGATCACACGAAAGAAACAACATGGATGCACCGTGTGCACAGCGGAGCCATCACCGCGGCGGGCGTAGCGGCACTCGCCGCCATCGGCGTTTTCGTGGCGGCCGAACTGCCCGAACGCTCCAAGAACGATGAGTCCGTGCCGACGGAAAGTGAGCCTGCGACAACGGCATGGGATCCGAGCTACGAAGACGCCGCTTACGAAGCAGCCGACGCAATGGAGGACAAGGTCACGGAGTTCGAGAAACGTGCCCTGACCATTTCGACGGAAGCGGAGATCATCGATTTGGTCGCCGACATCAACCGTCTCCACTGCGCCGTCATCTACAGTACCGAAATCGAAAACTCTCGCGCGATGATGAAACCCAAAGGAAGCGACATCGTCGTCGATTTCAATACGTTCCCCCTGGAAAACGGCATCAATTACAAAACGTCTCACAAGGATATGGCGCGGCTCGGACTCAAGGGCGATCCCGTGAAAGCCCTCATCTACGGCATGAGCGAAGCGAAGCGCGCCCATTGGTCGGCTCCGGTCCTCAAAAAGCTGCAAGCGCTCTCCTCGGAATTGGGCAATAGGCTGCTCATTCTGACCAGATCCAGGCTGAAATCGGCCCCGGACTCTCCGAATGACCGAAAAGTGTCATTGAAAAAAGAAGCAAACTAAGGTAGAATGTGTCTTATGGCGAAATACAAACTCCTCGTTGCCGAAGATGATACGGTCCTCCGCGACCTGTATCTCCGCAAATTCGATACGTCCATCTACGACGTTCGCACCGCGGCGAACGGCCAAGAGGCCCTCGATCTCATCGCCAAAGAAAAGCCCGATCTCGTGCTCCTGGACATCAACATGCCGGTCCTGGACGGCTTCGGCGTTCTTGAAGCGCTTCCGCGCGAAGGTCGCGGGTTTCCGGTGATCATCCTCACGAACTTCGACGACCAGGCCAACCGCGAACGCGGCAAGGCGTACAAGGTCGATGACTACTTCGTGAAGAAGGAGATGACCATCAAGTCGTTGGTGGAAATGGTCGAGCGTTTGCTGAAGTAAGGTTTTTGAAATGAGATAGCCCTGCGGACGGGGCCTTTCGACGTGTTTTCGGCCCCGAGAAGCCCTTCAGAAAACGGCTTATTTGTGCTATAATCAAGAGATTATTTCAGCAAATATCTGAACACCAAAACCCCCCGCCATTTCTGGCTTCTGATCGTCGCGGCATCCGTCGCGCTGACGACGGGCATGGTGCTCACGCATCAGGGCGATCGCGCACTGCTCGGCATGGCTCTGGCGCTTCTCGTCGGAGTTCTGTTCATCGAATGGAAACTCATCGCGCGCTACGTGCGCATCGAGACCGAAGATCTGGCTCACGTGGAGCGCACGTGCCGTCGCTTGCCGTACAAGACGGAAATTGTGGGAACGAACGTTCTCACGGTGTTGTTCCTCGTGACGTTCGTGCAGTTCATTTCCCTGGCGTACGCCCAAACTTTCACGCTCTTCAGTTCAACGAGTGAGACGGAAACCAAGCAACGCGTATTCGCCACGGACTTCGACGGTGACGGCGACTTGGACTACGTGTCGATCAACGGGAACTTCGCGGGCGGGCACCTCAGCAACGTGTACCTCAACGACGGCAACGGAACCTTTTCGGCACAAGCCGACTTCGGACCCGACGGACTGAACGTGCTCGGGGACGTGGGCGACATCGACGGTGACGGCGACGTCGACATCGTGTTGACGCTCACGGGCAACTACTACAAATACACGAACAACGGCAGCGGAACGTTCAGCGAAAGCACGCTGGCCACGAGCAGCTTCACTGCGGTGGACATCCGACTCATGGACGTGGACAACGACGGCGACCTGGACATCGTACGGACCGGCGGATCGACGATCTTCATCAATAACGGCAGCGGAACGTTCTCCACCGCGAACTCCACAATCCCCGGCGGCATCGCGGGCATCGCCGACTTCAACAGCGACGGATACCTGGACATCGCCGTGGGCAGCAGTGCAAAAATTTACAAAAACAGCGGTACGGGTGCGTTCATTCCCGTCTACACCGGCGCGACCGGTGGGGCCGGCATCTCGGCCGACCTCGACGGTGACGGCGACATCGACATGGCGCTCGGCAACGGCGCCGACGTGACGATCTACAAAAACGACGGCGACGGAACCTCGTTCGTCACCTCCAGCTTCTCGACGGGAAACCCTCAGATCACCGCGATCGGCCAGGGCGACATCGACAATGACGGTGACGTGGATTTGTTCGTCGGTGGCGAAGACTACAGCGCCAGCGGCGATGGCGGCACCGAAACATACCTGAACAACGGCACCGCAACCTTTACGCTCGGCACGAGCTTCATTGCAGGCGGACGCTTCACCAAATACGAAACGCCCGGCGACATCGACAACGACGGCGACGTGGACTTCATCGAAGCGAACGGCATCAACATCTCCGGACAAGCCAACCGCCACTACAAGAACGACCAAGCCGCGACGAGCGCGAACACGGCGCCGTCGGCTCCGTCCACGGACTTCGGCGTCACCGTGTCCTCCCTCAACAACAACATCGTGACCGTTCAATCCACGGGGACGATCGGAAAGTATTCATCGATGGCGATGGGTTCGGACGGACTTCCCATCATGAGCTACTGGGACGAAACGAATGACGTTCTGAAAGTGACCAAATGCGGCAACATCACGTGTTCATCCGGCAACACCACGAGCACCATCGCAGTACTGAGCACGGTGAGCGGATTCAATACGGCCATCCGCGTGCCGAGCGACGGGCTTCCCGTGATCGCGTACTCGGGCCTCAGCAGATTGCGTTTCGTGAAATGCGGCAATGCGGCGTGTTCATCCGGCAACACGATCACGGCCATCGGAACAAGCGGCACGGAAGGCCTGAACGTTTCCATTGCCTTCGCCACGAGCGATGGACTTCCTGTCATCGCATATCGATCGAGCTCCGCGAGCTTGGACTTGGAAGTGATCACATGCGGCAATGCTTCGTGCACGTCCGGAAACACGCAAGTCGTGGTGGACGGCAACATCAACGATTTCATTGGTTACCACACGAGCATCGCGATTCCGTCCGACGGACTCCCCGCCATCAGTTACTACAGCGTCATCGGCGGAAGCACGGTGAACTTGAGGTTCGCCAAATGCGGCAACGCGACGTGCTCGTCCGGCAACACTCTTTCCACCGTGGACAGCACGGCGAGCGTCGGACTGTATTCATCCATGACCATTCCCGCCGACAACCTGCCCGTCATCGCGTACTTCGATTCGACGAACAAAAACCTGAAGGTCGCAAAATGCGGCAACGCCACGTGTTCCTCGAGCAACACGCTGACGGCCGTGGATTCCACGGGTGACGTCGGTTACTTCCCATCCATCGGCATCGCTGCGGACGGCATGCCCATCATCAGCTACACCGATGTGACGAACAGCCGACTGAAGGTCGTGAAATGCGGCAACGCCACGTGCGCGGGCGGCAACACCATCACGGTGATCGACAGCATCGGAGCGGAGACGAACTACGAAGGCCTCACGGCTCTCGTCGTTCCGACCGCCGACAGCCGCCCGCTCATCGCGTACTACAGCGCCACCTCGAGCGACCTCAAATACGTTCGCTGCGGACTCACGAGCTGTGGGTCCGGAGGCAGCAACGGCGCGGGACTCATCGTCAAACTGTCGTGGGGCTCGGGATCCGACACACAAACGAGCACGCGCCTCCTGCAGTACCAGGTAAGAATCGGAACGACGTCGGGCTACAACAACATCATGTCAGGAAGACTGTCGTCACCGAACTACGTGACTCGTTTGATGCCGAACGGACAAAGCCGCTCGTTCGGACTGAAGGGACTCCCCTGTACCAACCTCTACACGTACTACTGGAGCGTTGCCGCGGTAGACACGGGATTCAGGAGTGCATGGAGCTCGGAACGTACGTTCGTTCTGGATTCGGAGTGCAATCCGACGACCTCGGATGGCACGAGCAGCACGAACCCCACGCCGACCGTGGGAGGAGGCTTGGACTTCCGCATTTTCAAACCGAAAGACGAATCCGGCGGGGGTGGCGACCTGTACCGTCTCACCGTCTCGGCGGTGAGCGACGTGAACGGCAACCGCAAACGCGACTCACGCGAGCAGACACTGGCGCTCAAAGGACTGCAAGTCACTGCCAGCGGTACATCGCTCAGCGGACTGCCGGTCCGCAAGACGGCGTTGCTCTCTTCCACGGGTGTGGCCGTGTTCGACCTTCCGATTTCGGGACCTCGCGGCTACAGCATTTTCTTCGACAGCGGCGCTCTCGTCAAAACCGGATACAAAGCCACGGGCGCTCTCACGCTCACCGGCATCGTGCTGCGACCTTCGGGGGCCAAGAACGTTGCAACGAACCTCACGGTGACTCTGCCGTTCCGCCGCGACGACTTGCTCCGCTACGCGCCGTGTCTCACGGTGGGCGATGCGCCGGAGAACGAAACGCCCGGTACGGACGCGGAAATTTTGCTCCAGCGTCTGCGCGATCCGTACGGCAAGAGCGTCCTCGGAAAGATTGCTCTCTCGGGTTCACTCATGACTCGCGGTGATTTCTTCACGCTGCTGCAGCGCATGCAATGCGTTCCGCTGGAAACGAATCGCGCGATTCTCTCGCTGAAGCTGAAATCCGCGGCACGAGAACTCGACGAAAGCATCGTGCCCATCGATGTTCCGTCGAATGCGACGGCGGATTCGCTCATGGTCTACTCATTGCTCGGAACCGGTGCGGACATTCTGCGCTCCACGAGCATCGGACCCGCGGCCGATCTTTCGTCTCCCATCACGCGCGGAGACGCCATGCGTGCCGTCGCGTCCATTCTGCGCGTACCGAAAGCCCTCGTAACGGAAACCGGCAGCGAACTCCTGCCCCTCGATATCGAACCCAATGATGCCACGGCAACCGACTTCTTCGCTCTCCGCAGCATCGGTGCACTGCCTCAAAACTTCCTCCGAACACCGGGGACCAACCAAGGCATCACATCGTCCGAAGCGGCGCTGCTTCTTGCACGCGCCGCCTTCCGCAACGGAAAGATTTCGCTTCTGCCCGACATTCAAAACCCGAAAACGGTGAAGAAAACACCGCCCGTCGCCACGTTCCTGAAAGATCTCCCGGCAATCAAAGTGCGCTCGTGTTTGGAACGCCACGAGGAACGCTCGACAGCCGTATCGTTCACCGACCTTCTGCCGGGTGACCCCAGGCATGCCGACATCAGAGAACTCCTGACGCGCGGCATCAAGAATGCCTCCGATCAAATCCTGTGGCTCATCCCGGGCAACCGCAGACCCACGGAGTTCGGCATCGTGAAAGGACAAACGCAGCTCGGCATCGATGAACCCATCAGCATGCTCGAAACCGTGCGCAACCTGCTCGTCTTCGGATGCTTGGCGCCCGATACGCGCACACAGGCGATTGCTGGACTGGCGCTCAAGGCAGTTATTCAAGGCACCGCCGAAACGAGGACCGCTCGTGACAGGCTCTCGGGCTTGCCCCGCGACGCATCCTTTGCCTCGCGCGTGATGTACCGCGCGCAGGACCGCTTGAAAGAATTTGATCTGTCGCTCGTGCGCTACGCTCCGGCACTCGTGCTGCAGGAAACGCGTCTGCCGGGCGACACACTGAATCTCAAAGACGCATCGGACCTCATGGCCTCGGCACTTTTGATGACACTCGTGCAACAGAGTGCTCTTTCTCCGCAGAGAGCCGAAGAATTGGAAGGCGCCGTTTCGGCAGCCATTAGCCGTCAACTGCTCGGCAAGGAAGTGAATTGGCGCGACGAAGGCATGCTGAAGATCACCCCGTTCACGCGCGGCATGCTCTTGGAATTCCTCTCCACCGCGCTGCAGAATAAACGTTTCGTCACCACGCAGAAAACTTCTTCCCTCCTTCCCCTCGGAGAAATCTGGTGGGAACGCGTCAAATAATTCATGAAACACGTGAAAAACGCACATCGGCTGAAACCATTCGTGACGAACGTGCTCACGGCGCTCCTGCTTGCCGTCTTCGTTCAGTTCATTGCGACGGTGTACGCGATGGCATTTACGCTCTCCACATCGACGCCGGAAACCAACGATACGCGTGAAATCCTCATGGCCGACTTCGACGGCGACGGTGATATGGATTACGTCGCCCTCAACGACAACGATACGCACGACATTTATCTCAACGACGGAAGCGGACTGTACGGCGGCAGCGCCATCACGGGCACGTCGGACGATTTGTACGATGCGCGTGCCGGTGACATCGATAATGACGGCGACGTGGACTTCATTGCCGTGGACGTGGCGGCGGCCATCAAAAAATATACGAATGACGGGTACGGTTCCTTCACACAAGGTACCGTGGCATTCCTGCCGACCTCGCACAGTGCGGTCGCTCTCTTCGACGTGGATAACGACGGCGATCTGGACGCGGTGTACGGCTCGGTCAACGAGAACACCACACTCATCTACTTGA
>CAZSWJ010000003.1:0-88795 GCA_964611095.1 uncultured Candidatus Peribacteria bacterium
CGTACCGATCAGATTCAACGGACAAGGCGCGGGGTTCAAACACGAAGGCTCGATGGTATTGAGTTACTAGTGATTTTTAGGGGCTTGATGACATCGGCCCGGTTTCCCATTTTTAGCTCTGAACGCGCGCTTCGGTATTCTTGAGAGCAGGAGGGTACTTTCGGAACATCGGGTCACCCTTGTATTTTCCTAACATGATAATGGCAGTGAGCACGATCAATAGCATTAATGTAAGCACACTCAACCATTTGCTTCGAGGGGTGGGTAATGTGCCTATTCCAAAACCGATGAGCATACCAATAATCACATATGGAATCAGGAGGGGAATAAAAATAATCAGGAACAGAAGCGGATGTGGTGTTGCTCCAGAAAATTCCGCAAGCCACATCCCAAAGTAGGGAAGCGTAAACACCATTCCTGTACGTCGACCACCCTCAAATATTCTCCACAAAGGAATGATGGTAAGAACATAACGCACTACGAACGGAAACAGCGCGCCTGCGATTCCGCCAATTATGTAAGGCTTGAGCCACTTTTGGAGACGCTTAAATTTCATAGTTTTACCTTGAAACTCTTACTGGCTGAGCGGACGGGTCAGACACCAAAACTTGTGAGTCCCAGAGAGCGTTTTTGAGGGGGGTCATTTGACTCTCGGAGAGCAGGCGGGTCAGTGATCGAAATGAGACAAATGAGACAGTACAACAGGGGGTGTCTCATTGCTAGACTTCTTGATATTTTGGCTTATAAAAGCCTTTTCTTCATGAAGGTTGACACAAGATATTTATTGTAATATTTCATTCAAATTTTTGAACTTCGATACTCCTAACTTTTCTGCGCAAATCGCTATTGCTTATCAAAGAAGATGCGCACGCGATCAACGGCAGTTGAGAATGGTAAACGCAGCTTTCCCATCTGTGAAAAACCCATCTTCTGAGAAATTCTTTCCGAGCATCGGTGAGACAAGCGTCGTCTCTTGCCCACTTGCACTCAGTCCGGCATTTCTCAGGTCTGAAATGAGAAGATGCCGCTCCGTATCAATGTCAGGAGTAATCTCATGCGTCATGCTTCCCCACTTCACATCCATATCCAGGCTTACAGTTCCGACAAAGAGAGAGCCGGAGGCTGTATTGTAGGGTGTCTGCCAAAACCGAACATGGTGGCGTGCGGGTAGAGTCTTCTGCTGTGTTTCTTTCTCGAAGCTCAAATCATGTGGCCGTGTATCGTAAAATGAAGGCGTCATAGGAGCTGAAGGATAGTCACGATTCAAGAAGATGGCTTTCACTGCTTGCTTCAGAGAAGAGAGGGAAATGGTATTCGCAGGCATCCAGTGAACTTTTGAGAAGCCGTCGATGAGGCATTTCTGCGGAGCGATAATGATGAGATTGATCGGCTCCTGACGCTCGCCAATAAGAGTTTCTGTGAAAAGCGGCAGCGTTCCTTTTTGAAACAGCGGAAGCACTGCACGTACTTCGATACGCTCGGTTTCTGGCTTCTCTGTAGGCGTCCATGGGGAAGGGGCAAAAAAGAAGAGCAAGACGACGATACATATCTCCGTTACTCCGACAATAAACAGAGGAAAAGAAGAGGGAGATGGACTTTGTTCTTTCTTCTGCCACAGGAGCCACTCCGTGACGCTGATAGAGAAAATCAGGGCAGAGAGTCCGACTAAATTACCAGCAAGGACATCGCTGAGGTAGTGGACCCCAAGATACAGACGGCTTACATCGATAAGCAGGATCATCGTGAGTGCTCCAAAGAACGAACTTACTTTTACTTTCCATGAACGATGTGTACGAATGAGCAAATAGGCTACAAAGCCATAGAGCGCAACGGCACCTGTCGCGTGCCCGCTTGGAAATGAGAATGATTCTTCAGCGATTGCTCGCAGCAACTCATCCGGTCGTAAGCGGTGAAACAAGAGTTTCCCGACGTACGTTGTTCCCTCTGATCCGATCAGCGTCAGCCAAAGTGTGAAGGCGAAGATTCGTTGGCGCTTGTGTAAAAGAATTCCCGTGAGTATCAATACAACCGCAATGACAACGCCTGCCTCAGCAAAAAGTGTGATGAAATAGAAGAAGTGCAGCAGTGGCGAATACCGAAAGGCAAAAAGAAGGTTCGCAAGCCGCTTGTCGACCAAAATGAGAGGATCTCCTGAAAGATAGTCTTGCACGATGCCAAGAAGCAGTCCGACCGTATAGACGAAAGCAAAGGCAAGCAGAGTGAATGGCAAGCCAAAGAAGCTCCTTGTTGAAAATCGGTTACGAAAGAACTGAATACTGCTTGGATGATTTTCCAACCATTTCTTTACTTTAGGATTTTTTAGCAGCCTGATCTTGATGGAATTCCCGAATGAGAAAAGTAGAACAATAATTTCTTCTCCATGTCTCAGCATCCATCTCCAAAGCCACGCAACTCCTGAAAGAAGAACGAAGACGACGACAAGAAATATTCCCACTCGTGTTCCCCAGAGAAGCGCAAGCTTCCATGCCGCACCAAAGACATACCCCAAAGCGACATAGGCCACAGCCCAGAGAATTCCACCGATGATATTTGCGATGTAGAAGCGGGTACGAGGCATCTCCATCGTACCCGCAATAAATGGGACAATCGGGCGAACCCATCCGACAAAACGTCCGACAATCAGGCTTTTCACCTGATGCTTCTGAAAGAAAGGCTTTGCGCGATTTACTTGTCGCTGTAACCACGGTCGCTTGTTGAGGAACATTTTCCCTCTGCGCCCAAGCTCATAACTCACGCCATCTCCCAGCACTGCACCAATCGTTGCGGCAATAACGACGATCCAGAAGCTATATATTCCTTGAGCGGCCAAACCCCCCGCAATGACCACAACAACAGTCCCGGGAACGATGAGACCTGTGAAGACGAATGCTTCGGCAAAAGAAATGGCAACAATAAACAGGTATCCCAGGATCCCCAGATGACTAATGTTTGGAAGATATGCTTGAAGGAAACTCATAGGTATTCATGGTAGCGTATCGCAATCAATGACGAATCTATGGAAGACTCTTGAGATCAATGAAATCTTTTTCTCGGCTGCTATGGATTGCTGAGCACAGAGAGCAGCGCTTCGAGCGCGGACTTTTCACTGGTCAAATTTGGGCCGACTGCCCGGAGTTCACGCAATACGGTATCGATCTTTCCGTCGATCTCAGTCCACCTCGTTTTGTCCTTTGGTTTCAGTGTTGCTTGAGCCTTGTCCCATTCATATTCAAGATCGCCGATGCGCAGAGTTGCTTCAGACTGTTTGTTCGCGTTGAGCAACTTGAGCGTATCTTGTGCGATTGTGCGGAAGATCAAGAGATCGCCAAATGCCGAAGCTTGTTGCTTGATTACTTCTGCCGATGTCATCTCCGGCGCAGGTGCCTGAAGTGCCGATTGCCGAACGGAATAGCCTACTCCTGCTACCGTGAGTAGAAGTAACAAGGTTATGACGGTCTGCCACAAGCCACCTTTTTCTTCCGGCTCAACGCCGCTCTGGTCGGATGTATGTGTGGAAACGTCTCGTTTCGTCACTGAGAGGTACATCACAATTGCTAAAATACCGGCCAGGAAAATGATACTTGTCGTAGTCGCGCCAAGTCCCACGCCGCCATGCGCCGGGGGTTGTGACAAATAATCACCAATAGACGCACCCAACGGCCGGGTAAAAATGTAAATGAGCCAAAAGGCGAGTATGCCGTGCAGCCCGAGTCTCCATGCGATAGTAACTAGTGCAATCAGCGATGCAACGATCAAACCTGTTACGAAATATCCTAACCCCAGACCTTCTGCGACAAGGTCTCCAGTCGCGGTCCCAAGTGCAAATGTCAGGAGAATGGCAAGCCAGTAAAAGGCCTCTCTGCGCGTTGTAAAAATAGAGTGCATAGATAGTGTCTTCTCGCTCACGTACCACGCCAAGAACGCCAATGCCAAAAGTACTGTAAAAATCACGGTGCTTATTTGCAGCGGCACACCTAGGCTGTCGGTCAGAATATCGGTGATCAATGTTCCGAATACGCTCACGAGTGCAACTGTCAGCCAGTAGATGCCCGGCACGTATTTTTTGGTTCTGAATTGAACAATCATAGCAATGAGCAATAGCGCCCCCATTACGATGGACGTACCGATCAGGCCTACATTCAAATTGATATTCAGGAAGTCGGCTACCGTTTCTCCAACAGTGGTACAAAAAATCTTGATAATCCAGAAGTAGAGAGTCACTTCGGGAACCTTATTGAGCATGCGGCGTCCTATTGCAGCAGCACCGTTTCGTTGAGAGATATTCGATAATTCCATAAGGGAGTTGAGGGAAAGTTCTTGCCTATTGAACACAAAGAGTTGTCACTTTTCTGTCAAATAGTTTTGGGTTCTCACGCTGTGGAACTGGAAAGGATTGTTGTTTGCTTCATAAAATCAGCATGATAGGACGCGTCGGATATCCCTTTCATCACAAAGGGGTCTTTTAAAAAGCGTCCTTGAAGCTCAATTGAGCCGTATCTCAATATACGACCCGATACTGTCTGCTTACAAAAAATACGTTCGATATTTTTAAGAGCGAATCGCTTCTCTTGAATTGTGAAAAAACCAGAACGGTGGACAATCTCGTCAAAGTGAATTTCATACGTATCGTGCGTCCAATGGAGAATAAGAAGCAAGCCGTAGATAACTTCAATAATGATGGCAGCAAAGAATGCGACCAAGCCCACTTGCATTGTTTGGAAAAAGGAAAAAGACGCGTTCAGATTCGTATCGATGTCGGTGCCGTAAATGAAAATGGAATATAGAATTGAGAGCACGATAACCATCGTCAGAAGCTTGAAGGTGAAAAATATAGGGCTTTTCCTGATTATCGTCGGCGTAGATGCCATGGTAAAGTGTTGGAAACAAAATTACTGTAGTGGATTCCATGTCTTTATTTCATCAATATCTAGCATGTTTTTGCTTCTATTCGGTCTGCTCTCGCACAAACACCGTGAACGTGCTGCCCTTCGCTTGGGTACTCTCAACCTCTATTTTCCATCCCTCCTGTTCACAAACCGCTTTGCAAATAGCAAGGCCTAGACCAAATCCATCCTCCGTATGATTGCGAGATTCATCGGCACGGTAGAAGCGATCGAAAATATAGGGAAGGTGCTCCTTCGGAATGCCGATGCCCGTATCGGTGACCGATACTGATTCTTTGTGGATGGTAACCGTGACACTCCCTTTCTTTGTGAAGTGAATGGCATTTTTTATCAGATTTCCGATCACTTTTTCCAGAGCAAGAGGACTTGTGTGCAGATGCGGATCGGATTCTTTGTGCAAAGTGAGAATGAGATTCTTTTGTTCGGCAATTGACTGGAAGCCGACCCAAAGAGCAGAAATAACCTCGGTGACAGAAATTTTATCACGCGTCTTTCGAGACATCCCTCTTGAGAGGAAAAGCAGATCTTCCACCAGTGCTTGCATGCGTTTCATTGCATCTTGCATCGATTGTATTTTCTCTTGCTGGCTCGGGGTCAACTTTTTCACGTTTTGGGATAATAATTCTAGCGAACTCTTCATGATCATAAGTGGAGTGCGGAGTTCATGACTCGCATCCTGCGTAAATTGCTTTTCGTGTTCGATAGCATCTTTCAGTCTCGAAAGAAGTGAATCGAATTCGCCTGCCAAATGGCCGATTTCGTCATCAGGGTAGGCATTCATCAGTGGAGATCCTGTCAAATTTGCGGCGTCGATGCCGCGTACTTTGGCTCGCAACACACGCAAAGGAGCAATCGCTCTGCCTGCGAAGAACGCGCTGAGCGCAAACGAGCAAAAAACTGCTGTCCCGAAGACGAGCAACAATACAAGTAAGAGGCTTTCGGTCGCATTATCGTATGTTTCGAGATTTTGACTGACTATGATCGTATATGTTCCTGCTTTACCACGGAAAAAACGGAGCGAATCCAATGGTGTTTTTACGTCGGAATATCCGTCATGGGCAGGAAATTCGGCTCTGGCACCAGGCGATTGATCAATGATCTTCCCTTGTGCATCGAGAATGACAGCGGTAAGTCCGAGATTCTTCACTGAATTGATTTTGCTAAATGCCTCATCTTGGAAATCAACAGCTTCCTTGCCGGTACCAGTACCATCGATGCCGTTGCGAATATTTTCGTACTGCACAAGCAGCAATGTGTCGATGTTTCGACGGAGATTCTGTGTGTAAAGCAGCCAGATAGCGCTTCCTGACAGCAGAAGAATGGCTGTCATCGCGAGCGAAAACTGAAGGGAAAGCCGCCACTTGATCGGCAGGCTACGCATGCTGGGACGGATCGATAGTGTATCCCATGCCATGCACGGTGCGAATAATCTGAATGTTCGATCCATCGTCTAGTTCCTTACGTAACTTTTGTATGTGGGAGCGGACGACATCGCTCCAAAGTTCCGCGTGCGCGTCCCAAACATGCGCCTCGATGTCCGATTTGGAGACGATCTTGCCCGCGTTTCGCATGAGAAATTCAAGCAATTGATACAGCTTACGGGTCAGGTGGATTTCTTTGCCCGCTCTTTCCACATGCTTGGTATCCGTATTGAGAGACAGGTCTCCTACGCGCAAAATCTGTCCGTCCACTTCGGTGCGGGATGATCGGCGCAGAAGTGCCTGGATTCGTGCCAGAAGCTCGCGCAGTTCAAAAGGCTTGACCAGATAATCATCGGCACCGGTACCGAGTCCTGTCACACGGTCATCTAATGTGTCCCTCGCGGTGAGCATGATGATGGCAGCCTGTGGATTGATCCCGCGGAGCTTTTGGCAGAGTTCTAGTCCCGTCATACCGGGAAGCATCCAATCAAGTAGGCAGACATCATAGGTATTGTTCTTTGCAAATTCCCATCCCTTGTTTCCGTCGTAAGCGATATCCACGGCAAATGTCTGCTGCCGCAGGTACTCGGCAATATTCTTTGCGATGGCCGGTTCGTCTTCGACGATAAGAATGCGCATTGGAGATATGGAATTGACTATATTGTACAAGAGAAAATGTTGCTTCTTTGTCAAAACCCGGCTGGATCATAACGCCAGCCGGGTTTCTGCCGATGATGGTGTGTTGCTTACTTGCCGTCATTCATTTCCTGTCCGGCTGGCTCATTCTGATCCTGTTGGTCATTGCCATCCTTCTCACCGTCGTCTTTCTCGGTGTGAAGGACCTTGCCGGTTGTGGCGTCGACGGTGACGTCTACGACGGTCTTGTTGCTGTCTGTTACGAGGACTTTATAGACAAGTTTTCCGTCGTCATTCTCCAGTGTTGCGGATTGTACCGTGCCCGCTTGCGCCTTGAGGGCAGCTGCCTTGGCGGCATCAGCGCTGATCTTTGCGAGGGATGGATCGGCTGGTGCATCCGGTGTCTCAGCTGCATCTTTCGTATCCTGTCCTTCTTGCTGATCGATTGTACCCGGAGCGTCCGGTGTCTCCGTCGCATCTGCTTGGATGCCGGAAGCCTGCTGTACTACAGGCTGTGTCTGAGTGCTTTGAGCGCTCGATAGCTGGGCAAGGAGCGGAACTGCTAGCGCAATGCTGGAGATTCCAGCGATGGCGCCGAGTGTGAACTTATTCTTCATAGTGTAATGGGGTAAAGATATAGAATGTCTCTTACAGAGAGCAGGGCCCTGTTTCCGTAGAAGACAGCAACATCGTACGTGGGGAGGTGTCGCTTCTCCGTCAAGGCGATGTCAATACCGAACGAATTTTTACCAGCGACAAAACTATGATGATGCATCAGTCTTTTAGTTCCGCACCCCCTGCATCTTTCAGGATCTGCAGGTGAGCGGTTTTGAAATCCGGCGTGCTCACCTCTACGTCGAATTGCAATTTATTGGCCGAGGTGAAATAGATACCGTTCGTGTTCACGCCGAAATGATCAGCTTCTTGCTTCCCATCGAAGTGTACGGCGCGAGATTCACCGCTTTGTAGTATGAAACCGGATAGTTTTTTGTAGTACCCTTCGCTTTTGGAAGTTGTCAGATCCTTGACCGTATAATAGACCTCAACATTTCTCATGGGCTTCTGAGAGGCGTTTTTCAGAACGATCTCCAAATGATCGCTGACAACTTTTGCATTTGCATCAACGTTGTTTTCCGTGATGCCTGAAACGATGGTCAGTCCGTCTGCAGTTGCCGTGTTTTTTATGGGGTTCGCATAGGTTCCTGGGACAATATCTTGCGGATCACTCGCTGTGACTGCGGTTGTCGAAGAATTTGTTCCTTGAACCGAGGAGGGGGCAGTGTAAGGCGAAGATGACCCGCGTGATTGCATAATGGCCGTTCCAGCGACCCCGAGGATGAGAAGTCCTCCGATGATATACATTGTCATATTTTTCATAGTGGTTGTGGGAAGAAAGCAAAGGTAAAGCTATGAGTATAGAATCAGCCGCTTTTTTGGAAAAGCTGTTTACTCTGGGTAAAAGCGAGAAGCGATGCAATTGCGAGCGAAAAAAAGAACGCCAGAAGCCAGATGATATCTGGGAATTTGTCCCTGAAAATAAAACCCAGGGACTTATCATTGTAGGTATCTTTGATGCCCAACAGCGCGAAGGTCAGCCGCTCGTAGTGTTTGGTAATCGATGTTTCCTCTAGGCCGTTACGGAGGGTTTCGTAGGTGGAGAACTGCTGCAGGATGATTTTGGATTCCGGCTTATTGACATGGATCGCTTTAAAAAACCCTCCTGGCACCTGATTGTCCGTATCCATCGTATCTCCGATTTGCGGCACGACCAGCACAACGATCAACCAGATAACGAACGAGAAAATCAGCGCATTGGAAGAATAGCGTGTGAGAATGCTGCAAAGAGCTGCAAAGCAGAAAAACAGGAAAAAATAGACGAAAGTGGCACCTGCAGAAAGCAGCATTTTAAAGATCTCCGTTGACGAAAAATGTACAGCTCCAATGATAGTAAGCAGCAGAATATCGATCATGAAAATGCAGACCACAACTGTGACAAGCAGCGCAGCATTACCGAGCATTTTCCCTAGATAGTATTGAGTTCTGGTGACCGGCCTCGAAAAAATCAGCGGCAGCGTATTGTTGCCCTTCTCTTTCGCGATGCTTAAGTACCCAAGAGAGATGGCCAGTACGGCTCCGATGATCTCCAGATACTCGATAGAGGCTCGAAGAAGCTGTAGCGGGTAAAACTCCGGTTTGGTGAGATTGGCGACGGATTGGCCGCTTTGTACCAGTTGATCGTAAGCGATCTTAAAAATGGAGACTTTTTGCTGGAAAGTTACCGATCCGATATAGAGCGAGACAGTCGTAAGCAGAATGAGGAAAACGAAAAAAGTGACGAACACTTTGTTTCGAACAGCATCGCCGAATTCTTTCTTGCCGACAGTGAGAATGGAATGCATGATCATTCGTTGATGAAGTCGTTTCGGGGATTAAAGCTCTGTAGAGACTTGTATGAAAGAACGATGAGAAACGCTATGGCCATGAGCAGTGTGGCGATCTCCGTAAAATGATCGGCAAGTACCGTACTCAAGGGATGGCTTGTCCAGAAAGCGCTGCCAAGAAGTTCACCACTGATACTCGTGTAATGCCAGCTGAGAGAGATGGGGGAAAGGATCGACTGCGTCGTCTGGAAGAATCCTTCCAATACCGGCAGCTGCAGGATCGTCACGGGGTTAAGGAGTGCTGTCGGAGTTAAGCCTGTGGCCACTTCCGGAAGAATGAAGGTGATGCCCACCCAAATACAAATAGGGATGAAGAGGGCAAGCGATTCGCTTTTCGCCACAATAGAAAAAATCAGTCCAATCATTGCAAAGAACATCATGTAGAGAAACGAGAGTAGGAAGAATGCTAGCAAATGAACTATGTCTCCCATACTCAGATGCTG
Source organism: uncultured Candidatus Peribacteria bacterium (assembly GCA_964611095.1). Lineage (GTDB taxonomy): Bacteria > Patescibacteriota > Gracilibacteria > Peribacterales > Peribacteraceae > CAZKJL01. The sequence goes on from CAZSWJ010000003.1 coordinate 9,846, forward strand.
TAACGGCAGAAAATAGGAGGAAACGATACTGATGAGTGCCGTCAGGAGCGTTACGCCGAGCAATACCATACCAATACCAAGTACCTTGCCAGCGATCATGGATTGCTTCGTCACCGGCCTACTGAAGATCACCTGGAGGATCCCGGCACGCCGTTCACGCATCATGCTGCGATGCCCAATGATTACCGCGAGTAGTGCGCCAATAAGCAGGATATAAACGATGAGATTTGTGAAACTTGCGAGTGCGGGCACAGACTGAAGTGGGTTCATGGGAACGGATGGCGTTCCATGTTCATGTAGATAGATGACCGAGGCTTTGTAGACTGAATCTGCAGTGGTAAACGTAGACCACCCGATAAAGGATGACATCGTCGCCATGAAGACAAAGACTCCCGTTATCGAGTAGATCGTTTTCTCTCGGAAGAGTGAACGAATCTCCGCCAATGCTATGGTGAAAATTGTATGCATTATTACTTCTTTTCTACGGAAAAATAGATCTCTTCGAGAGACGCCTCGTTTTTGAAACGCTGCATTGTTTGCTCCAGTGAATCAAAATAAATGAGCTTCCCATGGTTCAGTACCCCGATCGTTGTGCATGTCTTCGCGACTTCTGACAGAAGATGAGTATTCATGAAAATCGTTATGCCCTTCTCCTTATTTAGCTTGATGATGATATCACGCAGATCTTTGATGCCCATCGGATCAAGCCCGCTTGTAGGCTCATCGAGGAAGAGAACTTCGGGGTTATGCAGGATCGCTTGGGCGATGCCGATGCGCTGGCGCATGCCTTTTGAAAATTCACCCAACTTCTTTTGTTCGATACCGGTGAAATTGAGGAAGCGAAGCACCTCGTGAATTTTGTTTCTAGGATTACTGACCCCTGAAAGTTCGGCGAGATATTCCAGATTTTCAAATGCGGTGAGATTGTCATAAAATTGCACATTTTCAGGAAGATAGCCGATACGTTTTTGTACTTCGATTTTTGCCGTCTGCGAATCGAAACCGCAAATGGAGGCCGTTCCGGACGTGGGTTCGAGTAACGTCGTCAAAATACTGACCGTGGTAGTCTTTCCTGCCCCATTGTGTCCCAAAAATCCGAAGATTTGGCCTCTCTCGATTTGAAGATCGAGGCTATCCAGTGCCACAACATTGTTATACTTTTTCGTCAGGGCTTTCGTGACGATTATGGATTGCAGTGGCATAGAAAAGAAGATGCAGAATAGAAAACAATAGTACCTCCATTAAACATGCCTGACTGTCGCTTTTGTGTGAAAAAATATGGATTGGTTCCATGCCTATGAAATTCGTACTGTGCGATGGAAAATGAGTTAGGATTTCGGACGGTACCTTTCCCCTGACTAATGGGCCGGATCAACATGTACCATCGCCAGTGAAAGGTAATTCATGTGATGGTATAGTCCGTGCTGCACTCCATTGGCTATCTATGCCTTCACTGAAGTATCACCACACTCCGTGCAACGGCAATGTTGAACGGCGGTGCGGTTGAAGTCGTGATTGTCCCTACCGTTATATGCGGGTTCGGTAATAGTGAGGAAAGCTGGAATCAAGGCCACTGCCAAGTGGTGGGGGATGAGACTGGAGTGATAGCAGCAATGCTGTCATGCGCTTTTGCGAGGCAGTGTCCGGCACAATTGTTCATCGGATTATTATTGTTCTGCTGGTCAACATGGGTGCAATGTTCGCAGTGGAGAGGAGACATCGGAGCCATTGGCGTCATATTCATTTCCATTGCCTCGTCATGCTGTGGCGGCATATCCGCTGCCATTGCCATTGCCATCGGCATCATGCAGAAGGTGCCAAGCAAGATGTGAGTAACGAAGCTGACGCTAACTATCAGCTTCATATACTGGATACAGTATAAATGTCTTTCGAATCTCAGGAAGTTATAATCCCAGCGCTGACTAGTAGCCAATATTCAGAGGAAAGATTCGCAAATTATTGACAGCGTTTCCTATCATAATAGTCTTATTCTGTGCGAAGAACCGCACCTCTTAAATATCGTTCTCAACTACCGATATGGCTACAGATACCCCAACTCTTACAAAACCTCAAGCTTGCGATCAGCAGACGCCATTTCTACAGCAAAAGCTGCGGCCGGTAGACTGGTTCATCGATTACTGCAAAGAGCAGGAACTCCATGTCACTGAGAAAGATCTGGAAGAGTTGCATCGTGAAGGCATCCTGTTCCCAGCTGCGCGGATCGATTTTGGTTACTGCGTCTTCCGAAAAATCCGCGCGAATTTTGATGGGGTGGAAAAACCAGAATGGCGCTTTGTTGCCGAAGTGCAGATGGATCATTTCACGGCCGATGCCGTCGAGATCCAACGATATTACTCAACTGAATCACTGATGATGAATGGCAATGACTGGCTCAAGTGGTACTCCGTTCGATATCCCGCCGCAGAGGTCTATGAAGCTTGGAAGCCAAGGCGGCATGTTGATTTTACGGCCAACAGAGAAGAAGCCGATGGCTCATATGTGTACCTCTATGACAAACGACAAGCGATTGCGCTGCGAATGATTCAGAATTCTCTTAGCTATCGTAGTCATCTTTCGCCTCACAGTATTGCAGGGTGCGCGAAGTTTCTGCGCGAGCGAGTCAGCGATTTCAATCGTTTCCTCAGTTTCTATCTTGCCGCAGAGGAAATGCATGCGCGTTGGATCAAACATGGCAGAGAGAAATATCAGGAATATGCCAAGCAATTTGATGAGGCCAGCGCACAACGCGAGTGGGAACTCGACTTCCGCGATACGCAGTTGCCGGGCATCTGCAAAGAAACTGAGGAACTTCTGGCTCTCCATGCCATGACCGACAGCAAGGTTGAGAATTGGCAGCAGGAACTTGCCCGATGCGGAGTACTGCATTCCGAAAAACTGACGAAAAATTATCTTCTGGAGATCGATGAAAATACCCTCAAATCGAGCGAGGATGCCAATCATATGATCTTCATTCTCGGCCAGATTCTTTTTGCCATCGGGGGCGATGAAAAACCACTCAGAGAAGTGCTTGGAGGCTTCGCGGTACGTAATCGTTGTAGGGTCTGTCACCATCCTTTTCAACCCATCCGAGAGTCGCAAGTTACATGTGGAGAGAAAATTTGTGTCGACACGAATCGTAATAAGACGAAACAATTGAAATATAAGCGCAAGCGTTAACGCGGCACACAAGCGGCACACAGCCAAAACGGCGTACAAAGGCCTATAAGAAGCACGCTACTTCGTTCCTCCTTTTCTGTATGTCACGCCACGCCACAATGATCACTCGTCCTAAGAGTAAACGTCCGTCCGATCTCAAGATCATCTGGGTCGACATCGATGCACTTCGCCCAGCGATCTACAATCCCCGTACTCACAATGAGGCACAGGAGGCGCGACTAACGGAGAGCATCGATGACTTTGGTGCCGTAGAACCTCTCGTCGTGAATGGAGCGAAAAATCGCTTGAACATCGTCATCGGCGGACACTTCCGACTCAAAATATTCCGCAAGCTCGGCTACAAGACCGTGCCGGTCGTCTATGTGAACATCCCGAATATCGAACGAGAAAAGGAACTCAATTTGCGACTCAACAAAAATACAGGCGACTGGGACTGGGAGGCGCTCAAGCAATTCGATACTGATTTCTTGAAAGATGTCGGCTTCGATGCCGGTGAACTTGGACAGTTCTGGGACGGAGCACTCGAGACAGAAGATGATGGCTTTGATGTAGAGAAAGAGTTGAAGAAGATCGGGAAGCCGAAGACAAAACGCGGCGACCGGTATCAACTTGGCTCACACATACTCCTCTGCGGGGATGCGACAAATCCGGAGGATGTGCAAAGACTCGTCGGAAAGACGAAGATCGACATGGTCTACTGCGATCCGCCGTACAATATCGATTTGTCCTACGACAGAGGTATCAGCAACAAAATGCGCTATGGCGGTACCACAAAGGACAACAAATCAGAATCTGAGTATCGAGACTTTCTAGCCAGCGCTTTATGCAACGCTCTTCTTGTAGCCAAACCTGACACGCACCTGTTCTGCTGGTGTGATCAAAAATTCATAGGTCTCTTGCAGGGCATGTACCCGAATCTCGGTGTCGACTTCCGGCGGGTATGCCTGTGGATCAAGAATAATCAGAACATGACGCCACAGGTGGCGTTCAACAAGTGCTACGAACCCTGTATCTACGGTGTGCGCGGCAAACCGTACCTGTCGCCGAGCATCCAGAATCTCAATGAGGTAGCAAACAAGGAGGTTGGCAATGGCAACCGCCTCATCGATGACATCCTAGACATGATGGATCTCTGGATGTGTAAAAGACTACCGACGGTGGAATACGAACACCCTACGGCCAAGCCGCCGACCCTCCATGAAAAAGCAATCCGGCGCTGCACCAAGCCAGGCGATACGATCATCGATTTGTTCGGTGGCAGTGGCAGCACCTTGATCGCGGCGCATCAGATGAAGAGACGGGCGTTCCTCTGCGAAATCGAACCTGTTTTCTGTGACCTCATTATCCGCCGCTTTGAGGCCGTCTCCGGCCAGAAGGCTTCTTTGATCAAATCATGAAGACCAAGCCCATCACCATCGGCTCGATCTTCCGGCTCGGAGACCACATACTTGCCTGCGGCGACAGCACCGACGCAGCATTTGTGTCGCGCGTGATTGCAAAAGCCAAAGTCAATCTGATCCTCACGGACGTTCCGTACGGCGTCGCATACGTCGAAGGCAAAGAGGAATTCCATAAGGGCAAAACCAAACACGCTGCAATCGCCAATGACCACGCGCAGGGTGACGACGAGTACCGCGCCTTCACGCGCAAGTGGCTGGAGGCTGTCCGGCCGTTCTTGGCTCGCAAGAATGCGCTGTACTGCTTCAACAGCGACAAGATGATTTTCGCGTTGCGGGAAGGAATGCGCGATGCCGGATGGCACTTCGGCCAGCTCATCGTGTGGATCAAGAATCAGGCGATCCTCGGCCGGTTGGATTATATGCCGCAACACGAGCTTCTGGCGTACGGCTGGCATGGTGCTCATGAATTTCACAAGTCCAAGGACAAGAGCGTAATCGTGCACCCGAAGCCGTCACGCAGCCGTTATCACCCGACTGAAAAACCGATCGGTTTGCTTCGACATCTGCTGCTCAATAATTCGCGGATCGGCGAGACAATTTATGACCCATTCCTCGGTTCCGGATCAACATTGCTGGCTGCTGAGCAAACCAAGCGCAAGTGCATCGGCATTGAACTCGATCCCAAGTATTGCGCGGTCGTGATTGAACGATTACAAAAAATCACCGGCATCGAAGCCGAGATACTTCCTTTCCCCTCCCAATCATGAGCAAGAACCAAAGCGTCATCGACATGCGCAAAGCCCGTGAACAGGCGATGCTGTTGGATCAACTGCGGAAGATGCCCATCGTTCAGATCGCATGCGAGAAAGCCGGTGTGTCCCGCGCCACCTATTACCGATGGAAAAAAGAGGACGAGCGATTTGCCACGGCGGCAGACGAGGCGTTGTCCGACGGGACTGCCTTGGTAAGCGATATGGCCGAGAGCCAACTGCTTGCGCAAATCCGTGACAACAACCTCGGCGCGATCATGTACTGGCTCAAGCACCGGAATCCGAATTACAACAATCGCCTCGAAGTCACGGCCAAGCTCAAGCACGAGGACGACAAACTTACACCCGAACAGGAGGCCGCGATCACCGAAGCACTCAAACTTGCGTCACTTGCGACTGACGAGGGCGCATCTACTACCTCTTCACCCAGTTTGGACAATGCAACCACCGAAGAAAACGTCACCGGCAAATGAGATGCGTTCGCAGATGCTCAAGGACAGAAAGTACCGCCGTCATGTCGTGCGGCAGAGCCACTACTGGTTCTTCCATTTCTATTTCTGGCACTACGTCAAACATCGCACGGCGCAATTTCAGCGTGAAATGTTCACGATGACCGAGAATGAACTGCTGCGGCTCATCGCAATCACCGCGTTTCGCGGGTCGGGCAAGTCGACCATCATGAATATGTCGTTCGTGCTCTGGGCGATCCTCGGTGTCCGTCAGAAAAAATTCGTCCTGATCGTCGGCCAGACACAAGCTCAGGCCAGACAGCATCTGCGTAACATCAAAGAGGAACTGGAGAACAATAAAATCCTGAAAGCCGATCTCTGGCCGTTTCATCCGGAAGAGGATGAATGGCGCAACAGTTGTCTGATGGTGACGAGTTACGGCGCGAAAATCATGGCGGTTAGCATCGATCAGGCCGTACGCGGACTGAGGCATGGTCAATATCGGCCAGACTTGATCATCTGTGATGATATCGAGGATCTGGATTCAGTGAAAACACTCGAAGGCCGCGACAAAACTTACCGCTGGGTGAAAGGCGAACTGTTACCGGCTGGTGACACGAATACCACCATGGTCTTTATCGGTAACTTGCTGCACGAAGATTGCCTGCTCAAACGGTTGCAGCAAGAGATTGAAAATGGGGCAATCGACAGTATGTATCGCGAATATCCTCTCATTGACCATGACGGGCGCTGCCTGTGGCCGGGCAAGTACAAAAACGCGGCGGCGGTTGAATCTGAGCGCAAACGCATCGGTGATGCCAGCGCGTGGCACCGCGAATATCTGCTCCGTATCCTGCCCGATCACGAGCGGCTCATTCACCGCAATTGGATCAAGTACTACTCCAGTCTTCCCCTGGGAGACGATGACGATCATCTGAGGATGGTTGCCGCTGGCATCGATCTGGCAATTTCTAAAAATGACAGCGCCGACAATACGGCAATGGTCTCCGGATTAGTGTACGGGCATGGCGAAGATATGAGGATTTACATCTTGCCGAATCCCGTGAATGAAAGGCTGACGTTTTTGGAGACGATTGATCGTTCCAAGGATCTCGCCGATGCAATAACAAGAGGAGGCCGCCGGACGGTGCTGCACGTTGAAGATGTCGGCTACCAGCACGCCCTCATCGAAGAATTGGAGCGTGACGGCCTGCATGTGATCGGCGTGCCGCCGAAAGGACAGGACAAACGTGCACGGCTCGCACTCGTCACGCACCTGATCCAGTCCGGTCGGGTGTTGTTTCCCATGACGGGATGTGACGCTCTCGTGACCCAACTCGTCGGTTTCGGCAGCGAACGCTATGACGATCTCGCCGATGCGCTGGCGATTTTGCTTTTACCGATTCTTGAATTGCAGGGACATAGAAGCAATCTTGATATCCTCGAACTCAATCGGCGGCTTCATAATCCGACGTTCGAGGAGGAACGCGCCGAAGCACGCAAGCACGACAGATTTTTCTATCCGGATCACAGCGATGACCGAGACAACGGTGGCTATTCGGCGCTCAGAGGACTCGGGCCGCTATCTCACGACAATATTCTCAACATGCAGTTCTGATTCGTATTCCTTCTCACTCGCTTTTTATGAGTACCGATATGCTGACACCGGATGTTCTGCTCGCCATTGTCAAAGACCAGCGCGTGCGTCGAACGCTGACGCGCCAAAGTCATCTGCTCTTCTTTCATATTTACTTCGGGCACTACGTGACGTGTCCGACCGCGCCGTTCCAGCGGGAGATTTTCAGCTTCACCGAAAATGAGGAGCAGAAGCTTACGGCGATTACGGCTTTCCGTGGCTCCGCCAAGTCCACCATCGTGAGCCTGAGTTTTCCGCTGTGGGCGATCCTCGGAAAGCCTGCGGTGAAATTCGTGCTGCTCCTCGGCCAAACGCAATCGCAGGCAAGACAACACCTTAAAAACCTGAAAGATGAGATTGAACGCAACGAGCTGCTGCGCAAGGACCTTGGACCGTTTGAAGAACGCGAGGATGAATGGAATTCGTCGTCCATCGTCTTGCCGCTTCTCGGAGCACGTATCACCGCTGCATCGACCGAAACGAGCGTACGCGGCATCCGACACGGACAGCATCGGCCGCAGCTTATCATCTGCGATGACATCGAAGACCTGCAGTCGGTGAAAACCAAAGACGGTCGTGACAAGACCTACAGCTGGCTGATGGGCGAGGTCATCCCCTCCGGCGGACCCAAGACCCGTACGTTCATCGTCGGCAACTTGCTGCATGAAGACTGTCTCCTCAAGAAATTCGAGCGGCACATCGAAGACGGATCGATGGGCGGCATCTATCGCGAGTACCCACTGCTTGATGCTGAGGGCAAAACGCTCTGGCCGGGGAAGTACCCGACCCCCGAGGCAATCATCGAAGAGCGATCGCGCATCGGCAGCGAGGCGGCGTGGCACCGTGAATTTCTGCTCAGAATCCTCTCCGATGCCGAGCGCGTCATTCACCCGCAGTGGATTCAGTACTACGACGAGTTTCCAGTGGAACAAAAGGGGTGCCATCTCCACCATACGGGAACAGGTATCGATCTCGCCATCTCTCTCAGTGACAGTGCGGACTTCACCGCAATGGTCTCGGCCAGACTCTACTTCATCGATGGGAAAATCCGCATCTACATCCTCCCGAATCCGGTCAATGAGCGATTGACCGCGCTCGATACGTTGGAACGTGCGAAGCAGGTGGCCGATCTCACGAAAGACGGTGGCACATCGAAACTCTACATTGAGGACGTCGGTTACCAATCATCACTCGTCGAACATCTGGAACGAGAGAGCTACGAAGCAGAGGCAGTGAAAGTGAAGGGACAAGACAAAAGAGCGCGTTTGGCACTCACATCATACGCAGTTCAATCTGGACAGGTTATATTTCCGAAGCAGGGTGCCGAGGATCTCATCAATCAACTCGTGAACTTCGGGATCGAACGTCATGATGATTTGGCCGATGCGTTCTCACTGCTTGTACTCAAAGCGCTTGAAGAGCGGCAGACGAGTATTGGAATTTGCATGATCGGATATGACGGCTCTGTTCATGGATGGGATAGCATTCGCGGCGAGTATTGGGAGTAATTAGCGCTTTCAGGCGATTCTAGGCGGAGGCAAGCGGGTCTTTCGCCTGGATACCGATCGGGTGTTGCGGCATTGCTGTGGGTAGCTTATTCCCTACCCCAAATTCCTTATGGCAACCGCCACATTGAGCCGAAAAGCGGCTCTCCCCGAACCCTCCTATATCGATCTCACACCGAAACCGCAGCGAGCAGAGGGAGCCGCCGTCTATTGTTTGTATGCCAGAAAATCCTCGGAAGAGGATGAAAGGCAAGCGCTCAGTATCGACTCGCAGATCAAAGAAATGCTCGCTGTTGCGAAGCGGGAGAATCTGGAAATTGCTGAGATCAGACGTGAGAGCCACTCGGCAAAAGCATCCGGTGCCCGTCCCGTCTTCAAACAATTGCTTACTGATATTGCGACAGGAAAATTTACAGGAATTCTGACATGGGCACCTGACCGATTAAGCAGGAATGCCGGCGATCTTGGAACGGTCGTCGACCTTATGGATCAGGGTTTCCTCATCGACATCCGGACACATGGACAGCGATTCACAAACAATCCCAACGAAAAGTTCTTGCTCATGATCCTTTGTTCACAGGCAAAGCTAGAGAATGACAATCGAGGACTCAATGTGAAGCGTGGACAGAAGACGAGAGTTGAGATGGGCTACCGGCCATGTTTAACGCCGCTTGGATATCTACAGGAAAAGCAGACAGGCAATGCCAGAAGTAGAGTCGTGATCGATCCGATCCGTGGACCGATCGTTCGGCAGATGTTCGAGCATGTTTCACAGGGGGCAAGCGGGAGAGTATTGCAGCAATGGCTGAACAAAGAGGTTCACTTCACCACACGGAAGGGCAAGAAGATCACGCTCAGCATGATCTACCGGATGCTCCGTAACACGTACTACACCGGTCGCTTTGAATACCCTGAGGGTAGCGGTAATTTTTACGACGGCGATTACGAGCCGCTTTTCTCAAAGAAACTTTTCGATGATGTGCAGAAAGTTCTCGATCTCGCACCGAAGAAAGAGTGGGGCACGAATGATTTTCACTTCGTCCGTATGTTTACCTGCGGCGGGTGCGAGTCGGGTGTCACGGCGGAGGAGAAGCACAAGTCGCTCAAGGACGGCAGCATCAAGCGATATATCTACTATCGTTGCACACACAGCCGCAACCTCATGTGCAAGGAACCGTCGATCCGTGAAGATCATCTGATCGAACAACTCACCGAACTTGTCGACATGATCGACCTCGACGAACTGGGGATGAGGGGAAAACTTGAAGAGGAGGTGTCGCGGTTCAAGAAATTCTCCTCCGGCGTCCTTCGGCAAACCACCGAGCGAAGTGCGGAGGTGAACAGGGTCGACGTGAGACAGTATGCAAAATACATCCTGCGAGAAGGGACGAAGGACGAGAAGCATGAACTGCTCGGATGCCTCAAGAGCAAGCTGCTCTTGAAGGATGGATCACTTACGCTTGAGAAGAAAATCAAAGGCAGAAAATAGCCACGGCGAACGTCCTCTCCGTTAAGAGGAGGACGTTCTGCCAGTCTTATTTCTTAGCCTTCGACTCGGCTTCGCGAGTCGGGATCGTGCCACCAAAGATGTACTTGAAGGACACGCTTGCCGTTTTGATTGCAGGATTATCTGTGCCAATTGTCTCGAAAGGGGAGATTTGTCCGGGGAGAATGGGGTTGTACTTGATCATCGCATCATCGCTCTTGATAAAGTTGTCATCTTTATCATAGAAGCTCGCGACCACCTGTACTCCTTCCATTTTCTGGCCGCTGATGTTCTTCACGGCTCCCTGAACTTTGTCGAAATCGTATGACTTCGTGAAATTAAAAGTCTGGAGTTCGAGAAGGGGTGCATCCGCCTGCGTGGGTGCGTTAGCTGTAGTTGCAGGGGTATTCGAAGCTGAAGAAGAGGACGACGAATGAGTCGGAGCACTTGCGAAAGCGCCAGAAACGATGGCGAGGAAGAAGACACCGACGATCGAAAGGGCGATGCCATTCTTGTTGGAGAAAGTTTCAGGTTGCTTCATGCCGGAAGATTCCGCTTTCTTGTCGTAGCTGCTTGTGATGAGATGCATGATAATGCCTCCGATCAAGCCAATCACAAACATCAATCCGACGACGAATGTACCGCCAATAGCGGTGCCAATAGCGGCTCCTGCTTGCTCCGCATTAGAGCCGGCATTGCTAACGACCCGAGCACCAAGGACAAATGTATAGACGACTGCAGAGATGGGGAGCAGAAAGAAACCAAGTTCTGTGAGGCGGAGTAGCCGCTCACTGATGTGATTCTTCTCGGTAAATTGCCATGCGCTCCAGATCATGACGAGCCAGATGGCAAGGAATCCGAGACCGAGAGCTTTGTTTCCGGTCATCAGACCGTAGTTTTGGGTGAAGACGAGTGCCGGTAGCAGCGCCAGCAGCACTTTGCGAAGAACGTGGTTCTTCATAAGGAAGTGGGGGAAGGAAGGTAAGACCGTCCCCAGGTACATCCCAAAAGGGACAACCCCGGAGGCAGGTCGCCCACATTCCCATGCCTGTCGGCACGTTCAGTGGCTGCGCAGGGTTGCCCCTTACGACACTGAAGTGCCAAATATGACAGGAGTATAAAAATACTGGGAACTGGGCGACAGACCCAATTTAGCTCACTTAGAAGCCGTTGTGTAGCGGAGTTTGCAAGAGCGGAAAGGACTATTTCACTCTCCCTTCTTTTGTTTCGCCTGGATAAGCCACGTTGAGTGCTCACGGGAAATCTGGCTTTCGCACCGTTCCGTGAGCAACTGATCGCCGCTGGTTCCGGCATAGACGCCCGCTTTTGACTTGAACATCTCCCTCTCATGCCTGAGCGATTCCGTAGTCGCGCGGTAATTGATCCACTTCTCTTGAGGCTTGAGAACCCCATCGAGAGCTTCAATCGAGATTATCAGAATGCCAATCAATCCGACAAGCCAACCGGACAGAGCCGAAAAATAACCCATAAAAATAAGGCACGCGGAAATGACAATGGTGGCGATGCGGAATATATAGAACAAGCGTTTGCTGGCTATACTCTTTCGGTCATACCACTGAATTTCTGGTTCCAGCCGTTGTTCAAGATAATCGCTCATCGTGTTGAAGAATTATAATCCAAGCTGCGTATATGTCTCGGATTTATAGTGGTAATCGTCATCTTTGTTCATGGTGTAGTTTTCTAGAGCATGCTTGATAATGGCTGCATTGAAAGGAACGAAGATGGCTCCGATGTTATGGATCCAAGAAGGACAACGATCATCACTCTGCCGCGAGCCATTCAAGTTCACGCCAATGATCGTGCATCCTTTTTCGATGGCCACCTCGGCCTCCCACGGCACATACTTTCTCTTATATTTGGTATTTTCGCCGATGAGCTGGATGAACTTTCCTGCCATGTTGATGCGCTCACGACATTTACTTTTCACGTAGGCTTCATTATCAGAGTTAATGACATCCGGAAGTTGGCAGTCAGTAAAGTTAAAGTCGATATGCTCATGATTTTTCCAAGCCTGCATCAGGCGGTAATAATTGATGTCATCACTGCTGAAACCGACGAATGTGCGAGGTAAACTCATAGGAGAAGCGATCTTATCCTAATTTTGCTTATAGCTCAATTTGCGTTCTTGTTGTTCAATTTCTTCCAGAAGAAAGTGGGTCTAGAACAAAATTTGAGATCGAATATTTTGGCTATTCCAAGCCAAAGCAAGCGGGTCTATATACACGCGCACGTAGTGGCTGGGGAGGAGGGATTCGAACCCCCGAATGACGGGTTCAGAGCCCGTTGCCTTACCGCTTGGCGACTCCCCAACGGTTTCGCGTCGGGAGGTTACCCATTTCCTGCGGTTTTGGCCAGGGGACCTGCTCAAATCCTCTCACAGCCATGGATACAGATCATGATGCAGATCTGGTTCGGGTCGCTGCACGGGCTGCGGCAGACGCTCTTGTAGCCCTCGGGGCAGATTCCCGGGTTCGTGGGAGCGGGCGGCGGAGGCGGTGGCGACGGAGGTGTTGGCGGCGTCTTGGGATTCTTGAGCGGCCCGCACGGTTTTCGGTCGTTGCTGTAGTCGTTGTTCGCAACGCGGTCGGCGTCGCTCTTCTGCTTGCGTGCATCGGTGTACTCGCGGCTCCACTGCTTGTCGGCCTCGCGGACGGCGGTCTGCTGCGCGGACTCGTCTTCGTTATTCCACGCATTCACGTAGCCGTCTTTCTTGTGCTCCATCGCCGCAATGAGCGCGTCATTGTACGTGCGCTGGTTACTGATGATCGCCGACTGGTATTTGGAAACCGCCTGCTGCATGCAGGTGCGATACTCGGGATTGAGCGTACGAGCCAGCGCTTCGGGCAGCACGAGCGCGCTTCCGACGAGAATGATTGCCGCAAGAAAGAAGGAGAGACGCTTCATGGTCTTATGAGAAGGAGACGGATGATACTCCGAATTCTTTCAATCCGTCATGGTACGCTGCATGCATGGCTGAACTGCCCATCGTCGCACCGACGTCGGCCCAAGGCTGGGAAGACTGGCTGGACGCGAACCACACGACGTCCAAAGGCGTGTGGCTGCGGCTCTTCAAGAAAGATTCGGGCAAGCAAAACCTCACGTATCCCGAATCCATCGTCATCGCGCTGTGTTTCGGATGGATCGACGGCGTGCGACACAAAGGTGACGATCTGTCGTACCTGCAACGCTTCACGCCGCGCAGAAAAGGCGGCAACTGGTCCAAGATCAACGTGGCATCGGTGGAACGACTCACAAAGGAAGGAAAGATGCGCCGGGCCGGCATGAAAGAGGTGGAGGACGCCAAAAAAGACGGCCGCTGGGATCGCGCGTACCACGGCCAAGGAAAAGCCGACGGGCCGCCGGATTTCCTCGAGGCTCTGAAGAAAAACAAGAAAGCGCTCGCCTTCTACGAGTCGCTCAACAAGACGAACACGTACGCCATCTATCATCGGCTGCAAACGGCCAAGAAACCGGAGACGCGGAAAAAAAGATTCGACACGTTCCTCGAGATGATGAAGAACGGCAAAAAGTTGTACCCATGAAGAAGATCCCCGCCATCAACGGCCTGCGCGGCATCGCGATACTGACGGTGATGGGGTACCACATGTGGTACCCCATGGTCGGAGCACGGATCTCCACACCCTTCCTGTCGATCGGTGACACGACGCTGCTCCATTACGGCTTTTTGCAGAGCGGCCAGATGGCCGTGTATTTGTTCTTCATCATTTCGGGGTTCGTGCTGGCGCTGCCGTATGCCATGGGAACCCGAACGATGGCGAGTAAAAAAGACGCATGGCAGTTCTATACGAAGCGTGCGTCGCGCATCCTGCCGCTGTACTACGTTCATCTTGCGATCATCCTGACCATGTACAACCGTTTGCCGAAAGAGATACCGATGATGCTTCGCGACATCGTGCTCATGGGAACGGCCACGTTTCACTTCGTTCCATCGATGTGGTTCCCGACGTACAACGGCGTCCTGTGGTCCATCGGTTCGGAAATTTGGTTCTGCGTGCTCATGCCCGGAATCCTCTGGGCCATCCGACGGTACGGACTTGTGCGAACCGTGGTAACCGTCGGGTTTTGCAGCATCCTCATGCAGTGGTGGGGAACGGTCACCGTGGGAGGAGGCGTGAATTACATCACCGACAACGTCATCGGCGATGCCATCTATTTCTGCCTGGGCATTGCGGCCGCATACGCGCACATTCGTCATCGCTTCCGACGACCGTTCCTTCTCGCAGCGACGGGCGCCGTGCTTCTTGCGACAGCGTTCCTGCTGCAAGACAGGGTGATGGTGGGCGCATGGCACTTGAAACCGACGATAACGCCGATCATCACCGCCGTATTTGCCGTCGGTTGCACCGCCCTGATGCTCGGACTCATCCATTCCCGCAGCAGAGTACTGAGCGCAATCTTCTCGAATCGTCCTCTGCAACTCGTCGGGATGATGAGTTATTCGCTCTACCTCTGGCATCCGTATGCATTGCCCATATTCACTGCCGAAGTGACATCCTTCAATTTCGTTCGCATGTGCCTGGCGCTCTCATTGCTGGGTTGGCTGAGCTACCGCTACGTCGAATTCGGATGGGTGAAGAACGTCCATGAGTTGCTGCCGAAGTCGAGGCAGTCTACACATGACACGAGCCCAATCCCCGTTTCATGAGGTACTTCTGATGGTAGTCCTCGGCCGCGTAAAACGGCGCGGCGGGTACGATCTGCGTGACGACGGGACGTCCGCCCCATTTGCCGCTCCTGCGCTCGCGCTCCACCGTCTCTTCCGCGATGGCCTTGTGGACGGGTGAGTCGTAGAAAATCGCCGAACGATACTGTGAGCCAAAGTCGGGCCCTTGGTAGTTGAGACACGTGGGGTTGTGATTGGCGAAGAACACGTCGAGGAGTTTTCCGTACGTGATGACCGCGGGATCGAACGTGATCTTCACCGCTTCGGCGTGACCGGTTTGATCGGTGCAGACCTGCTCGTACGTGGGACTCTCCACGTGTCCTCCGGTGTAACCGACTTCGGTGCCGAGAACGCCCGGCAACTGACGGAACGTCTCCTCCACGCCCCAGAAACAACCCGCGGCGAACGTGGCCGTCTCGGTATGAATCTTCGGGGCCGATGATGCCTTGGCCTGTTTCTTCATGCTTTCATTCTACAGGTGACGTCACATGGGCGTACACTCGTCTCCGTGCATCTCATACGACGATATCCATGGCGATGTCTTTTGCTTGCCGGCACGGCGGCCGTCTACGCGTCATCGCTGTGGAACGGATTCGTGAACGTCGACGATCAGTTCCTCGTGACCGAGAACGTGCACGTGCTCGTGCCGGCGTTCTCCAACGTATGGTACGTGCTCACGCACTTCGACCCGGAACTCTACATTCCCGTCACGTTCTTCTCGTACCAAATCGAAACGTGGATCTTCGGTCCGCACGCGTGGCACTTTCATCTGATCAATCTGCTGCTGCACTTGGGATCGACGCTCCTTGCGTGGTCCATCGTGACGAAGCTGACGAAAAGTGACGTTGTCGGCGGCATCACAGCGGCGCTCTTCGCGTTGCATCCGCTCAACGCCGAGGCGGTTCTGTGGGTGAGCGCGCGCAAAGACATCCTGAGCGCGTTGTTCTTCTTGGCGTCCCTGCATCAGTATCTGCGCCACGACGAGACGAACGACAAACGATCCTACGCGAGGAGCATCATCTTCTTCGTCTTGGCACTCGGCAGCAAAGTGACGGCGTTCACGTTGCCCGTCGTTCTTCTGCTCATCGAGTTCGCGAAACGTTCCGGGCGAACGACATCGGCGAAAAAACTTTGGCCGTTCTTCGCTTGCTCGATCGTCTTCGGATGCATCGCGCTCGTCGGCAAGTCGGCGGTCACACAGACGATCGAGGCCGGACCGATGATCATCATGGCATTGCGCTCGACTCTCTTCTACCTGCAACTCGTCATCGCTCCCGCGGGACAGGCGGTGATGCACGCGGTGCCGAAGACGATGCTGTTCTCCCCGCTCGTTTTACTCGCGATTCTCACGCTTCTAGGACTGACGCTTTGGCTTTGGAAAGCCAAGAAGGTGGTTCCGGCTGCATGGTGGGGATGGCTCTTTTTCTGCGTCACGTTGACGCCGACATTCCTGCACTACACGCGTGGCAACGAGTTCTATCTTCTGGCGTCCGAGCGCTACGCGTATCTTCCGTCGATCGGAATTTTTCTGATCGTTGCCACAACTTGGACAAAACTTTTTTCACACCCGCAGGTTCGTGCATCGACGCGAACGATTCTCGTCATCGGTTCCTCGTGCGTCCTCGCGGTTCTCGGATTCCTCACCATTCTTCGCACGTTCGTGTTCCGTGACAGCGTGATGCTGCACATGGATACGCTCCAAAAGCACCCCGATGACAGCCGCGCGGCGTACGGACTCGCCATGGCACTCCAAGCCGATAAACGGCCCATGCAAGCCGAAATCGCGTATGAGGCTGCACTGAAGATGAAACCCGATTACGTCGACGTCGCCATCGACCTCGGCATCCTGCTCCTCGGAGAAGGACGACAAGAAGAAGGACTCGCGATGTTGGAGCGCGCGTCGATGATGAGGGATGATTCGTTCAAGGCGCACTACAACGTGGGCGTCGCGTATCAAAACATTTCACGATGGAGCGATGCGGCGGCGGCGTACGAAAAATCCATCGCGCTGTTTCCCGACTTCGCCGACGCGCACAAAAACCTTGCGACGGTCTACGGCAAGATGGGGAAGATGAAGGAAGCCGTACGGGAGCTGGAGATCCTCGGGACACTGGATCCGGAGATTGCCAAAGCGCTCTCCGAAGCCAAAAAGAAGCTCTAATCGCCGTACCAGAAAAACGCCCCGCAAGCAGGACGTCTTTCCTCAAAAAGGATGGCGACTATTTCCTTTTCTTTTTCGTCGCCTTCTTCTTCTTGGTCTTCGCCTTCGACTTCTTTGCTTTCTTGGCCTTAGCCATGAAGGGAATTGGAAGAAAATAAAACTCCTTCTATTGTATGCGGAGATCTCCGAATGAAAAGAAGATCTCCGCATGTTCAAGCGCATGTGCACGTCACGAAATTTTTTCTGAATGCGGAATTTCGGCTTCGGCTAAACGAATAAGAGCATCGCGAAGAATTTTCAATCCGTCTTGCGACAGAACTGATTCTGGGTGGAATTGCACACTCGCAAATTTCTCTCCTCGCATCGCGAACACGTCGCGCGTGTTTTCGTCGGAAGAAATTTCCACTCCGTCGACATGGTGCGACTCCGCGGCGAACGTGTTGTAGAACCCGGCGTTCGTCTTCGTTCCGAAGTAGTCGATCGGCTTCTGAATGCCTTGGAGAGGAGCGTCCATTTTCCGCACCCGTAAGCCAAGATCTCGTGCCATGATCTGATGCCCGAGACACACGCCGAACATCGGTTTTTTCTTCGTGCGAAGATCTCTGACAATGTCCGAAAGCGCGCGCATTTTCGGATTTTTTTCGTCGTTCGGATCTCCGGGACCCGGACCAATGATGACGATGTCCGAATCATCCGATGCGGAATCGAATTCGGAAAACGGAACGACATTCGCGTTCGCACCCATGCGAACGATCATGTGTTGAAGTGTCCGGCAAAAATCATCACCGTTGTCGATGACGGTGATTTTTTTATTCATCAGCTCCGGGACGGCGAGCATTTCGGCGTGCTGATCATGGAGTGCGAACGACGAGAGCGTATCGTTGCGTCGCTCCAGCGCTTCGTTGATTTCCGCATCGAACTGCGGCATTGCGGGTACGGACACGGAAGATCGTTTATTCGTCTCCGTGAAGGCTCCCAAAATACCGCGTTTTTTGGCTTGCTCTTCACGTGCTTCCGAGTCCGGATCGGATTCGGAAACGATGGTGGATCCTGAGCGCACCGTCACGGCACCGTCACTTGTGACTTCGGCCATGCGGATGGCGATTGCGCTATCGAGCTTCTCGCGCCCGGCGTAATCGCGACCCAGCATCATGAGCGCTCCACCGTAATAACCGCGTGATTCCGGTTCGTACTTTCGAATAACGCGACACGCGTTCCCGAGCGGTCCGCCGACGACCGTGGGTGCGAACATCGACATGCGGAACAAATCGATGGCGCGACTGCGCGAATGTCCGATGAGTTCGTACTCCGTGTGAATGAGCCGGAGCATTTCTTTGAGAAGCGGTCCGACGACGACTCCGCCTTCGTCGCACATGTCGGACATCATCTTCAGTTCTTCATCGAGCACGCGACACAGCTCCATCGTTTCTTTTTTGTCGCCGAGGAACTTCATGAGGTCGGTCCGGAACTGCTTCAGGAGCGTGCGTCCTTCCTTGCGGAACGTGCCGCTGATGGGGTTCATGGTCACGTGGCCGTTGCTGACGGTCAGGTGCCGCTCGGGCGAAGCGCCGACCAAGTAGCGCTCTCCGTCGTAATACAGGAAATGCATGTACGAACCGAATTCCGTTTCCAGCAGTTTTCGGAAAACGGAGAGAGCTTTGGCGCGTGACATGTCGTCGATGGCGAACCGTGCCGCATTGGCGACAACGAAGTTCGATCCTTCGCCGCGTCCGATTTCGTCACGCTGCACGCGCCGTACGATGTCGGCATATTCCGCCGGTGAAAACGTGTGAGCCATCGGCGACGTTCGGATTTCTTCGGCAGGGAAAAGATCGAGTGCGACTTGCCTGGAAATCATGGAGCGTGTGTCCACCGAAAGGGTGGAGATACGCTCGCCTGCGGAGCGCGCAGAGAAGCCACGTTCGCGGATTTGATTGAAAGGAATGGCGCTGACGGTATCGATGATTTCACCATCGGCTTTGCTCTGTGTTTCCGGAATGTCGGCGAGTAAATCATGAAATGACGATTGCCCGTGAAAAATATGAACGCGTCGACCGAGTTCGGAATGTTTTTGCCCGCGCGCTATGGCAAACGGTTCGGTGCCGTCGAACAAATGTTCGAGGCTGTCTTTTTGCTGTGATGAAAGTTGGGGAGTCATGATGGAAAAAAGGAAATACAAATAAAAACGCCTCCGCTGATCTGCTGAGGACGTAAGGGTTGGTTGAGTGAGATGTGTAGGCTTAACGCCAGCAGGACAGCGATGAAGAGCGCTGCTGCCACCAGGTCTGCCTGCGGAGAGTCATGGATGACACGAGGCCAGGATACGAGGCTCAAAGAGCAAGATCAAGCGAATGACGGACGTTTTTTGATGACCCGAACGAATGTCGCCCATGCTCCGTCTTTTTTTGTTATGGTGACGGCGTTTATGCACGCCGACTCCGACATGCTGCAAGACCAGGTTCCGGGAAAGGCCGGCGGCTGGGACGACGTATGGAAAAAGCAACGTCGCAACAATGCCTACGTCCGCCTCGGGAGACGATTGTACAATGCCCTGTTTTTCCGCACTCTGAAGCCGTTCTTGGGATCCGATGTTCGCTTCGTGGAACTGGGATGCGGCACGGCGAGTCTGGGCAGAGAAATCGCGAAGAGGACAAAGCATTACGTCGGCATCGATGCTTCCGCAGGCGCGATCACGGAAGCGCGACTCAGGGCGGCCGGAACAAACATGACGTTCATCGAAGCCGACATTTACGATGCCGACGAGCGGCTCCCGCTCGAGCAAGCCGATGTCGTGTGGTCGCAGGGACTCGTGGAACATTTTCGCGATCCGGCACACGTCATCCGCAGACACCTGCAATTTTGCGCGCCCGGTGGAACGGTGATCTTTTCGGTGCCGTCCCGCATCTCATACTTCCACGCATGGTATCTGCTCACCAGGCTCCCGGGCATGAAACGGTTCTGGCCGTGGACCGAGCAAGGTTTCTACGGACCGAAAGAACTGCTCGCGTTCGTGGAATCGATCCATGATATTCCGATGAAATCGTACGAGGCTCGGATGCTCAGTCCTTGGTTCGCCGGCATTTCGCTTGTGACCATTCGACGCTGAAGCGGTACCATAAAGGCATGGCCGTCTCCCACAACCCCGACGAACGCACCGCTCTCACTCCCAAGCGCATCGAAGCGCTCCACGACGGCGTCTTCGCCATCGTCATGACGCTCTTGGTGCTCGAGATGCACATTCCCGACGTGACGACGCACGCCGACTTGAATGCGGCACTGTGGCACCAAGTTCCTCTTTTCCTGACGTACGTCGTGACATTCATCAACCTGGGCATTTACTGGGTGGGACAACAGATTCAGTTTCACTACATCGACCGAAGCGACCGCGTCTTTTCGTGGATTCACATTTTCTTCCTGATGATGGTGTCCCTGCTCCCCTTCACGAGTGCGCTGCTCGGCCGTTATCCGAACGATCAGATGGCGGCGATCATCTACGGCATCAACCTCATCGTCATCGGCGTGATTTCCTGCTGGAGCTGGACGTACGCCACGTTCCACCATCGCTTGAGCGTGCACACCGTCACGGACAAACTGCGTCACAAAGTGCAGCTGCGAATCCTCGTGGCACCCGTCGCGGCGCTCGTCGCCATCGGACTCTCCTTCTATTCGATGAACCTGAGCCTGCTCTGCTACCTCATCATTCTCCCGTACTACATCATCCCCGGTCGCATCGACAGCGTGTGGCGACAGGCCGCCGTACCGCACGAACATTAAGCGGCATCCGCCGGAGGAAGGACGAGGAAGCTCACGAGCGTTCCCACGATGCCCGTCATCACGATGAGTCCGGCCCACAGGTGCACCGTCCACCACATGCCGCTTTGAACGTGAATCGTGAGGAAGTATCCCGTGAAGAGCACCGCCGGAATGAGGAAGCTCGCGATGCGGACTTCTTTGCGATGACGCTCAAGCGGATGCATGCGCTGCGCCAAGGCATCGGCGACGATGCCCGCGACGAACGCGGCGGGAAGCAGGGACAGACCGTCACGCATCACCCCCATGGCGTACATCGTCGTAAGGAAGACGAACGTGAGTCCGCCCGTAGCGAGCCTTCCGCGACGAAGTACGAGGAGGACAGCACCCATGAGAATGGCAGTGGAGAGGAGCGCTCCGCTGATGCTGATATTTTGCGACATGTCGGCGATGACGGGATCATCCCAACCGGCTCCACCCGCGCGCATACTGACGAAGTGCGAGAACTGCGTCATGAACCAGATGAGCGCGATGGTGAAGGACAGCGACAGAAGCATCGACAGCTGTTTGCGAAAACTCGGCACTCCGAGCGGCGGGATCGCAAGGAACCACACGCGAAGTCCGCTCGTGACCATAAGGAAGAGCGCCGTTGCGAGGACCAAATGCGTGGGGCTGAGAAGCGCTTCGATATCGGCCTCCACGCCGAAGATCTGGTGCCAGGTCATATCGCCGATGCCTCCGAGTGCAAAGAGTGCGACGCCGAGCAGTGCCGGGGCGTATCCGTGCGGAATGGCGGACGAGAACGAGGAACCCATGATTTTTTTGCGACGAAGCACGATGCCGAGCAACGTGAGCGCCGTGAGCGCATAACCGGAATAAAACACGGCGTGCCACGGTGTGAAAAACGTCTCGAGTTCCGGGATGTGATTGTGTGCCCAACCGTCCATGAAAAGCCCCGTCATAAAGACAAGAAGCGCCGCAGACAGAAGCCATTCTTCGCGTTCCGTCGGAAGCCGCGCCGCGGCATCATCGGCTTTCTCCCGATGTTGATGATGAAGCGAGCGAAGTTTGAGTGAAAACGACATGTGAAAGAATCATACTCAGCACACTTCGATTGAACAGAAAGAATTGTGTACAAGTCGAGGTTTTGCCTGGTGAGTGATCAAATTTTTTAGAATACAAAAAACCTATTTTGCAAGAGCTGAGCCCGACCCCTGGCTTGCCTGTGCTCTGAGTGAGCGTCCATGATAGCTCGCGATTTTCAGCCTCCTTTCCCCTTTCCGTATGTCCGGAGTATTCCAAAATCTCTCTCTCACTCAGAATCTCTGGGTGGTCTTCGCTTCCGGTGTCGCCGCACTGGCACTTGCGTTCGTTTTCCGCATGATCATCGGAGCCCAAAGTCCGGGCAATGACGTCATGCAGGGACTCAGCGCCAAGATCCGCCGCGGAGCCATGGCATTCCTCACACAGGAGTACATGATCATCGGACCGTTCATTCTGATCGCCGCGGTCCTCCTTTATATCTTCCTGGATGTCGGATACGAGAACGTGGGAACCGTCTGGTCCATGCCGTTCACGTCCATGAGCTTCGTCGTCGGAGCCGTGACCTCGGCACTCGCCGGATTCATCGGCATGCGGACGGCAACCATCGCCAACGTCCGCACGGCCGAAGCCGCTCGTACCAGCATCGTCAAAGCTCTCCGCGTCTCCTTCTTGAGCGGATCGACCATGGGTCTCGCCGTCGTCGGCTTGGGTCTCATCGGATTCGTCGGAACGCTCCTCTTCATGCTCACGAAAGTCGACATGTCGTCCGCACTGCAATCTCTCACCGGATTCAGCTTCGGTGCGTCCTGCGTGGCTCTCTTCGCCCGCGTGGGCGGAGGCATCTACACCAAGGCCGCCGATGTCGGGGCCGACCTCGTCGGCAAAGTGGAAGCAGGCATTCCGGAAGACGATCCGCGTAACCCCGCCGTCATCGCCGACAACGTCGGTGACAACGTCGGTGACGTGGCCGGCATGGGAGCCGACCTCTTCGAAAGCTACATCGGTGCCATTCTCGCCACCATGCTCGTGGGTCTCCACGTCACGTGGGGTGTGGACCAGGCACTCATGTTCCCCTTGATGGTCTCGGCCATGGGAATCCTGTGCAGCGTCATCGCCATGGTCGTGGTTCGCACGAAGAATGAGGCAGGCGTTCAAGCAGCACTCAAGAACGGCATGCTCCTCGCTTCCATCCTCGCCGTCGTCGGCACGTGGTGGCTCGCCAAAGAGATGCTCCCGGCCGCGGTGGCCATGGGCGTGTTCTACGCTTCCACCGCAGGACTTGTGGCAGGTGTGCTCGTGGGACTCCTCACCGAGTACTACACGTCGCACTCGTACGGCCCTGTCCGTAACTTGGCCAACTCGGCCAAGACCGGCCCCGGCACCGTGCTCATCGAAGGCCTCGCTCTCGGATACCTCTCCACCATGCTTCCGATCTTCGTCATCGTCATCGCCATCGGCGTGGCGTACGCGCAGGCAGGGCTCTACGGCATCGGTATCGGTTCCGTCGGCATGCTTTCGACTCTCGCCATGACGCTCGCCATCGACGCTTTCGGTCCCGTTGCCGACAACGCCGGAGGCATCGCGGAGATGAGCAAACTTCCGAAGGAAGTCCGTCAGAAGACCGACGCACTCGATGCCGCGGGCAACACGACCGCAGCCATCGGCAAGGGCTTCGCCATCGGTGTCGCAGGCTTCATGTGCTTGGCACTCTTCGGCGCATTCAAGGAGGAATCCGGTCTCGCCGGCATCGATGTGAGTAACCCGACCACGCTCATCGGACTTCTCATCGGAGGCATGCTTCCGTTCCTCTTCAGCTCCATGACGATGCGTGCCGTCGGCCGCGCCGCCATGGCCATCATCGAGGAAGTTCGCCGCCAGTTCCGCGAAATCAAGGGCCTCATGGAAGGCACCGCCGACGGTGACACGGAGACATGCGTCGCCATCGCGACGTCCGCCGCCATCCGCGAGATGGTGCTCCCGGGTCTCCTGGCCATGACCTCTCCGGTCATCGTGGGAATTCTCCTCGGTAAGGAAGCTCTCGGAGGATTGCTCGCAGGTACGCTCGTCTCGGCCATGATGCTTGGCACCGCCATGGCGAACTCCGGAGGAGCGTGGGACAACGCGAAGAAGTACATCGAGTCCGGTCACCTGGGCGGCAAGGGTTCCGAGCCGCACAAGGCAGCCGTCGTCGGTGACACCGTCGGCGATCCGTTCAAGGACACGTCGGGCCCGGCACTCAACATCCTCGTGAAGCTCATGAGCATCGTCGCCGTTCTCACCGCAAGTTTGTACGGGACGGGAATGATGTAAAAAGCGGCTGGCGGGTAGCGAGTAGAGAGCATGTGCTTTTCTATCCGCTACCCGCTACTCGCTCACCGCCATCAAGAACACAACGGATTCTGTGCCTGAACGGTTTCTTTCGTTATAATCCCATCATGCGACGCACCGTTTCCGTCGGCCTTTTTCTGTCTTTGGCACTCGCCTTGTATCCGAGCGCGCTGCTGGCACAGCAAGCTCCAAACTACGACGAAGCCACGCTCACATCGCTCTACACCGCGTTCTTGAAGAAGAATTCCTCCGACACGTACCTGGAAAAACGCATCGCCGACGAGCGCGCCCGCATCCGCACCATCGCCGACAAAGAAGTGAAAGCACTCGTGGACCAGAGCGACAAAGACGATCAGGCGCTCGACGCCGTTGCGCTGCCCAAAGCGCTGGATCGTCAGCGCGCCATCGTCCAGCAACTGGAAGAGCAGCGCCGCAACCGCGCCGTGGACGTGGACCTGCTGTCCGAAGAGGAAAAGAAGTTTTACCTCTCTGATGCCGCCGACACCGAAGCGGACGTCTTGCGCCTCACCAAGACGCACGGCGAACTCCTGGCCAAGAAAGCGATCTTGGAGGAGCGCATCGCCGCACTCGATGCGGGACTCGCGCTCCAAAACGACCGCCTCAGCAAACTGAATCGCGAACAGTGGATCGATCAGTTCTCGTCGCTCTTCGGCTTCGGCAGCTACGTGCTCATCATTCTCGGCGCCATCCTGCTGGATCGCTTGATCCGAAGGCGTATCGCCAAACGACTCCAGGCCAAAGGCGGTCGTTACATCATTTCCAAAATCGTCACCGCGATCATTTACGTGACGACCGCGCTGTGGATTTTCAGCAAACTGATCTCCGATCATCCGGGTGCGCTGGCTTCCCTCGCCATCGTGGGTGCCGGTATCGCCGTCGCGCTCCAGGACGTGGTGAAGGACATCATGGGCTGGATCATCATCTGGCAGCGCAGGCTCTTCACGCTCGGCGACCGCGCATCCATCGGCAAGTACACGGGCGACATCATCGATATCGGCCCCTTACGGACCACGATGCTCGAAGTGAGCACCGACGGTGCGTTCAACGCGCACGAGCGCACGGGCAAGACGCTCTACGTTCCGAACTCGATGGTGCTCCGCGAATCGATCTTGAACTACAACACGACATCGGACTTCATGAGCGTGGAAATGCAGGTCACCGTGACGTACGGCAGCGACTGGAAGAAGGCCGAAGCCATCATCCATGAAGCGCTCGTCACGGAAACGGGATCCTTCGTGGAGCAAGCGCAGGCACAGCAACGCAGGCGCACGGCGCTCTTCTACACCATGTGGGAAGTGGGCGAACCCGAAGTGCACACGGATATCGCCAGCAGCGGCGTGCTCTTCACGCTCAAGTTCACGGTTCCCATCGGCAGGCGCCGCATCGTCATCACCAAACTCTCCAAAATGATCCTCGACCAGTTCAAAGCAGCGGGCATCGAGCTCGCGTACAACACGGTGCAGGTGGTGGGTGGACTTCGGTAGGGAACCAAGGATATTCAGTACTCCGTGCCACGCGTAAAAAGAACGGCTTTTTTGGCTTTCGGCGGAGGAAAAGATGGTCCGATCAAAAATCGCGGCGAGCGACCGCATACCAAAAAAAATCGGCGAATTTACGATGCCTGCAGTGCGCATCGTCGTGATGCGTACGCTCATTGTCTTCACAGCAGGAGAACGATCATGTTTGGTTTCCTCCGTCGGAAGAAGCCCGAAGAGAAGATTCGCGAACTGGACCTGGGCTTTGCCCTGTCCAAGCTCACGGATCCGAATGGCACGCTGTGCTGGTCCCGGGAACGCGCGGAAATGGCGATCGAGGAGTACAGGGCTTTCCTGACTCGCAACGTCCCATCGAATCGCGGTCCTCAGCGGCTCACCCGCGATGCGGATGAGGTGTGGCACATCCACATTCTCAATACCGCTCGGTACCGGCACGACTGCTACGACATCTTCGGCTACTTCCTGGACCACGTTCCCGGTTCGTCCGATCGCAAGCTCGCTACATGCGAGTCACCCGCCTCACGCGATCTCGCCACATGCGGCGAGTCGCCGGCAGCGATCACGGCGACGTGCGAATCTCCGGTCCCCGTTCTGTCGACGTGTGAATCACCCTACCCTCCGTTGCCGCTCGACCTCATGGCCGCGCGGGGCTGGTAGGCCACTTCCCGTCACTGAACGTCTGTGTCGATTCGGCCCCCCTCGTCTATCATGGCGAGGGGGGCCACACTTTCTCACGTTCCATGCGCATACGAACTGCCCGTTGCATCCTGCGGCCCGTCCGACTCGCTGATGCAGATATTCTGCATTCTGCGATGCTCCATTCGAATTTTTCGAAAGGCCTGCGACGGAAAAGGGCTTTGACGACGGTCGATGCGATTCGCAGGCATACGAAGAAACATGCACGAAAAGATTCCTACTTTTGCAGCATTGTTCTGGCAAAAAGCAAAAGATGCATCGGGCGCATCGGCATAAGCAAGCGACGCGGCGACTCATGGCACCTCGCATATTGGTTGCACCCCGATGAGCAACAACGCGGATATATGCGCGAATGCATCGATGGGTATCTGCGACGAATTTTCAGAACGACGGACATCGAAGCCATTTTTGCCGACTGTCATGTCTGGAATGCAGCCAGTCGACGCTTGCTCGAAAGGCACATGAAGAAAATACGCACCACAAAGACTCACCTCTATTTTAAGTCCGAAAGAACGACGACTCTCAGGTCGGCAGCTCGGCTGTCCGTTGACTCGGCTCAATGAACGGCAACGCAAGTGCCTTGTAGATGTCCTGCTCCGTTTTTGACGCCACCACCTTGTCATTCTTGAAGAGCGCGTACTCGGAGAGCTTCATGCCGCGGTCGATGGCGCGGCGCCGAAGCGAAATGTTGTGCTCCTTGCTGCCCGTGAAGTAGAGGAGCGCGCTGCCCCACTGCTTCTCTTCCACGATGCGGATGTCGGTGCGCAGACCGGACTTCAGGTCGAACGCGATGCGCGTGGGGCCCGATGCCACGATGCGCTCCACGATGGGAAGTTTGGCGATGGCCTTGTGGATGGACTCGGCGAGTTCGGCGGACGCTTTTTTGACCGCAATGAGGACATCGACGTCGCCGACGGTTTCTTTCCTGCGACGGAACGAACCCGCGGCTTCCACGTGAATGGCTCCTTTGATTTTCCCGAGAGTCGTAACCAGAACGTTCACGTCGGGCTCCACGTCCTTGAGATTGAAACGCTTCGATCTCTCCCCCGAACGCTTGGCACTCTCCAAGATTTTCTTTTCCAGGGTTTCCGAAAACCGCGGCAGATCCCTGAGCTTTCCTTTCTCCGCGGCTTCGATGAGCTGCGGCACGGTGAGGATGCCGAGTTTCTCAAGCTCCCGCACGCGCTTGGGGCCGAGGTCGTCGACGGCGAGCAGTCCCGCGGCGCCCATCTGCGTTTCGGCTTTGAGCGCATCGAGGAAACTCATGCGGCCCGTCTTGAAGTACTCCAAAATTTTCTCGGCGATGGCATCGCCGACGCCGGGAAGTTCCTTGAGCGCCTTCTTGTCTTTGAACGAGGCAATGTCGGTACTCAAATCTTCGATCGTCTGCGCGGCACGACGATATGCGGCGGGCTTGAACTGGACTCCCTGGTAATCGAGAATGTCTGCGATCTGCCGGAGAAGCGCCGCAACGGCCGCATTTTCCATATCGCTGATGATATCACGCCTCAGGCGTCCCGATGCCGATCGATATACTTCTGGAGCAGCGACGCAAGCGTCTTTTTTTCGGAAGCGGTGAAGACGTCCATGCAATCGCTGGCGCAGTCGCAGAGAACGCCTTTCAGTTTCTGAGCGGCTTGCTTGCCGACGGGCGTGAGCTTGAGATGCGTGACGCGCTTGTCCTCGGTGCTCGTAATGCGTTCGATCATCTTCTTTTTGGAGAGGCCGGCCACGACCTGCGTGATGTTGCTCTTGTGGCAACACATGGCTTTGCTGAGGGACGACATGGATGCCGGTCCTTCGCTGATGCGCATGAGGATGGTGGCCTGACAGTGGCTGACGCCGACGTCGGAGAGCGACTCGTTCAACCTGCGTTCCGAGCACGCGGCGGCGGCTTTCAGGAGGTCACAGACGGAAAGGCAATCGTTCATACATGGACGATTGTACCAAGAAGAAGCCGTGCAAGCCATGCGGTGGCGGGCTCGGGTTTGACCTGATACTCTCTCGCCATGCCGAAGAAGATCTCGTACCAATCCGCCGGTGTCGACATCTCCACCGCGGACGCGACGAAAAAAGACATGGCGAAGACCATCGCGACCGACAATCCCCTCGTACTCAACTCCATCGGGGCGTTCGCATCGCTCTGCGACGGCTCATTCCCGGGCTACAAGCACCCCGTTCTGGTGTGCAAGACCGAGGAGCCGGGCAGCAAGCAGCTTTTGGCATTCAAGTACGACCGCATCGAAGGAATTTGTCACGATCTCATCAACCACCTCGTGAACGACGTCATCGTGATGGGCGCGACGCCGCTCTTCATCCAGGATCTCATCGTCTGCGGCAAATTGGAGAAAGACGTGGTGAGCGCACTCGTGAAGCACATGGCCAAAGCCTGCAAGGCCCAGGGCTGCGCACTCACGGGTGGCGAGACCTCGGAGCAACCCAGCGTGCTTCCCGCGGGAACCTACGTCCTCGGAGCCAGCTGCATCGGCGTGGTGGACAAGGCGAATATCATCGACGGCTCGGCCATCAAACCGGGTGATGCCGTCATCGCGCTCCGGAGCAGCGGCGTCCACACGAACGGCTACACGCTCCTTCGCGCCCTCATCGACCGCGAACCCGGCATCATCGATGAAACGGTGGATGGAAGAACGTTCCTCGACGCCATCATGGAACCGCACCGTTGCTACTACCAAGCGCTCAAGGGGCTGTTCGGAAACCCGGGGCTCCACGGACTGGCGCACATCACCGGCGGCGGCATTCCGGGAAATCTGAACCGCATCTTGCCCGCGGGGACGGACGCCGTCATCGATGCACCGTCCATCAATGTCCTGCCGCTCTTCGGATTCATCAAAGAAAAATCGGGCAACGACGACGCCGACATGATCCGCACGTTCAACCTGGGCGTCGGCGCCATCGCCGTCGTCGATCAAGCGGCGAAAAAGCAGATCATCGCACACCTGGAAAAGAACGGCGTCCCCTGCACGGAAATTGGAACGATCGTCACGGGCGGCACGCAGAAGGTGCGAATGGAGGGCAGCCTGAAGTGGTAGAACATCAAAAGAATGGCAGCCCGAACGTTGAAAACGGGGTTTGTTGACATAATCGTCGTATAAATCGATGATATACATATGTTGAAACCCGGCGAGTCCACCGACGGATCAGTTGCCGAGCAAGCGACCGCTACCGGCAGCAAAACATCGAGCGGCAACATCGCGGGATATCGAAGTCTGCTGAGCCGTATCATTGCGGGCAACTCGATACCTCGAGGGATTGAGATACCGACCGACGACAAATGGAATGCGCTCGTGAGCGAAAGGCTGTCGGAAGAACAACGACTGTCGAGCGCACTTGATGACAACGGAACCGCCGCACAACAACTGGTGGTTGCGAATAAAATTCGATTGCTGATGACTCTTCGAAAAGAGAAAAAGGATGAGAAGTCAAAACCGTCTTCGCACAGAAAGGGACCGAGACGAACCGCGATGCTCGCACAAGAAAGCAACGTGTGGTGTGCCGAATTTTCTCCGCAAATATTGGCTGACCTGGCACGCAACCTGGGGGTGTCCCCCGACGAGCTGGAAAGAATGGATCTGGGCGACCTCGATGGAAAAATATTCACGGTGAACGGGCCGTACAAGAAAAACGGTTTTGCCGCTCGCGGGTACTTGTTCGATACGAAGCGCAAAGGCGACCCGCTCATCCATTCCATGCATTTCCTCGTGAACCAAACGCAGTCTCCCGGCTGGTTGTTCGATAAAATCAAGCACGAAGACGATGATCGTCGCTTGTCGGACTACATTTGGCTCGGAGCCCGCATCATCAACGCCGGATATCGATCGGATTCGTTCGAATGCTCATTCCGCCAAGGGACGTCCTACGACATTGCGCTCGAAGGCATGGAACCGACCGTACGTCCGGGACAAAATCCGGATCGAGGACCCATCGTCATGAGTCATCATCCCGAAAAACTCGGCGCCGCGGCCGTGGGAGTGGACCGCAATTTCCCGAATCCTCGTGATCATGGCATTCCTTGGTCACTCAACTGGATCGCACGCATGAGGAAGTCGCCCGATGTGATGGATGTACTGAAACACATTCCCTTCGATGACGATCTGCACTTGCTGCAACAAAAAATGGCGCGATTCCCTTCGCTCTCCGATTTGCAGGAAAATACGATCGGTATCAACGGCTTCGACAGATCGAATAGCTCCGTCCACACGCTCTACAGCGGCTTCAGTGGCTCATCACGCAAGAAGCACTAAATCGCAATGGGCTTCACGCGGTTCGTACCGGGAGCGGGAGGAGGCGTGTTGCTTTTCGGAGGTGATTCTTTCTGCGGCGCGGGAACGACCTTTTTCGGAGCCTGAGCGACGCTCACGGCTGCCACAGGCTCGGGCTTCTGCGCCGGAACACCGGCGTAGCTTCCCACCATGTCACGAACGAGCTTGCCATTCTCGAGCCGTAGCACACGGACTCCGAGCGCATCGACGACGTTCTTGTCGTGCGTGGCCAAGATGACGGTGGTACCCGACGCGTTCACTTCGCGGAGAAACTGCAAAATTTGGAGTGATTGTTCCGGGTCGATGTTGCCCGTGGGTTCATCGGCAATGAGGATGCTGGGTTTGTGCACGAGGGCGCGCGCCAGAGCGACGCGCGTTTTCTCGCCTCCCGAGAGCGTGCGCGGAAACGCCTGCGCCAAATTCGCGATGCGGAGTCTCCCGAGAATGTCGCGCGTCTTTTGTTCCACCACGTCGTTCGGTTCGTCGCAGACTTCGAGCGCGAAGGCCACGTTCTCGTACACCGTGCGGTCCGGAAGCAATTTGTAATCCTGGAAGACGACGCCCGTGCGGCGGCGGTACAGCTGCAAAATCGTGGGAGGAAGCTTGGCCAAATCGGCACCGTCCACTTCGATGGTGCCTTGGGTCGGAACCTCGGCGCGAATGAGCATGTGCACGACGGTGGACTTGCCCGCACCGCTGGGGCCCGTCAGGCACACGAATTCGCCCGGAGCGATCTGAAATGTCAGATTGCTGAGAACTTCGCGACCGTCGAATTGCTTGAACACACCCGAAAAACTGATCATGGAAGCCATCATACGTCACGACGCCGTGCGGGCACCACTGGACAGAACGCCGCTATCTTTTTCTGCACACGACGTACACTTCCATGCTCCGGTCGCGGCTCGCTTCCACGCTCAGCGGCTTCACGTCGTTGAATTCTTCTTTCACTTCCTGGAGGAACGTATCGAAGTCGCGTCCGCGGAATATTTTCATGACGATCCAACCGCGACCGCGGAGCCACGTGCGGGAGATGTCGAGAACGCGGCGACTGAGTTCGATGGATTTCCATTGATCGACGTCTTTGATGCCGCTCGTATTCGGCGCGATGTCGGAGATGACGATGTCGACCTTGTCCCAACCCATGGATGAAATCGCTGCGGCGAGCGCGGCATCGTCCAGAATGTCGCAGACTTGCGTCACGACGTTGTCCGCGACGGGTGCGATTTCCTTGAGATCGAGTCCCAGAATTTTCCCGGACGGACCCACGTGCTCGGACGCGTACTGCAACCAGCTGCCGGGTGCGGCACCGATATCGAGCACCTTCATTCCCGTCTTAAAAAAGTGGAATCGCTCGTCGAGTTGCTGGAGCTTGAAAACGGACCTGGCACGGTAGCCCGCCTCGGCGGCGCGCTGACTCCACTTGTCGTTCGGTGTGTACGGCTTCGGCATGGATGAACTTGCGTAAACGAGGCAATTTGTCGCTATGACATGCTATCGTATTCTTGGCTTACTGTAGCATCTTTTTTCGAATCATGCCGAAGAAATGACTATCACCGCATACTACTTTACTCTCCGCACAATTGCCCGCAAACCCGCGCTCCATATACTCACGTTGTTCATCTTTTTCCCCTCGACCCTATGCGCGAACGCACTCTGGGAATTTCGCCGCTGCTCGTCGTTTTTGCAGCCTGTCTGGTCGTGGTGGTTACATCGCTCTCGCAGCACCTCTAAGAGAGCGGACAGCGTGTAGCGATTTGCGGGTAGACCGCCTGCTTTTCGTGCAACAAATTCCTCCGCTACTCGCTAACCGCAATCACTCTTACAGCGGCTTCTGCTTCGGTAGTCCGACTTTTCGAGGATAGTCACTCGGAGTCGGTCCGGCCTTTTTGAAGAACACGAGCGTGCGCTTGCCCCACTCGGCGGGAAGGTCGTACTCGAACGTTCCGGCGAACGGACACTTGAGCGATTTCTGCGCGACGGCCGAGGACTTCAGCTCATCGGCGACTTTCGTGCTCTTCCAGAAAACGCAGAGACCGCCGACTTTGAGCAGCGGCACGGCGTATTCCATGATGACGGCGATGGGTGCGACTGCTCTGGCCGTGACGATATCGAACGTTTCTCGATACTTCTCATCGTGGCCCAATTCTTCCAGGCGTCCGCAAATGAGTTCCGTGTTCTTTATCTCCATGGTTTCGGCGATGCGACGCACGGCATCGACTTTCTTGGCGATGGAATCCATGCCGACGCAGCGGGCAGCAGGCAAACACAGAGCAAGCGGCAAAAGCGGAAAACCGCCACCCGTTCCGATGTCGCAGAGTGACGAAACGGTCTTGAGCTGCGGATAGGCGTCCGCGGCCTGCAGGAGTGCGAGAGAATCGAGGACGTTGCCCGTCCAACAGTGTTCTTCGCTGCGGAATGCCGAAAGATTGAGCTTTTGGTTCTCGGCCAGGAACACCTGGACCAGTTGCCGGAGGCGGGTTTCGTCGACGGTCATCCCGCCCATTCTCCATTTTCATTTCTGAATTGTCGATTCTCATTTAGGATGAGGCCATGCCACACGGAAATCGCATCGCCGAGTACCTTCTGACCATCGGAGCCGTGAAACTGTCGGTGAATCCCCCGTTCACGTGGACGAGCGGGCTGAAGTCCCCCATCTACTGCGACAACCGCATGATCTACAGCCACCCGGTGGCGCGTGACTTCGTCGTGGAGGCGCTCGTGAGCCGCGTGAAGAATTTGCACATCGAACCCGACGTCATCGCCGGTACCGCCACCGCCGCCATCGGCTGGGGTGCGCTCGTCGCCGACAGACTCAAGCTCCCGTTCGTTTACGTGCGCTCGGCCGCCAAAGAGCACGGCGCCAAGAAGCGCATCGAAGGCGATCTGCCCAAGGGTAAAGACGTCGTCGTCATCGAAGATCTTATTTCGACGGCCAAGAGCTCGGCGTCCACCGTGGAAGTACTGCGCTCCGAAGGCGGCTGCAACGTGACGGACATCGTCTCCATCTTCAGTTACGAACTCACGGGTGCGCTGGAAAAAGCACGCGAAGTGAAAGTACGCCTGCACCCGCTCACGACGATCACGAAACTTGTTGATATCGCTCTGGAGCATGATCGGATTACCGAGGACGAAGCCAAGCTGATCGGCTCGTTCTCGCAGGATCCGGACAATTGGGCACGGAAGAATAATATCTAAAAAGCCGAGCATAAGGGGGTAAGCCCCTACACTCGGCAGCATGATGGAGACCAAAACGGTCTCCGATGAATTATTTTCCACCGCTCGTGATGGTGTAGGTCACGTGGACCTCCACATGCGACGCGCGGATGTCTTCCGCTCGCGGTTCGGCTTTCGCCGAGACCGAGAAGCTGGACTGCGGAGCGGTGCAACCGGCGCAGGACAGGGAAAACAAAACGAGAAGAAAGATCGACCTCATGTCAGTATCTCCTCAGCTGGAAACAGCATCCTTCACGGTTCCACCATGACAGTGGATGCTTTTAGCATTTTATACTAAATTTGTATTTCGTCAATGCCTAGAACTGACGGGCGAAATCGACGTTACCCTGGAAGAACAGACGCAGGTCGGGGATTTGGTGACGGATCATGATCATGCGCTCCACGCCGAAGCCGAAAGCGAAACCTTGGTACTCGTTCGGGTCGATGCCGCAGTTCTTGAGCACGTTCGGGTGCACCATGCCGCAGCCGACGATCTCGAGCCACTTGCCTTCGCGGCTCTTGGATTCGTCACCGCGCCAACGCATGTCCATTTCGAGCCCGGGTTCCACGAACGGGAAGTACCCCGTGCGCCAGCGGAACTCGGCGTCCTCGGAGATGAGTTCGCGAACGGCCTGCTCCATGACGGCCTTCATGTTGGCGAGCGACACGTCTTTG
Organism: uncultured Candidatus Peribacteria bacterium; assembly: GCA_964611095.1. Taxonomy (GTDB): domain Bacteria; phylum Patescibacteriota; class Gracilibacteria; order Peribacterales; family Peribacteraceae; genus CAZKJL01. The sequence goes on from CAZSWJ010000003.1 coordinate 44,638, forward strand.
CCGATCATGAGCCCCTCGATCTGGTGGAACATCGGCGAGTGCGTGGCGTCGCTGTCCTTGCGGTACACCTTGCCCGAACAAATCATCCGGAGCGGCGGCTTGTGGCTCTTCATGTACCGAATCTGCACCGTGGACGTGTGGCCGCGGAGCAGCGAACGGTTCTCCGGGTCTTTGCTGCCGTGGAGGTAGAAGATGTCCTGCGAATCGCGGGCGGCGTGATGCTTGGGGAAGTTGAGAAGATCGAACTGGAACGCCTCGGTCTCGGCCTCGGGACCCGTGGCGCTGTCGAAGCCCATGCGTCCGAAGACTTCCTCGGCCTTGCGGATGAATTCGTGAATGAGGTGGTGGTGTCCGCGCTCTTTGCCGGGAAGGTCGATGGTGAGGTCGAGCGGATCTTTGTGCGCCAGAGCGTCGCTGTCGGCCTGCGTGAGCGCGCGTTCCTTGGCGGCGTACGCTTCATCGAGTTCTTTTCTGATGGCATTGAGCTCCTGACCGCGCGTGCGCTTCTCCTCGGGACCGAGTGCGCCGAGGTCCTTCATCGCGAGCGTGAGTGCTCCCGCTTTGCGCCCGAAAATTTCCTGACCCACGGCCTGGAGTTCGGCTGCCGACGAAGAGGCATCGATCTTGGTAAGAAGGCCGTCCCAGGGAGCGGAGAGAGACATAGAGTAAGCGCATGGTACATGGACGATACGGGTGACTGCCAGTGCAGGAACTCTCTGCTATTCTGATGACCATGCCGCAACTGACGCTCGACGTGCTCCGCGAAAAACTCACGGTGTGGAAAGGCTGCGATTTGGCGAAAAAGGCCAACGCGGTGCTCGGCGAGGGCAACCCGCGCGCCACGGTGATGTTCGTGGGCGAAGCCCCGGGACAGAAAGAGGATGAGCTCAAGCGACCGTTCGTGGGTGCATCGGGAAATTTCCTCAACGAACTTCTGGCGTCCATCGGCCTCAAGCGCGAGGACGTGTACATCAGCAACGTCGTGAAGTTCCGTCCGCCGGAAAACCGCGACCCCGAGCCCATCGAAAAAGAGCAGTGCATGCCGTGGCTCATGCTCGAGATCGCTCTCGTGAAGCCGCGTGTCATCGTGACCCTCGGCCGCCACTCCCTCGGACACTTCTTCCCCAGCCAAACCATCACGAATTCGCACGGCAAACCGTTCAAGCTGACCGACGAGATGACGCTGTTCCCCATCTACCACCCCGCCGCGGCACTCCACAACGGAGGGCTCCGGAGCAGTTTGGTCGCGGACTTCCGCGCGCTCGGAGAATTCCTCGCGACACTGTCATGACATCCATTCTGGTGCGCATCGCAGCGGCGGCACTCCTGTCACTCGCGTCACTCGGAGTGATCATTTTCCGCGTGAGCCCGCTCTCGGCGACGGCGATGGCCGTACCCTTCTTCTTCCTGACGTTGTTCCTGTCGGTGGCCAGCATCGCCACCCTCGTGTGCTACGCCATCTGGAGCCGACTCTCGGTGGAAGGCATGGATGCGGGACGAAAGATCGGCGTTTCGCTGCGCGAAGGAGTGTTTCTCGGTTTCGCCACGGTGCTGCTGTTTTTGTTTTTGATTCTGGAAATCCTCACGTGGTGGATCGGCCTTTTGATCTACCTCGTGTTCTTCCTCATCGAGATGGCGCTGCTGTCCTAGTACTCGGCCTTGAGCTTGGCGATGCGCTCGAGGAGTTTTTTCTGCAACTTCTTGTCGCTCTCGGCCAAGATGCGCAGCGTTGCCAGTGCGGCGTTCTTGTAACCGCAGATCGTCATCACCGGAACGTCGGACGGCATGCGCAGGCTGCTGTGAATGTCCACCATGTATTCCTCGAGCGACGCGTGCGGCGGGCAGTTCACCACGGGGTGCACGCAGCTTCCGGCGACGACTCCGCCGAGACCGTTGCTCATGCCGACGCAGGTCACGACGACCGTGGGCTCGGTTTGCTTGTTGAGTCTCTCGATGACGGCGACGACTTTCTCCGGAACTTTGTGTGCGGAAGCGACGACAATCTCCGAGGTGACTTGGTATTCATCGAGGAGAGCGGCGATTTTCTTGGCGAAATCGACATCGAGTTTGGATCCGAGGAGAAAAGTGACGGTAGGCATGGGGGGATTATACAAAAAAATCCAAGAAACCAAAGTAACCAAGGAAACCAACGATATCCTTGGTTTCCTTGGATTCCTGGGTTTCTTTGGTTTCCCGCAAGTAGAGTTGAAGCTCAGGCCAAAGGCACGTAGAGTATTCCGGCGTTGGGGCTCTAGCTCATCTGCCCCGCTCCGCGCAGCGAAGCGAAGAAATAGAAAAGGCGCCGCGCTCGCCCCTGATCCTTGGTTTTTCTACACTGACCCGCGTGGGGCTCTAGCTCATCTGGTAGAGCGCTTCCATGGCATGGAAGAGGTAAGGGGTTCGAGTCCCCTGAGCTCCACCATTCGTCTCCCGCTTCGCGGCAGATTCACGGGAAACCCAAGACATACTGACACTCATGTTCCAATCATTCATTGCACATCTCGGCCCCATGTTGGATCAGTACGGTGTATTCGGTCTTTTCTTCGCGTCCGTGATCGAAGAAATCATCGCTCCGATTCCATCGACCTTGGTGGTCTTCACGGGAAGCCTCCTGCTTACGAAAGGCCTGCAAGGATGGGATGCCATTTCCGTGATCGTATTCCACATAATGTTGCCGGCATCGCTCGGCATGACGCTCGGATCGCTCTTTCCGTATTACCTGGCTCGTATCGGCGAAAAAGTAGCCATCGATAAATTCGGAAAATATCTCGGCATCAATTGGAAAACCATCGAAAAGGTGCAGGCTTGGACGAAGAAGTCGCACTCGGACGAATTTCTGATCTTTGCAAGCCGCGCGATTCCCGGCATGCCCTCGCTCGCGGTATCGCTCATCGCGGGACTCGCACGCATCCCCGTCAGGGAATTCTTATTGTTCAGCTTCCTTGGCGCACTCCCCAGAACGTTCATCTTGGGACTCGCCGGATGGTGGGGCGGACGTCAGGCATCGGGCGTCATGGAATTGCTCAGCATGACCGAAAGCCACATGCTCATCATCATTTTGGCGGTGCTGGCGAGCGGCCTTTTGTATCTGTATTTGAATCATCGAAAAAAGTCCCGTAGTGCGTCTCCCAAAGCCTAAAAGGAGCTTCTTTCGCGTTGCCCCGACCACGCGAAGCTGGTAGCCTTGGCGGGCTGCAAATACGTGCGCCCGTAGCTCAGCTGGCCCAGGCGCGCGAAGCAAGCCGTCCAAATAGAAAGAATGCGGACGTTGCGAGATTCTTTACATCACAGACGTGCGCCCGTAGCTCAGCTGGATAGAGCATCAGCTTGCGGAGCTGGGGGTCGTAGGTTCAAATCCTGCCGGGCGCACCAATTCTTCATAAGCTGGATAGAGCATCAGCTTGTGAGCTTAAGGGTCGTTTGGTTCAAATCCTGCCGGGCGCACCAATTCTTCATAAGCTGGATAGAGCATCAGCTTGTGAGCTTAAGGGTCGTTTGGTTCAAATCCTGCCTGCCCACCGTAGTCCTTTGCGGAGCAAAGGCGAAGGAGGGCCGGGCGCACCACCACATTGTTAAAAAGACGTTTTTTGTGGTATAATAATAAGGAAAACAAACTCCAAACCAACCTCAAATGGCATTCGACGCTTTCTCAGCGGTGCAATCATTGGCGGACGGCAATCGTTCGTTCGGTGACGTGGTGAAGGACCTCAGTACGGCCGAACTCGCCGATCTTCGCGAGCAAGTGCAGATTCAGCTCAAAGACATGCCGAAAAACGGCGACCCCGCTCGTGCCGAACGTTTGCAGCAGTTGAGAACGCTTCTGAAAGGATCCGTGCGCAGCATGATCGGCACGCTCGCCGCTTCCTTGGCTTTTTCAAAGGCGACGGGAATCAGCTTGGAAACGACGGAGGGCGCATCCGTTGAAGAGATCGGCAAACAGATCACCGCTCCGGAAACGAGAACCGTGGCGCAAGAAGCACACACCAAATCGACCGTCAGTGCGTTCGATAAGCCTGCGGAGGAAGTCGCGGCTCCCGCAACCGCCCCGTCCCTCGCGACGGCAGGCGAAAAACCGGCGCTCTCGTTCGAGGATTTCAAAAAAATGTCCGACCCCAAGAACGAGAAAAACGTCGTACGAAACTTCTTCGGATACATGTCGTACCGCATGGCACGATTCATCGCGAAATCCAGCGCCAAAGACGGCATGCTTGGAAAAATGTTCAAGAAATTCGGTTGGGACAAAGGCGCCGAAGCTCTGACGACCGTCATCGAACTCGGACCGAGTACGCCGCCCGAGGCCAAGAAGCCGCCCGTCTCCGTTCCACCCTCAACGGAGCCTCCTTCGGAAAAAATCCCGCCGTCCTCTCCGCCACCTTCTACGGAACCCGTTCCCCCACCGAGCGCTCCGGACATCAAGCCACCGCCTGCCAGTGTTCCACCGGCTGCCGCACCGGCACCGACATTGCCCGTACCGCCCACGGTACCCGCTCCCACTCCCCCTCCGCCGACATCTCCTCGCGTACCAGATCCGGCTCCGAGTGTCCCGACTCCGTCCCCGAGCTTGTTCGACGGATCGATGGAAGGGAAAAACCTGTTCGACGGCACGACGTTCAATGTCGACGGTCACACGATGTCGATGCCCAACGATAAGGACACGTTCGTCATCTTCGATGGCAAGAAGTACATGGCACGCGGTCTCTTCGACGTGCCGGTCGGCGGTATCGCGGCACGCGCACTCATCAAAAGTGCCGTCATGAAAGGCGGTGAACTCCACATGGAACTGGTGACCGGAACCATCTACCGAATCAATCGCAGCGTGCTCGAAGGCCTGACGAAAGAAATGGCGCTCCTGACGGCGAAAACGATCACGACCAAGGTTCCCGTCACGATGATTCAACCCGGGAAGCCCGCCAAACCTCACGAGGAAACTTTGGCGTTGGAACGCATCGATTAAACGTCGACGTTCTTGAGGAAGCTCCTGCGATGCAACGGGCACACGCCCGATTTTTTGATGGCGGCGAAATGCTCGGACGTGCCGTAGCCCTTGTGCACGTCGAAACCGTAGGACGAATCCACCGCGTGCAGTTCCGTCATGAACATGTCGCGCGTCACTTTGGCGATGATGGACGCCGCGGCGATGGCGGGCTCGGATTCGTCGCCGCGCACGATGGAACTGTGCGGATGATCGAACCAAAACGCATCGCGTCCGTCGACGAGCAAGTACAAATCGGAGTGAATGTTGGAGACGACGCGCACCGCTTCCTGCATGGCGCGCTCGGTGGCGGCCAAGATGCCGATCTTGTCGATGGTTTTCGCATCGGCCATGCCGACGCCGTACGTGCAGTTCTTGATGAGCCACGCATACGACTCCTCGCGTTCTTTGGCCGTCATCTTCTTGCTGTCGGCGATGCGCACGGGAAAGCGCGTCTTCTTCGGAAGGATGCATGCCGCGGCCACCACGGGCCCGGCGAGGGCTCCCCTGCCCGCTTCGTCGATACCCACCGTCATCATGCGGTGTTCGGTCGACGTGCGCGGCGTGCGAGTGGTGGCGGGCATGGCTACTCTTGAACGAGAACGGAGCCCGTGAGTTCCGGCAGCAGATGGTCGTGGAACGCCCACGAACCGACATTGTCGAACGTGAAGCACCAGGTCTCACCCGGGCGCACCGGGCCCTTGGGATCGAACGCCGAGTACGCCTCATGCGTGGGATGCACGTTCGATGCCGGCCACCTGCCGTCCACGTCGTTATTCACCCAACACACCTTCTGCCCCTGCTTCACCGTCACGTGCTCGGGCTCGAACGCATCGGGCACCATGTCGATGCGCGCGGAGGCATCGCCCGGAACGACGGGTTCGGCGGGCATCGTGGTGCCGCCGCAGGCCGTGAGGAGCAACAGCGGAACGAGGAGGAGCGAGAGTTTCATGGAAAAAAGAAAATGATGATCGGTGATCAGCGGCGAATGGCGGCGACGCACGCGGCTCGGTATTCATCGGGGACGCCGTGGCACAGCTGATCGTCCGTGGCGCCGGCGGGCATTTCGTTTTGGACGTCCGGACCGATGCGCGCGAAGCACCACTCTTTGTACTTCTCATCGACGGCGCTGCAGAAGGCCACCATGCGCGTGGTGTCCGACACGTCGAAATTCGCCAAGTTGTCCACCGCGGCGAGCACGCAGTGCCGCTCATACCCGGGCTGGAAATGATCGCAAATGGAGACGGCGTTGGCGATGAAGTCATCGGTGTGCTCGGGCGCGAGCGACCATTGCCAGTCGGGATTCGTGGCGAGCAGTCCGATGCTCTGCATGCAGATTTCGACGTGCGCCTTGTCGGCGTTCAGACACGCCTTCGTGGCTCGCTCCACGGCTCCTTTGCCGCTGCCGGCTTTTCCGGCCAAGTAGCCGCCCATGTTCATGTAGCACTGATACCGATATTTCATGTCGACCTTGTTGCACGGCACGAGCCAGTCGGTCTCGGAATAGTTTTCGGAGCGCGCGGCGCTGTTGTTCACGCCGACGACGTTCTCCATGAACACTCCCTGGTAACACCCCTCCACTTCCGACGAACCGGCGAACGAGTCGCACAAATCCAACGATTCCTGCAACTTGTACGCTCTCGCCATCATGATGCCGTGGCCCACGCCGTGGTAGCAGTAGAACAGGAATTTCATCGGCTTGTCCGCCATGCGGGACACGTCGCACACCGTCTCGGCGGCTTTCTTGGCATTGGGTTCCACGACGAGCGCCTGCTCGAAGAATCCGTGTTGGCATCCGTAGTTGTAGTCGCTGGGACACAGGAAGAACGCATCGGGATTCAGCCCCTCTTTCTTGGCGGTGGCGCGTCCGATTTTGTGGACGAAATCGTGGTAGTCGACACGGCCCTGCATGACCTTGTCTTTCACGAGAACGTTCATCGCCGAGATGGATTCCACGGGTCCGTAATCGGCGACGATGTCGAGAACGCCTTTCTCCACACACTTCTGCACCTCCTCCTGACCCGTGCACTCGTCGGCGACCGACGACGCCAGCGACGCTCCTTCGGCGCGCTGCTCGGCGGGCTGACCGCCCTCGAAACGGGGCGACCGATCTTCGATGGGCTCGGGCCACACGCTGTCGTAGACACGCTCGCCCACCGCCAAAGCGCCGATGAGCAGCATGACGCCGATGACGAGGGTGTTCTGGAATTTCATGCGAAGAGCGGTTGCAGTATACTCATGACCACCTCCTTCCCTCCAATCCCGTATGAAGCTCTTCCTCGACACCGCGAATACGGCTCAGGTAGCCGAGATAGCCGCTTGGGGAGTGCTCGACGGAGTGACGACGAACCCGTCCCTTGTCGCCAAGGAAGGAAAGGAATTCAAGCCGACGATCGTGGAAATGTGCAAACACGTTCCGTGCGTCAGTGCGCAGGTCACCGCCACGGATGCGCCCGGCATGATCAAGCAGGGCGAGGAATACGCCTCGTGGCACAAGAACGTGTACGTGAAGGTGCCGATGACGACCGAGGGACTCAAGGCCCTCTCGCATTTCAAGAAGAAAGGAATCAGGACGAACACGACCCTGATCTTCTCCGCCGCACAGGCGATTCTCGCCGCCAAGGCCGGCGCCACGATCATCAGCCCGTTCATCGGACGCTTGGATGACCAAGGCGAAGACGGCATGAAGCTCATCGCCGAAATCATGCAGATTTGGGAATACTCCAAGTTCGATACCGAAGTGCTCGTGGCCTCCACGCGTCACCCGCGTCACATCGTGGACTCGGCCGCACTGGGTGCGCACATCTGCACGCTCCCGTACGACGTCTTCAAGAAACTCCCCCATCACGCGCTCACGGACATCGGTCTCAAGAAATTCCAGGACGACTGGGCGAAAGTGCAACAATAACCCGTATGCAGCATCTCGGACTCATCGGCCTGGGCGTCATGGGAGCCAACGTGGCCCGCAACGCCGCTCGTAACGGGGCGACCGTCGCCGTGTATAACCGCACGACCGAAAAAACCGACGAATTCATGCGCGCGCACGGAACGGAGGGAACGTTTATTGCCTGCCACACACTGGCTGAACTCGTGTCCACGCTCCCCGCTCCGCGGTCGATTCTTCTGATGGTGAATGCGGGCGCCGCAGTGGACGCCGTCATCGATGAACTTCTGCCGCTGCTTTCCCAAAATGACGCGATCATCGACGGCGGCAACAGCTTGTTCGCCGATACCGAGCGCCGTGAGAAAGCGCTCGCCCCCAAAGGAATCCTGTACCTCGGCATGGGAGTCTCCGGCGGCGAAGAAGGTGCGCTCCTCGGCCCCAGCATGATGCCGGGCGGCAGCCCCGAAGCGTACGCACGACTTGAACCACTCCTGAAAAAGATGGCCGCCAAAGACGGAAGCGGCGGCAAGTGCGTGTCGCTCCTCGGCCAAGGCGGCAGCGGACACTTCGTGAAGATGGTTCACAACGGCATCGAGTATGGCGACATGCAGCTCATCGCCGAGACGTACCACTTGATGAAGTCGGTGCTCAAGCTGGGCAACGCCGACATCGCCGAAACGTTCCAACGCTGGAACCGCGGCAAAGAACTCAAATCATTCTTGATCGAAATCACGGCGTCGATTTTTTTGAAGAAAGATGATCAAGGAACGCCCGGCGACCTCATCGACATGGTGAAAGACGAGGCAAAGCAAAAAGGCACGGGCAAGTGGACGACGCAAACCGCGATGGATTTGGGCGTGAGTATCCCCACCATCACCGCCGCCGTGGACGGACGCCTGATGTCCTCGCTCAAAACGCTCCGCACGTCGGCCGAAGCCGCCGTGGGTCCGCTGGAACTGAAGAACGTGAAGTTGACGGTTCGCGCACTCAAAGACGCGCTGTTCCTCAGCAAGATCTGTTCGTACGCCCAAGGCATGGCGATGATCACGGAGGCCGCGAAGACGCACGGTTGGACCGTGGATTTGGCCGAAGTCTGCCGCATTTGGAAAGGCGGCTGCATCATCCGCTCCACGCTCCTCAAGGAATTCGAGACCGCGTTCCGCACCGACCCGAACCTGCCCAACCTGATTCTGGCCCCGAACATTCTGCCGCTCTTCCAGGCGCGTCACGCCAAGTGGCGCAAAGTGGTGAGTGCCGCCGTCCTCGCCGGCATCCCGCTGCCGTCGATGACAGCTTCGCTCTCGTACTTCGACGGACTTCGCACAGCGCGACTTCCGCAGAACCTCACGCAAGCGCAGCGCGACTTCTTCGGAGCACACACGTACGCAAGGACGGATCGAGATGGAGTATTTCATTCGGTTTGGGGCGGGTAGCGGTTGGCGAGTAGCGAGTAGAACGCCGGTTTTTCGCGCAGCAAAAAAACCCACCCGCTACACGCTATTCGCTACTGGCCCTTACGCGTCTTCTCCCTGCACCTCGTCTTTCTTCAGCTGCTCATCGGCTTTTTGCTGCGCCTGAGCCTGCTTCGTCATCTGCGTCACGTCGGGCTTGGCGTCGGCCTTCATGGTCTGTGATTTGATTTCCTGTTCACGCGTCTTGGTGCCGCCTTTCACGGGAGCGGCATCTTTCTGGGCTTGCTGATCCTTGAGCTGCTTTTGATCTTTGTCGCTCACTTGTGACTTGAGGAGCGCGAGCTGCAGCGACTTGAGATCGGCGCCCGGCTTGTTGGCCTCGTCTTTCTTGCCCTGCTTTTCCAGCTTGGCCTTGAGCGCCTTGCGCTTGGCTTCGTGCGGGGACTCCAGGTAGTCCGCGGAGGAAGGGCTGACGTCGGCTTCGTCGTTGAAGGGCATGTGAAACAGTATACAAGATGAGGGACGGAAAGTGTTACCATGGTGGCCGTGCATCAGACTTTTCAGTTTCTGCTTCGACCGTGGTCCGTTTTTTTCTTGGTCGTGTGCACGGCGATCGTCACGACGATGATGCTGCCGGCCGTCTTCGGCATGGAACTCTTCACGCAGTGGGGTGCCATGTACACCGACAGCTGGTGCTCGATACGCGTGTACGACGGCGATCCGCTCAAGCCCGAAACGCACACGATGAACGTGACGGCAGGCATCACCGATACGAGTCCGGTCTGGAGCGCCCCCATGCATAACGAGGAAACCTGCACGATGTACGCCCGCAACATCCTGTGCGGGCAAAAATCCACCGAAGGCTGGACCATCGTCTGGGCCAGGCCGTTCTTCAAAGGAAAGTATTTCCTCGATCCGCAGAACGTCTGCGATCTGACCCTCGGATCCTACGAGTGGTTTTCCCCCGTTCCCGCCGTTGTCCGCTGAACCCCGCTATCCGTCGGCTCTGTGGTGCCGCGTGGCACAGCTGTTCGTGGGTTACTTCTTCGCGTCGGCGGCGTACTTCAAACTCACGGACAGCTTCTTCGGCCTTAAGACCGCTACACTCGGCAGCATTTTCCAGGGCTGGATCGAATTGAAGTACCCCGTGAGTTGGTACGTGCCGTTCATGGAATTCGCACTTCCGCACATCGCGGTCCTCGCGATACTCACGATCGCGATTCAGTTCGCTGCGGGCATTGCGCTGCTCTACGACGCCAAAGTGAAATGGTTCATGATTCCGCTCTTTTTGGTGCAGCTCAACATTCTGCTCGCCGTCTGGCACGGCCACGGTTTCATCGTCTTCGTCGGCATTTCGCTGTGGCTGTGCGGATACTATTTTTTCCGAGACACGATGACGAACCGTACGTGGACCATACTCACGTTGTGGCTGGCGTTCTACATGCTCTTTCTGATGTGGGATCGATATCTGATCGGTGACGCGTCCCCCGCATCGTTTGCATGGCAGTTCCAACATTTTCAACATGATGTGATGAGCACCACACCGGCGCTCAAGCACTGGATCGTCGCATTCACCAAGACATCGGCCGGGCAATTCCTGTGGACCGCAAGTTGGTGGATCACCTTGGTACTGGGGCTCGGCATGCTCATTCCCCGTATTCGGCTGTACGCCGGGGCGGGAATGCTGGTGTACGTCATCTGCAGGACCCTCATGTGGACGACGGCCGTCACGAGCGAAGGAACGCTGTGGGTGCTCGTGCTCTTCGTGTGGGTCGCCGAAGAAGAAAGGCGAAAGAGGGAGCTGTCATCCAAAGTTTGATGCTGATCGACTACATGCACATCAGTGCCCTTGTAGCTCAGCTGGCCCAGCTTTGCGGCAGCAAAGCGTTTTTAAAAAAGCGCCTGCGCGTTCTTCGAAGAATCCACTACAATGCACATCAGTGCCCTTGTAGCTCAGCTGGATAGAGCGCCTGGCTTCGGACCAGGAGGTCGTGGGTTCGAATCCTGCCGGGGGCACCAAGCACTTCTCAGTCTGTATAAGTAGCGGGGAACTACACGCTCTTCAATTTATGATTCATTTTGGTTTTCTTGGTTTTAAGATATTTTCGCTGCCGTTCGCTCTTCGGTGCCACTTCGATGGGCATCTGCTTCACAATCTCGAGTCCGTAGCCCTCCAGTCCCACGACTTTTTTGGGATTGTTCGTGAGGAGCTTCATTTTGCCCACACCCACGTCCTTGAGGATTTGGGCACCGACACCGTATTCGCGAAGATCGTCGGGGAGCCCGAGCGCACGGTTGGCATCCACGGTATCCATGCCGAGGTGCTGGAGCGCGTAGGCGCGGATTTTGTTGGCAAGTCCGATGCTGCGGCCTTCTTGGCGCAGGTACACGACGACACCCTTCTTTTCTTTGGAAATCATTTGGAGCGCCAAATTGAGTTGCTCGCCGCAATCGCAGTGGCGCGAGTGGAACACATCGCCCGTGATGCACTCGGAGTGCACGCGCACGAGCACCGGAGTTTTTTCATCGAAGTCGCCCATCTTCATGGCGACGTGCTCGCGGCGATTCATATCGGTATAGACCGAGATCTCGAACATGCCGTACTCGGTCTCCAGCTGGCTGCGAGCGGAGAGCAAAATGAGCGACTCGCGACAACGGCGGTACGCGATGAGGTCCTTCACGGCGATGAGCGGAATCTTGTGTTTCTTGGCGAAGGCCTTGAGCTCGGGCAAACGCATCATCGTGCCATCTTGCTTCATGAGCTCGCTGATGACGGCGCCTTCGCGCAGTCCCCCAAGGCGACACAAATCGACCGACGCTTCGGTGTGACCCGAACGCCAGAGTACGCCGCCGTCTTGGGCGCGAAGCGGAAAGACGTGTCCGGGCCTGCTGAGGTCGTCGGCCGTTGCTTTGCGATCGATGGCGGTACGAATGGTGTGGGCACGATCGGCGGCAGAGATTCCCGTATCGATGCCGTCCTTGGCCTCGATGCTCACGGTGAACGGCGTGGCACGCTTGCTTGTGTTGTGGAGCACCATTGCGGGCAGGTCCAACCGATCGGCGATTTCGTTGCTGAGTGCAAGGCACACGACTCCGCCGGTATTGCGGATGATGAACGCCAACTTTTCGGCGGTCGCATGTTCTGCGGCAAGAACCAAGTCACCTTCGTTCTCGCGCCCTTCATCATCGACAACGATGACGAATTCTCCTTTTTTCAGCGCCTGAATCGCCTGCTCGATGAGAGAATCATTTTTCTTCATGAGGACTGATGATACCACGATGCAAGGCCTTGTGCAGGCCTGCATCGATAAAATAACGAAGGGAAATCTTTACGAACCTATTGCCACTTAATGGTGTAAGTGAGCTTCGCGGCGACGTTGGAGCCCGTGCCTTTGCGTCCCACGCCCACGATGTACGAGTCCCCGGGAACGAACGTGTACGGCGATCCGCACTGCGGTCCGCTGAAACCATACTGGTCCACGGATGCCGGCGTGTAGATGATGCAGTTCATGTCTTCGGGAGAGGAGAGCATCACGGTCGCGATTTGTTCCTTGGTGACGCTGAACTTGTACCAGTCGTAGTAATCGTTGGCCTCGAGTGTGGCGACGTACGGTCTGTTGAAGAGCATCTTCACGGCATCGAGGAATCCGTCGTTACCGTCCGACGTGCCGCCTTTGGCGCTGAGCTTGTACGGAACGCTGGCCACGGTGGGCTGAATCTGGAGCTGGTATTTGCCCGGACCCACGGCGACGTTCATGTCACAGCTGTTCGTGGATTGCACGCCGAGGTAATACTCGGAGGTGAATCCATCGTCACCGATGAGGTACAAGCGGCACGAGACGTCGGACGGGTAGTAACCGTAGATCGTGGTGTTGAGCGAGAAGACGGTGCGTGCAGCGGTGAGCGTGAAGAGGTAGCTCACGGACTTGCGACCCGAGAAACTGTCCGAATCGGCGAACGGGAAGCTGACGCTCTTGAGTACCTCCGTCGGTGCCGAGGAACTGCTGGAGGACATCGCGGAGCTGCTCACGGACGAGGAGGAGGATGAAGACGACGAGGAAGACTGGGCCTGAGCTTTGCCGTTCATCGCATTGAAGATGTAGGCGGCGGCTTCACCGCGACTGAGCTCTTTGTCCGGGTAGAAGCGAGCTCCGGCCTGTCCGTTGACGGGCAGTACGCCCACTTTGTATGCGGCGCTGATGTACTTGCTGTACCAGGCGGATACGGAGATATCGACGAATTTGATGATGTCCTGGTCCTGGGCGGAGATGTCGCCGACGGGGAGACCGAAGACGGTGAAGATCATCTTGAGAGCTTCGGTGCGGCTCACGGGGCTTCCGGGACGGAACTTGCCGTCGCTGTAGCCTTGGACGAATCCGTTTTCCTTGGATGCCGCGTCGCAGACGAACGCCTCGTACCAACTGCCGCGCTCCACGTCGGCGAAGCAACCCACGTAGATGGCTTTGGGCTGGCGGTTCGTTGCGGTGTAGAGGAGCTTGAGGAACTCGGCGCGGTTCACGCTCTTGTCCGGGTAGAAGTTGCCGTCGGGGTTTCCTTTGACGATGCCGCCGCGTGCGAGTGACTCGATTTCACCTTTGAACGGGTGAGAATCGGTGACATCGGGGAAAATTCCCGCCGCACTCACGAGCATCGGGAGGGAAATGAGAGCGGAGACCAGGAGTCCCGCGAGACGTCGGTGAGACATGTGAGGAGCGAGAAATGTTATTGGCTCGCACGTTATCTTGAACACTTCTGTTGTACAAGATTCCTCAACTCAATTCCTTGAGATGCGCAAGTGAACTGAGAAACGTGGTGGCGGCCAACCGTCCTTTGGCTCCCGGACCGATGGAACGGGCGCGCGCATCCTCCTCGTTGTTCACGAAAAGCACCTCGTACGTGATTGGTTTTTTGAGTCGAAGTTGAATATCCATGATGCCGCGAGCCGACTCTTCGGCGATGAGACGGGCGTGGTGCGTGGCACCCTGGACGATGATGCCAAACGCGATGGCACCGTCCGCACCGGCTTCCAGAGCGGCTTGGCAGAGAAGCGGGATTTCGTACGAACCGGGCGCATCGATGACGCCGATGTTCTCATTCTTGATCCCCGCTTCCACCAAGCCCGCGACGGCATCTTTCACGAGCGACGACGTCATCTCGCCGTGCCACACGGAACGGACGATGGCGATCTTCCACGAGGGATCCACCGTGATCTTGCCGAATTCGGGAACGCTACTTTGTGACATGTGCACGGAGAATGTACTTCCCAACGACGTCCGTCTCAAGGTTCACGGTGTCCCCGGCTTTGAGCGAGCCGAGCGTGGTGTTCTCGAGCGTATGTGGAATGAGTGCAACGGTGACCTTGTCGGCATCGAGTGATGCGACCGTGAGCGCCACGCCATCGATGGTGATGGAACCGTGGTGCACGATGTAGCCCAGAAGATGCTGCGGAACCGAGACGCTGAGCATCGTGTCTTTGAGCGACAAAACTTTTCCCGTTCCTTCGATGTGCCCGAGAACGATGTGACCCTCCAGCCTGCCATCGGCTCGGAGTGCGCGTTCCACGTTCACGGAATCCCCCGTCTTGAGTGTTCCGAGTTTCGTTTTTTGGAGTGTGGTCGGAACGACATCGAATGACATCGAGGCGTCATCGAATTCGGTGACGGACAAGCACGTCCCGAGCACGGCGATGCTGCTGCCCACTTTGATGTCATCGAACGACTCGGGGCGGGAAAGAACGAGAACGTTCTTTTTGGCTTCCAGGACGGGCACGACGGCTTCGATGATTCCGGTAAACATAGAGGTGCATGGTAGCAGATTCCGGCTCCTAGAGCACCGCTTTTACCTTCTCGCAGAGCTCCGCGATGCGCTTGAGCGGAATGCCCGCGATATTCACGCGGCCGTCCAAAGGTACGAACGCGTTGTGCTCGGTCTTGAGGCGCGTCACTTGCTCGGGGCTGAGCGGGAGAATGGCGAACATGCCGTAGCCGCTGAGTGCGGGCGTGCACGATGCAGGGAGTCCTTCGATGAGGAGTTTCCTCTTTTTACTCATCATGGCGCGCGCTTCGGCCAAATCTTTCAGCCACTCGGTGCGATACTTTTCCTGCGTGAGTGCGACGACGGCTTGGCCGAAGGTCGGAGCGGCGGAATGGAGTCCGCGCGAGATGACGGAGTAGGTTCCCTCCACCGTTTTCTTTTCGTCCTCTGAACTGACGAACGCGGCGGCAAGCCCCGTGCGAAGTCCGTAGATGGAATGGTTCTTGGACGCCGACCACGTGACGAGCGTCGTGAGTCCGGCGTCGCGACAAAGACGAATGGCCACGGCATCGGCTTCGGGCTCACCTTTGAATCCTTGGTACGCGAAGTCGAGAAGCACGACGCATTCTTTCGTTTGCAGAACATTGATGAGCGCGGGCCAATCGGCATCGGTGAGATCGAGACCCGTGGGATTGTGGCACCCGACCTGGAGCATGATGCCGAACTTTCCGCTCTGTTTTTTGATCGTGTCGACGATGGCATCGATGCTCGCTTTTTTATTCACCAAGTACGGCGTTTCGATGACGGCGAATCCCGCCCATGTGCAGACGGGCATGTGGTTGGCCCAGGCCGGCATGGGGAGGATGATATTTGGCTTGTCTTGGCCAAGAAGCATGCTCATGAGCCGCAGGTTGATGGCAAGTGCTCCGGTACCGCCCGTGGAAGCGATGGACGCGACGATATCGGAATCTTTGGCAATGAGTTTATGAACAGCGGTTCGATAACTCGACAATCCGGTGAGAGGCGGATACGCGCAGTTGAAATCCTTGAGCGACTTCCCGAGTTCTGCCATGGCCTTGCCGACGCTCGGAAGCATGAGCGGTTTTCCGTCTTCATCCATGTAGACGCCGAGCGTCCCGTCGATGCATGTCGGTCCCGCCGCCCGCGCCTCGGCCGCGATCGCGAAGAGCGGATCGGGTTTTGCCGGAGGTAAGGAGGAGAACATGGACCTGGACATAAAAAGAGGGAAAGAAATAATTACCACTGGCCGAGAACATCGACCGTGGCGATGGAACGCAAATCTTTGAGCGTCTGGACCGCTTTGGGCTCATCGGGGCTGCCTTGGAAATCGATGAAGAACACGTAGTCGCCGAACTTGGTTCCCGCAGGGCGGCTTTCGATGCGCGTCATGTTGAGGTCGTACACTTTGAACGGCACGAGCAAGTCGTGGAGTAAACCCGGGCGATCCACCTTGGGCTGAATGACGATCATCATGTGCGTGCGCTTTTTTCCGGGCATGGGATCCTCTGCCGAAACGACGGCGAAGCGGGTCGTATTGCCGTCACCTTCGATGTCTTCCGAGATGACGGTGAGCCCATGCTTTTTCAAAACCGCTGCCGATGCGATGGCACCGACCGACGGATCTTTGGCGGCAAGTTCTGCAGCCGATGCGGTGCTGCTCACGGACAAGTGTTCGGCCTGCGGATACTTTTCTTTGAGCCACTTGCGGCATTGCCTCAGCGCCTGGGAGTGAGAGGCGATTTTCCTCACCGACTGGGGCTCCTTGGCCCCAAAAGCATGCTTGATAGACAGGTCCTGCGTGCTCCAGATACGCACCTTGGATTCGCGGAGTAAATCCAGAATCTCATCGATGGAACCGTGCAAACTGTTCTCGATCGGAACGATGCCGATGTCTTTGGGATGTGCGGACAAAAACTCGAACAGCGCATCGAAATTCGGCTCGAATGTCACGGGTTTGCCCGGAAAGATTTTCTCGCACGCTTCGTGCGAGAACGTGCCGGCGGGACCGAGTGTGCGAATCATCGTGAGAGAGAAAGAAGGGTACGAATGCAGGCCTCGCTGTGCTCGCGAGCGGTCTTGAGATGCGGTGCGAAAAATTTCTTGGATCGTGCGTAGTGTTTTTCGGCACCCGAGATGTCCCTGCGCTCGGCGAGACGGATGTACTCCGTGATGCGCTTCTGAAGAGACTTGAGAATTTTGATGGTCTCGGGATTCCTGAAGATGATCGGCATGTAGAGCCCCGCGTGATCATCGAGAAAACGACCGATGACGTTGAATTCAAGCTCGTACGTCGGCGTGCAGGTTTTGAGGACTTTCGTGAGATCGACGCCGAGGTCGCGCATGGTGTCGGCCATGAGGAAACTCTTGAGATGCGGAATGACCTGCACGACGGACATGAGCCGGTCATGTTCCTTCGGCGTCATGACGACGGTCTTCAGTCCTGCTTTCTTGAGGAGCGATGTGAGTGACGCGACGGTTTCCTTGGAAGCACGTGCCGGACACAGGACGATGGTCTCGCCCTTGGGCTCGGTACCGGGCCCGAAGAGCGGATGCATACCGATGACCTCTCCCTTTGCCTTGAGCATGGACTTCACTTCGTTCGATTTGAGAGAACTGACGTCCACGATCAACTGATCCTTACGCTTGGCTTTGATGACTTCGGTACGAATGATGTCGGCTGCATCGGAAAGAGGAACGGCGAAGAGGACGATGTCGACGGTCTCCAGAAGATCGGCGGTTTTAAGCTTCGTACCGATATCCGAGACAAGCACGCGGTGCCCGAGAGCCCTGAAGAGAGCCCCGAACTGTCTGCCCGTGCGGCCCTTGCCGCCGATGATGCCGACGATGTGGCGGGACGTGATCTTCATGATCCTTGGACCCGTTTGCTCTCGGATAAAATGAAATCGAGGATGAGGAGTGCGAGTTCTTCGGACACGCCGAGCGTCTTGGCGCGCTTTTTCCAGATCTCTTTCAGTTCGGCTTCGCGCGATGCGCTTTCGATCTGCATGTCGGCACTGCGCTTGAGCTCTTTCATGTGCGCGACGGCACGGAAACGCGTGGCGAGTGCGCGGAGCAAAATCTCGTCGGCATCGTCGATGGCCTTTCGAATTTCCTGCATGGTGAGTGAGGTCATAAAAGAAAAAGGAATCAGCGAGCGTAGGCGCGCTGGAGAAGCAAAGAGTCGGCCAGGACGAGTGCGACCATGGCCTCGAGAACGGGAATGACACGCGGAACGATGCACGGATCGTGGCGGCCTTCTTTGGCGACTTGTCCCACGGACGACGACGGCTTGATGCTCACGGTGAGGATGATGTCCTCGCCCGTGGAAATGCCGCCGAGCAGTCCGCCGAAGTTTTCCGGATTCGCGGCGTATTCGCTGCCGCGCATTTCGGCGGTCTTGAATCCGGCTCCGTACGAAAATCCGGTGACGGCACCGATGGTCATGACGGCGTTTGCGAGACGCGACTTCAGTTTTTCGAACACCGGATCACCGAGATCTTTCGGAGGTTTGACGATGCGAATTTGGATGAGTCCACCCGTGGAGTCTGCGGCGGCTTTGCACTCCAAAATGTAGGCTTCCATTTGCTTGGCAACGGCGGGATCGGCGCAGCGAACGGGGTTCTTTTCGATCGTCTCGGGCTTGAAGACTTTGGCTTCCAGATGACCGATTTTCACGGTATGACCGATGATCTTGGTGGTCTTCGGCAAGATCTTGCGAGCGATGACGCCGGCGATGACGCGGGACACCGTCTCTCGTCCGGACTGACGTCCGCCGCCGCGATGATCGCGGTGACCGTACTTGCTTTGGAACGTGGCATCGGCATGACCGACACGCATGACGTCCTTGAGCTTGTCGTAGTCGGCGCTCCTCTGATCCTTGTTCCGTACCGTCACGGTGATGGGCATGCCCGTGGTCTTGCCCTCGAAGATGCCGGAGAGAATCTCGGGCGCATCGGCTTCGTTGCGCGGGGTCGTGACGGCGCTCTGGCCGGGACGGCGGCGCTCCAGTTCCGGGAGCAAGTCCTCGATCGTGAGCGGAATTCCGGCGGGACAGCCGTCGATGACGACGCCGAGTGCGGGACCGTGCGACTCACCGAAGGTGGTGATGCGGAGCAGTGAACCGAAAGAATTGGATGCCATAAAACTAGAGGTGAAAAGGTGAACGGGGTTTGGGAGTGAGCGAAGCGATGACTTTTGCCAGGTGCGCGGCATCGTCGGGAGCGGATTTCTTGCCGGTGAAATGCTCGAACTGCTTGAGTGCCTGGTGGATGAGCATCGCCGTTCCGTCGTGGACGTGGAAGCCTTGGCTCCGCGCGTCTTTGATGAAGTTCGTCGGCTTGCCGTAGCGCAAATCGATGGCGGCGGCCGAAACACCGAGAGGTTTCGGCAGCGGCAGCCGAACGTCCTCGGACACGGCGCAGATCACGAGATCGGCGGACACTTTCTTGATGGTCTCAAGCGGTTGAACGGCAACCTTCCATGAACCGAGCGACAGCGCGGCTTTCTTGGTATCACGCACGAAAACGGTGATCTCGGCTTTGGCGTTCACGTTGCGAATGGCGGAGATGACGGAGGGCACCGCACCACCCGCGCCGAGCACGGCGATCCGCGCCGCTTTCGCAATGAGCGGGTACCCCTTTTCGATGCCGACGATGTCGGTGTTGAACCCGTTCCAGTCTTTGCCGGACTTCACGAGCGTGTTCGTGACTCCGAGTGATGTCGCGACCGCATCGTTCTCGGTTGCGAATTCAAATGCATCACGTTTGAACGGAGCGGTGACGGAAAGTCCTGCGAGGCCCAGTTCTTCCAGAGCCTTGATGGCGGACGCGAAATCCGTGGAGGGGAAACACGAGTACAGCGCGTCGATGCCGTGTTTCAGAAAGAGCGCGTTGTGGATGACGGGACTGAGCGACACGGCGATCTGCGGACCCCCGAGAATGCCGTAGAACTTGGGCTTCGTGCGATTCTTGAGCAGCTTGTGGAACGCGAGGGTGAGTTGCCCGGGGGCCGATGCCTCGGTACCAAGCACTGCGTACGTGAGGTGATTTCGGAGCGGCGAAAGGACGCGTGTGAGATGCGCCAAAGGCCCCATGCCGAGGATGGTCGTGCGCGGATGCGAGGCGGATGCACGGAGTGCGTCCAGTGTGAGCAGGTCGTCGCACGAATTCACGGTGACCGCGATTTTGACGGCCCACGGGCGAACGGCACACAGCTTGGTGAGCACGGCCTTGAGCTTCTTCAGATCCGGCGTTGCTTTGTGATCGTGGAAGCTGGCAATGAGCTTGGCGCCATCGGGCAGATCTTTGCGGAGCGCAAGCTCCGACACGTCGAGATCGACGAACTCGGGCGAGATGCGCGAAGCGAGTTTCAGCCCTTTGCCACGCGGAGAAAACAGAACGGGCAGCGGCGACTCGAATGCGGGTACGCCGGGCGTGAGGTCGCCGCGGATTTCGAGCACATCGACCTCGGCTTTGCGCGCATCGCGGGCGAAGGTTCGCGGATCTTTCTCTGCCGATTTGGGGAGCGTGACGATGATCATGAACGTGGAGAACGGGTGATGCGCGTGAGTTCGCGGATGATGTACGGAATGTGCTCGGAGAAACGCAACGTTTCCCCGACCTCGATGTGCGCAGCCTCCTTGTAGTGCGGCGTACGCTCAGCGACGAGCTTCTTCACCTCCTCCTCCAGCGGCAAATCCGTGAGCGACGGACGCTTTTCATTGCCGAGCCTCTTCACGAGCTCCTTCTCCGACGCTTTGAGCCACACGACGATGGAGCGATCCCGCACGAGCTTGCGCGACTTTTCGGAAATCAGCGCTCCTCCGCCGAGTGAGACGATGCAGCCCGGTACCAGCGCCTCGGCCAACACATCTTCTTCGGCCGATCGGAATGCGGGCCACCCTTTTTCGGCGACGAATGGCCGAATGGGCCCGTGCTTTTTTTCAAACATCTTGTCGGTATCGACGAACTTCAGCTTGAGCTTGGCCGCGAGTCTCTTGCCCAGGTTCGATTTGCCGACGCCGCGCATACCGATGACGGTGACGGGACGCGTGGACGCAAGAAGTTCTTCGAGATCCTCAAAAAACGCCGGGTAACTTTTTGCGACGCAATCGGGATTCGAGATGCCGATGCCTCCTCGGAGCAGCCCGAGAACGGCGAAGCACATCGCCATGCGGTGATCGTCGTGCGGATCGAGCGTGACGGCCTTCGCTTGCCCGTCTGCTTTGGAACCATGCACCACGATGCCGTCCGGAGTTTCTGCGATGCGCACACCTGCCTTGGAAAGCTCGGACGTGATGACGGCGAGACGATCGCATTCTTTGCGACGCAAATTCGCGGCGTTCGTCACGGTCATGGATCCGCTGCGACGCGAGGCGAGCACGGCGAGATTCATGACTTGGTCCGGAATTTCCGTGGCATCGACGACGATGTCGCCCGACTTACGCAGCGTTCCGAGGACGGACGGCAGCGCGCGATCGGATTGCATCGAATCGGGACGAAGATTCGGGAACGTGATCATGCTGCCCGTGAGTTCACGGAGCACGAGCCAGGCGCCGGCGGCACTCCAGTCGCCCTCGATGTCGTAGATCGCTTTTGCGACGTAGTCTCCGGATCGTACAACAAATGTGTTCGACTCTTGTGACACGCTGATGCCGAAATCATTCATGGTCTTCTTCGTGAGATCGACGTAGCCCGACGATGCGAGCGTACGTGCGACGGTGACGGACAAACCGTCTTTCAGAATCGGAGCGATCAAGAGAAGCGACGAGAGAAACTGGCTGCTGATGCTTGCGTCCAACGTGACCTCGCCTCCCTTGAGCGTTCCGCCGCGAATGTGAATCGGCGGACAATTATTCGTATCATTGATCTCGGCTCCGAGACTCTTGAGTGCCTTCGTCAAATCACCGATGGGTCGCTTTCGCATGTGCTCATCACCGGTGATCGTCCATTCGCCGGGCACGACGCACGCGAGCGAAACCAGAAACCTGAGCGTGGTCCCCGCATTGTGACAATCGAGGCTACCCGCTACCCGCGCACCGCTACCCGCCGGTATGCCACCGTTGATACGAAGCTCGCCTTTGCTCTTGTCGATCCACGAAATATCAAACCCGAGCTTCTTTAAATTCTCCACCATGACCGCGACGTCATCGCACGGTGTGGCGCCACGGATGACGGTGGTGCCCTTCGCGAGCGCTGCGCACACGATGGCGCGGTTGGCATGCGACTTGGACCCCGGGAGCGTGAGTGACGCCTCGAGAGGAATGCGGAGCACGGGAATGGAGACGGATGCCTTCATGAAAAGAGTTTCAGGAAATCTTTCTCGTTGACAGCATGAACAGAGCCTTCGCCGATGTGCGTGGGTACCGCGACGCGGACCTCGCCGCCTTCGTTCTTCTTATCCGACTGCATGGCTTGCCACAGGGCTCCGGGCTTCATCGTCTGCGGAATATCGGACGGGAGTGCGAGCATATCGAGCAGTGCTGCGACACGTTTTGCTTCTTTGAATTTGGTAAGCATCATCTCGGCGCGCATGCCGATGTTCACGGCGGTGCCGTGTGCCATGTCGTAGTTGGAAAGCGCTTCCACGGCATGGCCGACGGTGTGTCCGAAATTGAGGAGCAAGCGCTCCTCGCGGTCATGCTCATCGGCCTGCACGATATTCACTTTGGCTTGTACGGCACGCAAGACACACTCGAACAACGCTTCGTCATCGCGCTTGAGCACGGCCATCACGTTGTCTTCGAGCCATTCAAAGAACGGAGCATCGATGATCGCGGCGATCTTGATGACTTCCACGAGACCTTCTTTGAGCTGGGCCTCAGGGAGGCCAAGCAGTAGTTTCATGTCGATAACGACGGCATGCGGCTGCGCGATGGTGCCGATCATGTTCTTACGGCCGCCGGAGTTCACTGCGGTCTTGCCCCCGATGGCGGCATCCACAGCACCCAACATGGTTGTCGGGACGAGTACGCACGGTACGCCGCGCATGAAGATGCTTGCGGCAAAGCCGCCGAGATCGGTGAGCATGCCTCCCCCGATGCAGACGAAGACCGTTGTGCGACTTGCTCCCGCATCGAGCAATGTTTTCGTGATCTTTTCCACTTGGGCAAGCGACTTGGACGCGTCACCCGAAGCAACGGCAACGGGAATGACATTCGCGCCGATATTTTTGATGATGCCGTCGGCGATCGTCTTGATGCCCGCATCGAAGAGCACGGCGACACGGTCGACCTTCAGATTCTTGAGAATCTTGGGGAGTTCCGTGAGCGCATCCTTGCCGATGGCAATGGACGTGACGCTCGGTGCGCGAGCCGGAGTTGTGAGTGAGAGAGTCTGCATAACCTGATTGTAGGCTTGTGGAGAGGATTAAACGACCTTCTTGCCGAGCGCCGCGGCGACTTTCACGATGCCGTCCATGCAATCGCCCCAGTGCTCGCGGTCCAGGAGCTGCGCGCTGTCGCAAGCACTTTCGGACGGACGCGGGTGAATCTCGATGATGAGTCCGTCGGCGCCGACGGCGACTCCGCCCAAGGCGGCGTCTTTTACCCAACGCGTTTTGCCCATCGCATGACTGGGATCCACGATGATGGGAAGGTGCGTGAGCTCACGGAGTGCGGGCACCGAGCCGAGACAGAGCGTGAATCGCACTTCTTCCTCGAACGTACGAATGCCGCGCTCACAGAGCATGACGTTCTGGTTGCCGCCCGCGAGCAGGTACTCGGCGGCAAGGAGCCACTCTTCGAGCGTCGCGGCGAGACCGCGTTTGAGGAGTACGGGCAACTTCGATTTGGAGACGGCCTTGAGGAGCTCGTAGTTCTGCATGTTGCGGGCACCGATCTGGAGCATGTCGACGGTGTCCTCGAAGGCGGGGAGATCCTCGGCCTTCATGATTTCGGAAATGGTCTTCATGCCGTACTTCTCGCCGGCTTTCTTGAGGAGAGCCAAGCCCTCGTTCCCTTTGCCTTGGAATGAGTACGGGCCCGTACGCGGCTTGTACGCACCGCCGCGGAGAATCTTCACGCCCTTCTCCCTGGCCATGGCGGCCGTTTCATCGAGCTGGCCTTCGGAGTCGATGGAGCACGGACCGGCGATGATGACGACCGACGTCGGATCGCCGATGACGCAGTCCTTGGAGACCGTGATGAGCGTGCGGTTCTTCTTCTCGCGTGAGGCGAGCTTGTACGGCCTGTCCACGCGATCGACGGACTTCACGCCCTCGATGCTTTTGATTTGGGCGACGTCCACGACGGACGTGTCACCGGTGACGGCGAGCACGCGCTTGTTCTCGCCGATGACGTGCGAGGGGCAACCGAACTTGGTTTGGAGGAGACCCTGCACTTCGTCGAGAAGCGCCTTGTTGTTCTTTTCACGGAGAACGATGAGCATAAGAGGAGTGGAAAGTGGAAAGATAAAAGTGGAAAGTGCGAAAGTGAGAAGGTGATGACTGATTGATGCGGTCTACGCGGAAATTCCGCCTCCCTGTCTCTCATAGGGATGCGTGCGTGTCCTAGGAGAGATGGAATTTAGGCGAAGAAAAAGTAGGCGAAGGCAAACGCGGCGAAGGCAGCGGCAGTCATCGTCGGGATGACGATGGACGGGAGCCGGCGAGTTGCGACGCGGGACTTCATAAAACGTTCACAGGATAGAACTCACGTTTTCGAAGTCAAGCAAAGTCACGCCGAAACGGTCTTGCCGCGTACGGGACGGAGTGACGTGTGCCATAAGATCCACGCCATTTGGATGAACAAGATGAACGTGGCGGAAGCCACGAGCACATCGAATGCCGGAAAAATCTTGAAGAAGTAGAGCACGAACTTGCTGATGGGGAACGATGCGAGCAAGTTGAAGAGGAGCGCCAGAAGCAGAAACCCGACGGTGACTCTCCCCTTTTTCATGAAGAACAGGAGCGGCACGGCGCACGCGACGAACGGAAAGAAGTATCGATCGTGCATCTGGGTACTGAAGACGAAGAAGCCGAGTGTCGTCACCGATGCGGCGGCAAGCACCGCCTCGGTGCGGATGCGAAGATCCGTATTCTTCCGAAGCACGGTCCAGAGTCGCCATGAGAACGCGGCGTAGATGACGGCAACGATGGCAAGTCCGACGGTGCGATGCGTGGCGATCATGGCGAACATTTTGAGGTCCGACGTGTTGCGTGCGGCGTCTCCGAAGAGTGCCCACCAGAAGTTGTAAGCGTACACGCTGAGGGAGGGGTAATAACCCACGAGAGACTTGTACGTATCGAAGACATCACCGAGCGTTCCATTTTGGAAGAACGGAGCGATGATGAGCAACGTGACGGCAAGGGCGCCGATCAAAAAATATTCGATGTCCTTTCGCTGCGTGAAGAGAATCACGGCGGCGACGGGAAAGAAAAAGATCGCCTGCAATTTCATGAAGAACGCGAGCGCCATGCAAATGCCCGCAATGACGGGATGCCGCCACAGGAGCGCCACGATGGCGCCGAATGCCAAGCCCGTGTAAATGGAATCGGTCTGGCCCCAACTGGCCGAAATGACCCACGTGGCCGGGTACAGCAAGTACACGGCGGCGGCGGCAATACCGGCACGATCGGAAATGCATGCGCGCACCATGGCGAACAGCAGCAGCCCCAGAACGATATCGGCGAAAATGCTCGGCAGTTTCATGAGTCCGAGCAGAAGCGGTGAATTTTCCATGATGTCGCCGTGCACGATGCCGTACGTCTTCACCATGGTTCCGAAAATGGCGAGCCCCACCGGAGGATAGTTGGGCCGCATGACGTTGTTCACGCGCACGCGATAACTTTGGGTCCAGCCCGATTTTACGACGGAACGTCCCCAATTTTGCACGATGCCGACGTCGCCGAACCCTCCCGGATATGAGAGTTGCGTTGCGCGAAGAACGATGCCCGCGACAACGACGAGCGCGAGGAGTCCGTACGTCACACGTGGTGTCCATGTCTTCGCGACCATGGGGATCAGTGTACCGCGTACCGCGAGCGAAGAACTCACCTCATCCGTTCGTGTCAATTCGCTCTTTCACTTTTAAGCGGAGATTCGATACGCTGTTTCCAACATGAAAGAACAGCTGAGAAGCCTTTCTCGAAGCGTCGTCCGTTTCTTCGAACGGTACGGCATTCTTCTGCTCTTCGTCGTTGGAATCGTCGTGCGGTTCGTCGCACTGTCATCGTTTCCGGGAGGGATGAACCAAGACGAAGTCTCTGCGGGATACGACTCGTTCGCGCTCCTCAGCGGCGGCACGGACAGACACGGCATCCCGTGGCCGGTGGTTCTGCCCGCGTGGGGCCCAGGCATGAACAGCTTGGCGTCGTACATTCAGATGCCGTTCATCGCGATCTTCGGACTCACGACGTTCGCCATTCGCCTCCCTTTTGCGATCACGGGATGCATCACGCTGTTTCTGTTTCATCGCTTCTTGCAATGCATCGCCGATAAGAAAACCGCGGTCCTCGGACTGCTGCTCCTGGTGATAAGTCCGTGGCACATCGCACTGAGCAGGTGGGGTTTGGAGGCGAACCTTTTGCCACTCTTCTTTCTGATCGGCGCGTACGGCACTGCCGTAGCACTCATTGAAGGAAGAAAGAGCGGACTCTACGGTGCGGCGGCCGGCTTCGGTCTGTCCCTCTATACCTACGGGACGGCGTACGTGGCACTGCCCGTGTTCTTGGTGACGTTTCTGCTCTTCATGATGCTCCGACCGCGGAGCAATGCCACGACCATCCCCCGCCACGTCTGGTACGAGTCTGCGACGATTCTCCTGGCACTCGCCGCACCGATCATCTTCTTCATTCAGATCAATTCGTCGCACCTGGGCAATTTGTCGTTGGGACCGATCACCGTTCCGGAACTACCGACGAACGCACAGTTTCTGCGGGCAAGCCTTCTTGCATCGGCACATCCCATCCGCGATGGCTGGAACAACCTGTACGGACTCCTCCACATGCTCGTGCATCAGAACGACGGAACGTTCTACAACGTGCTCCCGGGTTACGGGATTTTGTACGCCGCCAGTGCTCCGCTCGCCGCTCTCGGATTCGTCAGTGCGATCATCGCCATGATCCGCCGCAAACGGCATGTCGGCATGTCGATTCTCTTTTCGTGGTTCATCGCGGGCCTCGCCGTCGGCACTCTTGTGGCCGTGAACATCAACCGCGCCAACATCATCATGCTTCCGTTCGTCGCATTCACGACACTGGGTCTGCGCGTTCTTGCGCGATGGAGACCGGTGCTTGCAGTGGCCTGCGCGTACTTCGCGGTTTCGTTCGTCATGTTTTTGTACGCGTACTTCGTGACGTACGTGCCGCATTTGCATTGGCGATTCCAATCCGGCCTGACGGAAGCGCTCACGGCGGCCTCGATGACGGAAGGAAAGATCTGCGTGACGGACCAAGCCGTGATGCCGTACATCTACGCGCTGTTCGCCGCAAAAATTCCGCCCGAGCGCTACTACGCCACCGTGCAGTTCATCGATCCGAAACGCTCGTTCCAGGAAGTGCGTTCGTTCGACAGGTACACGTTCGGACTCCCGCACTGTCCCGATGACATATCGACCTACGTCCTCACGACAAGAGAGGGTGCGCAGGCACGATTCGCCGACGACACGACGTTCTCCAAACAAACATTCGAGTCGTACGTGACGATCACGAAGCACGGATTCTGAATATCGTTGACAACCGTTTCCTATCACTCTACAATGCCGAGTGATAATTATGTGAACTTTTTGGCCTACCATGGACATTTCCAAGTACACCGAATTGGCGGCAAAAGCGATGACCTCGGCACAATCGAGCGCCCGGGACATGCATCATGGGACGCTTTCCACGCTACACGTACTCCAAGCGATCCTGCAAGAACCGACGGGCGTTCCCGTCTCCGTCGTGCACGGTTTGCAGAAAAATCCGGAAGCCCTGCTCCGTGAGATCGAAGCGTCGCTCGCCGAACTGCCCACGGTGAGCGGGGGTGAACTGCGTGCGGAACCCGCCGTACAGAAGATGCTCGCGGAAGCCGAACGGACGATGACGTCCCTCGGCGACTCGTACGTGGCGTTGGAACATCTGTTCCTCGCACTCGCCACGATTGAGAGTGACGCCAAACGCCTCTTGGTGCGCAACGGACTTTCCGACGAAACGATTCTCCGTATGATTTCATCCGTGCGCGGTCCCCACTCCGTCCAAGACCCGAACCCCGAAAGCAAGATCCGAACGCTTGCCAAGTACACGACCGACTTCACGAAGTTGGCCGCCGAAGGGAAGCTCGACCCCGTCATCGGACGGGACGAAGAAATTCGTCGCACGATGCAAATTCTCAGCCGACGTACGAAAAACAATCCCGTCCTCGTGGGTGAACCCGGCACGGGAAAAACGGCCATCGTGGAAGGCCTGGCTCAACGCATCATCCAGGGCGACGTGCCCGACAGCCTCAAGAACAAGCGCGTGCTGAGCCTGGACCTCGGCGCCATGATCGCCGGCACCAAGTACCGAGGCGAATTCGAGGATCGTCTGAAGGCCCTGCTGAAGGAGCTCGATGCGGCGGCGGGATCGGTGATTTTGTTCATCGACGAGCTACACACGATCGTGGGTGCGGGAGCCGCCGAAGGCGCCACCGACGCGGGCAATTTGCTCAAGCCGGCCCTGGCACGCGGACAACTGCACGCCATCGGCGCCACGACGGTGAAGGAGTACCGCCAGCACATCGAAAAGGATGCCGCGCTCGAACGCAGGTTCCAGCCGGTGCTCGTCTTCGAGCCGAGTCCCGAGGATACGATCTCCATTCTCCGTGGCATCAAGGAAAAATACGAAGTGCACCATGGCGTGCGCATCCGCGACGAAGCTCTGGTGGCCGCGGTGGAACTGAGCACCCGCTACATCACGGATCGGTTTTTGCCCGACAAGGCCATCGATCTCATCGACGAGGCGACGAGCGGATTGAAGTTGGAAGTGGAGAGCAAGCCGGCGGAACTGGACGGCCTGGAGCGCAAGCGCATGAGCCTGCGCATCGAACAAGCCGCACTCAAGAAGGAAAAGGACTCCGAGAGCAAAGAACGGCTGAAGAAGGCCGAGAAGCAAATCGCGGATTTGGATGAACGCATCCGCGGTCTGGAGACCAAGTGGAAATCCGAAAAGCAGGCTCATGACGCTCTGAAAGACGTCAAAGCCAAGATCGATAAAGCCAAAACCGAACAGGAGCGCGCCGAACGCGAAGGCGATTTCGAGCGGGCCGCATCCATCAAACACGGTGAGCTCCCGAAGCTGGAACGCGATCTCAAGAACGTGGAGAAGCAACTGAAGGCCGGCGGCGAATCCGGCCTGCTGAAGGAGGAGGTGACGGCGGAGGATATCGCCAAAGTGGTGAGCCTGTGGACGGGCGTACCCGTCAACAAAATGCTGCAATCGGAAGTCGAACGCCTGAAGGTGCTGGAGAAGGAACTCGGCAAGCGCGTCATCGGACAAGCGGCCGCGGTGAAAGCCGTGGCGAGCGCCGTGCGCAGGGCGAGATCCGGCATCCAGGACGAACGTCGTCCCATCGCGAGCTTCATCTTCATGGGCCCCACGGGCGTGGGAAAAACCGAGCTCGCCAAGGCGCTGGCCTCGGAACTCTTCGGCGATGAAAAGTCACTCATCCGCATCGACATGTCCGAGTACATGGAAAAATTCTCGGTGCAGCGCCTCATCGGTTCGCCACCGGGCTACGTGGGATACGAGGAGGGCGGCCAGCTGACGGAAGCCGCGCGACGCAGACCGTACTCCGTCCTGCTGTTCGACGAAGTGGAGAAGGCCCACCCCGACGTCTTCAACGTGCTGCTGCAACTGCTCGATGACGGCCGCCTGACGGACAACAAGGGTCGCACGGTGAACTTCACGAATACGATCGTCATCCTCACGACGAACATCGCTTCGGATGTCATCCGCGAGATGACCGAAGCGGGAGCCAAGCGCACGAAGAGCGGCATCGAGAGAGAGGTGTCGACGATGATGGAGAAAGAGGCCGTGACGGCCGAACTGAAAAAGCACTTCCGGCCCGAGTTCATCAATCGTATCGACGACGTCTTGGTGTTCGACGCCCTCACCGAGAAGGAGATCCGCTCCATCGTCGACGTGCAGATCGCCGGCATCGTGGAGCGCCTCGAAAAAAAGAACGTCCGCCTCACGATCACCGACGCCGCCAAAGATTGGTTGGCTGCGCACGGCTACGACCCGGTCTACGGCGCACGACCGTTGAAGCGGCTGATCCAGAGCGAAATCGTGGACCGCGTGGCGCTCGGCATGCTGGATGCGACGGACGACAAGCGCGGCTACAAAGCCGACGTGAAGAACGGGGGCATCGTGCTGTCCTAACCGGGATCCACCACGACCACCGCCTGGTGATTCGGCTGCAGATGATTGTGGTAACCCCATGTTCCCACTTTGTTGAACAGGAACGTGAACGTGGCACCCGAGCTGCTGGCCGCGCGCGCGTTGAACTCCGGATAATCGGTGTGATACGGATGCGGGTTGCTGGCGACCCAGAGGCCGAGGCCCGATTGGTTCTTGAAGTTCACGCGGTCGCCCTGGCGGATGTAGATGACCGTGGGCTGGAAACCCGTGTTCGTGTACGTCGCGTTGAAGGTGAGACCGGCACGCGCCGAGCTGCTGGACCTGCTGGAACTGCTCGATGACGAACGCCTGGATGATGAACTGCTCGACGAGGATGACGACGCGGGACACTGACGGATGAGCCAGCCGCAACGACCGTCGGGGAGCTTTTCGCACGACGGTCCGCCGATGGATCCGTCGGGGCACTGCCAGTTGGGGTAACCCGGAGGCGGATTGCCGCACTGACCGAGGTTGCACTGACCGCCGCTCGAGGACGACGAGGACGTGGAAGACGAGCTGCTCGTGGAACGGTACGACGATGACGTGGACGAGGTTCCGCGACCGCCCGGCGTGCCGTAGAAATTTCGCGCGGCGATCATCATCTTCACGACTTCGGCGCGGTTGACCATGGCGTTCGGACGGAAGCGACCCGTGGCGCGACCCGACGCGTCTTTGTCACCCGTCACGATGCCGTCGTACTCGAGCGACTCGATGGCCGAAGCGTAGAGCGAACTCGCCGCGACGTCGGTGAAGATGCGGCCCGTGGCGGTGACGCGCGGAACGTGGAACGCATCGGCGATGATGGACGCCACCTCGGCGCGGCTGGCCGGCCAATCGAAGTTGATGTTGCTCTGATGACTGAATTCAAAATTCTCACCGAGCGCGATGCTCAGATATTTCGCCGCCCAGTGTCCGTAGCCTTGGCCCAGGTTCTCATCGAATCCGGCGCCCTTGATGCCGATCTTGAGCGCCTCGCCGATGGTCACTTCGTTCTGCGGACCGAAGAGTCCCGTCGGTCGGCCTTGAGCGTCGTTGTATCCGGACACGACGCCGAGCCTCACGGCCTCCTCCACGGAATCGTAGTACCACGCGCCGGGCTGCACGTCTCTGAACGTTGCGAGCACGGTCATGGACTGTGCCGCGAGCGGCACGAGCATGGAGAGCAGTACGAAGGGAGCGGAGCGGCGGAGTTGCATGGCCGAATCCTACAGCACAACGCTTCGTCGCAGCTTCTTGCGAAAAAGAACATGTAGGATGTGATAATAGTTGACGAAGACTGATCACTGAACTGATATGGGGCCATGGAAAGCAGATACGGAGCCTGGCAGACGAACACGCATGCGGTGCTGCGGGAAGTGCAACGACTGACCCGCCCGGAGAACATCGCGAGCGCGTGCGAGATCCGACTGCAAGGCATCCGTGAAGTGATACGAACGGCAAAGCGAAGCGTCCTCAGTTCCTTGTTCCGATTTTTACGACAGAAGGATGCGACGATGGCGACAGCCTACGTGGACTGGATCATCGACATCGGCGCCGATTCCAAGAGCCGGCTGCCGAATGTCACCCTGGAAGATGAGCTCTATAAAGAGTGGGTCATTCGACAGGGTGGACCTTTTACGGGCGAGCAACTGGATCTGCTGGGTCGCGTCAGCATCGAGCGACGGAAAATCCTGGAGATCGTGGAGCTTTTCAACGATTTGATGGTCAGCAGACGATGGGATGATTTTCCGGACATGCTCGATGAACATTGCATGAAGGGTGACGTGACCGTGGAAGACAGAGAACTCCGGATCCCCCACGAAAGCGATCATTGACAAGAAAAAACGATTCTTGGATAGTGCCGCGCCCATGCGCTCTCCTTTGGTCCACACCGGCACGTTCGAAGAGCTTGTACGGAATGCGCTCGATGAATCAACGCCCGTGGTTTTGGAAGGAAGCGATGCGGAAGAAGAACTGTCTCTGCTCCGGCGCCTGGAACGGATCAACGCGTCGGTCGTTTCGAATCTCACGACATGCATCGCCACGGCATTCCGCGGAGACGTGTCGACGTTCTCGAACGATCTCACCGCCGCAGCGACGGTGAAAGACGATGTCGCGGCCGCGGCCTACGTCCGGGGATTCGAGGAAGGTGCGGACGCGGAAAGGACGAGGTCGCTCACGAGCATCGGATACGTGCGTCATCGTCTGACGCTCGTGCTCGGAGTCATCGCGCAGTTGGAAGAAAGTGACGTTTGGCATGACATACATCCGTGGCTGCATCAGGATTTCACCATCGAATTCACGGGGTCGGCAGAAGATTATTGAGCCCTTCCCAGACTGGACAACACGCTTTCCGACCTGTAAACTCCTTCGGCTATGGTTGAGTATTCAACCATGTTGTTTCCGTTTCTTCCGATATGG
Source organism: uncultured Candidatus Peribacteria bacterium (assembly GCA_964611095.1). Taxonomy (GTDB): domain Bacteria; phylum Patescibacteriota; class Gracilibacteria; order Peribacterales; family Peribacteraceae; genus CAZKJL01. The sequence continues at coordinate 77,435 of CAZSWJ010000003.1, forward strand.
ATTTCATCAAGGTCAGAGGCGCCAGGATGCACAATCTCAAGAATATCGACGTCGATATTCCCAAGCATTCGCTGACGGTGATCACGGGCCTCTCCGGCTCGGGAAAATCGTCGCTCGCCTTCGACACGATTTTCGCCGAAGGACAGCGCCGTTACGCCGAATCTCTCTCGGCCTACGCGAGACAATTCATTTCGCAGATGGAAAAGCCGGAGGTCGACAGCATCGAAGGGCTTTCCCCGGCCATTTCCATTGATCAAAAAACTGCGCCAAGAAACCCCCGCTCCACCGTCGGAACGGTCACCGAAATTTACGACTACATGCGTCTTCTGTGGGCCAAGGTCGGACAGGTCCACTGCCCCATCACGGGAAAGCCCCTCAGCAAGCAGTCGCCCAGCCAGATCACGGACATGATCACGCGCATGCCCGAGGGCCGAAAAATCATGCTCCTCTCGCCGCAGATCATCGGACGCAAAGGTGCGCACCAGAAAGTTTTGGACACCATCAAGCGCGAAGGTTTCGTCCGCATGCGCGTCGACGGACAAATCGTGACCGCCGATGAAGATCTGCAACTGGACCCCAAGAAGAGCCACGACATCGAAATCGTCGTGGACCGCATGGTGGTGCGCGATTTCGAACCCGTGACGGAGAAACTCAGCGACGGCACGAGCGTGGAACAGCCCAACCCGAACCGCGTGCGTCTCGCGGACAGCGTGGAACTCGCGCTCAAGAAAGGAGAAGGAATGCTCTTCGTCCTCGACGCCGACTCCGGCGAACTCACGAAGTTCAGCGACCGGTTCGTGAACCCCGACTACCCCGAGATGAGCATTCCGGAAATCGAACCGCGCAGCTTCTCGTTCAACTCGCCGCACGGCGCATGTCCGCACTGCCACGGCATCGGAAGCATTCTGCAGATCGACGCCGCAAGCATCGTCCCGAACCACGATCTCACGGTCGCCGAAGGCGCCATTCATCCGTGGGCCACGTCCGCCGGACGCATGAGCTTCATGCTCCAGACGCTCACGGCACTCGCCAAGAAACTCAAGTTCTCGCTCGATCTCCCGTGGAAGGACCTCACGCCCGAGGCGCAGAAAATCGTGCTCTACGGCCACGCCGAAAAAGTGGACGTGGACTTCCTCACCGAGAAATTCGACGGTCACTACCAGACGACGTACGAAGGAGTGATCCCCAACCTCGAACGCCGCCACAAAGAAACGGACAGCGCCTACACGCGCTCGCAGATCGAGGCCTACATGTTCGAGCTCCCCTGCCCGGAATGCCACGGCAAGCGCCTGCGCAAAGAGATTCTGGGCGTCACCGTGAGCGGCAAGAACATCGTGGACGGAACGGAAATGAGCGTGGTGACTGCGAGGAAGTTTTTCGAGAGCTTGATTCCGGAAAAAAGCGGAGAGCGGGTAGCGGGTAGCGGGGAAAAATCAGTGACAAAGAAAAAGGAAGCGCTACCCGCCAACCGCCAACCGCTATCCGCTTACGAATACACCATCGTCCGGAAAGTGATCTCGGAAATCATCTCGCGCCTCAACTTCTTGGAGAACGTGGGTCTCAAGTACCTCACGCTCAACCGCTCGGCCGCGACTCTCTCGGGAGGCGAAGCGCAGCGCATTCGTCTCGCCACACAGATCGGTTCGGCACTCGAAGGCGTGCTCTACGTGCTCGATGAACCGAGCATCGGTCTGCATCAGCGCGACAACACCAAGCTCATTAAAACGATGACGAACCTCCGCGACATCGGCAACACCGTCATCGTCGTGGAGCATGATCAGGAAACCATCGAGTCCGCCGACTGGCTGCTCGAAATCGGTCCCGGCGCCGGCAAACACGGCGGCGAAGTGGTGGCCCAAGGTACGCCCAAGGAACTCATCGGCAACGCCAAGTCCGTCACGGGCCAGTACCTCTCGGGCAAGAAGAAAATCGACGTGCCGAAGAGGCGCCGCACGGGCAACGGCAATTTCGTGGAGATCACGGGTGCCACGCACCACAACCTCAAGGACGTGCAGGCCAAGTTCCCGCTGGGATGTCTCATCGGCATCACGGGCGTCTCGGGCTCGGGCAAATCCAGCTTGATCCACGGCATTCTCGCTCCCGAACTTTTGCGTACGCTCAACAAGGCGCATGCCAAAGGCCAGGACTTCAAGGAGATCAAGGGGCTGGGTCACTTGGACAAAGCCATCGTCATCGACCAGTCCCCCATCGGACGCACGCCCCGGAGCAACCCCGCAACGTACACGGGCATCTTCACGGAAGTGCGCGACGTGTTCGCCATGACCCCCGAAGCCAAGACCCGCGGCTACAAGCCCGGCCGCTTCAGCTTCAACGTCTCGGGCGGACGCTGTGAGGACTGCGAAGGCGACGGACTCAAGCGCATCGAAATGCACTTCCTCCCCGACGTGTACGTGACGTGCGAGACGTGCCGCGGCCAGCGCTACAACCGCGAAACGCTCGAGGTGACGTACAAGGGAAAGACCATCGCCGACGCGCTCAACATGACCATCACCGAAGGACTCGATTTCTTCGCCGCCTTCCCGTCCATCAAGAACAAGTTGCAGACCTTGAGCGACGTGGGACTCGGCTACATCCACTTGGGCCAGAGCGCCACGACCCTCTCCGGAGGCGAGGCGCAGCGCATCAAGCTCGCGACGGAACTCACGAAGCGCGCCACCGGCAAGACGTTCTACATTCTCGATGAACCTACGACGGGCCTGCACTTCGATGACATCCAGCGCCTGCTCGACGTTCTCCAGAGACTCGTGGAAAAAGGAAACACCGTGCTCGTCATCGAGCACAACCTCGACGTCGTGAAGTCCGTGGACCACGTCATCGACATCGGTCCGGACGGCGGCGACGAAGGCGGCCGCATCATCGCGGTGGGCACGCCCGAGGACGTGGCGGAGGTGAAAGAGAGCTACACCGGACAGTATCTGAAGAAGATGCTGTAGAAAGGAATCCAAAGAAACCCACGAAACCAAAGAAACCAAGGATTCGTTGGTTTCCTTGGTTTCTTTGGTTGCCTTGGCTTCCTCCCTGAAACATTCATAACATTGCAGAAATCATTTTTTATGATATCGTCACCCACAATTTCTCCATCTTCTACTACTTCTACCTCTTCTTTATGAAACGTCTGACGCTTGCGGTTTCCGCCGCACTCCTTCTTTCCCCGCTCGTCGCAGCAGCCGCTGCCATGACGCCGGGAGAGCTTTTCACGCAGCTCCAAGAGAGCGGCAGCCCCCGCAGTTTCTCCGTGACGGTTCACGGCGAGAGCCAGGGCACCTACGTCTCCGTCTGGGCGAACGGCGTCCAGCAAGGCATGAGCCCCGATGACATGACGATATCCACCAAGGCCACCGTCGACATCGTTCAGGGTGACATGAAAGTCCGCCTCAAGGGTGAGGTGATGGTCGTGGACGGCATGGTCTACGTCAAAGTCACGAACTTCAACGCATCGGTCATGAACGCATTCGCTGCGTTCACGGCGGTCGCCAACCAGAAGCAGTGGTTCGGCATGCCTCTCGATATGGCCATGATCAAGGACATCACCGGACCCGTCGCGATGAACTTGGGTTCCGTCGATGCTTCGCAGGCCGACAGCATGTTCACGATGCAGTCCGTCGGCACCAAGTCCGGTACGAACTACACGCTCCACCTCAGCCCCGACTACGCTCCGGAACTCGCACTCATGATCCGTGAGCTCCTCCAGGACACGCAGCCCGCCAGCACGGACTTCTTCCCGTGGCGCGAACTCGCCGAGGGCATGCACTTCGAAATGAACCTCGCCACCGACACGAAAGGTGCTTTCGTCTCCAGCAACTACACGATGAGCATGGACGGACGCTTCTCCGAGTTCACCGCCGACGGCAAGGAAACGGCCCTCAAGACGCCCCTCACGATCAAGGCTCCGACGGATGCCGTGACGATCGAGGATCTCATGAAGACCTGGAGCGAACTCAGCGGCGATCTTCCGCAGGACACGATGGAGGAAGACATGCCCGTGGTCGTTCCGGCCGAGCCGACCGATGACACGATGACGGACTGGACGACCGAGATCGAGTGGTCCGAGCCGAGTGCCGAGTGCACCGACCCCGAGACGTCACCGCTTCGTCTTTTGACGCTCCAGCGCACGGGCGAGTGCCCCGTGGACAAGGTCCCGACGCGCTACGAAAAGCCGTCACGCCGTTAATCGATTCAAACAAGAAACCGAGGTCTCACACGGCCTCGGTTTTTTTGTGTCCACCGGAAGGGTGTCATGACGGCTCCGAAGGTTCGTCATAGAATGGAACTGATACACTCTTTCCACTCACCCCCTTCCGCATGGTTCTCATCAACGACAATTCCAAGGCGCTCAAGATCGGCGACAAGATGCCGCACTTCTCGCTTCCCGCCACCGACGGCATGACGGTGGACGGCGCGATGATCCACGACCCGGTGCTCGTTGTCGTGTTCACGTGCAATCACTGTCCGTACGCCATCGCCTGCGAGGACAGGTTCATCGAACTGGCCAAACGGTTCGATCCCGAGGGCGTGCAATTCGTCCTCATCAGCAGCAACGACGCCACGAACTACCCGGAAGATTCGTTCCCGGCGATGAAGAAACGCCACGACGAAAAAGGGTTTCCGTTTCCGTACTGCTACGACGAATCCCAGGACGTTGCCAAAGCGTTCGGAGCGCTCTGCACGCCGCACTGCTTCGTGTTCGATTCGGCCCGCAAACTAAAGTACAAGGGCCGCCTGGACGACAACTGGAAAGACGAAAGCAAGGTAACGGAGCACAACCTCAGAGACGCCATCGCCGCCCTGGTGAAAGGCGAGGAACCGCCCACGCACGAGGCGAATGCCATCGGCTGCAGCATCAAATGGCGCTAGACTGGACCCGTGATCCGCCACTTCACCGCAACGGCCTTCATCGTTGATTCGCGCAAGCGGACGCTGCTTCTGTGGCACAAGCGCCTCGGCCGCTGGATGCCGCCGGGAGGACATGTCGATTCGAACGAAACGCCGGAAGACGCCGCCAAGCGCGAGTGCAAAGAAGAAACGAATTTGGACGTGGAGATCGTGGGTGATTCGCAAACCGATTTGTTCGCCAACAATACACATGAAGGACGGATGCTCAAGAAACCCATCGCAATGTTGCTCGAAGAAATCCCCGCAAGCGCCGAGCGCAACGAACCGGCGCATCAGCACATGGATTTTCTGTTCATCGCCAAACCGCTCGATGAGAAGCAAGCGACCAAACTCGCCGAAGCCGAGAGTGACAAGATGCGATGGTTCACGAGGGATGAGGTGGCGAAGCTGGATGAGGCGACGGAGATTTTTTCGAATGTGAAGACGTACATTTTGGGAATACTGGCCTAATCGGGCGAGTGGCGCGTAGCGGTTAGCGGGTAGAACTCTGTTTTTTCGTGTCATAACGGGTCTACCCGCTACCCGCCAACCGCAGTCGCCCGTAACCCTCTCTTCCCTTCTGCAAGCCACTCCTCTATACTTCCCCTTCTGTATGCAGTGGCAGGAATTTCGCACCCACGTTCGGCACTTACCCGCCAAGGATTTGGCACGTGTGGAGCATGCCTTCGTCTTGGGAAAGAAGATGCACGGCGACCAGAAACGACGCTCCGGTGAGCCGTACTTCATGCACCCGGTTGCGGTGGCGCACATGCTCTCCGAAATGGGCGCCGATGCGGACACCATCATCGCCGCGCTCCTCCATGACACGGTGGAAGACACGCCGCTCACGCTCGATGAAATCGACGCGCAATTCGGCGGATCCGTGGCATCGCTCATCGACGGCGTGACGAAGCTCAGCTCGAAGGACGTGGCCATGAGTCCGAAGCTCGACGAACAGATCGAAACCCTTCGCAAGATCTTCACCCTGATGCAGAAAGACATCCGCATCATGGTCATCAAACTCGTGGACCGACTCCACAACATGCAGACCGTGGAATTCCTGCCGCCCGAGCGCCAAAAACTTCTGGCCCGCGAAACGCTGGAAGTCTTCGTGAAAATCGCCGACAGGCTCTGCATGCAGGACATTCGCGATGAACTTGAATCCCTGTGCGTGCAAGTTCTGGACCCGGAAGCCTACGCGAAGTTGAGCGCGCTTCGCATCGCCAACGAACACTCGGGCAACACGGTTGTGGACGGCATGCACGAAAAACTCCGCATCTACGACCGATTACTGTTCGCCAAAACGACCCTGCACTTCGAGTCCAAGACGTGGGATCAACTCAGGGCCCAAAGTGCCGCGGGTACGTCCGTCATCACGGGACTTTCCACGGTCACCGCGGTGTTCACGTGTCCGGACATCGACAGTTGCTACCGCATCATGGGATCACTGCATCAGCTCTGGAAGCGCGAAGTCTTGTCGTTCCAAGATTTCATCAACGGCCCCCAGATCAACGGCTATCGCGGACTCCACACCACCATCATCGCTCACGACGGCACGCGCGTGCGCTGCAAGATTCGCACCAAGGAGATGCAGGAATACGCCCGCAAAGGAGTGACGACGCTCTGCTTCAAGAGCGACACGAACATCGCCGACATTTTGCCGTGGACGAAGAACCTGCGTCCGCTCGCCGCCGACACCGAGGGCAACAGCAACGACTTCTTCCAGTCGCTCAAGAGCGACATTCTCGGCGAATCCATCATCATTCACGGTCCCGACGATTCCACGGTGCGACTTCCGCGCGAAGCCACGGCGCTCGACGGATCTTTTTATCTGCAGCAAGAGAACGCGTTGCGGACGGTTTCGATACGGGTGAATGGCCTTACGGTGCCCTTCTCGGCGACGCTGCAGAATGCCGCGGCAATCGATATCGCGCTCGGTGCAAGCATCACGTGCACCCGCGAATGGCTGCGCCACGTTCAGACCGGTTTCGCGGCTGCCAAAATTCGCATCGCGCTCGCCAAACAATCGGAGCAACAAAAGCTGTCGACGGGTAAAGAAATGCTCCAAGCCATCTTCACGGAACGAAAACAGGGATTCCTGGAGGAATTCAAAGAAGACAAGCTCCAGGCCAAGCTCCAGGCATTGGGCTACAAGAACATGAACGACGTCTATGCCTCCATCGGGGACGGTCGATTGGAACCCGGAGACGTCTTCACGGCACTCTTCGAAGAGTCATCGAAGAACGGTCCGCCGAAAACCGTTCCCGCCACGATCGTGCGCTACACGGTGAACATGGATTCGGCCGAAACCATGGATCGCCTGAACTTGGTGCACCGCGCCTACGGCAGCCACCTCGAAGACATCCGGTACCACCGCATCGAGAACGGCCAAGGCGTGGTGACGCTCCGGACGCGCATGCTCCAAAGTGCCGGCAGCAGGTTTCGCTTGGCTCTCTCCGCGGCTGGAGCGACGAACACGAGCGAAAAACAGCTCCCGAACGCGCGTCATTTCTTCGTCATCGTGATCTTGGTGTTGCTCTGGGGACTGGACCCGATTTTCGCAAAAATGCTCATGGGGGCCGACGTGACGCCCGCGACATTCACCGTCATCCGCGCATGGACGGTGCTCGCGTTCGCAGCGGGAGTACTGTTCCTCCACGGTCGCAGGTCACTCTCACGCATTTCGATGCGCCATCCTTCACTGTGGGTCGCCGGGATCTCACTCTTCTTGGTGAACGCGCTGTCGTACATCTTCCTGAAAGACGGCTCACCGCTCCTGTACAACACCGTTCTTCGCGGCAATGCCGTCATCTTGGCTTTCCCGCTGCTCCTCAAGGCGCGACCACCTCTCCCCGTCCTGGCCTCCGTGATGCTCGGACTTGCGGGCATGGCCGTCATCATCGCGGGCCCTTTCTCCATCAACTCGATTTTTCTCGCCATCGCCATCGTGAGCTTGTTCAGCGTGTACACGTACTCGGCGGCTCGCTTCCAATTCGTCGCCCGCATCCAAGCGCGCTACGCGCAGCTCTTCGTCTACACCAGTCTCATCTCGGCAATCGCGTCGTTGTCGCTCCTCACCATCGAACCGCTCCGGCTCCCGGCCACCGTTTGGCCCGTGGTGCTGACGGTGCTGTTTTGCCTGGTGTTCATCGCCATCCCGTACATCATTTTCCATGCCATCACCGAATCGTTCGGTTACGCCACGCTCTCCCCCTGGATCAACGCGACGGTGCCCGTGACGCTCATCGCACAAGTGGCGATCATGCACGATTACACCGGACTTGCATGGCTCATCCCCGCCAGCGTGCTTTTGACATCGGCAAGCTTGCTGGCCTCCAGAGCCAAACGTATGGCCGAGTAAACGGCATTACATTCTCTGACCTCGTCCTTCGATGGCATCGAGCGACGTCTTTCGCGGTGCCAAACAGAAGATCCAACGGATCGTGAGTTCGACGGGATGTTCGACACCCTTTTTGTCCGGAACCATGATCCTTGTCTCCTCCTTCGCCGATCCGATCTCGCGCCCTCCGAGCATGCGAATGAAGACGTCGCTTCCGACGTTCACGGCACCGGAGACCGCTTCGGCGGGACGATGCATTTCCGGGATGCCCACTTTCACCAACTGGAAGTGACGCGTGAGAACCCACGCGTGATCCACGATCGGATCGCGATAGACGTCATCTTTGAGAGCGGCGGCGATACCGGCATTGCGCCTGCCGCGTCCTCCGTTGGCCTGTTGTCCGGATGACGGCTTGTCGCGCATCACGGCCACTTCGACGGACAATGCCACGTTATGCGGACTTTGGAACATCGACAGTGCGTAGGCCGGGTCGGCATTCCATTCCAATGCCCAACCGTTCTTCGCGATTTGGGGCAAATCCTCGATGGAATGGTACTGCTTGCCGGGCTCGAATCCGCACATCTGTTCAAGATGCGCGCGAACCACGTCATGATCGGCCAGCACGCCGTAGTAGGCGTTGCCGTCCATGGTCATGCGCGCGGCGCCGTAGTCGATCATTTCTTGGAAATCACCGGGATTGGGTGCGTGAATGAAACCGCCGTATTTGCGGATCCGATCGAGCGCCGCCTCACGGACTTCGGATTGTCGCGACAGAAGATCGGCGAACCATTCGTACGGAATGCGGACGTCATTGTAGATTTTTTCCAGCTGGGGAATATCCGCACGATGAGGAACGACCAAACGATTTTTCCACTGCTCCCAACCTGCGATTTCATCACGAACGGCTTTGCGATCCGCTCCGCACAGCTTGTGAAGACGACGGAGCGTTCCATCGATGATGATCCCCACTTGTTTTTCACGATCGCCGTCCACTTCCACCGTGAATTCCCCGTTGCTCTGCAGGATGTGCGGAGGCAAACCGTTGATGAGCGTCTGAGCACCTTCTTCCTGTCCGTCCAAAAAGTCATCGACGAACTCTCGGAGCGCCTTGTCCCAGAGCGGAGACTTCCGGAGCTCTCCCTCATGGAAATTTTTTCCCATCAATTCGGCAAGGAGCTCGCCCGTGATCTGCTCGCGGTATGCCGCTCGCTCATGCGCTTGCATGCGATGCCAACGCTCGGCCACGCGTGAACCCGCGATGACGGCGATGACGGCGGCGGCCGGAATGCTGATGTGCTCCTGATCGACGCGATGTTCGTCGTGCTGTACGGAGGTACCGATGATGATGGGCCTGTCTCCGATTTTTTTGGCTGCGGAGCGTTCAACCCATTCGATGGTTTGGAAAATACCGTCTTTGATGATGCGACGCTGAATGGGAACCGGAGTGCCCGCGGAAGCGCGAACCAATGCCTGCCCTACCAATGCCAACATTTCGGCATCGGGATCCGCAGGGATATGCATGGCCCTTTCATCCCGAGGCTGATCAGCTTCGACGCGTTTTTCAGGCATGCCTTCACCCAGTCCGGAGGGTCCTGTTTGGTTGGTAGACATTAGAGGCAAAAAGGGTCTTAGAGTGTACGAAAAATAGACGGCGCCGTAAAGTAGCACTTTCTACGTCTAAGGCACAATAAAATCGTGTTTAGGTGGGTTTTACCGTCCCATTAATGTCTAAAGAAGGCCTGGGCTCGCTGCTGGTTGAAAGGAGAGACTGGGCGCGGTTTTTGGCAAGCATGATCATGCGAGCTGCGGTGGCAAGATAGCCACGTGTTTGCGCGTCTTCTGCAGCCTGAGGATTTGCCTGCATTTCCGGCCGCACAAAACCCACGACGTAATCCACTGCTTCTTGCCCATGCGGAGACGCAGGCGTGTTGGAGGGTTCCCGAGCGCTCTCGTCGCGCGACGGGTTCATGCTTCCGCCTTCGGTTGGTCCATCCAAAATCATGATTAGAACCATTGTCCTCTAAATTTCAATATTGTCAAGGTTTCGTGACAATTTTTGGAGCCGAAGATCGGCATGCATTGTGGGGTGTAAGGAGACGATTCGCATCGCTATACTGCCCGCATGTTCGACCCCGTCGACCCCTCGCAGTCGCTCCCCGATTTGGAGCAAGGGATCCTGAAATACTGGCGTGAAGAAGATGCGTTCAAGCGCTCCATGGAGCGCCGAAAGGACGGTGAAGTCTTCAGCTTCTACGACGGACCGCCGTTCGCCACGGGTTTGCCGCACTACGGACACCTGCTCGCGGGCACCATCAAAGACGTCATCCCCCGCTACCAGACGATGCGCGGCAAGTACGTGCGCCGTCGCTTCGGTTGGGACTGTCACGGACTCCCGATCGAGAACATCATCGAGAAAGAGCACAACCTGAAGACGAAGGCCGAGATCGAAGCGCTCGGCATCGGCAACTTCAACAACCTGTGCCGCGGCGCCGTGCAGCGGTACACCAAAGAGTGGCGCACCACCGTGGAGCGCATGGGCCGCTGGGTGGACATGGACCACGACTACCGAACGATGGACCCCGAGTTCATGGAGAGCATCTGGTGGGTGTTCAAGCAGCTGCACACGCAGGGACTCATCTACGAAGGACACAAGCCCATGCACGTGTGTCCGCGCTGCCAGACGCCGCTCTCGAACTTCGAAGTGACGCAGGGCTACAAGGACATCCAGGATTACTCCGTCACAGCAAGGTTCGAATTGATTGACGAACCTGGTACTTACATTTTGGCCTGGACAACAACAGGTTGGACGTTGCCAGGAAATTTATTTTTAGCAGTGAACCCAAATGTGTCTTATATCAAATTCAAATATGAAAATGATGAAAAGCCCGAGCTAAATGGAACATATATTGCCTCAGAAGATTTTTATAATTCTCTTTTTGGTCCTTTAGATAAATTTAGCCACAAAGTGGCGGATGGCCAAGATTATGCTCAAAGCAAAACTTTAAATTACGATGTTGAAGAGATCGAATCCATGGAAGGTAGCTTGTTATTAGGTAAAAAATACAAGCCGCTCTTCCCCTACTTCGCCGAGCAGTATAAGGAGAAAGCGTTCCGCATCGTGGAAGGCG
>CAZSWJ010000003.1:88895-90907 GCA_964611095.1 uncultured Candidatus Peribacteria bacterium
TTCCCCTACTTCGCCGAGCAGTATAAGGAGAAAGCGTTCCGCATCGTGGAAGGCGACTTCGTGACGACGACGGACGGTACGGGAATCGTGCACATCGCCACGGGATACGGCGAAGACGACTTCCAGGTGGGACAACGTGAGAAGGTGGGCGTGCTCCAGCACGTCGATATCGACGGCACGTTCAAGAAGGTCGTGACGGACTTCGCCGGAAAATCCGCGAAGCCGAAAGACGATCACCAGAGCGGCGACAAGATGGTGGCCAAGTGGCTCAAGGACCACGGCAAACTGTTCAAAGCCGAGACGTTCATGCACAGCTACCCGCACTGCTGGCGCTGCGACTCCCCGCTCCTCAACTACGCCACGAGTTCGTGGTTCGTGGCGGTGGAAAAAATCAAAGCCAAAATGCTCGCCGCCAACGCCAAGACGGCATGGGTGCCGGAGCACATCCGCGACGGCCGCTTCGGCAAGTGGCTGGAAGGTGCGCGCGACTGGGCAATCTCCCGCAACCGTTTCTGGGGAACGCCGCTGCCGATTTGGCGCAACGCATCGACGGGCGAGATCACGGTGATCGGTTCCAGAGATGAACTCATGGCACAAAAACCCGAGAGATTCACGAAACTCGTCGTTGCACGCCACGCCGAGAGCCAAGGCAACGTCGACAAGATCTACCAAGGCGTCGTGCCGGGTACCGACCTCACGGCAACCGGAGAAAAACAGGCCGCCGCTCTCGCGAGCGAGGTCGCGAAGAACGCCAAGAAATCGCTGCCGATTTCGGCCATCTACTACTCTCCGCTTTCGCGCACCAAGCAAACGGCGGAAGCCCTGGCCAAAGCCACGGGAGCGCCTCTCATCATCGACGATCGCCTGCGCGAAGTCGCCTTCGGCGAGTACGAAGGAAAGCACATCGATTTCGACGACCTCGCCTTCATCCGTGAGCGCCGCGCGCACAAAATGGAGAGCGGCCAAGTGGAGAGCATCTACCACTTCCACGGTATGGAAACGTGGAGCTCCATCGAACTCCGCGTCGGAGAATTCTTGGATGAAATTTTGCCGAAGCACAAAGGCCAAGCCATCGCCGTCGTGACGCACGCGGACCTCGTGATGAACTTCACGCATGCGTTCACGGGACAAGATCCGCACAAGATCGTGCACCAGCCGTACCCGGAAGTGGCAACCTCGCGCACCTTCTTCTACGACCACGAGACCAAGGCGCAGATGGACCTGCACAAGGAAACGGTGGATCACATCGTGTGGCAGGGCGAGAAAGCCAAGAACTCGGTGGAACTGACGCTCGTCCGTCACGGCGAGACGGACTTCAACAAGCAGAAGCTCGTGCAAGGCTCCAACATCGACATGGTGCTGAATAAAGTCGGCAAAGAGCAGGCCAAGGCAACTGCAAAGGACCTGGCGAAGCAGACTTTCGATGTCATCGTGTCATCGGACCTCAAGCGCGCACTCGAAACGGCCAAGATCATCGCCAAGGAACTGAAGATGGAGGTGAGCGCCACGTCCGAGCTCCTCCGCGAGCGCAACACGGGAGAATGGAGCGGGCAAAGCGCGGATGATGTTCGAGCCGAACTGAAGGCACCCAAGAATGTGGGCATCTCGTTCCTGAAAAACACCCCGAAAGACGGAGAATCGTTCGACCAGCTCCTGGCTCGCGTTCGTCGCGCGCACGATTGGATCCTGAAAGAATATCCTGGGAAGAAAGTCCTGGTGGTCGCTCACGGCGGATTCCTGAAGGCCATGCTCGTGGTGACGAACAAGATGACGTACGACGAAGCCGCGGCATTCGAGCCCAAGAACGCGAGCGCCGTGGAATTCACGCTCGTTCCGCAGATGCGCCGCATCGAGGAAGTCCTCGACTGTTGGTTCGAAAGCGGTTCGATGCCGTACGCCCAGGAACACTTCCCCTTCGAGACGAGCGCCAAGGCCCCTCCGGGTTTCCCCGCCGATTTCATCGCCGAAGGCGTGGACCAAACGCGCGGCTGGTTCTACACGCTCATGGTGCT
>CAZSWJ010000004.1:0-61427 GCA_964611095.1 uncultured Candidatus Peribacteria bacterium
AAATGGGCACGAGCAGCTTTAAGCTCCTCAAAGTCGGCATGGGCTACGTGAAAGTTCTGGCACGCCTCGCATGGCAAAGCCGCCTCGGAACGAAAACGATCTAGGAATTATGCGAGAAGTACGTCCGCGATGCGGTCGCCCGCTTTGCCGTCCCACTCGGCAGGAACCATGACTTTAATTTTTGGATGAGGATTCATTGCAAAATCGAGAACCTGTGCGCGATCTGATGCGTTTGCTGGGTCAATAAGTACATTTGATCCACTTTCAATAGTGCTGGGTCTTTCAGTATTCCGACGAAGCGTGAAGCATCTTTTACCCAAAAAGGCTGCTTCTTCTTGAATGCCGCCAGAGTCTGTAAGAATAAACTGAGACTCCTGAATCATTTTTAAAAATGGGATATATGCCAGTGAATCACGAATATGCACATTTTCATTATGAAGAAGTGAATATCGCTCGCCAGCCTTATTAAAAAGAGAAAATTCTTCCAATGCCTTCAACAATCTTTTATGTGCTGGAAATAGAATATGAATATGAGTCCCAATTTCTCTCAAAAAATTAAGAATTTCTTTTAAGACCTCTTTATTATCAACATTGCTTGGGCGATGTAGCGTGACAATCGCAAATCTAGGGGGATAGCTCCCAATATAAATTTTATCTATAGCAGGCTTCATCCTGATCAACGTATCAATCATGGTGTTACCGACTAAAAAAATTTCTCCTTTCATTTTCCGATTTTTTTTATCATCGATCAGATGATCCACTCCTGATCTTTCAGAGCAAAAAAGAAAATCCGCGACCGAATCAATCTCTATGCGATTATGCTCTTCAGGCATCTCCAGATCGCCTGAACGAAGACCTGCTTCTACATGACCAATTTTAATGCCCATTTTTTTTGCAGCTCTGGCTGCACCCACCGCACCATTAACATCTCCATATACCAAAACGACGTCTGGCTTAAATTTTTCCAAAGGTTTTTCAAACGCCTGAGCAGTTGCCTGAATAACATCTTCTCTACTAGCTCCACCCTTAATCCCAAGATTCGCATCAGGCTCTGGGATATTTAATTGATGAAAAAAAACATCTGACAAAAGCGGATCGTAATGCTGTCCCGTGTGCACGATGACGTGACGAACCTTGTCCGTGTGCTTGGCGAGTGCGTGATGCACGGCGGCAAGCTTGACGAAATTGGGACGGGCCGAGGCGCTGCTTAGAACAGTGATCATGCAGGAGTCAGTCTAGCAGCCTTGCAGATGCGCTCCATGCGCTTTTCCCACGTGAACTGAGCCACGTGTGCGCGGGCCTGACGGGCCTTCTGCAGGCTCTCTTCTTTGTGTTCCAGGACATGGAGGATGGCGCTCGCCAGCTCCTCGCCGTCACCCGGGGCGCAGAACGTGGCCATCGTGGAGTCGAGTGCGTCGTGGATCGGCGGAAGATCGGCCGACACGATGGGGCGACCCGCGGCCATGTACTCGAAGAGCTTGAGGGGCGAGGTGTCGCGAACGTAGAACGGATGATCGGACTTCGGTGCGGGGTACACGAGCACGTCGGCGGCGGTGAGCAGTGTCGGGATCTTGAGGTGCGGAAGGTGACCCGTGAACGTGACGTGCGAACGGAGGTCGTCGGGAAGTGCGTCCATGAAGCGATGCTTCTCGGCCTCGGGTCCGCCCGCGATGACGGCGCGGAACAGGAGACCGCGTCGCACGAGGACGTCGAGCGCCTTGAGAAGCTCGGGAATTCCTTTGGAAAGCCCCATGGATTTGAGTTGCCCGGCGTACACGATGAGTGGCTCGCCCTTGGCTGCACCAAGCGACGAACGCGTATCATCGGCATTGGGCAAATCCTCGAAGTCATGGAGATCCACGCCGTCCCCTTCCACGATGACCGGAACATCCGAGACGCCCATATCGATGAGCGCTTGGCGCATGGGACTCGTGAGCGCGACGATGAGGCGACACTTGCGGAGTTGCTTCAGGAATCCGTTGATGCCCATGCGCGGAATGCGATGGAGCTCAACGACGACCGGAATGCCGAGGCCCGTGACGTACGGCAGAAGCTCGGGCGTCCGGGTGTAGATGACATCGAAATCTTTCTTGCGACCGGCGAGAATGGTTCGAAGCGCACGACCGAACAGAAAATTGACGAGCTTGAGTCCCAGGATTCCGGGCGCCCACCATGCGGCGATGCCGTCGATGGAACCGATGTGGTGCAAGCGGATCGGCGAACTGATGCCGTAGTACGCCTCGAAACTTTGCTGAATGGTGTTTTTGCGAAACGGAGCGAAGATTTCGATCTCGTGGCCCATGTCCCGCAACGTCTCGGTGACCTTGGCGATTTGGTGTCCGTGAGCGCGCTCGCTCGGTAAACGGACGTTGGTGCAGTAGGCGATTCTCACGGGTTGAGTCTATGTCGGTTTGCGTGAGAAAAGAAAGGGCGGTTACACCCATTTTGTCGCCTTGAAATTTTTCCGTATCGATTCCCCGCGAGCGCAGCGTCGCAAACGCGCTGTTTGAGGCCCGGTGCCGGGGGCGAGGGCCGAGTTCGCGTTTGCAGCGGAGCGAGTGGACGGAATCGAAGGATAAAATTTCAGAGCGACTGCTTTTCTTTGCCACTTTCTTTTGCGTCAAAAGAAAGTGGAATGAGATACTATGCACACATGCCTGCGATCCGTATTCCCCTCATGCGTTCCACGTTCTTCGATGAAGCGACCACGAAGAAAAAGTTGGCCGACTTCATTCTGGGCGCGACGCGACTGAGCATGGGCGACGAATGCAAAAAATTCGAAGCTGACTTCGCCGCATACCAAGAAAGGAAGCACGCCGTGCTCGTGAGCAACGGCAGCACCGCGAACTTGGGACTGATTCAGGCACTCCTGAACCTCGGGAGACTGAAGAAAGGAGACAAGGTCGGCGTCTCGGCACTCACGTGGGCCACGAACGTCATGCCGCTCATGCAGCTTGGCCTCGTACCCGTCGCCATCGACTGCGATCTGACACACCTTAATATCACCGCCGCGGAACTCACGAAACGGATCAAGAGTCTCAAGGCGATGTTCATCACGAACGTGCTCGGTATGTGCGGAGATATTGATGTCATCAAAGCGCTCTGTGATAAGCACGAAATAATCCTCATCGAGGATAACTGCGAGTCACTCGGCACGCGCTATAAAGGAAAGCTGCTCGGGAACTACGGCGTCGCCTCCACATTCTCTTTCTTCGTGGGGCACCATTTGTCGACGATCGAAGGCGGCATGATCTGCACCGATGACGAAGAACTGGCGAACATGCTCATCATGGTCCGTGCGCACGGCTGGGACCGGAACTTGCCTGCCACAGCACAGCAGAAGCTGCGTAAAGAAAGCGGCGTCGATGATTTCTACGCCAAGTACCTCTTCCATTACCCCGCGTACAACATTCGTGCGACGGAAATCACGGGCTTCCTTGGAACGACGCAGCTCCCGCTGCTCGATGACACGATCGCGAAGCGCCGCAAGAACTTCGAAGCGTTCCACAAGGCCGTTGCGAAGAAACCCGAGCTGTATCACTCGCTCTCGGTCGATCACATCGAGCATCTCTCCAGCTTCGCGATGCCCGTGATCACCAAGTCGCACGACATCTTAAGGAAGACCCTCAAACGATTCGATGATGCCGGCGTGGAGACGCGCCCCGTGATCGCCGGAGACATCACCGAGCATCCGTTCTGGAAGAATGCGCTTCCCAAAGCCGACTGTCCCACCGCAAGGATCGTCCACAGCCAAGGCTTCTACTTCCCGAATAACCCAGATCTGACCGAGGAAGAGGTGGAGCTTCTGTGCGAGCTCGTCACGGGCTGATACCATCACAAACCACGCATGACGCACTCCACGCCATCAACGCACGACCGTCGCGCATTCTTCGATGCTCTGGCGAGCCGTCGCGAACGGGACGCCAGACGTCACTCGACGTACTACCGCGACCGTTTGGATTGGCTGAAGAACATGATCCCGTCGGACGCATCGATCGCCGAGGTGGGTTCGGGCATCGGCTGGACGCTCTCCAGACTTCCGCAAACGAAAAAAGTCGGCATCGATCTTTCCTCGAAGATGATCGATGTGGCCAAGCAGAACGATGCCTCATCGACCTACGTACAGAACGACGTGGAACACCTCACGCACCGCGGCGAGTACGACTACGTGCTGATGCTCGACAGCATCAACTTCCTCGGCGACGTCCAGGCGGCGCTCACGTCCATCCGCACGAACTTGTGCGGCGAACGAACGAGACTCGTCATCACGCATTACAACTTCCTCTGGCAGCCCATCTTCATGCTCGGCGAACTGCTGGGTTGGAAGACCAAGTTCCCCGAGCAGAACTGGCTCTCCCGAAACGACCTCGTAAACCTGCTCGATCTCACCGGATTTGAAGTCGTGAGCGCAGGCGAACGCATGCTGTGCCCCGTGGGTATTCCGCTCGTGGAGCAGTTCTTCAACCACATCCTCGTGACGTTGCCGTTCCTGCGAGTCTTCGGGCTGACGAAGACGATCATCGCACGACCGCTCAGGAAAGAGCGAAAGGAATATTCGGTGAGCATTCTTTCCGCCGTGCGCAACGAACGCGGCAACATCGCACGCATCGCGCAAACCATGCCGACGATGGGCACCCGCACGGAACTGATTTTCGTCGAAGGTCACTCCACCGACGGCACGTGGGAGGAAATGGAGCGCGTACGGAAAGAAGGCAATGCGGGCATCGAGATCAAAACGTTCAAGCAACCCGGCCGCGGCAAAGGCGACGCACTCCACTTCGGCGCATCGCAAGCGACGGGAGACATTCTCATGGTGTACGACGGAGACTTCACCGTGCATCCCTTGGAACTCCGCAAGCAGTACGACATTCTGGCCGACGGCCGCGCCGAACTCGTGAACGCATCGCGCTTGGTATATCCGCTCGAGAAAGGAGCGATGCGCCTCAAGAACCTCATCGGCAACAAAGTCTTCAGCGCGATGTTCTCGTGGCTCTTCATGCAGAAGCTCGTGGACACGCTCTCGCCCGTCAAAGCGCTCTTCCGTCATCACTATAAAAAAATGACGCTGCGCCGCGACCCGTTCGGCGACTTCGACCTGTTCTTCGGAGCCTCCGCTCAGCAACTGAAGATGCGCGAGGTGCCCATCCACTACCTGGAGCGCACCTACGGCGTGACGAAGATGCGACCGTTCAAACACGCCTGGATGCTCCTGAAGATGTTCTTCTTCGGGGCCCGCAAACTGC
Organism: uncultured Candidatus Peribacteria bacterium; assembly: GCA_964611095.1. Classification (GTDB taxonomy): domain Bacteria; phylum Patescibacteriota; class Gracilibacteria; order Peribacterales; family Peribacteraceae; genus CAZKJL01. The sequence continues at coordinate 5,244 of CAZSWJ010000004.1, forward strand.
GCTGGAACTAGGGATATCGCAAGTCCTGGAGCGCTGGTATCATTCGCGGAGCATGAAGAAGGCCCTCATCACCGGCATCACCGGCCAAGACGGTTCGTATCTCGCCGAGCTCCTGCTCGCGAAAGGCTACGAAGTGCACGGACTCGTGCGCCGTGCCTCCACGTTCAACCGCGGACGCATCGAGCACTTGTTCATCGACCCGCACACGTCCAAGCACCCGCTCTTCCTTCACTACGGCGATCTCTCGGACAGCAACTCGCTGCTCCGCGTCCTCATGCAGACGAAGCCGGATGAAATTTACAACCTCGGTGCGCAGAGCCACGTCGCTGTGAGCTTCGACATTCCGGAGAGCACGGGCGATATCACGGGGCTCGGAACGACGCGACTTCTCGAAGCACTCCGAACGACGGGAATGAAGTCCAAGTTCTACCAGGCGAGCAGCAGCGAACTCTACGGAAAGGTTCTCCAGACCCCGCAAAACGAAGATACGCCATTTTATCCGCGCAGCCCGTACGCGTGCGCCAAGGCATACTCGTACCACCTCACGCGCAACTACCGCGAGAGCTACGGCATGTACGCCGTGAACGGAATTCTGTTCAACCACGAGTCGCCGCGTCGCGGTGAAAATTTCGTGACGAGAAAGATCACGCTCTCGCTCGCACGCATCTTGGCGAAGCAGCAGGATTGTTTGTACCTCGGAAACCTGGAAGCGCGTCGCGACTGGGGCTACGCGAAAGAATTCGTGGAAGGCATGTGGCTCATGCTCCAGCAACCGAAGCCCGAGGACTTCGTGCTCGCCACGGGCAAGCAGAGGTCCGTTCGTGAGTTCCTGGAACTGTGCCTCACGCGCGCCGGCATGAAGTGGACGAAGGAAGGGAAGGGCGACGCCGAGAAGTACAAGAACGCGAAGGGGCAAACGATCGTCGCCATCGACCCCCGTTACCAGCGTCCCGCCGAGGTGGATACGCTCCTCGGCGATGCCTCCAAAGCCAAGAAAGTCCTGGGCTGGGAGCCAAAAACCACCCTTGATGAGCTTGCGGCGATCATGATGGAAGCCGATTGCGAAAAGCTCGGTATCAAGCTCTAGGACTGCTATCATCCGCTCATGACATCCGTGTCCGTCGGTATCGTCGGCCTTGGTTACTGGGGTCCCAACTGGCTCCGCAACTTCGCCTCGCTCGAAGACTGCGAACTTGCGTGGGGCTGTGACCTGAGCGACGCACGCACGAGGAAGTTCGCTCGCCAATATCCGGCGACGCGCTTCACGAACAACTTCAAAGATCTTCTCAACGATAAAAGCTTGGACGCCGTCGTCATCGCCACACCGACAAGCTCACACTTCACGCTCGCCAAGCAGGCGCTCGAAGCCGGCAAGCACGTCCTTGTAGAAAAACCGATGACGGGCAGCATCGCCGAAGGCGAGAAGCTGGTGGCACTCGCGAAATCGAAGAAGAAACTCCTGCTCGTGGACCACACGTTCGCCTACACGGGTGCCGTGCGACTCATCGCGGACGCCGTGAAGAACAAAAAACTCGGCGACCTCCTCTACTTCGACTCCACGCGCATCAACCTCGGCATCATTCAGAAGGACTGCAACGTTCTCTGGGATCTCGCCATTCATGACCTGACGATTTTGGCTTCCATCAGCGACTTAAATGACGTGACGGACGTGACGGCCATCGGCAGCGCACACTACGGAAAGCACATCGAAGACGGCCACCTGCACCTCAACTTCAAGTCGGGACTCGCCGCACACATTCACGCCAGTTGGCTTTCGCCCGTGAAGATCCGAAAGACGCTCGTCGCCGGACGAAAAGCGATGATCGTGTACGACGACACCGAGCCGAGTGAGAAAATCCGCCTCTACGACAAAGGCGTCGAACGCGACGACACCAAACCCGACCCGTTCTTCCCGAAGTACAGAAGCGGCGACGTGCTCATCCCGGCACTTCCCGTGACAGAGGCTCTCGGAACCGAAGCACAGCACTTTGCCGACTGCATCCGCGGCAAAGCCAAGCCCATCGTCTCGGGCGAAGACGGGCTCAAGATCGTCAGAATCCTGGAAAGTGCGGACCAGTCCCTAAGGACAGGCAAAGTAATCAGGCTCTAATTGAAGTAATTTTTGGATTTTATGACCTTCCCCTATCACTACTGGAATATAGGCTTGGGATTGTTTGGGTTGTTTTTAATGATATGGGGATTTGAAACGAATGGCACCAAGAAGAGAACAATCGAGGCGATAGGCGTAGTAAGTTTTGGTACTGCGATCCTTGCAGCATTTATCACCGCCGGAATCAAAAATGGCATTATTTTTGTAATTGCTGCCATTCCTATTGATTGGATAATCAGAGACGGAATTCGTGCTTTAGTTAAAAAGTTTTAGAGAATCCACATCCAAAGGGCGGCGCGCGCCGCAGGTGGGGGTCGGCGGGTAAGCGATTTCGCTTCACACGAAATCGCGGGGTATCGGCGCGCAGTGCTTTCTTGGTTACTTCTTTGGCACGCCAAAGAAGTAACAATCGTCGTATGTCGCCAATCCAAACTTGACCAGCCTCTCCCCTGTCCGTAGCCTCTCCCCGATGCGCAAAGAGTTTACCAATGACACCGACCTGAATAACCGCGTTCGTTCGTGGTGGCATGCAAACCCCTTCAACTACTTCGTGGGGGATGAAGAGGGTTCGTGGGCGTTTTACCGCAACATCGACCGAAAATTCCTGAAGTGGATCCCGTTCATGCAGAAAGGCGGTTATCCGTTTTTGACGCGCTACGTGGATATGAAGGGACTCAAGGGAAAGAAGCTCCTCGACATTGCCTGCGGCACCGGAGTCCTCACCGAGCAGTTCGTGCGCATGGGCGCCGACGTCACGGCCATCGATCTCACGCCCAAGGCCGTGGAACTCACCAAGAAACGCCTGGACCTGTACAAGATTACGGCGAATGTCATCGAAGGTGACGCGCAGAAGCTCCCGTTCCCGGACAACACGTTCGACTTCGTCTGTGCTTGGGGCTGCCTCATGCACATGCCGATGACGGAGAAAGCGATCTCCGAAATTCACCGCGTGCTCAAGCCCGGAGGAAAGACCATCGCCATGATGTACCACAGCAACTCCGTGCACTTGCGCTACTGCATCCAGCTCGGACGCGGCATTCTGCGCGGCAAGTATCTCAAATACGACAATCAGTCACTCATCAACCGTTACACCGACGGTGCGCACAAGGGCGGCAACATGCTTGCTCGTTTCTACTCACGCAAAGAGTTCCGTAACCTTTTCGCCGGGTTCAAAGATGTGGGCGTTTTCATTCACGACAACCACGGCATGCCCGCTCAGCTGCCGCATCCGTGGCTCCCGCTCGGAAAGTTGCTTCCGGCATTCGCCAAAGAGTGGATCTGCCGCGCATTCGGCATGACGGCCATCATCACGGCAACGAAATAGAGACGAAGCGATGCTGACGTTTATTTCTTGAACGTCTGTTCGAGCATGACACCCGTCACCGCGCGCCAGATGCGCCAGTGGTACCGAACATAGCGCCAATGATGTGCGATGGGCACCGAGTCTTTGTGAAATGCGTTCGGAAGTGAGAGAAGAATCTTGAAGCTGATCGAGATCATGATCATGGGCTCCCGGAACAGGAACCAACGAACGTACAGATTCCACGAATAGCCTTCGCGACGCATCTTTTCGACCTCGAGCGTGATGTAGCGGTCGTCTTTGGAGCGAAGGTCCGAGACGTCCGGAAGCGGCACGTAGAGCGGGTTACGGAGCGCCACCTCCTTGAATGACGAATCGTAGACGTACTTCTCGTGCACGGTCTTGCCACCCTGCAATGTGGCTCCGCTTTTCTTGTGATGCACGCGCGGCATCACTTCTTTGAAGATATCTCCGCGCTCACGAGGAATGCCGTCGATGACGGTGACGCGGCGTAACTTGAAAATCATCTTGGGGTCGGCACTCGGAATGAGACGCGCAAACTCTTCCACAGCGCCGTCGCTCAAATATTCATCGGAATCGATGTAGAGCACCCAGTCCTGTGTCGCCGCGGCACGCTGCTTTAAACGCATCTCGGTGAAGTCCTTCACACGTACGCTTTTTTCTTCCGTGTCATACTGCCGAAAGACTTTGGCACCGTATTTCTTGGCGATCTCCACGGTGTTGTCTTCACTGTTGGCGTCATGCACGACGATCTCGGCGAATGCTCCGAGATTCCGGAGACATCGATCGAGCGTCCCCGCACTGTTGCGGGTAAGGACGAGCACGGAACAGGGAATCTTGGAAGTCATGAGATCTGCGATATGAGACATCAGAAAGCCCTAAAACTCAAGCGTAAGGCCTAAAACTTCAGTTCCCAGCTCTCCCTACGCACCGGCCTGCATCCGAAGCTCTCTTTGAAGAAGAAGAGGCCTTCGTTGATCTTCTTGCCACCGTCTTCAGTAGAAACTCCCAGGTGCAACACTCGCTTCCCCTCTTTCATCGCGGCGCGCATCGCTTCGACGAGGAGCAGATGCATCGGATGATCCTTCTGCGCCGAATATTCCTGCGCCATGTAGAGCGTGTAGAGCGCTTTGTCGCCGATGGTGATGAGCACGATGCCGCCGACCATCGTCTTGCCCTGGTATGCGGCAAGTAAACGGAAGCCCTGCGGTAGAAGTTCGTGAAGTTTCTGGATTTCGGCGAGCGTGTGCGTGGGCTTGGTGCCGTGTCTCGCTCCAAGAACGCCTTCGAGAATCGGCCAGAACGTCGCAAAGTCCTCGGAGAAACGTACCTCGATCTTGGCCCGCTCGGCTTGGCGCACCATGTTGCGGCATTTGCCCGTGAGCGAATCCAAAATCATCTCGGGCGAGAGCGTGGACACGTCGATCGCACCGTCCATTTCGCAGCGCGTGAGCGAAAAACCCATGTGATACATCCAGTAGAGCTGATCCTCCGAATACTGCTTCTGCAGGCTCGCGGGCGGCAAACGGAGCATCGAGACTCCGGCAAAACCTTTCTCTTTTGCATGGGCGACGATGGCCCGGAGCATCTCTCCCGTCTCCTCCACGGACGTATTCGGCCCTACGACAAGACCTCCGTACGAAGCACCCGGGTGACTCACGAGCATCTTGTCCTTGAGTGCGGCGGGCAGGACACCGACGATGTTGCTTCCGTCGAGGAGAACGAGCGACGCATCGGTAAAGCGACCGTCGGGATGGTACGAGAGAAATTTTCGCGTATGAAAAATGGTGCCGTTGCGCGCGAGGCGCACGAAGGCGTCCCACTTGTCCTGCATGTCGCCGGTGTAGGGCGTGACGGAAAGATTCATCGATGACGGATCGACATGGTAACGAAAGGTTTGCCGTCCTGCACGTGCTCACCCGTGCGCTTGAACCCGGACTTCTCGTACGCGCGGATGGCTCTCGCATTGGTTGCAAGCACCTTCAAGTTGATGATCTTGAGGTCTTCCACATCGAAACCCTCGCGGATGAGCAAGTTGACGGCTTCGGTACCGTAACCCTTGCCTCGGGCTTCCGGGTGACCGATTGTGATGCGCAGTGTCGCGGTTCCTGCGCCCCTGTCGATATCGACGAAGCCGCAATTCCCGATGAGCTTGAAGTCGGGGAGCTCCAACAGTGAAAAGAATTTGCGATCGGGTTCTTGCACGCGCTTGAACCAATTGTGCTGATCGGCAAGTGTCGGGATCCGCGGATCGTCGATGAGATCCCGGAGCTCGGAGCTCTGCAGCCACTTCTGAAACGACGGCTGATCGGCCTCGGTCATGCGAGCGAGGGCGACGTGGGAGCCTGAAACGACGATCATGCGCTTTTCCATGGATTCAGCTTAGCGCATGTCCCGCTTCCGATCTGCTATTCTCGGCGTATGCCCGTCCCATTCTTGGACCTCAAAGCCCAGTACGCCTCGATCAAAACCGAGGTGGACCCCGCCATGCAAGCCGTTCTGGACTCCTGCGCGTTCGCCCTCGGGCCTGCCGTGGAGGCATTCGAGAAAAACTTCGCCGCGTACTGCGGTGCCAAGCACTGCATCGGTGTGGCCAACGGCACCACCGCGCTTGAGCTGATTCTGATGGCCCGCGGCATCGGCCGAGGCGATGAAGTCATCACGGTCGCCAACTCCTTCTTCGCATCCGCCGAAGCAATTTCACTCGCGGGTGCCACTCCCGTGCTCGTGGACTGCAACGAATCCGACGCGCTTATCGACACAAGCAAGATCGAAGCCGTCATCACTCCGAAGACGAAGGCAATCATCCCCGTGCACCTTTACGGCCAGTGCGCCGACATGGATGTCGTCAAAAAAATCGGCGAGAAGCACAAACTTCTCGTCATCGAAGATGCCTGCCAAGCCCACGGCAGCGGATATAAGGGCAAGCGCGCGGGCTCGATGGGCCACGCCGCCGCATTCAGCTTCTACCCGGGCAAAAACCTGGGTGCCTACGGCGAAGGCGGAGCCGTGACGACCGATGACGACACACTCGCCAAGAAAATCCGCATGCTCCGCGACCACGGCATGGCCGAGAAGTACAAACACGCAGTCGTCGGACGCAACGAACGCCTCGACGGAATCCAGGGTGCGGTCCTCGGCGTAAAACTGAAGCACTTGGAGACGTGGAACGAGGCACGCCGCTCGCATGCCGCACTCTACTTCTCGCTCCTCAAGGACAATCCGAAGGTCGGACTATTTCAAGCGCACGAAGACCGCGTGCACAACTACCACCTCTTCGTGGTGCGCGTGAAAAACCGCGACGCCGTGCAGCAGAAACTGAAGGACAAAGGCATCGCGACGGGAATCCACTACCCCATTCCCATTCACATGCAGGAGGCCTACGTAGGGAAGTGGAAGAAAGGCGATTTTCCGGTTGCCGAAAAAATCGCACCGGAACTGCTATCACTCCCGATGTTTGCAGAACTCACTGAAACTCAGATTAAAGAGGTCTGTGCAGCACTTCTGAATGTCGCCTAGCCACATCCAAAGGGATGGAGCGCGCCGCAGCGGGGGGTGAGGGTGGGTATCGGCGCGCAGCGTTTTCTTGGTTACTTCTTTGTCGCGGACAAAGAAGTAACACTCGTCTTGTCGCTCGGACAAGAAAGGAGCGAGATCAACGACCTTCTCTGATGTACTCCCCCATCTTCTTCACCAGTCCTTCCAGACTGTGATGGGCTTCGACCGCTTTATACATCGCATCACCGTCGATGGGTGCTTTATCTGCGTACTTTTTTACAAAGTCCGCGATCGCTTCGGGCGTATCTTCCGACGGCGCATCACTAATGCCGATGGCTGCGGCATTTCCCGCGGTCGTGACCGGGTAACAGCCGCATGTCATGGCCTCGAGCATCGTCTTATCGATCGTTTCGCTCGCCATATTGAGGAGCAAGCGATGTCTTGAGTAGAGATCGGGCAGCTTCTGCATCGGGATCGTGCCATGGAACGTCACGCGTGACTGCAATTTGAGATCGGCCACGAGCTTTTTCATCTCCGCGACGTAATCGGCCTCCGCTTCGATGCCGTAGATATCGATCGTGAACCTGGAATCCAGCAAGAGAAGAGCACGGATGCTGAGCTCGAGTCGCTTGGAGCGGCTGAGCCGATGCACGACGAGCAAACGGTGCGATGAATTGCTCACGTTTCTGCGCTTCGGCCAAAAACGGAGATCGATGCCGTGGCCCGTGACGGTTTTTTTGGGAGAACCTTCGTACTGCGGCAGGCTCTGGGGCGTTGCACAGAAGAAACGTGTGCCGAACCACCCGAAGAGACGCACTCCAAGCTGCATTTTGTAGTGCGTGTACCACAAATACGTGGGCGTACTCTTGGCTGTCCAGAGCCAAAAACCGAGCGTGTACCAAATGGGAGCCATGTGCACGAATACTCTGTCGTATTCGAGCGTCGTGATGAGCTTCTCGAAGCGCACAGCGGATCCGAATTTACCGACGCCTTTCTCTTTTCCGAGCGTGTGCACCGGAAATTCGAAACTCTCGGGCGAACCCTCCAGACAAATGACAGTGACATCGAAGCCTTGGCGGATGAGTTCGCGGATCCAGAGAACGCCGAAGCTGTCTTGGTCCTTCAGCTTTTGCGTGATGAACAGAAGTTTCATGAGAATCAGTGTACCTGGGACGAAAGAAAATCGGCGTATGCCTTGATCGCTGCTTTTTTCTCGAAACGAGCAGCGATACCGCTTGCGGCGCTGCCCATTGCGGAGAGCTTGGCACCATCCGCAAGCATCGCTTTCAGTTTTTCGGCGATATCTTTGGGCTTTCCGTTCGTGAACAGACCGTTCTCACCGTCACGCACCACGTCGGGCATGATGCCGACGCGTGTTGTGAGAACCGGGAGCCCGAGCGCCATGGCTTCGATGGCGACGCGCGGGTTTCCTTCGCTCTTCGAGTTCATCAGAAACACTTTTCCGGATGCGATCTCGCGTGCGACGGAGGCGGCATCGGGCAACCAGCCGGAAAACGTGACGCGATCTTCGAGTCCGAGATTTTTCACGAGCATTTCCGATGAAGAGCGGAGCGGACCGTCACCGATAATGCGCAAAGTCGCGCTTTCAAGGCGTGCAAATGCCTCAATGACCTCGGGCAATCCCTTGTTATCTACAAGCCGAGAACAGAAGGTTGCATCATATTTTTTGGGGCTATTTTTGGAAGATGCCAAAAGCGAATGATCCAAGTAGACCGACGGAACGTTTTTCATCTTCTCGGCAGGCACTCCCCACTCGGAAAGCTTCGTCTTCACCGTTTCATTCACGACACGGACAGCGGAAAAGTGTCGGCTATGACCTCCGATGAAAAGCTTCGTCATCAGGCGACCGACGAATTCACTGAACGATGCGGCTTTGGGGTAACCGATGATGTGATGCAGTTCCAAAACGGCGGGAATGCCGATATTTTTCTTAAGTCTTCGGGCACCGATGCCGTTATAGAACGGCGGATACTCGTGGACGGTCATCACGTCGTGCATAAAAGCTTTGAAAAGTTCTTTGCCCTTCCGCTTGATGAAAAACGGCTGTGTCAGGAGCCCGCCTGATGCCGGGTGAATGTGCACGTTTCCAAAAACCTGCAGAACATTCTGTCCGTTGTGCGTCGGTTTCGGACAAATGATGTCGACGCGCTCGAAATGTGTGTGGAACTCCTCCATCATCGCCGAAAATGCCGACGCTTTGCCCGCAACGAGCGTGCGATCGCCGGAGATCATGAGTAACTTCATAGGGCGATATTGAGAAGATCGGACGCGACGACCTTGTACGTGCGCACGGCACTGTCGTACGGACGCTGTTCGTAGTTCGTCATGATCGCGCGAACCGCCGAAGCGATGTGAGCAGGTGTGCGAAGCTCCGAGCGGACGATGCCTGCACCGTACGTGAGTCCCGTTTCACGAGTCAGGAGCACAGGCAGACAGCGCGAAACGGCCTCCAGAGCCACGTTCGGACTGATTTCCGTGACGGACGGAATGACGAGCAGATCGTGCTCATCGAAAAGCCTATTCTTCTCTTCGCCCGTCACGGGACCCTTGAACGATACGCGCCTGGAAAGACCGAGCGCCGAAACTTGTATCTTCAGTGCTTTCTCGATGGGTCCGTCACCGACGATGGTGAGCGTTGCGTCCTCCAATCGGCGCATCGCGATGATGAGCGATGAAATATTTTTGAATCGCACGAAGCGACCCATGAAGAGCAGCTTGAACGGCGAATGTTTTTGGTGCGATACTTGAACTCCGACGGGCCTGGCGTTGGAAATGACCGATGTGTGCGTGAGTCCGTAGACTTTGCGGTGCAAGTCCTGCTGGAACTGCGTGGAATACACGACGTGATCGAATGAACCGAGGATCGTTTTCATGAACAACGTGTTCATCAGGCGCCAAAACCCAAACGAGAAGCCGTACCACGCCACGAGGCTCTTCATACCGCCCGCATCGGTGTAGCGTTCCCAGAAAAAGTCTCCGCCGAGGCGCAGAATTTTCTTCGGTCCCTTGAGCCTCGCCATCATGAGCGGCACTCCGGCGCTGACCGATGTGAAGACGTAGATTCTGTCGGCATCGGCGGCGACGTCCTTGAGTGTTTTTGCGTAACGTTTCCAGCGAGTAAGAACGCCTCCGGACTTGGAAACAAAAAGAACACCACTTTCGCACTTCCGAACTTCCGCACTTTCCTCATTCAGCTTTCCTCTTTCCACTTCTCCATACGTCACGACCGTCACCTCATGACCCGCTTCGCGCATCTCATGCGCAACCGCCGCAACATACGTGGCGGGACCTCCGATTTCGGGCGGGTAAATGCCGGTGGCGAGGACGATACGCATGGAAAAGCGATTCTACCGCGCAAAGCGCCTTTTGTACCACTCCACGGTTTGCTCCAAACCTGCGTCAAAAGCCACTTGGGGCTTCCAGCCCAGTTTTCGCGTATTCGAGGAATCGAGCGCGTAACGCCAGTCGTGGCCCGGGCGATCGGTGACAAAAGAGAGAAGGCTCTCGGGTTTGCCCAAAATCTTGAGGATGTGCTTGGCGACATCGAGGTTCTCGCGCTCTTCATCGGCCGACACGTGGAAGATGTGTCCGCTTCCGGGCTCGGCACGCGGGTTCGTATGCGGAACCTTCTCGTCCCAGAACGCCCACGGCGTCGCGAGAATTTTTTCGATGGCATCGGTGTGATCGGTGACGAAGAGCCAGTCTCGTTTGTTCTTGCCGTCGCCGTAGACCGGGATTTTTTTGTCGGCGAGTGCGTGACGGATGACGGTGGGGATGAATTTCTCCTCGGCTTGGTGCGGGCCGTAGTTGTTTGTGCAACGCGTGATGCAGGCGTGAATGCGGAACGTGCGCATGGCGGCCATCACGAGCATTTCGGCCGCGGCTTTGCTGGCGGCGTACGGCGAACTGGGGATGAGCGTGTCGCCCACGGTCCGCGGCGCCATGTCATCGGAGATGTCGCCGAAGACTTCATCGGTGGAGACATGCAGGAACTTCACGGACGGATTTGCCTTCACCACTTCGATGAGCGCCTGCGTACCCGTGACGTTGGTGTGCAGGAACGGCGTGGCGTCGTTGATGGAATTGTCGACGTGCGATTCCGCGGCGAAGTTCACGATGACGTCGATGCCGTGGTCCTTCACGAGCTTGCTGACGAGTTTCTGATCGGCGATGTCGCCTTCGATGAACGTGATGGCGCTCTTCACGGAATCGAGGAGTGATTTGTCGGCGGCGTACGTGAGTTTATCGAGCACGACGACTTTGTCCTTGGGGAACGTCGCGACGTGCCGCAGGACGAAATGCGAGCCGATGAAGCCGGCAGCACCGGTAACCAGGAGACGCATGGCCCAATTGTAGCAGGAAAGAAGGCCCCGTGACTTGGCCTGGAAGCCGAAAGCAGAGCCATATAAGCTCTGTTCCATGAAAGGCGTCATGATTTGCGGCGGCAGCGGTACCAGGCTTAAACCCCTGACCGAGATCACGAACAAGAGCTTGCTCCCGGTGTACGACAAACCCCTGATTCTGTATCCGCTCCAGGTGTTACTCGATGCGGGCATCAAGGAGATCGCCGTCATCTGCGGCAGTGAGCATATGGACCAGATGGCCGCGTTCCTCGGAAGCGGCAGTCGCTTCGGTTGCGAGTTCAACTTCTGCGTCCAAGAAAAGCCGGGCGGCATCGCCCAAGCGCTCGGACTCGCCGAGGCATTCGCCGAAGGCAGCGATGTCTGCGCCATCTTGGGTGACAATGTGTATTTCGACAATCTGGCACCCGCCATCAAATCGTTCAAAGGTGGAGCGCATCTGTTCGTGAAAGAAGTGCATGACCCCGAACGCTTCGGCGTGGCCACGATGGAAAACGGCGTCATCACGTCCGTGGAAGAGAAGCCGAAGAAGCCCAAGAGCAACTTGGCCGTGACGGGTTGCTACGTCTACGACAAGCGCTGCTTCGAGATCATCAGGAACCTGAAGCCCTCACCCCGAGGAGAGTACGAAATCACCGACGTCAGCGGCTGGTACGTGAAGAACAAGGAAGCCAAGGCTACGATTCTGAAAGAAGAATGGGTCGACGCGGGTACGTTCGAAAGTCTATTCAGGGCGGCAGAACTTGTTCGAGGAAAACGAAAGGATCTACGCGCTACACGCTAACCGCTACCCGCCGGAATCGTTGGAATCGTTGGATTCCTTGGTTTCTTTGGTTGCCTTGGTTTCCTGCTTTTAATACCCGACTGACTTCCCCGTGCGCTGATCCCAGCCCGCTTTGACGGATGCCCCTCCTCCTTCGGGCAGGTACTCCACTTCGATTTTGGCGGGACTGAGCGTGATCTGATCCGTGACACCGTCACCGTGAACGTTGCCCACGGTCTGGAAGCTCGTGATCGTCGCATCGGTGAGAATCCATTTGAGACTGTCGACGTCGCTGCCCGTGCGGCGAACCGAGAGGACGGCGCGCGGGATCTTGAGTCCGCCCGCGGAATACAGGAAAAGACGCGGTGACACTTTGCTGGCAGGCATCGTGATCTTCATGCCCTCCATGACGGGACGAGTGGCTCCGACTCCGCGCGTTTCACCCCATGCAAACGAATCGATCTCGATTTCGTTCTTGTGCTTCTGATCCGCTGAATCTCCGGCGATGGTGTCGAGCTTCAGGAACATTTCGTATGACGCATTTCCCGATGTCGCGGCAACGGCGGTGAGAATGCCGATGGACGCCTCGCTGTGACGCGTTTGTTTCTCCGACATGGCGGCAACCATGTACGACAGAAGTGCCACTGCGGCGAGTGCCGCGGCGAGATACTGTTTTCTGGAAGACAAGATGGGGTGTGCGTGAGAGTGGCTCATGACGTGGAAGCGGAAAGATCGGAAGTCATCGTACCGCGATCGGCCCGCGAATGCAGCGTGCAAGCGTGCAAAGGGGGTCGCCTGTCAACATGCGGTACTATGGAAGCGATGACACGAACCGTCACCCTCGTCGATGAAGCCGGAACGCCGATCGGCGAAGCCGACATCCTGGCCGCGCATACCGGCGAGGGGAAATTGCACCGCGCATTCTCGGTCTTCGTGTTCACACCGGATTTCAAAAAGACGATGATTCAACAACGCAGTGTCAAAAAAATGTTGTGGGCCGGCTCGTGGGCAAATACGTGTTGCAGTCACCCGTTCTCGGGCGAGAGCGCCGTTGCGGCGGGGCAACGGAGACTGAAGGAAGAACTCGGCTTCACGTGTGACCTGAAAGAAGGAAAACAGTTTGTGTACCGCGCACGCGATCCGAACGGCAATGGAGTGGAGCACGAACACGACACGATTCTCATTGGAACAATGCTAGAATCGTCACCCGTCGTACCGAACCCCGATGAAGTGTCGGAGTGGAAGTGGATATCGATCGACGCACTGCAAAAAGATTTGAAAGCGAACCCCGACGCCTACACACCCTGGCTCCACATCGGACTACCTCTCGCACTCCCCCATGCCTGACAAGCCTCTCCACCTGGCCATCATCCCCGACGGCAACCGTCGCTGGGCCCGCGAGCACAAATTCGCGCACGTCTGGAAAGGCCACGAACGCGCCGTGGAAAACTTCCGCACGCTCACCGATTGGTGCCGCAAGGACCCACGTGTGAACGTGCTCACGGTGTGGTGCTTTTCGACGGAGAACTGGAAACGCGACCCCAAGGAAATCGAGGAGCTCATGAAGATGCTCGAGAGTTACCTGAAGAAGGAGGCGCACGGACTCGTGGAAAACAACACGCGCTTCGTGCACTCGGGTCGGCGCGACCGATTGCCGACGTCACTCATGAAGGTGATCGAAGAAACCGAAGCCATGACGAAAGACATGACCGGATTCACGCTGCACCTCGCCGTGGACTACGGCGGCAAAGATGAAGTCACTCGTGCGGTGAATAAGCTACTCGCCACTCGCCAACCGCTACCCGCCGGTTCGGCGTTCACGGAAAATGATCTGCGATCGGCAATGGATCACCCCGAACTCGCCGACATCGATGTGATTTTGCGGTCGTCGGGCGAGCAGCGCACGAGCAACTTCTTCCTGTTCCAGGCCGCGTACGCCGAATGGGTGTTCAGCCCCAAGCACTTCCCTGACATCGGCACCGCCGATCTGGACGCCGCCATCGTGGAATACGAACGCAGGAAACGCCGCTTCGGCGGTTAAACGCATGAGCACCCAAACCGCGTCCGCCTGCGGCAAAATCATCCTCTCGGGCGAGTACGCCGTGCTCTTCGGATACCCGGGCCTCGCATTGCCGTCGAAAGAGCGAATCACCGTCACGTGGGTCGACGATCCGAAGCAGAAAACACCCGCCATCGTGTGGAAGAACATCGAGACGCACCGCGCATGGGACACATACGTCGAAGAAATTCTGAAAGAACTCGCTCCGCGCACGAAAGATCTGCACGGCACGCTCGAAATTGCTTCCGATATTCCGCTCGGCAAAGGCATGGGCTCATCGACCGCGCTCATCATCGCCATGTGCCGATGTTTCCTCGGACCCACGTGCGGAAAAATGGCAAGATCCATCGAAGACGTGATGAACCCCGGCCACAGCGGCATCGACTTCGCGGTGATCATGGAGGAAGCACCCATTTTGTATAAAAAGAATGAGATGCCCGCGATGATCACGTTGCCCGCTGATGTGCTGAAGGGTTGCAGACTCATCGATACCGGCACGCCGAATGAGCCGACGAAGGAACTCGTGGCGTGGGTGAAGTCGCGTGAAGGCAAACTGAAAGACGCACTCGACGTCATCGGCGGATGCACGGACAGAATTCTAAAAGGTGAGGATCTTAAAACCGTGATGCGCGACCATCACCGCGCACAGGTGCGGCTGGGAGTCGTGCCCGAAGCGGCACAAGCCGTGATCGCGGAAGCGGAAGCAAAGGGCGGTGCCGCCAAAGTGATCGGCGCAGGCGGTAAAACGGGCGGAGGGGGCATGGTGCTCGTTCTCGCATAGTCGGGTATACTGCCCCTTCATGATCAAGGCGGTCTCCACTCCCAACATCGCGCTCATCAAGTACTGGGGCAACCGAGACGAGAGGTTGCGCCTTCCCGCCGCAGACTCTTTGTCGATGACGCTCGATGCGCCGTCGGTGGAAGTATCGATGGACGATGCCGTGAGATTTTCTCTCTCGTCGTACGAAGCCGACGGTTCACAAAAAAGCTTGAGCGCCGTGCAGATCGAGAGGTGCGAGACGCATCTCAAGTTGATGGACATCGAACTCGAGCGACTCGGCCACGGCACGCAGAAACATTCCACGAAGATCGAAATCCATTCGCACATTCCCGCAGGCATCGGACTTGCGTCCTCGGCAGCCGTGTTCAGTGCGGTCGCGAAGGCGTACGCCGGACTCCGAGCACCCTCTCTCTCCGACTCCGACGTCAGCAGCTTGGCGCGACTCGGTTCCGGATCCGCTGCACGCAGCATTTTCGGAGGTTTCACGGCACTCTGGACCAAGACGGGGCAAGCGGAACAAATCGCCGATGAAAAACACTGGCGCTTGCACGACGTCGTTCTCGTTCCGAGTGCGACCCATAAAAAAGTGGGGTCGACCGAGGGTCATGCGTCGGCGCACACCAGCCCGCTGCTACAAGCGCGCCTCAAAGAAATTCCGCGCCGCATGGAAGAATGCATGAACGCCATCAGCACGAAAGATTTTGAGAAGCTCCAACATGTGAGCGAAGAAGACGCGCTCGACATGCACGCCGTGATGCGCGCCCAAACACCGTCACTCGATTATTTGAGCGATGAGACGCATCGCATTCTCCGAGAAATCGAAGACATCAGAAAAAACGAGCACCTGGAAGTGCTCTACACCATGGACGCCGGTCCGACGGTACACCTCATCTGTACCGATGCGGCACTTCCTCGCATGAAGGCCTACGCGGAGACGCAGAAAGGCTGCACCGTTTTTGCCACGACCATCGGAAATGGCTCACGAATACTCTAGACTCCTCGCACATGGACCTTCGAAACCTCCCCGAACAGCTCTCCTCGTTCCAGCGCATCAATCAGCGCAGGACGCTCATTGAAAAAACGCTCGCTCTGGATTTGGAAGCGCTGCAGGTGAACGAGAAATTCATCGGCGATGCCGAAAAGAAAAACTGCGAACAGATGTTCGGCTCGGTGCCGATCCCGGTGGGCCATGCGGGTCCGCTCAAGATGGCATTTTCCAACAGCGTCGTGAGCGACGTGCATCTGCCGCTCGCCACGACCGAGGGTGCGCTGGTCGCGAGCGTGAACCGCGGATGCAAAGCGGCATCGGTCGCCGGCATCACCATCTCCAAGTCCGTCGATCACGGCATCACGCGCTCCATCGCCTTCCGCGCCGCGTCCTCGACGCGCGTGCAGGAGCTCGTGGACCTCATCCGCAAGCGCGAAACGGAGTGGAAAGCCGCGGGACATGGGACGAGCGCGCATCTCAAGCTCCTGGGCTACGACATCGACATTCAGAAACAGTACGTGTTCCTCACGATCGCCGCCGATACCGACGAAGCCATGGGCATGAACATGGTGACGCTTGCGGCGCAGGCCATCGCGGACTGGATCGTCTCCAAGACCGAAGGCGTGAAGTGCATCACCGTCGCGGGCAACGTCGACAGCGACAAAAAGCCGAGCAAACGCACGCACCAACGCGGCCGCGGCTACGAAGTCATCGCATCCGTGACGCTCTCGAAGGAAACGATCACGGAAATTCTCAAGAGCACGCCCGCCGACATGGCGGCGGTCGCCAAAGCCAAGCTGGATGCCGGCTCGGAGCTCGCCGGAGCCATCGGAAAAAATTTGCATGCGGCGAACATCGTCGCGGCGCTGTACCTCGCGACGGGCCAAGATGCGGCGCACGTCGTCGAAGGCTCGCTCGCCGACACGACGGTGGAAGAGACGGCATCGGGCCTCAAAATTTCCGTGCGCTTGCCCGCGATTCTCGTGGGAGTGCGCGGCGGCGGAACGGCGCTGCCCGCGCAGACGCAGTGCAGGAACATTCTCCTGAAGAACAAATCGAACATGCCGGCCAAAAAGCAGCTCGCCGAAGCGGTGGCCGCCGCGGTGCTTGCGGGTGAAATCTCGCTCCTCGCCGCACAGGCCGCAGGGCAGCTGGCGAAGGCACACAAGGAACTGGGACGATAACCTACCCGCCAACCGCTACCCGCTACCCGCCCGTCGAGTTATACTTCCGTCTCTCATGAAATCAGCCATCCTCTCTTTCGGCCGCTACATTCCGTCGTCGCGCATCGAATCCAAAACGATCGCGGCGCATTGGAAGCGCGGCACCGAACAAGCCGACGGACTCGGCATCGTGGAGAAGTCCGTGCCCGCCGCCGATGAAGATGCATTCACGCTCGCGTGGGAAGCGGGCAAGCAGGCGCTCGAAACCGGAAACATCGATTCGAAATCGATCGAAGCGGTCTTCGTGGGATCCGAGAGTCACCCGTACGCCGTGAAGCCGACGAGCGGCATGCTCGTGAGCGCGCTGCAGCTCAACCCGTTCTGCCGCGCCGCCGATTTGGAATTCGCCTGCAAGGCCGGAACCGCCGCCATTCAAATCGTGTCGGCGATGGCCGAGAGCAAGCAGATCAAACTCGGCATTGCCGTCGGTAGCGACACGGCCCAGAGCAAGCCCGGCGACGCGCTGGAGTACTCCGCCGCAGCGGGTGCCGCCGCATTCGTCATCGGACTACCCACGAAAAAGGAACCGGGGATCTGCTCCATCGATGCGACGCTCTCGTACACCACCGACACGCCCGACTTCTGGCGCGGTGCGGGTGACAAGTACCCGTCGCACGCAGGACGTTTTACGGGTGAGCCTGCATATTTCCATCACATCGAAACCACGGCGAAGAAAATGCTGGAGGTGACGAAGCTCGCGCCCGCGGATTTCGATCACGTCGTGCTCCACATGCCGAACGCAAAGTTCCCGCTGCAAGCGGCGAAGAAGCTCGGCTTCACCGACGCACAGCTCAAAGCAGGGTTCATCGTCCCGACGGTGGGCAACACCTACAGCGCCTGCTCGCCGCTCGGACTCACGTTCGTCTTGGAACAAGCAAAGAAGGACCAGAAAATCTTGGTCGTTTCCTACGGTTCCGGCTCAGGTTCCGATGCGTTCGTGCTGACGATGCTCCGCGACGGCGTGGCCCTGCCTCCCCGCAGCGGCCAAACGGACACAAAGAAGCTCAGTTATGGCGAATACTTGCAGTCGGCCAAGGTACTTGCATAAATAAGTATTTTATTTTTTGAATATATAAAGTGAGGGGGTGTTTCCGCTACACTTTCCCGGTTCATCTATGCGCGAATCCGTCTACGTCCTCGGTGGAGCTCAAACCAAGTTTGGCGAGCTCTGGAATTCGTCACTGTCGAGCATGATCAGCAACGTCGTGGACGGTGCCATCGCATCGACGGGCATGTTGCCGACGGACATCGACATGATCGTCATCGGCAACATGGTCGGTGGCGAAACGGCCGAGCAAGCGCACCTCGGAACGCTGTGCAGCAGCATGCTCCCCCACCGTCCGCCGTCACTCCGCGTGGAAGCTGCGTGCGCATCGGGTGGGCTCGCCGTGCACACGGCGTGCGCGTTCCTGGAGAGCGGCAAAGCCGAGACGATTCTGGTGATCGGTGCCGAGAAACTCACCGACGTCGCGGGTGATATCGTCACGAGCGCGCTCATGCGCGCCGCCGACGCCGAGAAAGACTCCCCTTCCGGACTCACGTTCCCCTCGATCTTCGCACTGACCGCCACGGCCTACATGCACGAGCACGGACTGAGCCGCGATGACCTGAGTTTGGTCTCGGCCGCCACGCACCGCGCGGCGGTCAAGAACCCCTACGCCCAATTTCGCAAAGAAATCCCCGCACACGTCATCTCGAAGAGTCCGCTCATCGCCGATCCGCTCCGCCTCCTGGACTGTTCGCCGATCTCGGACGGTGCCGCCGCGCTCATCCTTTCCACGAAAAAAGAATCTGGCGTTCGCATCGCCGCATCGCAGCTGGCGAGCGACTCACTCAGCCTCGCCGACAGGCACAGTCTCACGTCGTTCTCCTGCACGCGCAGCGCATTTGCAAACGCGCTCAAGGAAGCGGGCTGGAAGAAGAACGACATCGACTGCATGGAACTCCACGACTGCTTCAGCATCGCGACGCTCATCCACTTGGAAGACTTGGGCTTCGCCGACGCGGGCGACGCCATCCGCATTTTCAAGCAGGGCGACGCCGATGTGGACGGCACGCTGCCGCTCAACACGAGCGGCGGACTCAAGGCCTGCGGGCACCCCATCGGAGCCACGGGCGTGAAGCAAGTCCTGGACTGCTACAAACAACTGACGAATACCGCGAGCAACCAAGTCGAGAAAGCCACCCGCGCCATGGCCCACAACTTGGGCGGCGTCGGCGCCACGTGCACCATTCACCTCCTTGAATCTACTCGCTAACCGCCACTCGCTACCCGCTCACATGGACCGCATCCCCGCACTCCACCGCCGCATCAAAGCTCTCGCCTCCGAGAAGCCGCTCGGCGGCACCATTGTGAGCTTTACGACCGTCAGGCACCCGCCCGCCGGTTTCGGCACCGAGCCGTACCACGTGGCGCTCATTCAGCTCGCGAACGGCAAGAAAGTCATGGGTCAGCTCACGCGCGACGGCATCGCCCCGACGATCGGAGCATCCGTCATGCCCCGCATGCGCAAAATCCGAACGATGGAGAACGGTCTCATCGTGAATGATCTCAAGTACGAAGTGCTCGCAAAGAAAGAAGAGCCGATGTTCACGATGACCGCGTACGTGCTCGCCGTCTCCGGCCCCTCGGGCGTGGGGAAGACGACCATCGCCCGCGCACTCATGTCGCTCTTCGCGTCGTACGCCGAGCAAGTGCCCATCGTGACGACGCGTAACCCGAAGAAAGGCGACACGGAGCCGTACGTCCACGTGACCAAAGAACAATTCGATGCCTTGGTGGAGAGCGGCGAGATCATCAGCCACACGCACATGCCGTCCGCGACGGAAGTGCGCTACTACGGCTACCGCAAGAAGGACATCGAAACCATTTGGCACAAAGGAAAGCTCCCCATCGTCATCACCGAGCTCAGTTTGCTCCAGGGTCTCGTGAAGTCACTCGGTCGCCGCGCGGTCCTAAGCTGCGGACTTCTGCCGCCCGGCAAGAGCAAGCGCGTCATGCTTTCGGCACTGCTGCATCGCCTGCGCACCCGCGGCCGCGACACCGAGGCGCAGATTGAGGAACGCATGAAGATCGCCGAAAAGGACCTCAAGGCATTCGACGACCACGCCCACCTCTTCGATCACATGCTCGTGAACGATGAGCTTCAGACGTGCGTGGAGACGATCAAGGAACTCGTGGCGCAGAACTAAGGGGCGGTTAGCGAGTAGATCGCTGTTTTGAGAACACCAAAAAATCTACCCGCTACCCGCCAATCGCTACTCGCTGTTCAACTCAAAACTTCCACATACCTCCTGGCCACTCCGTCCCATCCGTACCGAGCGGCGTTCTTTTCGGCGTCGATGGAAAGTTTGGCGCGGAGCGACACATCGGTAAGGAGTGTCCTGAGTGCCGCAGCGGCTGCAGGCACGTCATCGGCCGGAACAAGCAGACCGTTCTTGCCGTCCGTGACGGTATCGGGAATACCGCCGATGTTCGTGGCGAGCACCGCGCAACCCGCGGCCTGCGCTTCAATGAACACATTGCCGAGCGCCTCACTCCTGGAGAGTCCGCAGAAAATTTCAGCCTTGGCGTACTCGGGAAAGAGCGCCGCTGTTTCCACATGTCCCGTGAACGTCACGCGGTGATCGATCTCCAGCTCGTGCGCGAGTGCATGGAGTCGCTTACGCTCGGAACCGTCGCCGACGATGCGCAGATGCACCGCGGGGTCGAGCCCTTTGATGGCTGCAGCAAAGGCCCGAAGCAGCGTATCGACGCCTTTCATGGGCTCCAGGCGGCCCACGAAGAGCACGCGGCCCGAGTCTTTGGCGACGGTTTTCCTAGCCGCAAGAATGTTGTCGATATCGATGCCGTTCGGGATGAGAATGACGTCGTTCCTGCCGAGGTCTGCCGCAATGCGCACGAGTTCGGAGCTGATGGCGGTGACGACGTCGGGCGACCGAACGATCAAGCCCTTGAGGAAGGTACGGTTCGTCGTCTGGAGCGTCAGAATTTTTTTCGCTCGGCTACGACAGAAGAAAAGCGCGAGTCCCGCGAACGTTTCAAGCACGGCGTGGATGACATCGGGCTTGAGCGAGCCGACGTTCATCGGCGCCAAGAACGGATAGAGCCACTTGTCGAACGAACAACCGAAGCCAACACGAATCACGGTGACGTTCTTTCCGAGCGTGCCGCGCTTGGGAAGCGTGCGCGACATGCGCGCGGTGACGATGGTGACATCGAACGAATCGGGAAGGCGCACGGCGACTTCTTCCACCATCGCTTCCGCACCGCTGCGAAACGGCGAGAGAAATGCCGAGAGGATGACGAGTTTCGTTTTCGCCATAGGGCTCATTGTACCCAAGATTCAAAGAGTCGCTTGTACTCGGCACCGACCTTATCCCAGCTGAAAGACGTCTCTATGCGCTTTCGGGCCTGTTCGCCCATCGTGCGGCGCTTGGACGGATCTTCGAGAAGTCTGCGAATGTGCGCGGCAAGCGCGGCCCTGTCCCCCGCGGGAAACAGGAAACCGGAGACGCCGTTTTGGATGAGCGACGCATTGCCGCCGACGTCACTCGCGATACAGGCGCATCCGGATGACATCGCTTCCATGAGTGCGTTGCTCAGGCCTTCAGAGTAACTCGGCAGTACGAAAATATCCGTGGCACCGAGCACTGCGGGCACATCGTGACGGAGTCCCGTGAAGCGAATCTCACGGTCGTGTGCGAGTACGAGCGGATGACGGTCTTTGTACCAACCCACGACTTGGAAATCGACATTCGGAAAATCTTTTTTGACCGCGAGCGCCGCTGCAATGAAATCATCAACGCCTTTTACCGACTCCAGGCGACCCAAATAAGTGACAACCACTTTATCTATCCGCTCGCCGCTACCCGCTACCCGCCCGTACGTCTTCGGATCGATCCCCGTCGGAATGACCATCGACTTTTTGGCTATACCAAGACGCTTTAAGACACCTGCAGGCTGCGGATGAAAGAAGACGACTTTGCTCGCGGCAAGCAAGATGAGCCAACCGAGCGTGTTGGCGTAGATCGCGGCGCAGATTTTCGCAACGAGTCCGCGCGGCCACCACGTGATGCCCACGAGCGCGTCGGTGATGAGGAGAACGTTGTGACCCATGATCCGAAGACGCAGCAGCGCCATCGAACTCCAGAAGAGAACCTTGTTGACGATGATGACATCGGGCTTGAGTTCACGCGCGAGCTTTGCGGCGACGCCACTGAAGCCGAATGCGATGCCGTAGTTCCAGGGATCGGGAATGAAAATATCAGGCACGCGATACACCGTCAGTGTCTCTGACACCCGTTCAATGATGACACGGCCGCTACCCGCTACCCGCTCACCGCTACCCGCCTTTCTCCCCATGCACAGCACCGTGACGGAGTATCCGTTCCTCTGCCACAACTCCGCCATCTTCACCGAACTCACCATCCAACGATGGTCTTCCTTCCAGTACGGGCTGATGAGGAGAATGCGTTGCATGACGGAACGATGGTACACGGACCTTGCGGGCGGAGGACGTGGAAAGAATCCACGTACAGCCAAATATCAATATAAAAATTTTACAATAAATTTATTTTTATGCAAGATATCGTTCATGCCATCCGAACTCCCCGCCGATGCACTTCTCCGAGACATCGAAACAATCGCCGCCAAGCCGGTGATGACACCGGATGATATCCGGGCGCTTGCGGCCCTGCAGGCAAGCCTGAACCGTCAAAAGTTCGCCGCGGCACTGTCGCCCGATGACGAAATCCGCCTCAAGGCCGCGAACCGGGCGCTGGAAGAACACGGCATCTTCACCGAAGACTAGGCACCCTTTCTCGGTACATCGGAACCGGCATCCTTGAGAGCCTTGTCCCTGATCACGCGCACCACGCGTTGCTCCAATTCTTCCAAGCGGATGATGATGTAGAACATCATGAAGAAGAGCACGCCGATGGCCGTGATGGTGGCGGCGTTCTCGTTCTTCTTGATACCCGTGATGGAACTGAGGACTTGGAGACTGCTCGGCACGAGCGAGATGTACGATACGGCGCCCCAGAACACGGTCCAAAGTGCCCCCTCCCAAATCGTCTTCTTCTGACGGATCACCAAGTTCCAGGCGTACAGAACCATCAGCAGTGAGAACAGCGGAACGCCGATCTGATACGGTGTGAATTCGAATTCGATCATCGGAGGAAGGTGCGGATGAGGATCTTCGCGGCGGTGCGGAGACCGTTTGCAAAGGATTGGCCTTTGGCCAAAGTGTACTCAGAATACACCACTTTGGACGGAATCGAGATGATCTTCCAGCGGTGCCTGCCCGCTTCACGGATGATTTCGGTGCAAAATTCAAAGCCAGGCATCTTGAGATCCACCTCGGCGAGCGCCTTGGGCCCGAAGACCTTGAATCCGCACTGCGTGTCGGGGAGGAGAATGCCCGTGGCCAGGAACGTGACGCCGTTGCCGATGGCGTTGGCGATGCGACGCACGAACGGAATGCTGTTCTTCTGACCGAAGCGGTTGGCGATGACGAGGTCGGCTTGGCCGCCCTGAAGTGCGGCGAGAAGTTTGGGGATGTCCGCGGCGGCATGCTGCCCGTCGGCATCGAGCGTGATGGCGATGTCGAACCCGAGTTTCCTGGCGGCCTCGAGCCCCGTCATCGTGGCGGCACCCGCACCGCAGTTCTCGGCATGTTCGAACACCCGCGCGCCTTCGGCTCTGGCGATGTCGGCAGTCCCGTCGGTGGCACCGTCGACGGCGACGATGACCTCGTCGACGAACGGTTTGGTGCCGCGAATCACGGCGGCGATGCGCGTGGCTTCGTTGTAGGCCGGAATGACTGCGGCGACTTTCATGACACCCAGAGTAGCGCAAAAGGCGGAAACATCACATTTCCGCCTTCGGGCGTGCTTTAGAGAGCGGGAACCACGGTCGAACCCGTCGCCGTTTCGGCGGGGAGCTCGACGTAGACGATGCCGTTGCCCGGATCATCGACGACGATGTCCAGACCGAGCGACGGATCGGTGAGGAAGTTTTTGAACTTCGCGACTTTCTGGTGGAGCGAACCGTTCGGATCTTTCTCGATGGTCTGCGTGTTCGTGTCGAAGATGATGCTGTTGAAGCCGAGCGCACGGAGGCGCTTGAGCGTGAGTGCGTGGCTCTGTTCCTGGTTCAAGCAGCTGAAGAACGTCAGCTGGTGATCGGCGAGCGGGAAGATTTCGCGATTCTTCGGAATGAAGTACGAGATGAACGTGCCGATGCGGTACGTGTACGGCGTCTCGGTCATGACGGTGTGGCGCGACACGACGCGCTCGCGGATGTCGTCGTAATCCGGAATCGTGACTTCGCGGAGCGCCTCGGCGGTGATTTTGCCGAGCGGGTACTCGAACAGGTTCTTCTGCGAATCGAACTGCCACAGACGGTTCGTGAGACAAATGACGATGCTCATGAAGAGCAGGAAACCGAACAGGTATCTGTTGTGCGAATCGGGTGCGTACACGATGAATGCCTCAAGTGCGAGCGAGAAGCCCAGGAACATGCCGATGCCGTACCACGGAATGCCGTTGGCCACGAGCGCCCACTGCACGAGGAAGATCGCGGAACCCGCGAAGAGAAGACGGAGCTGGCGTCCTTCTTTCATCCAGAAGAACGGGAGAAGGAGCAGGAGCGGGAACAGGAGCAGCGCCGGCATCAGCGTCACGTAGTAACCGAAGCCGTCGGCGTTCATGACTTGGCGCCACGGCAGCGTGAGGTAGTGCGAGAATCCTTTGTTGAAACCCCAGTAACGATCCAACTCTTCGGTGCGTGCCGATCCTTGGCACGAAGGGTTCTTGGGATCGAGCTTGAGTTCGGGCGGCAGGTAACGGATGGGGACGGTGGGCGCCAGTTTCATGAGCGCCACTTCCTCCTTCTGCTCGAAGAAGACCTGCGGAGCCGTGGTGTCGCGGGCACTGAGAGCGGTGTTGATGCTGAGGTAATCGGCCGTCGCGGCGTTTCTGATCATCCACGGTGCCACGGCGATGGCGAAACCCGCGAGGAAGAGTCCGAGCGCCTGGAGGAGCGGACGGATTTGGTACTGACGGCGGTAGATCGCCCAAGCAATGCAGGCGATTCCGACGCCCAGCGTCACGATGATGAATAGATCTTGCGACAGATCGAACGAAAGGAGGGCGCGCTTGCTGACTTCGCTGACGTTGAGTGCGCCGAACTTCTGGAGCACGCCGAAGCCGGCGATCGTGGTGCCGGTGAAACCCCACGGTCCGAGCAGCGCACCGATGATGATGGAACCGATCATGATGGCGCCGAGCACGGCGGTGGGCTTCACGGCGAAGCTGAAGCCGATGAGGAGTCCCGAGACGAGGATGAGCTTCCAATCCGGAAGAACCTGCTCCTCCCCTTCTTGTTTTTCGGGGAAGAGGTACAGGCACGCCGCGAAAACCGCGAGTGCGGTGGTGAAGAACGACGCGTTGTCGATCTTCATGTCGGCGAACGAGAAGTGGCCGACCATCGGCAGGAAGTAGTAGAGGATGGCGGCAAGCACGCCGCGGCCGCGGCCGAAGAGCGTGCGTCCGAAGACGTACACGCTGAGCACGGCCAGAAGTCCGGCGGCCCAGTTGATTTCCATGGCGAACGCCGAGCCCACCCAGCTGTCGTATCCGAAGATGAGGTACCCGAGCGACGTGAGGTACTCCCACTGGAACTGCGACATGGACGGAATGAACGCACCGTAGCTCGCGAGGAGACGCGGGCGGTTGATGTAGCTTCCGAGGTCATCCCAACCGATGGGGAACGGACGGACGACGTTGAGGAAGTTGAGAGCAAGGTACGAGAGAAGCGCCCACGACAAGATCGTGAGCCATGCGTTCCAGGAGAACTCGACGTCGAAACGTTGATCCCACGACTGTTGCAGCCACCACTTGGTGTGCGGATACAAAATGATGGGGAGTCCGAAGAACGCGATGGTGACGCCGATCGAGTGCAGCTGGCCCGTGAGGCCGACGGTCCAGAGTGCCGCCACCCAACCGAGTGCACCGAGACCGAAGGACAGACACATCATCATGAGCGGGCGAACCCCGCGGATCTTGAGAACCGTGACGAGGAGGAAGCGTCCGAGCGCGAGGAGGTTGAGGAGGAAGAGCGCCACGAGGAGGAACTGCGTTCCCACTTTCACGAAGATGCTCTGCTGACTGCACAGGAAGCTGAGGTTGTAGAGCCGGGCACCGCTCTGCGTGGTGATGCCGGTTTCGCTCAAGCATCCGCGGTCCGAGAGATCGCGGAAGTTTGCCTGCAACTCGGCGAGCGCCTGCGTGCTGGCTCCGGTGTACACGGCCGCCGTCGGTTCGTAGAAACGATTGAACGGCTGCAACACTTTCTGACCGTCCGGATTCGTGAGCATGGCGCCCTCGGGCGTGGCCCAGTTGTAGAGCGAACCGAGCGAGAGCGTGGTGCCGATGAGCCACACGGACACGGCGAACGCCGCGACAACGTAGATGGGGCGCCAGCGCTTCACGCTGTGGAACACTCCGGTGGAAAAACCTGCCTGCACGATGACACCGGCGGCAACCAGCAGGGAGATGATGATGTAGGGGAAAAAGGGACTGAGCATTTTGAACGTCGCGGTGAGGAACGGAACGAACACCGCCGCTCCTTTGCAGAAGTACACGCCGGTCGTCGTGGCGCTGCCGCATGCCAGGTCCCACATGGCGATATCGTCTTGCGTGGAATACACCAATTGATGAATCGGCATTCCGAGATAAATGATGAGGCTGTATCCGCCCCACACGAGTGCGGCGACAAACAGGGAGATACTCAGCGTCACGATGGTGCGTTGCGTCATAGTGGGAGGAGATTACATCAAAAAGAGCATGTGGACGATGTTCATATCGCCTGAAAGGCGGGTAGCGCGTTGCGGGTGGCGGTTAGCCGTTTTTCTACCCGCCACCCGCCAACCGCCCTCTGCGGCAGGATTGGGACACTGTATACTGCCTGTCTCCATGTCCTTGCCCTCGTCCATCCGCGGCGAATTCCCCATTCTGAGCACGAAGATCGGCTCGGAGCCGCTCGCGTACTTGGACAATGCGGCGACGACGCAGAAGCCGACGTGCGTTCTTGCGGCGATGACGGAGTTCTACGAAACGAAGAACGCCAACATCAACCGAGGCGTGCATCCGCTCGCAGAAGCGGCGACCGTTGCGTACGACGACGCGCGGAAGACCGTCGCCGATTTCATCGGGGCCAAGCCGCACGAAATTGTTTTCACGAGAAACTGCACCGAGGCGATCAACCTCGTTGCAAAAACGTGGGGCGCGTCGCTCAAAAAAACCGACGGCGTTGGGCTGTCGATCATGGAGCATCACGGCAACATCGTTCCGTGGATGCAAACCGGAGCCGCGCTCACGTGGATTCCCGTGGATGCCGAAGGCTTTCCCGATCTCGGCGAGCTCGAAGCCGCACTCAAGACAAAGAAAGTGAAGATGGTCGCGATGACCGGACTCAGCAACGTCCTGGGCTCGCTGCCGCCGCTCAAAAAGATCATCGATCTCGCTCACAAATACGAAGCATTGACGCTGATCGACGCCGCGCAGCTCGTGGCGCACGAAGCCATCGACGTCCAAGAACTCGACTGTGATTTTTTGGCTTTCTCAGGCCATAAGATCTATGGCCCGACGGGTATTGGCGTGCTCTACGGCAAGACGGAACTCCTGAAGAAACTCCCGCCGTTCCTCGGCGGCGGCGACATGATCGCGTCGGTGACGACCGAAGGGTTCACGACTGCGGAATTGCCTCGAACATTTGAAGCCGGAACTCCGGCGATCGCCGAAGCCATCGGTCTTGCCGCGGCACTCACGTGGGTGAAAAAGATCGGCATCGAAAAAATCTCTGCGCACGAACGTGAACTTCTCGCGTACGCGCAGAAAAAATTGTCGGCAGTCGACGGACTCGCAATTCTCGGACCAAAAAACTCCGCCGATCGTGCCGGTTGCATCAGCTTCACCGTGCAAGGCATGCACCCGCACGACCTCACGGAGGTGCTCGGACGAAAAGGAATCTGTCTCCGCGCCGGCCACCACTGCACCGAACCGCTCCACCGTGCGCTCAAGGTCAACGCCACCGCTCGCCTCTCCGTTGCGGCATACAACACGAAAGAGGAGATTGATCGGACGGTCGGCGCCATCGAAGCTGCTTCATTCCTGAAAAAATCCTGAGCCAAACTTGGTTCGCATACTTTCGTACTTTCGCACTTTCCACTCCTCCATGGACATCTACGCCGAAAATATTTTGGACCACTACAAAAATCCGCGCAGCACCGGGCAGCTTGCCGAATTTACCGTACGTCACCGTGAAGAGAATTTGAGCTGCGGCGATGACCTCACGCTCGACCTTCTCATCGAGAACGGAACGATCAAAGATCTGAAGTGGCGCGGCGAAGGATGTGCCATCAGCCAAGCCGCGATGTCCATTTTGTCCGAAGAACTCACGGGCATGAGCGTGACGGCCGCCGAGGAACTGAAGCCGGAAAAAATCTACGAGATGCTCGGTGTGCCCGTAGGACCGAGACGATTCAAGTGCGCGCTCCTGTGCCTGCACACACTCAAGAACGCTTTGCGGCAGTCCATGGGCGAAGACACGCAGTCCTGGCTGGAAACCGTGAGTATCGAGAATTGACAGAAACCGCATCTGCAACGAGAATCTGCAGGCTAAAAGTACGATGAACGCCACAAGAATTAAGCCGTTGTAGCTCAGTGGTAGAGCACGTCCATGGTAAGGACGGGGTCACGAGTTCAATCCTCGTCAACGGCTCCAGTTTCATAGTGGCAGAGCATGTCCATGGTAAGGACGGGGTCACGAGTGGGATCCTTGAAAGTGTGAATAAAGCGCTTTAATGGCCCATAGCGAAGATAATTGACATATCAAACATAACATCGCAAAATGGCGGCCTTATGAAAAACGTTCAACCGAGACATTTCAACGAAATCGTCGACCTCACGCCGGACGAACTCCGCAGCGTTGTGGGTGAGGCAATGGCAATTCACATTCGTGAACGCGCAGGAGTGGTGGAACCAAGCAATGTCCTCCATAAGAGAGCGGTTGCGTTTCTTTCCACGAAAGAATCACTCCGCACGCAGGCTTCCATCATTCAGGCGGCAGCGATTCTGGGAGGTCAAACATCGATTCATACGGGCAATTCAATGGTTGATGAAAAAAACGAGCCCCGCGAATCATTCTTCGACATGGCTCGCTGTTTGGACGAAATGGGTTACCCCATCATCTTCGCTCGGACGCACACGCAACAACAGATCCAGGATCTGATGCGCGCATCGAAACGCGCGAGCATCGTGAACGCACTCTGCAACAAGCATCATCCACTGCAGTCACTCGCAGATATCGAGGGATTCATGCTCTCGGCCAAAGAGTGGAAAAGACCAAAAATCACGTTCATGGGTGACGGCAACAACGTTGCGACGTCGCTCGGCCAGGCCAGCGTGATGATGGGCTGGGACTTCGTCCACGGAGGACCTGAAGAACGCAGAATTCCCGAGGACGAATGGAGGAAGATCCAGGGATTGGCGGACGAAACGGGCGGCACCGCAAAGTGGGAGACGCGCCCCGAAGCGGCTGCCGAGGGTGCACACATGATCTACGCCGACGTCTTCGCATCGATGGGGCAAAAGAAGAACGAGACGGCACTTTCCGCTCTGCTCGCACCGTACAAAGTGACACCGGAGACCATGGAGTGGGCGCACAAAGACGCCGTGTTCGGACACTGTTTGCCGAAAGGCAAAGATGAAGTGAGTGATGAGGTGATGTACGGACCGCAGTCCATCGCATTCACCATCGCGGGCTGCCGCATGGATACGACCGCCGCCATCATCAAGCACTTGCTTGCGAACCGCTAAACGAACGCCATCATCACACTGAGCACCGCATTGATGATCCACGAAATCCACGTGATGAGGATCGGGATGTTGAGAAGTCTTTCGGCGAGCAGAAGCGCGATGAGAATGTATGGACCGTTCTGCATGAACGCCTCGTAACGTTCTTCGTACCTGAGCGGAATGAACGGATGAAGAATTTTGGATCCGTCGAGCGGTGCGATTGGGAGCAAGTTGAATGCCATGAGCCCCAAGTTCAGGAAGAGCGAGCTCGCGAGCAGCTGCGTGAAGAAGGCCTGGAGCCTCTCGCCGAATCCGTGCGTGAAGAGGAGGTCCTCGGCGACACCGACGTGCATGATCTGCGGTGCCATGACGGCGAGCAGCGTGAACGAAACGACGGCGAGGATGAGATTGCTGAGCGGGCCGGCGAGCGCCGTGAGCGCGCTGTCGCGCTTGGGGTGGCGGAAGTAGCGCGGGTCCACGGGAACGGGCTTGCCCCAACCGAAGTGCACGAGCACGAACATGATCGTGCCGATGGGATCCATGTGCGCGATGGGATTCAGCGTGAGTCGGCCGTCGTTCTTGGCGGTGGGATCGCCGAGCCAATTGGCCACGAAGGCATGGGCCCACTCGTGAACGGTGAGTGCACCCAAAATGGCGATGAGGAACGGAGGATTGAGAAGCTCGGACACGAAAGAAGAGTACGATGAACGCCGACATTCCGCCACCGCACCATGGTTCGCTCACTCATCATCACCGCTTCAATCCTGACATTCGCCGCATGTGCGACGAGCGCCCCGACGAAACCCACCGTTCCCCCGCCGACATCATTGTCATCGCAAGCGAAGGCGAAACACGGTTGTTACCCCGGCGAATGTGGCATTCCACCGATGACCGATGCAGAGGTGAAGGCAATCGTGAGCGCCGAGGCGTATGCGATTCTGCGTGAAGGCGGAACGGAACGTCCGTTCACGAGCGGATTGCTCGATGAGCACAGGAAAGGAACCTTCGTCGCCGCGGACACGGGTGAGCCGCTGTTTCGGTCTGAAGCGAAATATGATTCAGGAACGGGTTGGCCGAGTTTCTACGAACCGATCTCCGCCGATGCCGTCGTCGAGCACACCGATACGACCCTCGGCATGACGCGCACCGAAGTCCTCACTCATAACGGGAGCCACTTGGGCCACGTCTTCACCGACGGGCCCGAGCCGACGGGGCTCCGGTACTGCATGAATGGGTTAGCCCTGAAATTCATTCCTGATGAGGAATAAACGGCTCCCACGGTGTAAAACAGCATTGACGCCTCTGCACCATTTCTGTACAGTCTCCCAGCTCTATGGCTCGTGTATGCCAAATGACCGGCAAAAAAGGCTCCTCCGGCAACCGCCGAAGCCACTCGCTGCGCGCCACGAAGCGCACGTTCAAGGCGAACATCGTCAAAAAGCGCGTATTTGACCCCAAGACGGGCACGTACGTGCGTATGAAGGTCTCCACGTCGTACCTTCGCACGCTCGCAAAACAGCTCCAGGGCTAATTCGACCCGAGTGTACGAAATGGGGCGATTGTTTTAGAAATAATCCTCGCAACTTTGCGTGGGAGTTAAAAGTGGTAGTATGACCCTTAATCTTTCTACCATTTCTCCCTCTTTCATGAGTTCTTTGGTCAAACCTCTCACCGGCCTGCTCGGCCTCGTCCTCACCATCGTCGGTGTGGCCGGTTTCTTCGTCTCGGGCGGCATGCTCCTCGTGTTCCAAGTCGACACGATGCACAACATCGTCCACCTCGCGAGCGGTCTCGTCGCTCTGTGGGCATTCAACTCCAGCCAGTCGGCTTCCCGCTGGTACCTCATCATCTTCGGCCTCGTGTACGCCGTCGTGACCGTCATGGGCTTCGCCATGGGCGGAGAAGTTCTCGGCATGATGATGAACATGGCCGACAACTACCTGCACCTCGCCATCGCCGCCGTCTGTCTCATCGTCGGATTCGGCAGCAAATAAATCGACTCTCTGAAAAGAAAGCCCGGTTCGTCCGGGCTTTTTTGTTACGCGAGGAAAAACTCCGCCGAGAGAAACACGGTGCACGACGCCACGAAGCACGCGAGGATCGCCCACCACAACCACCGCACGTACCGGGGCAGAAGCCCGATGCCCGAAACGATGTAGAACGACGCGGGGATGATCAGAAGTGCCGAGAATCGGAAATCCTGATTCGGTGCGAACGGGAAGAAGTGGGGATACAGAAATGCGGCGAGCGCCAGCATGACCGTGGCAAGATGCAGCGGCAGAAGCTCCCTTCCGCGCATGAGCGTCGTCGTGACGATGCCGTACAAGAGTGCGGGGATCAGGAGCATGGCGAGGACGAGCGTGGTGCGTGCGAGCATATGCGTGCGCTCGAATTGATACTCACCGAAGAGCGACGAGCGGAAGAAATACTCGAGGAAATTGTCGCGACGCGAATCTTTGCTCCAGGAGTCGTTGAACGGATTTTTGACGAGTGCCACGGGATTGAACGTGACGAGATGCTTGAGGTCACGCTGCACGATGAGACCCGCGTCCATGCCGTTGTTGCCGAGGGTCACGGTTTTCTCGGCGCTCTCTTCGAAGAAAAATCGCTGCACGGGGTACCACCCGGCAAGCGCGATGACGACTGCCGCAAAGACGAGAATCGATGACACGCGCTGCCTCCACATACGTCCTGAGCGCACCAGGAATATGATGCCGATGGCCGGTGCAAGTGCCAAAACGCTGATCTTGGTGATGAACGCAAGCGCGAACGAACATGCCAAGGCGACGAGCGAACGCATGTCCGGGACCCTCCACCACCGCAACATGAAGTAGAGCGTCGTGGTGCCGAAGAAGAATGCGAGCGTCTCGTTCGTGATGCCCGCCGACGTGAAGATCACGCCGTTGAACGTCGCGATGATGAGGCCGTACCACACGGTGAAACGCGCCGGCCACTTGGTGAAGAAAAATCGTGCCGTGAGAAGCGCGACGCCGAACGCGGCAACGGAGAGCGCGAGCGACCATCCTTGGATCGATTGCATCGCCATGTTCTGCGCCATGCCGAGAAGCATCATGACCTTCACCCACAACGCCGAGAGGACGTAGTACAGCGGCGGCTGATGAAATTCCCAACCGCCTTCGGCATGCGGCATGACGCCGTGTGCCAGCACGTAGTTGACGTAATCGATGTGTCCGTCCGTGTCGTGGGCGCGGACGGCGTAGGGCGTGGCCGCCACGTACGCGAACCGCAGCGCGACGCCGAACAGAAATACCCGGAGTGCGGGCGTGGGCCACTTCCTGCCGCTGAGGAGCTGCTGCAACTGCACGACATACCACCCCGTGGAGAGCAGCAGGCCCAGGAAAATCGTGAGCAGCAGCGGATCGAGATTCGACGGAGTGATGTTGAGCCCTTCGGTGACACCGATGTCCGAGATGCGCATGGCGAGCGTGTTCGGACCCGTCGCGAGAAGACCGCCGAGATTGAGACGCGTGAGCGTGTGCGGCGAACACAGCCTGCCCCGCGCGTCGGGAATGACTGCGTGTCCGTTCACGAGCAGCGTCTCGATGCAGTCGTCCACTTGAACGGCGAACACCGTGGGATGAATGATGGGCAGATCCACCGTGACGGACGCCGTGATGACGGGGCCGACCGAATCGAAAAATGCGGGGAGCTGCTTCGTCATCGACGGTTGGCCGGGCACCGAGAACGTGACGGGCCCGAACGTGGGCGCGGCGAAGAACCTGACCGTCGCAAGGAGCGCCACCGTCACGAGGAACACGACGGTATCGAGCGTGAATGTCACAATCATGTCGCGGCGCGCGGCCGCGGTGAGCGATGTTTTTTTGGGTCGAGCGGTCGGCATGACTGACGGCCAGTATATCGGCATGGGAGCCGATGAGACCGTGCCTCGAGCGTCGATGCAAGACGTTGTGGTACCGCATGTGGCTGATGCGGTGGCGGAGAGGGGGA
The DNA here is from genome assembly GCA_964611095.1 of uncultured Candidatus Peribacteria bacterium. Lineage (GTDB taxonomy): Bacteria > Patescibacteriota > Gracilibacteria > Peribacterales > Peribacteraceae > CAZKJL01. The sequence continues at coordinate 39,199 of CAZSWJ010000004.1, forward strand.
GATTCGAACTCCCGAGACCCTTTCAGGTCTACTTGCTTTCCAAGCAAGCGCACTAGGCCACTATGCGACCTCTCCGTAAGGAAACTTTCGTCTCCGTGTGCGGCACAGTTAACAATGATTTGAGCCCTTTCACAAGGGCTGCATGCCAAAAAGGCGAGGATACGGAGATCCCCGCCGTTTGGCTTGATCACGAAACGATTAACCGCAGATATCGCACTTGCCCACGCAGGAGGAGAGCTTCTTGCCCCAGGTCGTCACGGCGATGGCGAAAGCCATGATGGCGAGCGAGCCGGACGTGGAACCAAACTGCATCTTGAAGCTGGCGGGATCGGTACCGATGATGACGTGCGTCTCGTAGACGCCGATGAGAGCCGCGACCGCGACGAGGAAGAGAAGGATGCAGATGAGCCACTTTGCGATCATGCAACCGGTGGAACACTGGGAGGCCTTCTTGGACATGAGAGCCATACGAGTGAAGGGAGAAAAAGTAATTAAGGACTACTCTACCAGAATTTACGTGCCGTAAAGCCCGATTCGCCTTTTGCCTTTTACCCCCTCCCCCACGTACTCTGTGCGGTATGAAGATTTCTCGCGACTGGCTCACCGATTTCATCGACTTCACGGAGCAGGATCCCTCCGTCATCGCCGACAGGCTGACGCGCGGCATGGGCGAAGTGGACGACGTCGTGATGCAGGGTGAATTTTTGGATCATTGCGTCCTGGGAAAAGTGCAAACCGTGGAAAAACATCCGAATGCCGACAAGCTGGCTGTGTGCACGGTGGATACCGATCAAGGCATCAAGACCGTCGTGTGCGGCGGAAGCAACGTACGGCCCGGCATGCTCGTGGCCTTCGCCCACACGGGAGCGACCGTGTTGTGGCACGGCGGTGAAAAAATGACGCTCGCTCCGGTCAAGATCCGCGGTGTCGAAAGTCACGGCATGATCTGCGCCCAAGAAGAGCTGGCGCTTACGCAGTTCCCGCCCAAGCCCGATGATGGACCTCGACCGATCATTGATCTTTCCTCTTTCCACTTTCCTCTTTCCACCGCGACCGTCGGCACGCCGCTCCGCACCGCGCTCGGCATGACGGACGTCGTCTTCCACATCGACAACCACGCAATCACGAACCGCCCCGACCTGTTCTCGCACATCGGTGTGGCGCGCGAACTCGTGGCCATGGGTCTCGCCACGTGGAAGAAGCAAAAGAAGTCGGCGCCCGTCAAATTCGGAGCGAAGCCCGTGCCGTTCACCGTGAAGAACGACGCCGGAAATCTGATCCCGTATTTCGAAGGATGTCTGCTGAGAGTGGAAGGACCGGGTGAAACTCCGGACTGGATGAAACGTCGTCTGGAAGCCACGGGTTGGCGCAGCATCAACCTCATCGTGGACATCACGAACTATGTTTTGATGGAAGTCGGCATGCCGCTCCACGCGTTCGACTCCGACGACTTCAAAGGCGAGCTCCACATCCGCCAAGCGACGAAGGGCGAAAAGATCACGACGCTCGACAAGCAAATCCGCAACCTCCCCGACGGAGCGCTCATCATCAGCGATGACGAAGGAATCTTCGACATCTTCGGCGTGATGGGAGGACTGCGCACGTCGAACAAGCCGACGACGAAACACATCTTCGTGCAGGCCGGTATCCCCGACCCCGTGAGCATCCGTCGCACCGTGATCGCCATGGCGCACCGCACGGATGCAGCGACGGTGTACGAAAAGGGCGTTCTCCCGACGACGGCCGAAGCGGGCCTCAAGCGCGCCGTGGAGCTCCTGCTTGAGCTCGCTCCCGGAGCGAGCGTCATCAGCAAGCCGCTCACGTGGGGCAAGAAGCCGACCGCAAAAACCATCAAAGCCGATCCGGAGTACATCCAAAAGTTCATCGGTGCCCCGATCTCCGCCGCCACGATCAAGAAAATTCTCACCGATGTGGGATGTGAGGTGAAGGCGAGTGGAAAAATGTTGTCGGTCACGGCTCCGGAGTGGCGCAAAGACATCGCGCACATTCAGGACTTGGTGGAAGAGGTGGCACGCATTCACGGTTACGCCGCGGTGAAGCCGGTGATGCCGGAAGCAAACATCACGCCGCCGCCCAGGGACCCGCGCATCCATTTCGTCCGCGATGCGCTCAAGGAGCAGGGCTACCTCGAAATGCTGCACCTCGCGTTCGCAAGTCCGTCGCTCCTCAAAAAATTCGGCATTGATCCGTCGTCTGCGCAGGAAATCGAAAACCCTCTCGGCGAAGAACTGTCGCGTCTGCGTCCCGCCATCTTGCCCGCCATGCTCGATACCGCCGAACGCGCGGTGATGCGCATGGACTCGGTGCTCAAGATGTACGAGTACGGACATGTCTTCCAAGGCGACGCAGAAACGATGCAGTTCGCGCTGCTCGTGGCCGCACGCGGCAAGACGACGCTCAAGGAAAGCCCCGTGCTCCTCGCCAAAGCCGATCTCATCGAGGCATTCGAGAAAGCCGGCTACGCGCTGACCGTGGAGCAGACGACGAAGAACTTGCCGTCCTTCGCCCATGCCGCGAGAAGCGCCGTCGTGCGCTGCCAAGGCAAAAACGTGGGGCTCGTGACGGAGATTCACCCCAACCTCGCGCGTTCGTTCGGCTTGCCCGGTCGCGCCGCCGCCGCCGTCATCGATATGGAGGCGCTCTTCGCTCTGCCGCCGACGATCAAGCTGGCCACTCCGCTTCCCAAGTTCCCCGACGTGACGCTCGATGAAACCATCCCGCTGCCCAAGGCCGCCTACGCCGCACTCGCCGCCAGGCTGAAAGCGATCGACCCGCTGCTGCACACCGTCGTGCTCGCCGATTTGTACGAGAGCGCCGCCGCTTCCACGATGACGCTCCGCTTCACGTACCGCGCCGAGGACAGAACGCTGACGCAGGAAGAGGTGGAAAAAGTGCATCAAAAAGTATTGGCGGAATTGAAAAAGGGTTAAGCTGACCGCTACCCGCCATCCGCTAACCGCCAATAATGAAAATCTACACCCGCACCGGCGACAAAGGCTCCACGGGCCTCTTTGGCGGCACGCGACTGAAGAAGTCGGCATCGCGGCTGCACGCCTACGGCACGCTCGATGAGCTGAATGCCTGCTTGGGTGTCATCGTTGCCGACAAAAACTTGCCCGCTCCCCTCCCTACGCAACTCATCAAAATTCAGACGCTTCTTTTTTCACTCGGATCCGATTTGGCAACTCCGCTCTCGAGCAAAGCCAACATTAAACGTATGGACGAAACTCCGGCAACCGAGATGGAGCAGTGGATCGACGCGATGGAGGAGGAACTTCCGCAGATGACCAAGTTCATTCTGCCCGGAGGTTCTCACGTCGGCGCACTGCTGCACCAGGCACGCACCGTCTGTCGCCGCGCCGAACGATGGATGGTGCAACTGCAGTCCGAGGAACCCATCACCGATGCCACGATCGTCATCGTGAACCGCCTGAGCGACTATCTGTTCGTTGCGGCCCGATATGCCAATAAAAGGCTCGGCATCGGCGAAACGGAGGTGGAGATCCCGCGCGCGTAGCTGGAAATAGGCTCCGTATCGTCCTAAAATACGCCGCTATGAGCGATAACGTTCTTGATCCCGACGGCATCGTATGGAACGAAACGGTTGATGTGATTTTGGCAATGTGCGCAACAATGCCGACGAACGAAGCCGAGTGCGTGAGTCGGGTGCAAGACATCGGGCTTCTGGCGCGCCGTCTTTTGACCGACGCTACGACAGCTTCCACGGAAACGATCAACGAGTGGACGCGGAGGCTCCACCACGTACCCACGAACATCGGCATTCATCCCGAATTTTCCAACGAATCGCAGCGCATCATCGACGGTATCCGTAATTCGGTCGAGCGATACATCGACTTTCAATTGCCGGGCATCGCACGGGACAACATACCCATGCCCGACAGCGGCATTACGATTGATCTCGGTGAAGGCATCGACCCGAGCATGATCATCCTCGAGGACTAAATCTCGGCAAACGGCGCCATGAAGTTGATCCAGGCGAACGTGATGATGGCGACTCCCACGGGCACGGCGATGAGCAGGAAGACGGGAAAGGACTTCTTGTCCTTGACGATGCTGACGTAGAGGCTCATGCCGCCGAAGACCGATGCGAGGAAGATGAGCGGCAGATCGAGGACGTTCAAAAGCGTGACGGCGCCCTCGCCCAACGAACCGCGCTGCACGAGCACGATGAGAACGATGACGATGCTCCCGAGGAGGTAGAACAGAATCCCTGCGGCACGACGAAGTGCATCCATGTGTCGCATCATACACGAATGATATTTACTTGGCCTTCTTCTGAACCGTCAGGCGCTTACGACCCTGAGCACGGCGGCGCTTGAGAACAAGACGACCCGTTTTGGATTTGGAGCGTGCAAGGAAACCGTGCACACGCAGACGCCGACGCCAACGAAGCTTACCAAGCATAAAGCTGGGGTAGGGTACACAATGGTCGGTAGGCACGTCAAGGCAACCAGGCCCGGGAAATGAGGGCTTATTCCGGCTGCAGGAGCGACTTCACAAGCTTCCTGGAAGCCGTCTGTTTACAGGCTTTGAGCGACACGGGCTTGAGGGTCGCTCCGCGGCCAAACAGGCACTCCACGGTATCGCCGTCCCGAAGTTCGGCATCCTGCGGCGCGTGGCGCCCGTTCACACGGACGGATTTGAGGAACTTCACCCGCTTCCCCGCCGTATGGCAGGCGAAGTCCAAACACGTCACGGGTGACGGCAAATGCCACAGATTGTTCTTGGGATCGAAGAGCGCGATCTGCTTCTCGTTGAAATACGTCCGCATGAGATTCTTGAATTGGTCGGGCGACCGCGCCGCCTCGCGCAGCACCAAGAGGTTGGAAAAAAGGTCGACTCTCGCGAAGCGCGAGTGAAAACCGTACAAACAGTGCTTGTAATCCGCGTGCCGAGCCGAACCGAACTCGCACGCTTGGTGCATCTCGACGCTGCGAATTTGGATCTCCACCGGATATTCACTGACACCCGCCATGGGATACACCACGGTGTGAATGGAGCGATACCCGTTCTCCTTGGGCGCGCCGATGTAATCTTTGAGTTTGCCCGGAATCGGATGCAGGCACGAGTGCACGATGCCGAGCGCACGGTAACAATCGTCGATGGCGGGTACGACGACTCGAAGCGCGAGCCTGTCGGTGAGATCTTCGAACTTGCGACGCTTTACCGCCATCTTGCGGTACGTGGAGTAGAGAGTTTTGGTACGTGATGAAATATCGGCGGTGATGCCGTGGGACTTGAGATGTTTTTGGACGAACGCACCCACATGTTCCAGGCACAGCGCGTCGTTCTTGGCATGCGCCGCGAATTTCTTCTCGAGCGCTCCCGCGATGGCGGGCTGCAGATACTTGAAACACGTGTCCTCCATCTCGTGTCGCCACGCGTGCATGCTGAGTCTGCCGGCGATGGCTGCGTACATGTGCAACGTCTCGTGCGCGATCTGTTTGCGGAGCTTCGCCGAGAATCTCTTGAGGCGACGCACGTCGTTGAGGCGGTGCGCCATACGGAGCGGCAGGAGCCTGTGATCGGCAACGAAGGCTTGGAGCACCGTATCGAGGTCCTTGGTCTCGGCATCGATATGCAGACGACGCAGTTCGTGCATTTTTCCGACGAGCGTCCGTTGGATGGGCGTGAGCGGCGAGAGTTTCAGAAGCTCGGCGCCGTTCTCGTGGAGCGGCAGGTCGTGCAAAATCGCGACCCCCAGGAGCTCCGCATCGTCCATGACTTCCCGCAGGACCGCCGCAAGCTGGTGACCGTGCTCGGCGTACGACTCGCCGGTGCGTCGATGCATGGAGGACAGATGCTTCCTCGAAAATTCCGACGCATCCGAAAGCAGCGCGCGACCTTGGGAGGGAAGTCCGTCGGTGACACGAGCGAGGAGGCTCTGCATCTGTCGCATATTTTACGGAATCTCGGAAAAAAATGACAATGCGAATTGACGTTTCCACTCACTCCTCTTTGGCCTAGACTCGTTATCGATGTTTTCCGTTCAGCGACTCAAATCAGGCCTGCCCGTTCTCACCGCACCGACCGACGGTACGGCCGCGGTCACGGTGCTCGTCTTCGCGGGTGCGGGATCGCGCTACGAAGTGCAGAAGAACCGCGGCATCAGCCACTTCTTGGAGCACATGTTCTTCAAGGGAGGCAAAACGTACACCGATGCGGCGGCCGTGAGCATGGCCATCGACTCCGTCGGGGGCGACTTCAACGCATTCACAGGGAAGGAATACGCCGGTTACTACGTGAAGGTGGACGCCTCGCACGTCGAACTCGCCTGCAGTGTCCTCAGCGACATGCTCCTGCACGCCACGTTCCCGACGCATGAAATCGAGAAGGAGCGCGGCGTCATCATCGAGGAGTACCGCATGTACCAAGACACGCCGATGTACCAGGCGGGTTGGGATTTCGAGACGCTCGTCTACGGCGATCAGCCGCTCGGATGGGACACCATCGGAACCGAGGAGCTCATTCGCTCCGTGACGCAGGAAGATTTCATGCGCCACAAGAACGAGCTCTACACACCCGATAACTTGGTCGTGACGTTCGCAGGAAAAATCGATGAAGCCAAGGCGATGGCGCTCGGCAAGGAACACTTCGGCGCCATCGGCGGCAAGAAGGCCATGGAATTCAAGCCCGTCACGAAGCATACGGGGAAGCGCGTGGCACTCACGACGAAGCAGACCGAGCAGGCACACCTCGTGCTCGGCGTGGAGTCGGTGTCGTCGCTCGACGAAGACCACTTCGCGCAGAAGCTCCTGGCCGTCATCCTCGGCGGATCCATGAGCTCGCGCATGTTCCTCCGTATCCGCGAAGCGCGCGGACTGTGTTACTACATCTCCACGTCGACGGACAACTACTTGGACACCGGCCTCCTTTCCACGCGCGCAGGCGTCGACCAATCAAGGCTGCACGAAGCCATCTCGGCGATCCGCCACGAATACGACGTGTGCGCCAAAGACGGCATCACGAAGGACGAACTCCGCCGCGCCAAAGATTATCTGAAGGGAAAGATCACGCTCTCCATGGAAGACTCCGAGGAGCGCGCGCACTTCTTCGGAAAGCAGCAGCTCCTCTACCCCAAGACGCGCGACCTTACCGAGTACTTCGAGAAGATCGAGGCCGTTACCTCCGAACAGATCAACAAGCTCTCGTCGCGCATCCTCACGAAAGAAAACTTGCGCCTTGTCGTCATCGGCAAGGAGAATGATGAAAAGAAGCTGGAGGGGCTCATCTCCTGATTCTCCCGACGTCGACGGCCATATTGCATGACGGAGGGTTAAGGCCTCTGTATTGTCAAAAACTCCTTACTCATGTAAACAATATGAAACCTCTTTCGCCCAACTCCTCATGGAACGCACTCTGATTCTCCTCAAACCCGACGCCGTCGCCGGAAAATTCTGCGGCAAAGTCATCACTCGCTTCGAGGATGCGGGCTTCACGATCCGCGGATGCAAGATGATGAACCTCACGCCCGCGATTCTCCGCGAGCACTACGCCCACGTCGCCGACAAGCCGTTCTACCCCGAGATCGAGAAGTTCATGGCCTCCGTTCCCGTCATCGCCATGGTGGTGGAGGGTGAAGACAGCATCAACAAAATCCGCGACATGCTCGGTGTGACGGACAGCCGCAAGGCCGCTCCCGGAACCATCCGCGCAACGCTCGGCAAAGACGTCATGATCAACGTGGCGCATGCATCGGACAGCAAAGAGTCCGCCGAGAAAGAAGTTGCTCGCTTCTTCAAGAAGGACGAGCTCTTCGCCTACTAAGCGCGATTATTTCAGGATGACGCCGCTGGCGGTTTTTGCGTTGCTTGCGACACGGTGCATGGTGAGCCAGAGCGCCGCGGCATCGAGCTGAGGATCTTTGCCCGAGCGGTATTCCTCGGCAGAACGATCGATGATGATGTCGGGCGAGATGCCTTTTTTGGCGAGGTCGTGGCCGCTCGGCGTGAGCCACTTGGCGGTGGTGACGCGGAGACTCGACCCGCCCGGAAGATCGATGATCTCCTGGACGGTGCCCTTGCCGAAGCTCTGCGTACCGATGAGCGTGGCGCGGCCGTTGTCCTTGAGTGCACCGGCGGTGATTTCGGACGCGCTCGCCGATCCGCCGTTGATGAGAACGACCAAAGGAACATCGGGCAGGAGCACTTGGCCCGTGACCATGCTTTCTTGCGCGGGTGTGTCGCGGCGAACCACCGAGACGACTTTGCCGGAGCTCTGGAACATGGAGACGATGTCCACGGCGCCGTCCAAGTAACCGCCTCCATTGAAGCGGAGGTCGAGAACCACGCCCTTCAGCCCCTGCGGCAATGCCTGGATGGCCTTTCGCATCTCGACGACCGAGTCGTCGCCGAATTGGTTGAGCGTGAGGACTCCGATGGAACCCGTCTGCGTTTTGACGACTTTGGATTCCACGCTCGGAATGTGAATGGCGTCGCGCATGACGGCGATGACGATGGGCGCCGGCTTGCCCTCGCGCACGACGGTGAGGTTCACGGTCGTTCCCTTCGGTCCGCGGATGAGCGATACGACCTGGTCGAGCGCCATGCCATCGAGATCCTGGTCGTTCACTTTGATGATGACGTCTTTGGTGAGGAGGCCTGCCTTGTCGGCGGGTGAACCCTTGATGGGCGCCACGACGACCACTTGTCCGTTGCTGAGATCGAGCTGTGCACCGATGCCCTCGAGCGTTCCGCTCAGCGCATCCGAGAACGACTTGCTGTCCACGGGTGTCATGAACACCGTGTACGGGTCACCGAGTGCCGAGACCATGCCGCCCACCGCACCGTAGACCATCTTGTCCACGGCCATGTCGTTCGGGTTGATGTAGTGCTTGCCGAGCAGTCTCCACACTCCCCAGAAGATGGAGAGATCCACTTTCTGTTCCGGGTCGCCCTCGAGTGTCCGGCCGCTGCCCGAGAACGTGAAGAGCTCCTCCATGCGCGTACGCTCGGAATCCATGTGACGCGCCTCGTAGCTGGCACCCAGCTGGAAGCCGAGCACGAGCGCGATGAGCGGGAGAAGGCCGAGGACGAGCGTGCGAAGAAACTTCATGATTCCTGTGACAGGCGAAAAGCATATACTGGTCGCATGCCCGTGACACGACAATCGAAGACCGCTGCCAAGTCGAAGGCGCCCGCGGCAAAAAAGGCCCCCACGAAAGCCGTTCCCGCAAAGAAGGTGCCCGTCATCCATGCGTCGATGAACGTCATGGAAATCATCGGCATGCACCCGGGAGCCTCAGCGGTACTCTCGGCCTACGGACTCAACTGTCACAACTGCGCATTCAATACGATGGACTCGCTCGATGCCGGAGCCAGAAGCCACGGACTCGGCGACGACGACATCGACAACATCGTGGGTGACCTCACGGATCTCCTCAAAAACGTCCCGGGCCGCCCCGAGACCATCGAGCTCACGGAGAGCGCTGGTAAGGCACTCTGGAACATCGCCGTCCAAGAAGGAAAGAAGGAGATGATCCTGCGCGTGGCGAGCGACGACCATGGAGGCTTCTGCATGGAGTTCTCCGAAACCGTCGAACCGAGCGACAAAAAGTTTTCGCACCCCGCGGTGAAGAACGTCATGCTCATCGCGACGTCCGACGCGCTCATGCGCATCGGCGGATCCACCGTGGACTTCCGCGACGGGCGCTTCAAGCTGGATCTTCCGGATGCGGCCACCGCCTGCGGTTGTACGGACAAAGGCGGCTGCGATTGTAAGAAATAGAAGTGCATAAGTGCACAGAAGTGCGTAAGTCAAAAAGTAAAAGTATACTCATCACGAAGATTCTCCTTCTTTCACTTCCGCACTTACGTACTTTCGAACTTTTTTTTACTTCCGCACTTCTCCGATGGTCCGTCTCCCCGCTTCTCTCGAACGCACGCTCCAGACGATTTTCCCGCGTGCGCGTGAGCGCGATCAGTTCGTGGCCGACGTGGTGCGCAAGGCACTCGACTCCAAGAGCTCGGCCGATGAGCAGCAGCCGCTGGCCATCGGCGGCACGCTGCATCTGTACACCGACGGCGGATCGCGCGGGAACCCCGGCCAGGCCGCCATCGGCGTGGTGCTCTTCGATCCGCTCAAGAACGAAGTCATCCGCGAGTACGGCGAAGCCATCGGCATCGTCACGAACAACATCGCCGAGTACCAGGCGCTCGTCATGGGCCTTCGCATCGCCGCCGAATACTGCCCCAACCACCTCATTTGCCACCTGGACTCCGAACTCGTCGTGAAGCAGCTCAACGGCGAGTACCGCGTAAAGATGGCGAGCTTCCAGCCCATCATCGAAGAAATCAACGAGCTCAAAACCAAATTCCCCCAGCTGACGTTCGTGCACATCCCGCGCGACCAGAACAAGCGCGCCGATCTCCTGGTGAATCGCGCCCTCGATGAACTGAAATCCTGAGAAGTGCGGTATACTGCACGCGTGAAGATTCGTCTTTTCCTTACCTCGCTGACGCTGGGCCTCGGCACGTTCTTTGCGGCTCCGGCGGCATCGGCTGCGCCCGCAACGATCACGTACACCTATCGCCATCACCTCATCACGGTGAACGTCGCGCAGCATCCGGAGTGGAAGCACGTCACCCGCACGTGGTTCTATGGCGGCGTGGCCGCCGTTCCGCCGAGCAGGCTCAAAACCTGCGGCGCAGGCGAGATCAACGAACCGGGATGGAGCTTTCAGGAAGCGGTGGCGTGGAACGAAGCCGCCATCGAACGAACGTTGGTCGATGAAGTGGCATCCAAGATCGATCGCGAACCGGGAAGCGTGGTGATCAGAAAAAGCGTGACGGGATCCATCGTCTTCGACGGCATCGGTCTCACCGGACAGAAGACCGACGTGTCTCTCGCGGCGAATTTGACGATGAAAGCGCTCGCGCAGGACATTGCCACCATCGTCCTGCCCGTTGTGGTGACGCAGCCCGCCATCGACGTGCAGGATGCCGAGCTTCGCGCGCAGGGAATCAAAGAAGTGGTGACCGTCGGCGAGTCGGTGTTCACCAAGTCTCCGGTGAACCGCAGGCACAACATCGGCGTCGGCGTGCAGAAGTTCAACGGACACCTCATTCCGCAGGATTCGATCTTCTCGTTCAACGAGGTGCTGGGCCCCGTGAACGACAAAACGGGATACCGCAAAGAACTCGTGATCCAGGGCGACGAGACGCTCCCCGACTACGGCGGCGGGCTCTGCCAAGTGAGTTCCACGGCCTACCGCGGACCGTGGGAGTACGGCATGCCCATCGTGCAGCGGAAGAACCACAGCTACGCCGTGAGCTACTACAGTCCGCAGGGGACCGACGCCACGATCTATCCGCCGAACGTGAACATGCGGTTTCTCAATGACACGCCCGGCGCACTGCTCATTCAATCATTCGTCGACGATCAAGACCGCGCGTTCTTCATTTACTACGGCACGCGCGACGAGCGTACGACCGAAGTGATGGGACCGTACGTCACCGACCGCGTCTCGGCACCCAAGGAGGAGAAGATTTCCTACACCACGGAGATCCCGCCGGGACAAAAGCGCAAAGCCAGCGAGCGTCACGACGGCATGAAAGTGACGTGGTATCGCACGGTGCAAAGACCCGGCAGCGGCGCGGTTCTGGAACGATTCTTCTCGGCGTACCAAACGCGCCCGCTCTACTGGCAGGTGGGCGTCACGCCGGAGGAGATGGAAAGGCTCACGAGCGGAGCGGCGAGCGAAAGCCCCAGCTGGCTGCCGACGAGCGACCTCACGAGCAGCAGCAATTCTTCCTCCAGTTCGGCCGTAAAGACCGGCGGGTGAGCGAATGAGACGTGGTCGAGCGTGGGAAGGAACGCCAGCATGAGCCGAGATGGACGCATGTCGGGTGCCGACGACGACTCGGGCAGGTAACCCAAGATCTTGAGGAGCTTCAGCGTGAAGAGATGCAAGATGACGCGCGAGTGCGGGCCCGAACACGCGGCCAGAAAATCCACGGTGAGCGCGTACACGTCGTCGGTCGGCATGCCGTCTTCGGTGAGCTTGAGCAGAAGCTCCACGCCTTGTTCGGCGCACGAGAACGCATGCGGATCGCTCCATGCACCGTGGTGCGGGTCCAGGCACTGCGACGCCGTGACGGAATTCCCGAACGAGTGTTGCTCCCACGTGATGGACACTTTGTGGAGCGGCAGAAGTCCCCTGCCACGATGGCTCAAAAGACGTCTGGCTCCCGTGATGCGCACCGCCATGCGTCCGTGCTTGCGCGTGAGCAGGATGCAAAAACGATCGGTCTCTCCCACGTTGTGCGCGCGGAGAACGACGGCCTCATCGGAAAAAGATCGTGGCACTTAAATGATGTCGGGAGAAGACAGAAGCGAGATCGTGGACGTGGGACGGAATGCGAGGAGTGTGCCGAGAGCGGAGAGCACGACGACCGCAAGAAGCTCCGAAAGAATGATCCACGGCGACCAGGCCAAAAGAATCGCGACCGCCAAACTCATCCACGGACCGAAGATGCCGCCCGCGGCCAGTGCCGGAACCAGGACGGGTAGCAGCGCCACGGTCCCGCCGACGAACGCGAGCGAAAGGAATGTTGCGAGTCCCAGAAGCACGGTCATGCCGATGCCGAACGGCAGAAGTGTGGCGAGTCTCGATGCACCGACGAGTTGTTCCACGAAGAGCTCCTCGCGTTTCATGAGCGCGCGGCGACGCACGAGTTCGATGATGACGAAGAGCAGTGCCGCGGCGACGATGGCGGCGACGAAGAAGAGCGTGGTGCGGACCGCCGACACGACGTCGGCCATGCGCTCCACTTGTTGTTGCTGATCGGTGGTTTCGCTGAGGAACGCCGGATCCACGACGGGAGAGAAGACCGGCTGTTTGAGGAACGTGGCGAAGTCGTTGTAGTCGTTGAGACGCTTGAGACGGACTCCGAGCGTGTCCGGGAACGGGTTGTCGATGCCGAACTTCGTGAGGAAATCCACGAGTGCCGGATCGCGCTTCTTCTGGCGCTCCAGAGCCTGCTCGCGGGTGATGTACACGACGTCATCGATGATGGGGAGCTGGCGAATGTTCTGGACCAAATCTTGAATCTGCGCGTCCGTGGCTCCGTCGCGGATCTGGAGGCGAAGATCGGTCTGCCTGCGGAGCAGCGTGAGTCCGCCCTCCACTCCGATGATGAGCAGAAGGACGATTTGCACGAGCACGACGACACCGAGCAACGACCCGAGAGCGGTCCCCCATCCTTCTTCGCGAAACAAGGTGAGTACACCTCGCTTCATCGCCCGTGGGAAAGAGACGGCCATCTGCGCTTTCTGCAGCATGGATGTCAGTGTAGCAAAACGCCGAAAAGAGAACTATGAATCGACTGCAAAAACGGCGTCGTTGTCGCCATGAATCCTCAGACGATTACAGTCCGCGCTCCTCGATGCGGTTGGCCATCGTGAGACATTCTTGTGCGCGCAGATTTTCGGGATCGATTTGGAGCGCGCGCTCCAGAAGCGCTTTGGCCTTGGGGAAGTCCTTCATCTTGAGGTACACGACGCCGAGATCGCACAGAATGAGAGGGTTGCTGTCTTCCAAGTTGAGCGCACGCTCCAGCGTGACCATGCCGGCAAGTGGCTCGCCGCCGCTGAAGAGCGACCAACCGAGGCAGCGCAGGATTTCGGGGTTGTTGGGTTCCAAAAAGTTCGCGGCCTTGAGCTCACGGATGGAATCGGCCCAACGCTCGCGGTGCGAGGCGACGAAGCCGAGCACGTAGTGCGCGTTGAAGCTTTCGTGATCCAAAGCGAGGGCGCGGAGCGCGGCGCGTTCGGCACGATCGTACTGCTCCATGCTGAGCTCGTTGTCGGCCACTTCCTCGAGCGCAACGACGTTGTCGGGATCGCGGATGAGGACCTGTTCCAAGATGATGAGAGCTTCCTCGTGGTTCGCGGAAAGCTTCAGCTGTTCGGCTTGGCGGAGCAGATGCTCGATGATGTCGTCGGGAGGGGTCGGCATGGGAAGTCTCAGTATACCACCGCCGTCAACCGGCGATGAAGAAGACCGCCGTCGAAAGGATCAACCACGAGGAAAGCACGATGGCAAGCCCGATGAGCGATGCTTTCATGATTTTCTTGCCTGCCGAGAGCGTGGCGTCGTTGCCGCCCGATCCCACCATCAGAATGGCGCCCAAGAGGAAGAGCGCGGTCGCGACGAAGCTGCTCCAGGCGAGCAAAATGTTCACGATTCCTTGGATGATTTGCGGGATGGTGCTGCTGACGCCGGTGCTGATCACCACGACCTGCGCCGACGCACGTTCTGCAACGAGCGAAAGGGCGGTGCCGATGGCGATTTTCAGGTTCGGGGTCATCACACCATTATACCACATCGCGCCCCGAGGCAGAATACCGTTTTATGGGGTGGATTGAGAGAATGCGGAAGCCCGTCTACACTAGGGAGCCCATGGTTGGAAACGACTTTCAGACACGTTCCATCGGCGGAGACCGTCCTTCGCGAGTGTTCATACGCCCGCGCCGGAACGGCAATGGCGCCGATTCGTTGTGGGGGCGCTTTTCGGCGAAGATCCGCACCCTCTCCCGCGGCTTCGTGGGGTGGGTGGGACAAAAGAGAACGGGGCGCGAGTGGCGCATGCTCATTCTGAAAACGTTCGGCATCCTCTTCGGAGCGGGCGTTCTCTTCCTGGCGATTTTGTGGTTCACGCTTCCGAACATCGATGATCCCGCCGCGATGTTCCCGTCGCAGAGCACGGTGATTTTGGACCGAAATGGCGTGGAGCTCTATCGTCTGTTCTCCGAACAAGACCGCACGTACGTGCACGGCGATCAGATCAGTCCGTTCGTGAAGAGCGCCACCATCGCCATCGAGGACGAGCGCTTCCTCGGGCGCAGCACGTGTTTCGATTTCATCGGTTACGTCCGCGCGGGCTTGAGCCAACTCGCGCCCGGAATTTTCGTGCGCTCGGGAGGGTCCACGCTCACGCAGCAGTTCGCGGGCAACGCGTTCGTCGGTCGCCAACGCTCGCCCATCCGCAAAATTCGCGAACTCCTCCTCGCGTGTGAATTGGAGCGCAAATACGACAAAGACGAGCTTTTGGAGCTCTACCTCAACTGGATTCCGTACGGCCAGAACGCCTACGGCATCGAGCAGGCGGCCAAAAATTACTTCGGCATCGGCGCCAAAGATCTGACGCTCGCGCAATCGGCGACGCTCGCCGCACTGCCGCAGCGCCCCTCGTACTTCAATCCGTACGGCTCGCACGTCCGCACGTCCATCACGCCCAAGGCGCTCAATGACATTCAGTCGGGACGCATCACGAAGGCCGATGACATTCCGGATTCGGAAATCCGCATCGGACTCCTGGGGCAAACGTTCGGCAGCGGCGGCACTCCCCTCTACCTCGGAGGCCGCGCCGACCAGGTGATCCGCAACATGTTGGAGCAAGGAAAAATCACCGCCGAAGACCAAGACAAAGCGCTCAAGGAAATGCGCACGCTCAAGTTCGCCCGCGAGCGGCAGAACATCCGCGCGCCGCACTTCGTTTTGGAGACGCAGAAGAAGGTGGAAGAACTGCTCGGCATCGACGAAGCGATCTTGGAACGCGGCGGCATCCGCATCACCACGACCTTGGACTGGAACATTCAGCAAGCCGCGGACAAGGCCGTGGCAAGCCACAAAGACGACATCGTGAAGCGGTTCGGCGCGCACAACTTGGCGCTCGTGGCGCTGGCTCCCGTCACGCGCGAGGTGCTCGCGTACGTCGGCAACATGGATTTCAGCGACGATGCGTTCCAAGGAAAAATCGACATGGCCCAGAGTCCGCGTCAGCCGGGTTCGAGCTTCAAAGCGTTCACCTACTTGAGCGCGTTCGAGGCGGGCTACGGACCGGGGTCGGTGATCTACGACGTGCCGACGAAATTCGGTGAAGACCAACCGCAGAACTTCGACGGTACGTTCTGGGGATTCACGAGCATGCGTCTCGCGCTCGGAGGATCCAGGAACATTCCGGCCATCAAAGCGTTCTTCCTCGGAGGAGGCGAAGAGCCGCTGCTCCAACTCGCCGCGCGCATGGGCGTGGTCTCCCCGCTCAATGCCAAGGCCGAGATGCGCAAGACGAACCCCGACTTCGACTACGGATGGCCGCTGGCCATCGGTGCCGCCGAAGTGCCGCTCGTGGAAATGGCGCAGGGGTACGCCACCATCGCCGACGGCGGCACGTTCCGCCCGATGCAGACCATCCTCAAGATCACGGACAAGGACGGCAACATTCTGTACTTGCCCAAGGCCGTGGCTCCGCAGCAAATCGTCGATGAAAGACTGACGGCACAGGTGCGCTCGGTTCTGAGTGACGTGAGTGCGCGGCCGAACGACTTCTGGAAATCGATCCTCTCGGTCCCGGGGTACCAAGCCGCGGCCAAGACGGGTACGAGCAACAAGTGTCTGGAGCGCGACACGAAGAATAACTGCACGCTCAGGCGCCCCGAGAGCACGTGGACCATCGGCTTCACGCCCAACCTCATCGCTGCGGTGTGGGTGGGCAACGCCACGAGCCAGTCGCTCTACGACAAAGCCGACGGTCTCACGACCGCCGCTCCCGTGTGGCACGACTTCATGGTGGGTGCGCACAAACAGATCCCCACGCCCAAGACCGCCTTCACGGAACCAGCGGGCTTGTCTCATCCGCTCATCTCGCGTTTGTCCGGAAAGCTGGCCTCGGCCTGCACGCCGGTGGAACTGCAGAGCACGGACATCTTCTTGGATGAGCGCGTGCCTTCGGAGGAAGACCCCGCGTGTCAGACGCTCACGATCGACAAGGTGACGGGGCTCCTCTCTTCTCCGGCCTGTCCCGCCGACGCCACGGAGCAGGGATCGTTCTTCCTGCCGAGCAGCGAACTCCCCAACCGCTGGCCGCTCTGGGAACAGGGCGTGCAGGAATGGGCCGCGAAGCAGATGGAACGATGGAACGCCAACCCCACACACTCCGGTTCGCAGCTGCCGCTCCCCGTGGCACCCACGAAGGAATGCGACCCCGCGCTCACGCCCGGACGTTTCGACAAACCGACTGTCAGCATCGTTTCTCCGCGGAACGGCGACAGCGTCATCTACCCCTCCTTCACGCCGACGATCACGGTGAACAGCAAAGCCGCGCTCAGCGAGATGAAGATCGAAGTGGACGGCAAACCCGTCCGCACGTTCACCGAGGAACCGTTCGAGGGATCGGTGCGCGTACCGCGAACGATCGATGCCGCAGGCTCGCACACGCTCACCGTCATCGTGACGGACAAGTACTTCAATACGGCCACCGACACGGTGAACTTCACGTTCGCGGAGTAAAGACTACGCGTTGTTCGTCATCTCGCGCTCACGCACCCACAGCGGATGCAGGATGCCTCCTTCACCGAGCATTTCTTGCGGCGTGCCGGTGCTCACCACTTTGCCGTCCTTGAAGACGTAGACGAAGTCGAACATCGGAAGCAGGTACAGCTTGTGGAGCGAGGACACGATGCAACGATCGGCGAATTTCTTGAGGAGATTTTCGTAGATCGCGCGCTCGTTGGCCGGGTCCACGGAACTCGTGGGCTCGTCGAGGAGGATGATGCCGCTGTCTTTGGCGGCGAAGAATCCGCGAGCGAGTGCCAGACGCTGCTTCTCTCCTCCGCTCAGGTTCACGCCCTTCTCGGCGGTATTCGTGAGGAGGCCCTTCGGGAGTTTGTCGAGCGTGGATTCGAAACGAGCGAGACGGATGTCGTCCATGATTTCGTCCTGCGTGTGCGCGGTGCCCAGCGTGATGTTGTATTCGACAGTGTTCTCGAAAATCTCGGGCTCCTGCGGAATGAGCGTGACCGTGGAACCCACGTCCTTGAGGCCGTGCTTCAGCTTCTTGCCGTCGCAGAGCACCGTCGTGCTGTCGGCCGTCTGCAGGCCGCGGATGAGCACCATGAGCGTGGATTTGCCGCTGCCGCTCTCGCCCACGAAGGCGATCTTCTTGCCGCGCTCGAGGAGCACGTCGACGTCCTTGAGGTGGTGCGTGCGCTGCTCTTCGTCTTTGTACGTGAAGTCGAGACCCGTGATGGCTATGCTCTTCCAGCCGTCGGGGAGCGTGCATTCCTCGTGCTGCTCGGCGCGGTCGGCGCTGAGAATGGGGTCGACGGTCCTCAGGTTGGCGTACGCCTCCACCGTGGCGCCGTACTTCCACGCGAACGTGTAGAACGCACCGCCGATTTTCTGCAGGTAGTCGTAGAGCATGAAGAACGTTCCGGCCAAAATGACGCTGCCGGAGCCGAGCGTGGTCCACACGTACCAACCGAGAACGATGGACGTCATGGCCGAGATGAGAATGGTGGCCGTGAACCACTTCCCTTCGTTGAACTTGGCTTCGCGGAAGTAGATCGGGAAGTAATTCGTCATGCGCTTGAGGAGCTCGCTGTGCGTAAGTTTTTCAAGGCGCAGCGTGATGACCGTCGTGATGTTCGTGATGTAGTCATGCAGCGCGGACGCCACGACGTGGTCCTTCTCGTTCACCTGGTCGTAGAGCGGGAAGAGCACCTTGTCGAAGAAGAAGATGACGACGGCCGAACCCGCCATCACGAGCACGGCGATGGCGGCTGCCATGGGCATGATGAGCGACAGAGCCACGAGCGCACCGAGCGGTCGGATGAGCATTTCGATGATCTGATATCCGTTCTGCGCAAAATCGAAGAGTGAGTTCGTCGATTTGTAGATGCGGTTGATGGTCTGGCCCGAATGGTGGTTCTTGTGCCACTGGAGCGGCAGACCCGTGATGATGGTGTAGAGGTGTTGCTTGAACGCGGTACGGATGTGGAACGCCGTGGCGCGTTCCATGACGCGGGCGGGGCCGTGGAGGACCCAGAATCCGGCGGAGAGCATCACGAGCACGACGAGATAGAAGATGACGTCCTGCATCTGCGATGGGCCCGCCGTTTGAATGGTGTCGAGAATGCGACCGACGGCGTACGGCTCAAAAAGCCACACGGCATTGGCCACGATGAACATGCACGTGTAGAGCACGACGGTGAGTCGCCTGCCTTCGGCGTAACGCCAGAGGGCCGAAAATAACGCTGCAAATGCGCGCATGGAAACTAGTTTAGTACTGAACTAATCCGACGTCTACCGTTCTGACACAAACGTCAGAGATAGTTGACACAACAAGATTACATAGTATCGTAACTATGATGACGAACACATTGCAAGCAAGTCGCGAGGAATTTTTGGGGCAGTGCTTCGACCAAGAGCGCAAAGCGATGGCATATTTCGACGAACGAACGCGCGAGATCACCGTGCCGTTTCGGGGATCCGCGACATCGATGACCGACGTGCTGCGCGCGGCGAGCGAAGGGGAGGACACGCCGCTGCATTGCTCCGTGCACGACGAGTGGCCGTGGCACTCCATCGGACGTTTGCAGCTGGAGAATCGCATCCAAGCGATCGCCGACGAAGAACGTGACGACGTGCCGCCCGAGTTGATGCGTGACATTCTGAACCTGTGGCGCGACACGTTTCACGACAAGCTCATGCTCACGCTCGCGGAACATCCCGATGCCATTCGCATCAAACATCCCGAGACCGACGGTACGACCGACTCACCCGACGACATCGTCTCGCACGAGGGGGCGGGCTACCTGGGCGAACGAATGTTCGCACGGTTTGCCGAGAGAAGCGGCGGCATTCCGCTGTCTCGGCCCGTGGAAATGCACGGCGCCACGTACGCGTGTTGCCCCACGCAATTCGGCTTACAGCTGGGCGCCGCCAGAAGCTTGGGGATCTTTTTGCCGGCCAAGCCGTACGCCGATAACCGGAAAGATGAGATGCATCTGGAGACAGTCAGAAATGCCCTCTACAAGTACGGCAAGGCCCTCTGCACCAATATCAGTTTCGGCGTGCTCATGGACTGCAAAGGACTCATCAACAGAGTCGGCGGCACGCACGAAGACAACATGATGCGCAAGCACACGCATCGCATGACGAGCGAAAGCACGCTCATTCTCCCCGACCAGCACCCCATCTTCCATCACGCCTCACGCCTGATCTGCTGATGCGTTCGTGTGCACCTCGGACACATCGTCGTCTTCTTCGAGGAGCGACACGAGATGATCGTTTTTCTCGAGTGTGGCGGCATCCACGGGCGCCGTTTGCTTGGCGACGTACTGCAGTCCGGCCGAATCGATGGTGAGTCCTTTCGTTGTGAGGAAGTCGCGCACCGCGGTCCACTTCGTCATGTCGCTCACGGCGCGGATGTGGTCTCCCGAGACGCTGAAGTCATCTGCTCCGGCATCGATAAGACCGAGCTCAAGCTCCTCGAGCTTCGCGGCATCGGCGGAAAGTCCGGCACTCGTGGCGACCACGACTCCTTTGCGCTCGAACATCCACATGACGGATCCGCTCTCGGCGAAACGTCCGCCGTTTTTGCTGAGGATGAGCTTCACGTTTCCGAGCGTGCGATTTTTATTATCCGAAAGACACTCGATGATGAACGCCACACCCCCGAAGCCGTACGCTTCGTAGACGATCTCCTGCATCGCTTCGCCCTGGAGCGCTCCCGTGCCTTTCTTGATGGCGCGCTCGATGTTGGCATTGGGCACGCTTTCGCTCTTGGCGGCATCGATGAGCGCACGCAGACGCACGTTGCTCGCGGGGTCTCCTCCGCCTTCACGCGATGCGATTTCGATGAGACGCGCGTACTTGGTGTACGCCTTGCCCTTGCGAGCATCGGTCGCCATTTTCTTCACCCGAATGTTGTGCCACTTGGAATGTCCGGACATGGGCGGAGTATAAGAAAGAACCCGACAGGCGGGTAGCGGTTGGCGTGTAGCGGGTAGAAATGAAAAACGATTGCAGGTGTCCACCCGCTCACCGCTACTCGCTATCCGCTCGTTACTATTTGCGGTAGGCCAAGAATCCGAGGAAGCGTGCGCGCTCCACGGCGTTCTTGATCATCTTCTGGTGCTTGAGACACAGACCCGAGTAGTAGCGCTTGCGGACGTTACCGAAGTAATCGATGTACGGCTTGAGCGTGGGGTAGTCCTTGTAGTCCATGTACTTCACGCCCTCGCGGTCGAACGGACAGTTCTTCTTGGCGATGCGCTGCTTGCTCTTCTGCTGATTGTTGTTGTAGGCCATGGTCGGGTGGGAGGAGTGGGGAGGTGCGGAATTAAATCTTCAGGTCGTCGTCGGAGATCAGTTTGTCGAGAGCTCCGGTGAGCTGACCCGCATCGAGCGGCTTTGCGGCTTCCTTCGGCTTGGTGTCCATGCGCTTCGTGGCGCGCTTGGCCTGAGCCGTGACCGTCTGCTTGAGGCGCTCCTCTTTCTTCTTCTGGCGCTGGTCGGCGATGGTGACGCGGTTCTTGAGCCAGTTCTGGTACGCATCCTCGTAGCTGACGGCTTCGTAACCGACGGGCGGGATGACGATGAGGTGGCGGAGAATTCCTTTGAGGAGACGGAGCTGCTTGTCGAGCTCGCGGATCATCGCGGGGTCCATCTCGTGGTAGTAGATGACGAACTTCGCTTCGCTGAATCCGCCGATCTTGTAGGCGAGTCCGCGCTTGCTCCAAGGATCCTTGAAGAGGAGCTTGGCCTTGGCCTCGTCGAACAGAGCTTCGACCTCTCCGAGGAGTGCGGTCTCGGCCTTCTGGTCCAAGTCGGGCTGGTACATGACCGCGATTTCGTACACGCGGACGTCTTCGTTGCTCGGTGAAAGTTTGGGCATTGGTTCGTGGGTAAAACCTGTCTCCGAAGGGAGAGAGGGAATCAAAGCCGGGGCACTGTAGTAGAGGAGGGCACGGAGTGTCAAGAATGCCGTACGTGAAATATGAGGGCGGATAGCGGTTTACGGGTAGCGAGTAGATGAATTTCCTAACCGCTACCCGCTACTCGCCACCCGCCCGTCGGGATCCGTTCTAAAAAGTTGTCTATCGCGCTTGACGCAGCTTTGCCCTCCTCCTAAGATGGCCCGGCTGTGAGTAAGCCAATGCATTCGTAATGGCTCGTTTGTCTCCCTTATAAGGAGCTTCGCCTCACACGCGCCTAAAGCTCCTTCACAGCATCGTGTAGTAGAGAAATTTTAGGTCCAATTTTCCTTTGGAAATTACACAGGAACGCCAACCTGTTTAAAAAATGGCGAGCCAGTGCTTCGGCATAAACACCCGAGCACCAAATTTCTTTTCGAAGAGTTTGATCCTGGCTCAGAGTGAACGCTAGCGGCGCGCCTAACACA
>CAZSWJ010000005.1:0-13804 GCA_964611095.1 uncultured Candidatus Peribacteria bacterium
ATAGGATTTCCGGGCTTTGATCGTCGGATCAGGCTGTTCTTTGGATCGGTAGCTCCCACCTTCGCTAAAGCTACGGTGGGCAGGCAGTTTGCAACTTCGCCTGCATCAGTCACCGATTCCTTGTTCTTTTCTTTTCATCTTGTTTGGATCGGTAGCTCAGTTGGTAGAGCAGGAGACTCTTAATCTCTTGGTCGTGGGTTCAAGTCCCACCCGATCCACCATTCGACTCGCTTCGCTCGCTCATGGTCTTCGCGCTCCGCGCTCCGGCCATTCTTTGAAATGCACTGAGTCGAATGACCCTGAGCTTGTCGAAGGGCCATGAGATTGGAGCTTCGCCGGATTTTTACAAATAACATTATTCTTCCTCACCCTCACCTTCTTCATCGTCTTTCTCTTCCTTCTCCACCCGCACGACGGGCGGAGGCATGCACATGGGGCAGCCGCCGCACTGATGTCCCGTCTCGAGCGGTGCGCCCGGAATCAGCGCGACAAGCATGGGACCGAGTGCTCCCGCCAGTTGCTTCACGCGTCCCCAGGTCGTTTGTGCTCCGGGCGCATCGTCCGGATGCGTGCCTTCGGCAAGCTTCGGAGCCTTCGTGGCTTCGTTGTCTTTCGGTCCGAGTTCGGCACTCATGAAGAAAGAGGGGAAAGGTTACTTGCCCTGTGCCTTCGCCGTCGCTGCTGTGATGTTGTTATTCACTTCGTTCATCGTCTGCTTGGCGAGGTCCTTCACGAGGCTCAGCTGGTCGGCGGTGAGTCCGTGCTCGATTTGCTTGATGACTTCGGATGCGCGGTCGTTGCCGAGGGAGTTCGCGACGCTGAACCAGGCGTATGCCTGGGCGACGTCGGGCAGCGTGCCCTCACCTTTGGCGTACATCACGCCGAGGTTGAACGCGGCCTCGCCGAATCCTTGCTTGGCGCTCTTCGTGAAGAGGTCGAATGCGTTCGGCAGATCTTGCTTCATGCCTTCGCCGCGGTAGTTCATGACGCCCAGGTTGAACTGTGCGCGCATGTTTCCTTTCGCGGCGGCTTTCTCGAACCACTTTTGCGCTTGTGCATAATCCTGGTTCATTCCTTCTCCCACGTAGTACATCACGCCCAAGTTGAACTGTGCGAGCTCGTTGTTCTGTGCGGCCGATTTCTCCAGCCACTGCTTGGCCTTCGCCACGTCTTTCGTGAGCCCGCCCTCGCCGTCGTGGTACATGGCGCCGAGTTCGAACTGAGCGGCGGCATCTCCGGCGGTCGCGCGTGCCTCCAGTTGTTCTTTGGTTTCAGTCACTTTGGCACCGGTCCCCGTTGCGGCGGGTACGGGTGCGGGCTTGCCGCAGGCGGCGAGCATCAGAAGGGAGAGAATGGCCAGCGGGAGGTGGATGCGTTTCATAAAGCTGCAGGAGCCTACACCTTATAATGTGTCGATTCTATGTCACCTCGCTTTATTCCATGGGTTTGTCAAATATGCTTGCGCACAGGACCGATCTGACTATACTTCGCCTCGTCTACGGATTTCCTCACCCCCTACCTCCGCATGTTGGATCTGCTCCTCACTCAATTGTTCGGTGGCGACGATGATGGCGACGATGATGTCGTCGATTTGGACGGCGACGACGGTGAAGACGAAGACCTCGGGACCGACGAAGACGATTTCGGCGATGATGACGACAACGATCTCAACAGCGTCGGAGCCGATGACGATGACGATGGGTTTTAATTCGTGAAAGGGGCTAAAGCACCTCTCACGGGCTCTCCCCGAAGTGGAGCGGCTCCAGCGCGGGAAACCCGCGCTTCGCCGACTATTTTAAAAATGCAGCAATCCTTTGCTGCGCATGTTCACGAATTCGTACTTCCTTACGCTGACATCGGAGCAGTTCTGCGGTCCACGCTTTCGATGGCGTGACGCTGAATCGTGCGCCAGTCGTACGGGAACTTGAAGGTTTCGAGGGCGCGGGCGACGCTGGCGAAGCAGAGCCAGGGGCTTGCCTGCTCGTAGACGAATGAGTTGCCGCTCTCCTGCACGGGGTTGTAGTTATCGAGCACGTCGCGCGGGAGCGACACGGGGATGGTTCCGTAGCGGAGGGAGTTATCGAGCATGTCTTCGTCGTCCTTCTCGGCGAGGAAGAGCGCCATGTCGCAACCGGCGAGCATGGTGCGGATGTGCGTCTCGTCATCGGCCACGATGGCGATGCGGTGACTGGATTCCTTCGCAAGCTTCGTGAACATCTCGCCGTACTTTTTGGTACCACGTCCGCGGATGACGATGCCGATGGGGAGTTCCAAGAGTCCCGGGAGCACCTGCTCCAGAAGAGCGCCGCCGAGAGCGTCGGTCATGCCCATGGGCAGACAGATGATCGGTTGCTTGGGTTCTGCGATCCATCCCAACGACTCCTGAAGAGCCGTCTTGTTCTCCACCTTGTGCTCGATGGTGCGGGCCGAGTATTTGCGTGCGATCTTGTTGTCGTACGCGGGGGAGAGAGGAGTCATGATCGGGGTGAGTGTTGGTGTTTGATAAATCTCATTATTATACACGTTTTCGGCCATTTCTTCACGTCTCGGTGCTTGCGAAACATATGGATTATTATCCAATAATAGATGGTTTTCCGGCGGCCCCGGATTCGTAGGAATGGCGCAAAACGGCGCTATACTGACCTTCGATTTGTCCCTTCTCCCAACACCTTTGAAGCACCTCGTCATCGTCGATGGACACCACCTGATGTACCGCGCGTATTGGGCAATTCCGCGCACGATGAAAAGCAGCAAAGGGGAGCAGGTGAATACGGCCTTCGGCGTCGCGTCCATGCTCATGCAGATCCTCAAAACGGAGGAGCCGGACAGTCTTCTCTTCTGCTTCGATGCCGACGAAGACACGTTCCGCCACGAGGAGTACGCCGAGTACAAGGCCGGCCGTTCCGCCACGCCCGAC
This sequence comes from uncultured Candidatus Peribacteria bacterium, assembly GCA_964611095.1. GTDB lineage: Bacteria > Patescibacteriota > Gracilibacteria > Peribacterales > Peribacteraceae > CAZKJL01. Next base: position 2,918 of record CAZSWJ010000005.1, read on the forward strand.
GACTTTTATCCGCAGGTTCCTCGCACGCTCTCGCTCATCGATTCGTTCGGCATCAAGAGCGTGTCGGGCGCCAAGTACGAGGCCGATGACTACGCCTGTTCGTACGCTCACCTCGCCGCCAAGAAGGGGATGCACGTCACCATCATCTCCGGTGACAGGGACTTGTTCCAGATCGTCACCGACAAGATCCGCGTCGCCATTCCTCACAAGGGATACCAGGCCGCCGAGTACTTGGGTCCCGCCGAAGTCTTCAAGAAATACGGCGTCACACCCGAGCAGATCCCCGCGTACAAAGGACTCGTCGGCGACAACTCCGACAACCTGCCCGGCGTGCACGGCATCGGCCCCAAGGCGGCCGAGGCGCTGCTGCAGAAGTACGGCACGATCGACGGCATCTACGCCAATCTTGCGGACATCAAGACCTCCTGGCGCGAGAAGCTGGAAGCCGGCAAGAAAGACGCCTACTTCTGCGAGCGCATGGCGCTCCTCAAATGCGACACGCCGTTCCCGGTGCCCCTGGAAGATTTGGAGTTCACCGGCATTCGCACGGCTCCCATCTTCAACATGTTCTCCGAGCTCGATTTCACACTCGTCGTGCGCAGGTTCCAGGCATTGCTTGCGACTCCGTACGGTGCGGCGCACTTCGTGAACGACGGGGTCGCCATTCCTGTTTCCGAAGAAACGAAAGCGGCGAAAAAACTCGCGTCGAAGGGTGAAATGTCAGCTCAACTTACCCTGCTCTAGTACAAGCCAAGGTACAAATTTTGTACTCACCTGTTTTTTGATGAACACAAAATTTGAAATGACGGAAACAATCGCTCTCTTCTCTCACGAATTTATTTTTTTCATTCGAGCGATTTTTCGCCGGTTTGAATACGAAACGTAGTCAACTCCGGGGTTGCGGCATCCACTAGGGCTCTCCTAGACTGAGCTTTGTTTTTTACGCAGCTCCTCGGAGCACGTTTTTGTCTCCCAACTTTCACCACTTCACACCATGGCCAAGGAACGCGTTATCTCAAGTCTCGATGTCGGAAGCTCCAAGATCCGTACCGTCGTCGCAGTCGTAGACTCAGCCGACGGAGGCCATGTCCCAAGCGTCATCGGCGTCGGACTTTCTCCGAGCCTCGGCATGAGGAAGGGTCACGTCATCGACATCGAAGAGACCATCCACAACATCATCTCCGCACTGGAGGACGCCGAGCGCATGGCCGGCGTTCCCATCAACCACGTGTTCATCGGTATGAGCGGCTCGCACATCGAGGCATTCGACAGCCGCGGCGTCATTGCCATCTCCGGCAGCGAGATCACGGTCGACGACGTCGCCCGCGTTCTTGAGGCCGCACAAGCAGTGAGCATCCCCTCTAACCGCCGCATCCTCCACATCGAGCCCAAGAGCTACGCCGTGGATGAGCAGCGCGGCATCAAGAACCCGGTCGGCATGACGGGCATCCGTCTCGAAGTCGAGGCACACATCATCACCGGTCAGATCCAGCACGTGAAGAACCTCGAGAAGTGCATCGACCAGGCGGGCGTAGACATCGACTCTCTCGTCCCCGCAACGATCGCCATCTCCGAGGCCGTGCTCACGAAGCGCCAGAAGGAACTCGGCGTCGTCACCATCGACATCGGTGCCGGATCCACGAGCGTCGCCGTCTTCGAAGAGGGGACCATCCTCCACTCGGTGTGTCTGCCGGTCGGAGGAGAGAACGTCACGAACGACATCGCCATCGGACTCCGCACCTCCATTGATACCGCCGAGAAGATCAAAATTGAATTCGGTTCCGTGCTCCCCACCGAAATTCCGGAGCGCGAGATGATCGACCTCTCCACGGTCAGCAAGATGGACACGCAAACCGTCAGCAAGAAGTACATGGCCGAAATCATGCAGGCTCGTTACTACGAGATCTTCTCGCTCGTGAAAGAAGAGCTCAAGCGCGTCGGTCGCGACGGACTGCTTCCGGCAGGCGCACTCCTCACGGGTGCCGCCGTCAAAGCTCCGGGTGTGCTCGACATCGCTCGCGAAGTTCTCGGTCTTCCCGTTCAGATGGGCTTCCCGGTGGAAATCGGAGGCGTCATCGAGAAAGTCGACGACCCGGCCTACGCCACCGCACTCGGCACCTTGTTATGGGGTGTCCGCGAGGGCCAGCGCCGCGGCGGTTTCAGCCTTTCCATGGGCAGCTTCGACATGAAGCGCGCCATGGGCCAGGTCGGATCGTGGTTCAAGAATCTTCTCCCCTAATTTTCACTTCATCGTTTTCACTTTCCATCCGTTCTACTCCCCCTTCCCATGTCAGACACGCTTCGCAATCTCTTCTCCGGTTCCAAGAGCTCCTCCGGTAACGGCGGAACCTTCGGTGCCAAGCCTCCGTCTTCCGGTTTCGGTGACGATTCGTCCGCAGGTACGTCCTCGGGTTACCAGGAGGTACGTCCGGACATCGCTCCGAACGCCGTCATCCGCGTCATCGGCGTGGGAGGAGGCGGCAGCAACGCCGTTTCCCGCATGATCTCCAGCAAAGTCGGCGGAGTCGAATTCATCGCCGTCAATACCGACGCTCAAGCATTGTTCCACAATCCCGCCGGTACGAAGGTGAACATCGGCCGTGGAACGACGCGTGGTCTCGGTGCCGGCGCGAACCCGGACATCGGCATGCAGTCGGCCAAGGAGAGCTCCGAGGAACTCAAGAAGGTCATCGAAGGAGCCGACCTCGTCTTCATCACCGCAGGTTTGGGTGGTGGAACCGGTTCCGGTGCCGCTCCGTACATCGCCGAGCTTGCCCGCAGCATGGGCGTGCTCACGGTGGGTGTCGTCACCCGTCCGTTCAGCTTCGAAGGTCTCCGCCGCCGCAAGCAGGCGGATGAGGCTCTGGAAGCCCTCCGCGGCAAGGTCGACACGCTCATCACGATCCCGAACGACAAGATCCTTTCGCTCATCGACAAGACGACTCCGCTCACCGAGGCGTTCCAGGTGGTGGATGAAATCCTCCGCCACGGTATCGAAGGCATCGCGAGCCTCATCACGGTTCACGGTCTCGTGAACGTGGACTTCGCCGACGTCCGCTCCGTCATGCAGGACGCAGGCTCCGCCCTCATGGGCATCGGTTACGGCACCGGCGACAGCCGCGCCTCCGAGGCCGCACGTGCCGCCATCGACAGCCCGCTCTTGGAACTCAGCATCAGCGGTGCGAAGGGCATTCTTTTCAACATCACGGGTGGCAACGACATGAGCATGTTCGAAGTCGACGAGGCCGCACGCATCGTCACCGAGGCCGCCGACCCCGAGGCCAACATCATCTTCGGTGCCGTCATCGACGAAGCGTTCACCGGACAGGTGAAGTGCACCGTCATCGCCACGGGCTTCGAGGAGAAGAAGGATTCTCCCACCATGAGCGCCGCCAGCCCCATGCTCCGCAGCATCCCTTCCTTCAAGAAGCAGGAGACCTCCGGACGCATCGAGAAGCAGGACGACTCCGTCATCAAGCTCGCCGGTACGCAGCTCAACGAAGAGGAACTCGAGGTTCCCACCTTCATGCGCAAGAAGATCGGCAAGTAATACATCGGGTTCATGCAAGAGAGGTCGGCCGAGAGTGGCTGACCTTTTTTGTAACCAAAGAACGGCGGTTAGCGAGTAGCGGGTAGCGAATGACATTTTCTACCCGCTAACCGCCACCCGCTCGTCGTCGTTTGGTTTCAGTTTTATCCTCAGGTACGCTCCCTCGCATGCACGTCCACATCACCCGCGTCGACCGAACTCTCGAGCTTCCGCAGTATCATTCCAAGGGGGCTGCGGCGTTCGATCTCGTCACCCGCGAGACAACGGTCATCGAAGCGGGGAAGATCGGTCTGGTGCCCGGCAACGTGATCGTGAAAGTTCCGGAGGGATTCGCGCTGCTCATCCTCCCGCGTTCGTCGCTCCCGCGCAAAAAGGCCCTCGTGTGCCCGCACTCGCTGGGGCTCATCGACCAGGATTACCACGGACCCAAGGACGAAATCTTCGTGCAGGTCCAAAACGTCTCGGACAAGCCCGTGACCATCGAAAGGGGAGAGCGCATCGCTCAGGGGCTGTTTGTCAAAATCGAACGCGCAGAATTCACCGAAGTGGATGACCACGGAGCGGAGACCCGCGGAGGGTTCGGGAGTACGGGTTGAGCCTAAATGGCCTGCTGCTTCACGTTCACGCGCGAGCTTCTGCTCGATGCCGACGTATCGGACGGAGCGAGCGTGGAGAAGTTTTTCGTGGCCTCGATCTCTCGCTTACCCTTTTCAATTGCTGCAGTGATGCGATTGAAGAGAGGTTCGTTGTTGGGTTTGCCGTCTTTATCCTTGCCGAAGATGTTGCTTCGCAAGGTGCTGATGATGTCATTAGGATCAAAAATACCGCGCTCCAACATCGCATCGAGGAGGTAGCGGTTCTTGCCATCCATTTCTTCGGGCATCTGGCCTGCGGAAGCGGCGTTCGATGAAATGTACGTGCGCAGCCATTGCCTGAATTTTCCCTTCATCTCGCTTCGATAGTTCAGCAGTGAAGCGGGATTGTCTTTCCGAAGTTCATCGTAACGGTCGATGATCGATGCGTAGAAGTTCGGGGCCTTTCTTTGGTGCGTGGGACGACCCGTGGAGTCACGGGTGCCGACTTCTTTGATGATGGCCTCTCCGGTGAGCATGATGTCCGAACCGTCGGGGTGGAAGAAGTCGTCGTCGGTCTTGGCGGCACTGGTGGTGGTATTCGCATTTTCCAGCCACCATGCACGATAGTCGGTGAAATCACTGTCGAAGATCGTGAGTGTGAGACCGGGCTCCTTGAGCGTTTTGCTCGCCATGACCCATGCCACCGCCTCTTCCATGGTTCTGATTTTGCCGTTATTCGTTCTAAATTTCGGATTCGGGCCGAGCGCGTCCGTGATTCTCTTTTCGATTTTGACGATCGTCTTGTCCAAAATGCAGGTGGTGCCGAATTCGGCACCGCTCTTCAGCGTCATGAGCGGGTCTCGCAGGAATTTGAACATCGTCAGACCCCACGCGGATTCGCCGATACCGATGTTGCCGAAGTCGTCCAAAAGACCTTTGTCGAGGGTTCGGAGTAAATCAGGGTCTTTTCGCAACTGCGAAAGGAATGTGGTCATGGCCCACAGGTGACTGTGCGTGAGCTTTGCCTTTTCCTGAATGCGCTTGAAGATACCCTTGGCTGCGAACAGGTTTTTGTCTTTCAGCTCGTGGATCAGGTCTTCGATCATCGGCCGAATATCCGGACGCTTGTTCACTTTTTCGTGACCGCGTTTTTCTTCCTTGGATTTACCTCCTTCGTACGATTGCACGAGGTGCAAGAATGCCTCGGGTCCGAATTCAGCGATGAAGTCCACGCCGTAGACGTTGTGTCCGTCGAGAGGGTCGATGTCGTAGAGCCACGCTTTTTCGGCGGCGAATTCCAGCACGGCCTTCTTTTCGTTGATGTTATCCAGTCGGTAGTACAAGCCCTTTTCCTTATCCATGAGCTGCATGTAGTCCAAACCGGAGGTCTTCAAGTAGTCAGCGAAGTCGCTGGTCTGTTTCTCGTTGGCGGAGCGTGACTGCTTGTCGAGCGTGGGCTGCAGGTCTTTGCGGATGTTCGTGTGCTTTGCCACGCGATAGACGCGGCGTTCTTGGTTTTCCTTGTACTTCGCCACCCATGCTTCCTGGTGGACTTTGAACACGCGGACAATGTCGTAGATCGACATCCACTCGATGCCATTGCCGCTCGTGAAAATGTTTTCCTTGATCCAGCGCAGATAGCCTTTCGATTGCTGAATTTCTTTGTCATCTTTTTTCTTGGATGTGTCGCTGGCGTTCTTATCGAAATCTTCCACGTCACTGAGCGGTCCGTCGATGGTTGCCACGGCTTCCATCACGGCTTTCAGGATTTCTTTGCGCTGCGATTCCGAGATGGTGGCCGTGTCACCAAGGCCGCAGTTCTTGGCCAGAAAGCGCCTCTTCTCGTCCGAGGGTCCTCCGTCGTTTTCCGGCGTGTCCCAGCGCGAGAGCGTATCCATCCATCCCTGGAACATGATCAAGTCGGGCAGATCTTTCTCGACCAGTTTTTCAACCATGGCGAGACCGGCTTCGCTTTCTTTGCGCTCTTTTTCCGGCAGCTTGGCGACTTTCTCTTTGATGCTGCCGAGTTGCTGCTTGAACTTGCCGATGCGCTGGAGCGTTTCGCTGATTTTGGCTTCCACTTTGCCGGGCGAATTGGCTTCTTCGCCCTTTTTTTCATTTTCGTCGGCGATTTCTTTCTTCGCCTTCTTCTCCTCGTCCGGATTGCGGCGAGCTTTGTTATCCGTGCGTTCCAGCGTTTCCTGGGCAAGTTTGCGCTCGTCACTTTCGGCGATGCTCTCGGAGAGATTGTTCTCCGCAGTCTCGGCATTCGCGGCGAAACTGGTGCGCACCGCACCGTTGAGCTCGGAGAGTGAATCGGCGAGTTCTTGCGCGTCGCGCGTCAGCGGCGGCTCGAAGACGCCGGCGACGATGGTGCAGATTTGCTTCAGATTTTCTTTGTCGTCGGCCTGCACGGTATCGGCGGTGTAGATCGCCAGAATTTCGTGCATGTAGTCTTCATCCGAAGCGCTGTCGAAGCCGCCGCTGTTGGCGTACGAGGCGTCGACGGCCTGCTTGAGATTTTCCCAGACGCCCTTCGCACGGAAGTGCATTTCGAACTTCTTCAGGAAGGCCGGTCCGCGCGATGCGCGATCGATTTCGAAGTGCGTGAGCTCGTGAGCGATGGTGTTGCGACGTTCCTCCGAGTTGCGATTGCGCGGGTGATCGACGTTGAAGTAAATGAAGCCCTTCCAGATGAAGGACGAGGGCGGCTTGGCCATGAGATCATCGAACTGTTTCGGGCTCATGGTGTCCTTGGCGGACGCCAGCGTCTGCTTCATTTCGGCTTCCGAACAGAACGAGAACCGGGGGCCTTTCTCGCGTTTCTCTTCGGCTTCCTGGCGCTCTTTCTCCATGGCGGGGCGCAGCGATTCGGCCACGATGTACTCCGTGATGTAGAGCTTGCTGCCCCTCGTCAATTCTTTGCCGTCACCATTGCCCGATTCATCCTCGAATCTCAAAAACATTTCTTCGTATTCACGGAACTTGGCACCGAGGACGATGCGGAATTTTTCATTGTTCGCATCGAAGTATGCTTCGATGGCGTCTTTTTGCGCCTCGCTTGAATCTTGGAAATCGATGTTCTTGAGGCTCTCCATGAGTTCCCGTGCCGCGGTCATTTGTTTGCGTACGCCCGGAAGAGCGAGCATGTCTCGGATGGCGCCGCGGACGTCTTCATGTTCGTCGAGCGTGCGTCCGAGGAAGTCGGTATTCTCCAGCGTCGAACGGTTTTCTCGGTAGAAATCAGTGACACGTTCCGTGGAATCGACGTCGATGTCGGCGAGCTCATTCAAGAACGACAGACGTCCGCGAGCTTCGTCGAGCATTTCTTTCATGAATTCGTCTTTGGGCTTTCCGGCAGCATCGAGCGCTTTGTCGCGATCGTCCTCGGGACCGTTGCCGAAGTTTTGGTTTCTCTTCGTTGCCTTATACAAAGTCAGGCGCTGCTCCGTTTCGGGAGAGTGCTGGAAGGCAAGGCGCGCAATGTGGACTCTGCGCAGCATCTACAGTTTACAGAAACGGATAAAGGCGTCAAGTATTCTTTCTTTCTGATGACCGATTTGCGGAATGAATTGTCCGAGCGTGTCGCGCAGGACATACGGGTCGATCGGTCCCGTGAGGATCACGAGCTCGGCCGTTCCGCGTTTCAGCTTCTCCACGTGGAGCTCGAAGTAGTCGTCGCCCTGCAGAATCCAGAAACGTTCGTATTGGCCCCACGGCGTCAGCTGTCCGTCGAAGTCGATGCCGTCTTCGAGAATGCGAATGGTGTGCATTCGGTGGTTTTGATTTCGCATCAGGTAGTACAGCGCCGGGATGAATGCGAACACGACACTCAGGCTCCACGCATCCGAGAGGATGCCGTAGGCGATCATGACGACGCAGAAAATGCCGCTCACGGTGTACCAGCGCTGGGACCGAACGTAGTTCGGACGAGCCGGCGCCTGCCACTCAAGAATCGGTTGTGTATTTGTGTTCATAAATCTGCTTATTGTAGCACAAAACGGCACTTTTTCCGATCCCCAAAACTTGCATCAATCAGGAAATATGATGAATCACAAATTATGAATCATGAATCATGATTCGATTCTCCTCTTCCGTAAGCCATAAAGTTCGCTTTTCAGCCGTAGGCAACAACGAGTGCCAAAACGTGCTTCACCCCCGCTTTCTTGAGGGCTTTGGCGCACTCGCGGAGCGTGGCTCCGGTGGTACAGAGGTCATCGACCAAAATCACCGTGGTCGGGACATCGCATCGATCATCGAAGACGAATGCGTCTTCGAGTGCCGTCAGCCTCTCCTCGCGTTTGCGATGCGCCTGGTGTCCCGTCGCTCGAACGCGCTTCAAAAGATGTTGAGTCGGCCACTTTGTCGCATCGGAAATATTCTTACCGAGCAGTTCGGCTTGGTTGAATCCGCGCCAGAATTTTCTGGTCCAGTGGAGCGGAACGGGGCACAGGGTCGGAGTGAAAAGTGAAGAGTGAACAGTGGAACGTGCGAAAGTGTCAGAAGTGCGAAAGTCTGCATCCGGCTTTTGTGACATGGGAAGAATCAGAAGTCCGGGAATTGCTTTCAGCATCCAGTCGGACAAATCCTTGGAGAGCTCGGGAATGCGTTTGTACTTGAATGTGAGGATCGCTTTCTTGAGCAGCGGTGAGGAGTCGTAGCGTCCTGCCGCGATGACGGAGTCGAGGTACGCGATGCCTTGTCTCCGAAGCTCCGTTTCACTCAGAAGCAGGGGAGTGAGGCGCATCTGCTCCTGCTCACGGGCGGTGATCCAGCCGCCTTCCGTGCCGGTGAGGGATTTCTTCGGGAACAGGAGATCGAGCAAAAACTGCATATGGGCCATTCTAAGCCTAGAGAGTTGATTTTGTCGTGCTTTCCTCGTACTCTCCGTTGGCTCACTAGGGCAATTAGCTCAGCTGGTTAGAGCGTCACATTGACATTGTGAAGGTCACTGGTTCGAGTCCAGTATTGCCCACCATTCTCCCATCATCGTATGGCTACCAATAGCATTTTCGTGTCTCTGCCCGTGAAGGACCCGAAGAAGGCGAAGGCGTTTTACGAAGCGCTCGGTTACAAGGCGAATCCGCAGTTTTCGGGTGGAGAGGCCGAGTGCATCATGATCAGCGATACGATTTCCGTGATGTTCGCTTCGGAAGAACAGTTCCAGCAGATCTCACCGAAGCCGATGTCGGACGCGAAGAAATTTTGCCAAGTACTGCTGAGCCTCACGTGTGACAGTCGCGAAGAAGTCGACTCACTCGTCGAGAAAGCGGTGAAGGCCGGAGGAACGAAAGCGCACGAACCCGAGGACTACGGTTTCATGTATCAATGCGGTTTCTACGACCCGGACGGTCACGGCTGGGGCCTGACGTGCATGAATCCGAAGAAGGCGTAGGAAGTACATTTTCGGACGCTCAGACAAAAAATCCAGACACATCACCATTGCCTACTCCTTTGATTCGGACGGCAACCGAAAGTGGGTGTGGAAAACTTTTGTGATATCCACAGGTCTGGTAGGTTCGCTTCCTGTCCCCCGATTAGGTGGCGCTCCCTTCTCTCTCATGACCGTTCTGATTTCTGCAGTCGCGTTCGTCCTTTTGCTCACGCTGCTCATCATCATTCACGAACTCGGTCACTTCACGCTCGCTCGCATTTTCAAAGTGGAAGTGGAGGAATTCGGCTTCGGTCTGCCGCCGAGGGCCAAGACGCTCTTCACGCACAAGGGCACCATTTTCTCGCTCAACTGGGTTCCGTTCGGAGGATTCGTTCGCCTCAAGGGTGAGAACGAAATCTCCGTGGAGCGCCGTTTCGACTCCGGCAGTTTCGCCTCGGCATCCATTCCGGCACGTCTGCTCATTCTGTCCGGCGGTGTTCTGATGAACTTCATTCTGGCGTTCGTGCTCCTCACCGTCGGTTTCTCCGTCGGACGCTGGGTACCGAACTTTTATGCCAGCATCGAAGATTTGCAGGAGGCTGCGAGTAGGGGAGAAGTGGAGCTGGAAATCGGCGTGTACATCACCGAAGTTCTTCCGGGTACGCCCGCCGCCAAGGCCGGCGTCGTGAAAGACACGGCCATCCAGAGTATCGACGGCAAGACCGTGAGCAAGCCCGAGGACGTCATCGAATTCCAGAAGGGAAAGAGCAGCGTGAAGTACGTGCTCATCGAAGGCGTGGAGAAGAAGACGCGCACCGTCACCGTGCAGCTGCAGGACGGCAAGTCGGGCATCGCCATTTCGCCGTTCGCCGCAAAGCTCTCGGCACCCATGCGTTCCGTCGGAACTGCCATCGTTCTCGCCGGAAAAGAGACGGTGTTCATGGCCGTGCAGACCGTCAACGGCATCACGAATCTCATCCGCTCGCTCGCACTCAAGGGCCACGTTCCGGAGGGCATCACGGGCATCGTCGGCATCGCCGTGCTCACGTACAGCTCGGTGCAGGAAGGCTTCATGACGTACTTGCGTCTCGTGGCTCTGCTGAGCCTCAGCTTGGCCATCCTCAACATCTTGCCACTGCCCGCGCTCGACGGAGGACGCCTCCTCTTCGTGCTCGTGGAAATGGTCATCCGTCGTCCGCTGAACCAGAGGTTCGAGCTCATGGTGAACGCCATCGGATTCTTCCTGCTCATCGCTTTGATCGTGATCATTACGTTCAACGACGTCATTCATCTGTTCTAAAGAAGGCGGTTAGCGGGTAGCGAGTAACCCGCTTTTCCATCCGCCACCCGCTACTCGCCACCCGCTCGTCGTCCATGACTTCCTCCAC
>CAZSWJ010000005.1:13904-61378 GCA_964611095.1 uncultured Candidatus Peribacteria bacterium
TTTCCATCCGCCACCCGCTACTCGCCACCCGCTCGTCGTCCATGACTTCCTCCACGCTCGACCTCGACCTCTGGCTGAAAGTTCTCACGGCTCTGGAGCCGCAGATGCCGCGCGGACAGTTCATCACGTGGTTCAAGGACACCACCGTGCTCGGCCGGGAGAACGACACCGTCATCGTGGGACTTCCTTTGCCGATGTTCCTCAACTGGCACTTGGAGCACTACCGCGCCATGACCTTGGCCGCCATGAAGGAGATCGACCCGGCCATCGACCAGATCGTGTACCAGGTCGACATGGGTCTCAAGGAAGATGCGGGTCGTACCGTGAAACTCCTCGAGTATTTCCCGGAGAAGAAGAAAGGACGCAAAGTTCCGGGCAAGGCCGAGGTGCGCATCGCCGAGGGCCTCACGAGCAAGATCCTCAACCCGCGCTACACGCTGGAGAACTTCGTCGTGGGCCCCGATAACCGTCTCGCGCACGCCGCGTGCAGCGCCGTCGCCGCGCAGCCCGGAGGCAAGTACAATCCGCTCTTCATCTACGGCGGCGTCGGCCTCGGCAAGACCCATCTGCTCCAGGCCACGGGCAACGCGATTCTCCGTTCGTCGCCACACTCCACCATTCTCTACACCACGACCGAGGACTTCACGAACCAGGTCATCGAGGCCATTCAGCACCAGAAGATGGAGCAGTTCCGTCGCAAGTATCGCGAGGTCGACGTCCTCATCATCGACGACGTGCAATTCCTCGCCAACAAAGATCGCACCCAAGAAGAACTGTTCCACACGTTCAACTCGCTCACGGAAGAGAGGAAGCAAATCATCATCAGCTCGGACCGACCGCCCAAGGAACTCAGCGTGCTCCAAGACCGCCTCGTCTCGCGCTTCGAACGCGGCATGATCGCCGATGTCGGCACACCGGACTACGAAACGCGCCACGCGATTCTCTCCGAAAAGACGAAGGAATACGGCTTACTGCTCGATGAAAAAGTACTCGGCTACATCGCGCAGCATGCCACGAAGAGCGTCCGTCAGCTCGAGGGAATCCTCATGCAAGCCGTTGCTCAGTACGAGCTGGAGCACTGCGTGCCCACGGTGAAGTCCATCAGCGACATCATGCACAAACTCTGCGACAGCACCGACGAAGAAGCGCCCGATACGAACGTCGGTTTCACCGCCGCGCCCAAGCAGGCCGTGTCGTTCCAAGACGTGCTTGAGGGTGTGAGCCGTTACTACTCCGTCTCGGTGGGGGACATGCTCGGCGAGTCGCGCGTGCGCGAGATTTTGGTGCCGCGGCAGATCGCCATGTACATCGGAAAGAAGCACCTGCGTATGAGCTTCGTGCGTCTCGGGGAGTCCTTCAACAACCGCGACCACACGACGGTGATGCACGCCGTCGGAAAGATCGAAAAGAAGCTCACCGAAGACCCGCAGATGCTCCGCGAGGTACGTACGTTGGAAAGGGAAGTTGGGCTGGCTGCATAAGCAGGTAGTAAGAAGTATGTAGTATGTAGCCACACATTGTTATCGTGATCCCTTACTACGTACTACTTTTCCCACTTCTTGTTTCGTTAGGTTTCTCGAGCATCGGCGCTGAGGAGCGTTGACTCGTCTCCTCGTAGGCGTACACTTTCCTCGTGCCCATGAATTTCGCCACCACCACGACGACTACGACGACCTCTCACGAGGGCCGCTAGGTGGTATGCGAATGACCAGCCTGGCCCCTCGGGAGCGAGAGGCTTCTTTTCCGCATCGCGATTCACTCTGCTACTCTTCATTCACTTCCTACCCCTCCCATGTCAGAACCCAAGGTCGACGATCTCTACAAACTGCGCCACTCGCTGGCGCACGTCTTGGCGCAAGCCGTGACGAAGCTCTGGCCGGGGACACTCATCACCATCGGTCCGCCGATCGAGACGGGTTGTTACTACGACTTCCTCTTTCCGCAGCCGATTTCCGATTCCGACTTCGGCAAGATCGAGAAAGAGATGCGCAAGATCATCAACCAGGGTCAGACGTTCCGCAGAGATGAACTGAAGGTCGCCGACGCCAAGAAGTTTTGGCGCGAGCAGAAGCAGAAGTTCAAGGTAGAGCTCATCGAAGACTTGGAGAAGAACGAGAAAGTGGAAACTGTGACGCACTACACGAACATCGGGCCCAAGGGAGAAGACACGTTCGTGGACCTCTGCCGCGGAGGACACGTCGAGAACTTCAAAGAGATCCCGACGGACTGCTTCAAGCTCATGAACCTCGCCGGTGCGTACTGGCGCGGGGATGAGAAGCGTGAGCAGCTCACGCGCGTCTACGTGTGCGCCTTCAAGAACAAAATCGAACTCGATGCGCACCTCAACATGCTCGAGGAAGCCAAGCGCCGCGATCACCGCAAGCTCGGCAAAGAGCTCGACCTCTTCACGTTCAGCGAGCTCGTGGGCCCCGGCCTGGTCCTCTGGACGCCGCGCGGCACGATGCTCCGGAACCTCCTCGACAACTACGTCTGGGAACTCCGCGAGGCCAAGGGTTACCAGCGTGTGTGCATCCCGCACGTCACGAAGAAAGAGCTCTACGAGACGAGCGGTCACTGGCAGAAGTTTTCAAACGAACTCTTCCGCATCACGACGCGCGAGGGCCACGAGTTCGCCATGAAGCCGATGAACTGCCCGCACCACACGCAGATCTACGCCTGCCAGAAGCGCAGCTACCGCGACCTACCGCAGCGCTACGCAGAGACCACGACGTGCTACCGCGACGAACAGACCGGAGAACTCCACGGACTCTCGCGCGTTCGCGGATTCACCCAAGACGACGCGCACGTGTTCTGCCGCCAGATTCAGGTGAAGGACGAAATCCTCAAGATTTGGGAAATCGTCGATACGTTCTACGCCGGCGTCGGCTTCGGAAAACTGAAAGTCCGTTTGTCGCTCCACGACCCCAAAGCTCCGGAGAAATATCTCGGCACGCCCGACATGTGGAAGCGCGCCGAAGCGTCGCTCCGCGAAATCGCCGTCGATCGCAAAGCCGACTTCTTCGAATCGCCGGGCGAAGCAGCGTTCTACGGACCGAAGGTGGACTTCATCACCAAGGACAGTATCGGACGCGAGTGGCAGGTGGCCACCATTCAGCTCGACATCAACATGCCCGAGCGGTTCAACCTGAGCTGCGTCAACGAACAGAACGAAGAAGAGCGCATCGTCATGATCCACGCCGCCATCATGGGCTCGCTGGAGCGCTTCCTCTCCATCTACATCGAGCACACCGCGGGCCTCTTCCCGCTGTGGATGGCTCCGGTGCAGATCGGTCTCGTTCCCGTCGCGGGCACGCACGAAGAGTTCGCCAAGAAGCTGGAGAACGACCTCAAGGCCAAGGGCATCCGCACGCAGTACTTCAGCCACGAGGAGTCGCTCGGCAAGCGCATCCGCGAAGGCGAGAAGCAGAAGATCCCGTACCTGCTCGTCATGGGTGACAAGGAAATCGCCGAGAACTCCGTCACCGTTCGCAACGTCAAAACGAAGAAGCAGGTGACGGTGTCCATTGCCGACTTCATCGAAAAGACGATCTCGGACGTGAGCAAGCGTGCACTGGAACCGTCGATCGGATAAGCGTTACGCGCCGATCTCGATGCGCCGCAGTTCGCGTAGCATGTGGTACGCGATGCTCCGGATGTCCGCAGGACGGAGTTCGGGAGCGTCGAGTCCGTCGCGGCTCGGGAAGAAGTGAATCACTTTTACGCGGAGTTTTGTCATTTCGGCCGCGAGTCGCGCGACCGCATCGGGAACATTGATCTCTTTTCCCGCAGCGCTGCGCTGCACGACGAGTGATGCGAGGTCATGGAGATCGAATCCGTCCCACTCGCGGTGAGCGGCACAGACGACGTCTTCAAGACCTTGCGTTTCAGGATGGCTGGTCATGGACATGGGGAAAAGATTGCGCCGATTGTAAGCACGGCGACCGCTGCGTCAATTTCTTTTGACTACTCCTTCGATGAAAGGGCCACTTTCAGCCCCAAAAGTATGAGCATGCCGCCCATGACCCGTTCGGCCTTGAGTTGAATTTTCTTGAAGTTTCGGCGAATGGCGCCGACGGAAAGGACGATGGCGAGGCCCGCGAACCATACGAAGGTGGCGACGCCCAAGTAGAGCCCGTATCCCATTTGCGTGAGCAGGGGAGTGGCAGGGTCGATGACCTGCGTGAACAGTGCCAGGAAGAAGATGCTCGCCTTGGGGTTGAGCGCGTTCGTGAGGAACCCGATCTTCACGGCACGGAACGCCGAGATGTCATCGATCTCTTTCACATGATGTTCATCGGCTTTCATGACGGGCTTCTGGGTGAGGGCCAGCCAACCGATGTACATGAGGTACGCGGCTCCGACGTATTTGATCGTGTTGAAGAGCACGATGGACTGCGAGATGACGATGCCGATGCCGAGCAAGCAGTACGCGACGTGCACGAGGATGCCGAGCCCAACGCCGAGCGCCGTCCAAATGCCCGTTTTCCTGGAGTACGTCAGCGCACTGCGCGTGACGATGAGGAAGTCGGGGCCGGGGCTGGCGACTGCCAGCAGATGGATGACCGCGATGGCGAGGAAGGCTGACACACGCGCAGCATAGCAGGGTTGCCTTTCTCTTCATATGTAGTACAATCTGCACTCAATTTTATGGAAATTCGATTCCACAAACTCGCCGGCACGGACAAAGACGCTTCGTTGCTCAATGGAAACATGGATCAATTGGAGGCCGATTTGCGTGAAGGAGGAGACTCCAAGCGTTTGGCCGCGGCGAAATTTCTCATCGTCGATCGCGTCGACGCAGGAACGCTGGAGGCGAAGTCGCGCATCGGCGTACTGTTTTATCCTGGCTTCCGTGACGATGCCGTGGCATATGAGACGCTCCGCGAATTGGGCGACGGCAGCGTCGTCGGAGGAGGGCTGTACAAAGAGAAGGACGTCGTCCGCGCGCAGTGGGGATCGGACTACCTCGTGAGATTCGTTCACAAAGATCGCCCCAAGGATCCCGACGAGGCCGCCGACGCACTCCGTGAACTGGAGGATGCCATCGATGACTTGGCACGCACGACGAGTGAGCGGGTGACGGCGATCATCGACGGTGAAGAAGACGTAGTCGGATAAAGGACGGACCTGGTATCCTGACTCGCGATGTACGAGGCATTTCAAATCGGCCCGATGACGATCTGGTTCCGCGTGGCGTTCCTCCTTTTCGGTACGTGGCTCTCCACGGAATTCTTTTTCCGTTTAGCGAGCTCGGCGGGCTTAAGTCTCCAGAGCATCAAGGACGATGCCAAGTGGCACCTCATCGCGTTCGTCGTGTGCGGCCGCATCTTGGCCGTCATCGGCAACTACCAGGCATACATCAGAAACGTGCTGCGCATCGTCGTCTTTTGGGACGGCGGATTCAGCTTCCTCGGCGGTGCCATCGGCGTTGCACTCGTGCTGTTCTGGTCCACGCGCAGGCAGCGCGTGACGTTCCTCCAGTGGCTCGACGTTCTCTTGCCGGCGACGACGTTCGGACTCGCATTCGACTGGTTCGGCATGTTCATGTCGGCACAGGCGTACGGCAAACCCACGAACGTTCCGTGGGGCGTGGTGTTCGACACGTTCAACGTCCGCTACACCGTACCCATCCATCCGGTGCAGCTCTACTACGCACTCTTCTTCGTCATCCTCACGTTCGTGCTCCTCATGATCCGCCGCTACTCCAAGCGCGCGGGAGCCGAGACGCTGTTCGGGATCATCGCGGCGTCCATCGCCGTGTTCTTCTTCGAGTTCTTCCGCGGCGACTTCGGCATTCCGGTGTTCGCCAAGCTCACCGACTTCGTGTTCTTGGCATCGCTCTTCCTGAGCCTCGGCATTCTGGCGCTCATCGAGGACAAACTTTCGGAGCGTGCGAACTCCGTGTACAGCGGCATCGTCGCCGTGCTCACGGTGATCTATCTGCTGTTCCGCTCCTCGATGGATTTGCCGCAATACCAGCTTCGCTTCAGTCAGCTACTCGCGATTCTTGCCCTGCTTTCCACCGTCGTATACGTTGTCGTCCATCGACGAAAGCATCCGCACCTCTAGATTTTCTTTCCCCGTTTTTCCGTGAACTTCCTCTCTTCCATGTCCGCGAGCGCATCGGCTTTTCTTGCCACGGATCCCAGCGTTCTCGCACTCCAGCTCCTCATGATTTCGGGAGCGTTCTTGGTCGTTTTCCTGGTGCTCTTCACCACGCGCGACGTGCTGCTTCGTACTCACTCGTTCTTCCTGCAGATTCTCTGCATCCTCCTCGTCGCCGTCCTCCCGGTCTTCGGATTCTTTTTGTACCTGCTCGTCCGCCCGCCGCGCACGCTCAGTGAACGCATGATGGATCGCAAGCTCTCCGAGATTCTCCACCGTTTGTCGCATCACAAGAAGCCGCAAGAGAAGCAGCACGACAAGCAGCAGAAGCAACAGAAGCAGAAGTAGTTTTGACTACCGGCGCCCGTGTCCCTATTCTCACCCGCGCTATGAAGCAATTCTTCTCCTACTGGCTCTGGCCGAATCCCGCCGGATGGCACTACTCCGATTCCAAGGTGCAGCTCGTTCTGGCGATCTGCGCCGCATTCGTGGTGCTTTCCTTCGCCATTTCGTTCTGGCGTCGTTCCGTCCAGAACCCCATCACCCGCAAGCTCTCCTCGGGTTGGTCCCGCGCCGCATTCTGGTTCGGCATCGTGGGACTCGTCATGGCCATCAGCCGTGTGGAGACCATCCAGTTCTTGGAAATGCGTCTGCTCTGGGTTCTGTGGTTCCTCTCGCTCATCGCTTACATCGTCTTCCAGTTCGTGCAGTTCCGCCGCCGTCATTACACGGTTTTGGGCCGCGTACAGGTCTCCGACGACCGCGATAAGTACCTGCCGAGGAAGAAGTAGGGAAGTGCGAAAAGTACGGAAGTGGTTTTTGCGATCTTCGCTGACAAGTTTCCTTTCTATTGACACTTCCTGGCGACTAGTGGAAAATCACCCGTCCTGTGCCCATGAAGCATCATACAGAGACGGCGTACATGGTTGTCCTCGGCCTCCTCATCGGGGTTGCGGGCTTCGCTGCCTCGCTCCTTCCGCCCCTGCCCACGGGCATGGCGTACTGGGCGGTGTGCATGGTGCTCTCCGTTCTGTACCCACTGCTGCTCGCCGGTAAGTTCAAGTCCGATCGCGCCGATTACGAGTTCCGTCTGCTCCACTGGTTCCCGGCGTGCATTTTCGCGCTGTGGATGGTCCTGCAGCTCCTCGACGGCAAGTTCCGCATCGTGCACATCCTCAATCTCGGCTTCCTTTTCCTGTGGTCGCTCCCGCTCGTCGCACTCGGCATCGCGTTCCTCATCATCTTCGCACTCCACGTCATTCGCAGGAGCACGGTTCGCATCGCACTCCTCTCCATCTTCCTCTTCCTCTTCACGGTCGGTGCCGTGGCCTCCGAGGCCGGAGGTTGGAACCGCATGCTCCAGAGGAACATCTTCCCGGCCGATCTTTCCGTCATCGCCACCACGACGCGCGCATTCAATGCCGCGAAGACCTACGTCGCTTCCTTGTTCTCCTCGCAGAGCGGCACGGGCATGGTCGCCATGACGGGCTCGTCGTCCTCGGCATCGAGCAGCGCGGTCACAATGAGCTCGTCGAGCTCCAGCTCAAGCTCGCGTACCATCGCCGTCGTCACGTCGTCCCGCTCGTCCTCGGTCTCCAGCAGCAAGCCCACCAAGCTCCCGGCGTCGGGCCCCGAGACGGTCGCAGTTCTGGCAGCTACGCTCATGGCACTGTATGCGGCAACCGTCCACCGAAAGACGAAGGAGCGTGGAGTAGCATAAGGTGGTGTCCAAACGCATTCTCTTTGCATCGGCAGTCGTCATCATTGCGGTCGTCGCCGTCGTTTTTCCGCGCATCAGCGATTGGAATGAGCGGCGTCAGCTGATCGCCGAACAAGAGTCCGTCGAAAAGCCGACACCCGTGAAGCCCACCGCTTCCTCGAGTTCCACGGCGGCGTCATCGCAGGCCGCCGCGTCATCGGCACCCGCTTCCTCCGGCCTGAAGGCCGAGGTGAACTGGGACGTGCCGTTCACGCCGCAGGCACCCACGGGCAACTGGGACCCGCCGTTCGATGAAGCCTGCGAGGAAGCCAGCGTGCTCATGGTGCTCCGCTACTTCCAGGGAACGCCCATCTCGTCGCCCGCCGATGCCGACAGCGCGATTCGCGCCCTCGCCGCCGCCAACGCACAGCTCGGTTTCCCCATCGATGACACCGCCGCTCAGGTCGTGGAACTCATCGCATCCCAAGACCCGTCGCTCGATGTGGAGCTCCTCAAAAATCCCACCGTCGATCAGCTCAAGAAGGCGCTGTCCGAAGAGAAGCTCATCATCGTTCCGGCGCAGGGACAGGAGCTGGGTAACCCGTACTTCCGTCAGCCCGGCCCGCCGTACCACATGCTCGTGCTCCGCGGGTACACCAAGAACGGCTACGTCATCACCAATGATCCGGGGACGAAAAGGGGAGAGGAGTACGTCTACACCTGGGAGAAGCTCCTCAGTGCCGTCCACGACTGGAACGGAGGAGACGTGAAGAACGGAGAGAGAGTCGTCATCGTCATCGGCGACTGAGCATTTGAGAATCGGGAACTCAGGCTGTAGTATCTCGCTACTTTCTTTTCCCTGTTTTCGTTATGAGTACCATCTCTTCCATCCACGCTCGTCAGATCCTGGATTCCCGCGGCAACCCCACGCTCGAGGCCGATGTGACGCTGTCCGACGGTTCGTTCGGACGCGCAGCGGTTCCGTCCGGCGCATCCACGGGTACGCACGAAGCTCTGGAGCTCCGCGATGGTGACAAGAAGGTCTACATGGGGAAGGCCGTCACGAAGGCCGTTTCCAACGTCAATAACACCATCGCCAAGGCGCTCAAAGGAATGGACGTCGCCGACCAGCGCGCCGTCGACAAGAAGATGCTCGACGTGGACGGTACGCCGAACAAGTCGGTGCTGGGTGCCAACGCCATCCTCGGCGTTTCCATGGCCGTGGCACGCGCTCGTGCCGTGAGCCAGAAGAAGTCTCTCTGGGTCTCGCTCGCCGAACAATTCGGTGTCAAAAACCCCACGAAGCTCCCGGTGCCCATGATGAACGTCATCAACGGCGGCGCACACGCCGACTCGGGCCTCAGCTTCCAGGAATGCATGATCGTCCCGACCGGATTCAGCAACTTCAGCGACGCGCTCCGCGCCGGTGCCGAGATCTTCCATACGCTCAAGAAAATCCTCAAGGATGCCGGCCACGTGACGGCCGTCGGTGACGAAGGCGGATTCGCGCCTCACGTCAAAGACAGCGACGAGGCTCTCTCCACGCTCATGAAGGCCATCGAACAGGCCGGTTACGCAGGCAAAGTGCAGCTCGCACTCGACTGCGCCGCATCCGAGTACTGCAAGAACGGTGTGTACACCGTCGACGGACAGACGCTCGACTCCATGGGACTCGTGGAGTTCTACGGCAAGCTCATCGCCAAATATCCCATTGTCAGCATCGAGGACAGCCACAGCGAAGACGACTGGGCCGGCTTTGCGGCGATGCAGGCCAAATTCGGCGGCAAGCTCCAGCTCGTCGGTGACGACCTCTTCGTCACGAACACCGTCCGTGTGAAGAAAGGCATCGAGCAGAAGTCGGCCAACGCCGTGCTCATCAAAGTGAACCAGATCGGTTCGCTCTCGGAGACCGTCGACACCATCCAGATGTGCCAGAAGGCCGGATGGAACAGCGTCGCCAGCCACCGCAGCGGAGAGACCGAGGACAGCTTCATCGCCGACCTCGCCGTGGGTCTCGCCACGGGCCAGATCAAGACCGGCTCGCTCTCCCGCACCGACCGCGTGTGCAAGTACAACCAGCTCCTCCGCATCGAGGAAGAGCTCGGTTCCAAGGCGCAGTACGTCTCGCCGTTCAAGGCGTAAAAACAGCCCTCTTTCGACTTCATGACACCTTCAATCGCGGCATAGGAAAGCCGTTGATTGAAGGTGCACCGACTTCGGTACCTATGCGGGGTGCTTTATTCGGGTGCGTCCACGATCATGGGCCATCAATTTCCCTATGGGACTCGCACTTTCCGAAGCACAGGCGGTACTCGATCCACTCGACATGGTGACCGGTGAAGCCCGTCCGTATGTGGAGAAGCACGGAGGAAAGATCGGTCTCTTGGAATATCACCGAGAGAACAATCCCGCCGTGGCGCAGAATATTTTGCCGACGCACATCGTGCCCCCGGGAGCAATATATGAGGGTAATGGATACATGAAGGGTGAGCTTATAGCGCGTGCCAGTCATCCCATCGACGTGCATGCAATGGTCGGTGCAATGGACACGAAAATGGCGCCGTCCTCGGACGAGGCAGTGGTGAACGGTGTCATCGGAGAGATTCGGCAGCAGGTTTCTTCGCCCGAAGTCGTTCAATTTGCCTCGTATTCAACGAGACCTGGCGCGTATCTGGGTAGTGATGTTACAATCGGAGTTCAGCCTTTCGTCAATGGTATGCGCGCATCCGTTGTCAGCCATCCCAACAGGCCACGCGACAAAGAAGAATTCGTCATTTCGTGGTTTCAGAATGCCAAAACGAAAAGCACCGACAGTCTTGCGAGCGGCATCGAGACGTACTCGGGCATCTTCAATGCTCGCGGCAAACTGAAGACGATTCTTACGGATAAGACGCTCGGGTTTCATGCGATCCAGAAGAACATTTCGCCCCAAGTGCTCATCGATTTGTATGAGCGCGTGCGCAACGGCCGTGCTTTGCAGGATGACCGAACGTTCCTCATGGAGGCCGTTGCCGATGAGAATGACCTGGGTTCCGTGGTGAAGTTCTGTCAGCAGCGCGATTTCAGGAAGCGTGAAGTCGCCGATTGGCGCATTAATCCGAGCACGCTTCCCATCAAGTTTGAGCTGCCCAAACTCGTCTTTGGCATCACGCCGAAGGAGGGCATCGAACTCACCGTGGTGCAATCGCCCGATTGTCTTTTGGAAAAGGGAGGAACGGAGCCGCTCGGTTCACTCGATGAGCCGTGGGCACTCCTCAAAACGCAGCACCAAACCGAACCGCCATTGTCGTTCCAGCCCACAAACATGAGGGCGTATCTCGGAGGATTCCGTTTCGGAAGCGGTGCGCCCAGCCTTGCCCACATGCAGGAATCTTTTGCCGCCAAGGCCGACGTCGCGGTCTTCGAGAATCCTCAAAAGCAGGATCGCCAGGCATATCATCGTGAGCATGATGACTACTACGATCCGAGAGTCGATTTCGATTTCTCCCGTCGCATCGTTGCCGAAATGATTCGTGAAGCGGAGCTGGAGAATCCATTGTGGCCCGGAGAGACAAAATTCGGTGCCGTTCGCAGCGCGAGCAATTTGGGTTTGAAAGTTGCCGGCATGGCCCAAGACACCATGATCAACATGCTGGAGGCGACACGCGGACGCACCTACAAGATCCGCTTGTTCTGCGACGGATATACCGCGTACATGGAGCATGCTTCGGACCAACCGTCCTCGGCGCTTCGCAGAAAGAAGCCGGGACAGTCGGTGGATGAATAATTTAAAAATCGGCGAAGACAGGCTCCGCCTGCCTGGAGCCGCACCTTATTCAGGGAGAGCCCACGAGAGGGACGAAGTCCCTTTCGTGAAATGATTGGTCGGGGTGCCCTGGTTAGGACAGTCTCCCAAGCCTTTCGCTGCGCACTGAAAGTGCTTGCTCAAGAGCTTGGTCGGGGTGCAGGGACTCGAACCCTGGGTCTCCAGACCCCCAGCCTGGCGCTTTACCAACTAAGCTACACCCCGTAGCTGCGGAATCTTAGCGTCTAAATGCCATCAGTTCCACTCTTCTTTGCTGGCGCGGAACGCCAAGCGGGGTTACAATTCCATCCTTTTTCCCCATACTTGACAGTATTAGTACTTGATTTTCTAATAGTATTATGAGATAATAATACGATAACTTGTCCAATGCCCTTCAGCCCACAAGAACTACAGGCAGCAACCAATCTGATCGATCAGGCACAGCGCGTGCTGATCATCCCGCATGCCAACGTGGATCCGGACGGTCTCAGCAGCGCCTTGGCCTGTTACTCGGTGTTCCGTGCCATCGGAAAAGACTGCACGGTCATTTGTCCCGACACTCCACCCGAGGCCCTGAGCTTCCTGCCGAACTTCGAACATCTCTCCACGAGCATCGCGTCCGATCAGGAATTCGTCATTACGCTCGACTGCTCCGGCGGCGTGGAAGTCGACAAACTTCGCTACACCGTCGAGGACCACAAAGTGAACATCATCGTGGTTCCCAAAAAAGGGAAGTTCACGAGCAAGAGCGTGTCCATCTTTGAGGGCGGCAGTTCCTACGACCTCATCGTCGTCGTGGACAGCGCCGAGCTTTCGCTCCTCGGATCCATCTACACCGATAACATCGACACGTTCAATTCCACGACGATCCTCAACGTCGATCACCACGTGAGCAACACGCGTTTCGGACAGATGCAGATGATCGACTCCACCTGCGCCAGCGCCACCGAGGTGCTCTTTTCCTGGTTCAGCACGAACCCCAAGTGGAAGGATCTCATTACGCCGGACGTCGCGACGCTGCTCCTCACCGGTCTCATCACCGATACGCGCAGCTTCCAGAACCCCAACACAACGCCGCGTTCGCTCGAAGTGGCTGCGAATCTTTTGGACCTCGGTGCACGCCAGCAGGAGATCATCCAGCACGTCTACAAAACCAAGCCGCTCTCCACGCTCAAGATTTGGGGACGCGCGCTCAACCGCATTCAGGTCGATACCGAGAGCCGCATCGTCTGGTCCGCGGTGAGCCGCGAAGATCTGCAGGAAATGGGCGCGACGTCCAAGGAGACGGCGGGCATTCTCGACGAACTCATCTCCACCATTCCGGACGCCGACGTGCACGTGCTCTTCACCGAGGTGGAGGAAGGCGGATTCAAGGCGAGCATGCGTTCGTCCACGGCCGTGGACGTGAATCGCATCGCCGGAAAACTGTTCAACGGCGGGGGACACGCCCGTGCATCGGGTTTCAAAATGAAGCAGTACGGAAACTTCCAGCTCAAGGTGGTGGAATGCGTGAAGCAAATCGCGGATGAGATCAAAGTGCAGACGAACGCGGCGGATGTCGTTTCCGCCCCTCTCAAGCCCGTCGAAGCTCCCAAGACCGTCATCAAAGAAGCGCCCACGTCCGCACCCGCCAAGAAGGGGCCGTCGGTCGACGTCGTGCAAAAGTTGAACGGGTAATACGAGCGAGTGGCGGTTGGCGTGTAGCGGGTGGATTTTTTTGTCATGAAAATTTCAGGGTCCTACCCGCCGCTTGCCACTCGCCACCCTTCCTTCATTGGTATTCGCCGACTTGCCATGATACGCTGTGGATGGCTTTTCACTCATGCGTCTCGTTCAGGTTGCAAAAATCTTAGGCATTACGGGTCAGGAGCTCCGCAAGGAGCTTATGGACGTGGACTTCGGCATCAAGCCGACCGATAGAGAAACATCGGACAACTTGGCGATCGGTCTCATCCGTTTCGTCGCGAACAAGCGCAAGATCGCCGTGAACTGGGAAGAAATCGAGGCGATGCGTTCCGGCAAAATGCCGGCCGCCGAAAGTGATACGGAGGAGAAGAAGGAAGAGGCCGCCGCACCCGCGGAAGTCAAAGCGGCTCCCGCAAAAGTGGAGAACTTGAACGTGCTCCGCAAGCTCACGCTCGACGGCGTCTCCAAGGAAGCCATCGATCGCCAGAAGGCCGCGCTCCAAAAAGAGAAGCCCAAGATGCTCACCAAAGAAGAGCAGGAACTGCGCCGTGCCGAAGGCAAGCTGCAGCAGACGTTCGAGAAGCGCGAGCGCCCCGCACACCAGGAGCAGATCAAGCAGAAGTCCGGCCCCGTCATGATTCCGTCGCAGATCTCCGTGAAGGAGTTCGCCGAGAAGGCCGGTATCCAGGTGCCCAAGATCGTCTCGGCCCTCATGAAGAACGGCGTGCTCGCGAGCATCAACCAGCAGATCGACTTCGAGACGGCGTCCATCGTGGCGCTCGAGCTCGGCGTGGAAGTGCAGCGCGAACAGGCGTCGCTCTCCGTGGAGACGCTCCTCACGAACGACCTTGCCGAACTCACGAAGGAAGACGACCCGACGCACTTGCGTCCGCGCGCACCCATCGTCACGGTCATGGGCCACGTCGACCACGGCAAGACCGCCATCCTCGACGCCATCCGCCAAGCCAACGTCGTGGCAGGTGAAGCAGGCGGCATCACGCAACACATCGGTGCGTATCAGGTGGACTTGAACGGCAAGCGCATCACGTTCATCGATACTCCCGGTCACGAGGCGTTCACCGCCATGCGTGCCCGCGGAGCCCAGCTCACGGACATCGCCATCTTGGTCGTCTCCGCCGAAGAAGGCGTGAAGCCCACCACCATCGAAGCCATCGCGCACGCCAAGGACGCCGGTGTTCCCATCCTCGTCGCCATCAATAAAATCGATCGTCCCAACGCCGACATCGAGCGCGTGAAGGGCGAGCTTGCGGGCCAAGGTCTCCAGGCCGAAGGCTGGGGCGGCGACGTTCCCATGATTCCGTGTTCGGCGCACACCAAGCAGGGCATTCCGGAGCTTTTGGAGCACGTGCTTCTCATGGCCGAAATGGAGGAACTCAAGGCCAATCCCGACCGTCCCGCCATCGCCACCGTCATCGAAAGCCACCTCCACAAGTCGCGCGGTCCTCTGGCCACGGTCATCGTGAACACGGGCACGCTCAAGGTGGGGGATATCATCGGATGCGGTGAGGTCTACGGAAAAGTGAAGGCTCTCAGTGACGCCGCGGGCAAGCGCATCGGCAATGCCGAGCCTTCCACCCCCGCCGTCATCGCGGGTCTCGACGCTCTCCCGAACGTCGGCGACATTCTGCAGGTCTTCCCCACGGAAAAAGAACTCAAGGCATATCTTGCAGCGTACGCACTCAAGCGCGGACACGAGCAGAAGCGCGGTCTCTCCGACCTCGTGAGCCGTCTCTCCGAAGGCAAGTTGAAGGAGCTCAAGATCATTCTCAAGGCCGATGCCCAGGGTTCACTCGAGTCCATCCGCGAAGCGCTCAAGAAACTCGTCACGGACAAAGTGCAGGCCAAGGTCATCCATGCCGCCATCGGTTCCATCACCGAGAGCGACGTCATGATGGCCGCCGCAGGCAGCGCCATCGTCGTCGGGTTCAACGTGGAAGCCCCGCTGGCCGTCGGCAAGACCGCCGACCGCGAGGGAGTCGTCATCAAGCACTACGACATCATCTACAAGCTGCTCGAGGACCTTGAGCTCCTGCTCCAGGGTCTCATCCAGCCCGTGGAAGAGGAGAAGGTCACGGGTCACCTGGAGGTTCGCGGAGTCTTCTTCACGAAGGGCAACGAGCAGGTCATCGGAGGCAAGGTCACCGACGGTCTCATCAAGCGCACGCCGTTCAGGCTCATGCGCGCGGGCGCACAGATCGGCACGGGCCGCATCACGTCGCTCAAGAACATCGAGCGCGACATCAAAGAAGCCAAGGAAGGCATGGAGTGCGGTATGCGCGTCACCACCACCATTCCCGTGGAACTGGAAGACACCCTGGAGGTGTACACCAAGGAGTTCACGAAGATCGGCTAATCGTTACGAGATCAGTCCTCCCGAGCGGATCATTTCGGTCATCAGCTCCTTTTTGCCGGTGTCCATGCGCGGAGAAAGCGTCGCGAGCGTTGCCGCGCGTTTGTCTTCCGGAATTTTGCTGAACGTGGTGACGAACGCGCTGTTCGGGTCGTCGTTGAGTGTTCCGAGCTGGGCCGTCGTGATCGGCTGATCGGATGCTAGAAGCGTGTCGATTTTCGCTTTGGTTTTGCCGTTCCTTGCCATCGCTTGCAGTTCTTCGAACGCCTTCACGCCTTCCTCGCCGCTGACGCCGCGCGCCACGGCTTCGCGCACGGGTGTGCTGCCGACGGATGCCATGGTCGCGAGAAGTCCGGTGCTGCCGCCCTGGAACAGGTCGGGTCGGACGAGCATTGCCGTGAAAATTCCCCAGCCGGCGGTGGCCGGACTGAACGAGTGATCTTTCCGGAACGCCGTCTGAGCCAGGCCCATGGTCGTGATGATGCTGCCGAGGATGCCGCCCATGATGCGCAGCGGCCTCGTATCCATTTTGAATCCGAAGTGCTGGCGGTACCATGCGTCGCCATCGGCTTGGCGTTGGTGCTGCGACTTCAGTTTGTCGATGCCGGCTTGCAAGTTCTTGGCGACCGCCACGAGCTCGGGAGCCGCGGCGCCTTGTTCCATCACTTGCTTCAGGAATTTCTCCTGCTTCACGATCTGATCCATGTCGAGTCCGAAGTTGCCGTAGTGGCGCAGGAAGAACAGGTTTCCCTTCGGCTGCGTTTTCTCCAGCACGTCGGCCGGATTGACGGCGAGAGCAGTCGCGATTTTCTTGAGGTCGGCGTTCATCGCTTTGCGGCCCGCGGTCGGAAGCGGGTCCGTCGCGTGCTCGATCTTTGCTTCGATCGCACCGGTCATGTCGTCCTGCGTTCCGCCGAGGACATTGCCCACGCTCTGCTGCGTGAACCTGGATTTGATGTCCACAGCCTTGCGATAGAGCTCGGCGAGTTTTTCGCCCTGGCCTTCCACGATCTTCTGGCCGTTCGGGTCACGGAGAACCATCTGCAAACGCTGCAGAATGCTCGTGGCTTCCGCCTGCACCTGTGCGAACTCGGCGGCGAGCGGTCCTTCTTTCGGAATGCCAGCGTCGAGCTCGCGCCATTTGTCGCTCTCGTTATCGAGAGCTTTTTGGTTCAGGCCGAGAACGTCGAGGGGAGTGGCCATGGGTGATGATTAACGTTTGGCGATTTCGGCATCGAGCTTGCGCTTGACGGCGTCGTTGTTCAGCGTGCCTCCGGCTGCGGTGTTGCTGGCGACCTGCTTCAAGAATTCGAGCGTTTCTTTTTCCGACGTGGTCGAACTCAGGCCGAATTCTTTGCGGATATCCGTGAAGTTTTTGTCTTTGTTCACGCCGCGAGAAAGTTCATCGATGGCATTGGCAAGCTTGGTCTGGCTTGCCGCATTGAGTTTGGCCGCTTCCGTAGCGGCGTTCTTCTTGCCGCCCACGGCATCTTGGATGAGTTCGCCCAGGCTCTTGTCCGTTCTGCCGGACGCCTTGGCGCGGATGGCGTCGGCGGTGAATTTGGGCAAGTTGAGAGCGGTGCCCAGGTTGCCTTTGCCGCCGCCCGGGAGCGGGAGGGGAGTGAGGAGCGGGAGTTGCGCCACACCCTTGAAGACGTACTCACCGTAGCCCTTGAGTTTGTCGGTGAACTGTCCCACGATCTTGTTCTTGGCGAGCGCTTTGAACGAACCGGTCCAGATGATGGCGATGGCGGCGATCATCCAGAGCAACGTCCACCAGCTCGTGACGCCGTTGATGATGGGCACGTTGAACGTCTGCGTGAAGCTTCCGAGCGGAGCCGGAATCTGTGCCACGGTGGAGAGCATGATGAATCCGATGACGAACGGCACGGCAACCACGGCCGGGAGGAACGCCGCGTTGATGAATTCCTGCCAGACGTTCACCTCGAAGCCGAAGACGTCGGTGCCGAGTTTGCCGTTGATGACGTAGCCCAGGAACGTGAAGGGCATGAATGCCGTCGTCACCCAAATGATGACGATACGGATGAGCAGTCCGATGGCGAGTCCGATCATGGGCAGCACCACGGCCAGCTGAATGACGAGGGAGAGGAGCACGCTGAAGGCGATCTGCAATGAGACCGATGCGGCCCTGCCCGTACCGATGGGTCCGCCGCCGGCGATGGCCAGCGTGGTGGGCACGCGGGACAGCTGCGTGATGCGCGCGAAACTGACCACGATGCCGTTGATCATGGCGTGGCCTGCGGACATGTGCGTCACGGCAACGTCGAAGTCTTCGGTTTTATGGCACTCCAGTCCCGTGATGCATTTGCAGTCGGGGTCTCCGGCATTCGGACAGAAGGCAGTTGCTTGGGCAGGGGTGGGGAAGATCGTGGCGTCCACGACCACTTTGCACGGCACCGGCTTGGGCGGCGTGCTGTTGTCCAGGGTCCTGCAGGTGAAGTTGGGCAGAGCGCTCGGGATGGAGAACACCGTCGCCGTGAGCACGTTGGCCACGTCGATGATGACGCGGGGGAAGAACCACGAGAAGTTCACGAGGATCACCGCCACGACGAAGTTACGGACCTTGTCGTTCACTTTCTCGGTGCTTGCCGTGATGATGACGTAGAACGACACTCCGATGAGCATCACCGCGAAGACAACGTTCATGATGTTTCGGGACAGCTGCCAGATCGTATTCAGCGCCCCCATCATCGTGGGATCGTTGAAGAAGTCGGCCTGCAGCAGGTACTGCATCATGTTCAGGACCACGAGCAGGATGACGTGGAGGAACGTATTGATGAACGCCAGCTTCTGCACGAGCTTGATGATGTCCTCACCGAGGCTTCCACGGACCGCAGCACCCGTTCCGGGCGTCAGGGCGGCTTGAGCGTAGGCCGTTTCGGCACCGAGGAGTCCGTTGTGCCACGCCGCTGCCAGAATGACGGCGGCCAGGAGCCCGATCAGGTACTTGGTTTTTGTGTGAAACATTTCTCATCAGTATAGCATTTTTTACCTTTTTATTCAATTGTGCTGAGAGGAGGCTCCAGGGGCCGAATATGATTGTGTAACATTCCCGTAAAAATAGTGTATAAATTTTGTGTTCATAAGCAAGTTATTCATAAAAATAAATATCATTATTTTGTTTATTATAAGCCAAAAAGTCTGAGTATAATCATTGAACATAGATACTGTTCAATTTTCTTGCTCTCACTATCCGTAGTGAGTAACATTTGTGATCAGAGTCTTATCTCTCCCTTTGAAGCTCTTCGATGGTTCACGACGCGCTCAAATCACTGTTCAGCTCGCAGACCCGCGTGAAGCTTTTGTCGGTCTTCCTGCTGCACCCCGAAGAGGAATACTTCATCCGCCAGCTCACTCGTCTCCTTGGAGAGCAAATCAACTCCATCCGCCGGGAGCTCGAGAACCTCCGCAAGATCGGTTTGGTGAAGGCGCGTCACAGGAATCGCAAGAAGTTCTACAAGACGGACACCGATTTCATCTTCTTTAAAGAGCTGCAGAGTATGTTCTCCAAAGAGGTGAAGGGAGGGGAGAGCGCCACGGTTTCGGCTCTCAAGACGCTCCCGGGCCTCCAGTTCCTGGAATTGGCCGGTACGTTCGTGGGGACGCACAGCAAAGTGGACCTGCTCGTCGTCGGAGATGTGAAGAAAGAGGTCATTGAGCTGCTTTTGGCACAGGACCCGGGTATGAGGAATGTGAAGTACTCTCTCTTCTCCAAGGCCGACTTCCTGTATCGCTTGAGTCTCCGCGACAGGTTCATCCTGGAAATCGTCGACGATCCGCGCCACATGGTCGCCGTGAACCACATCGAAAAGGAGGTGGAGGAGGCGAGGAAGTAATAAGTAGTACGTAGTAAATAGTAGGTAGATAGGGGATTGTTCTGAATTTGTAATATCCCTTCCTTGTCCCGTACTACTTGCTACATACTACTTTTTTGCCCTTTACAGCCACGGTGCCATTCTCTAAACTTTCCCAGCTTTATGACAGGTATCGCCCTCAAAGAACAGGCAGACAAGATGTCCCTCAAGCGCCCCGACGTGCAGCCCGGTTACACCGTGCGCGTGCACTCCAAGGTGCAGGAAGGCGATAAGGAGCGCGTGCAGATCTTCGAGGGTCTCGTCATCGGTATGCACCGCGGACACAGCCCCACGGACTGCAGCTTCACGGTTCGCCGCATTTCCTCCGGTGTCGGAGTGGAGCGCGTCTTCCCGTTGCACTCTCCCAACATCGTCAAAATCGAAGTGAAGAAGGTCGCCGAGGTTCGCCGCGCCAAGCTCAACTTCCTCAGGCACCGCACGGGTAAGAGTGCTCGCCTCAGCGAGCGCTTCACCAACGCCGAAGAGTTCTCCATCGCCGCAGCTCCGGCTCCGGTCGTTGAGGCAGCTCCCGCCGCAGAGGCTCCGGTCGCCGAGGCCAAGAAGGAAGAGGCCGCCAAATAGTCGAGGCACACACGTATGGTCGGTGTCTTTTTTGCGTTATCATCGTGACGTATGAAGTGCGTTCTCGTCGGTAACTACGGCGTCGGCAATATCGGCGATGAAGCGCTGCGTGAATACTTTTTGAAGATGATGCCCGAGATCGAATGGATCTCCGTTTCGGGGAGTGCGAAGGGGAGTGGTGAGGTACCGAGATTGCCGCTCGGACTTCGGTCACTCTTTGCTCCGTGGTGGAAAACCATTGCCGCAATCGCCAAGGCCGATGCCCTGGTTTTTGGCGGAGGCTCGCTGTTTACCGACATCGAGTCGGTGTGGGCCTGCGTTCTTTGGTGGGCGTATGCGGCGACGGCAAAACTCTTCGGTACGCCGATCGTTTTGGCATTCCAAGGTGCCGGTCCGTACGGCACGAAACTTGGAAAACATTTGGCCATGTGGACGTATCGACGTGCGTCGTTCATCTCCGTTCGCGATGAAGCGTCACTCACAAGACTTCGTTCGTGGGAGTTGAAATGCACGCCCGTTCTCACGTTCGATCCGGCGTTCGCGCTCTTCGCAGCGCATCCAAAAAAATCATCCGCAGAACCGGTGCTCGTCATCATTCCGCGCACGAATTCCGATGAGAAATTCTTCGCTGCCGTACGCGAAAAAATCAGTGATCGCTCGGTACGAATTCTCCTCATGCAGCCCGATCCGGCCGAGAGGCAGGTGGCTGCGGTCATCGCAAAACTCTGCAGAGGAAAGGCGACGGTCGTCGAGATTCTGTCCGTCACGCAACTCCTCGATGAGGTCGCGGGAGCGTCCGAAGTGCTCTCGCAGCGCTACCACGGCGCACTTGCTGCGCTCGCCATGAAGATCCCCGTCGATGTGGTTCCGCAGGGAGCGGGGGATAAGATGGCGGTCCTCAAGAGCGATTTTCTCAAGAACCCCGGACTGCGAGAACAGTGGCTGCAGAGCATTGAGAGTGGCAAAATCGCGCTGCGGGACTCGCTCAAGACGTTGTCGTCATCTCTTTAAGAAACTCTCCTTTTGTGCTATACTGTTTCCAATGAAAACACTCATCCTCAACGACGCGGAACAGGCGGTCTTTTCCAAGCTGAGCGCCGATCTTCGTAAAGATTGTAAAGTTCAACCGGAAACCATCGTTTTTCAGGATACGCAGGAGGCCAGGGATCTCCGTCTTGAAATGATGGAAATCACCGATCCCGCAGTTCTTCATTTCCAACGACAGATCAGTGAAATTCAATCTCCCGAGCAGTTCAATGCGCTCGTGAACGGGATCGATCTCGGAAGCATCAGCGACGCAGCCATCAACCAGCTTCTGTTCGCACTCGGCCCCGATGCAATCACCATTCTCATCGGTCGTATTCTTCCGAACGTCAAATCCCGGGAGGATGTGCAGGGAATCGCCGATTTGTCCGAAGTTCGTCATTCCCTCTTACATTCGCTTACGGTTTCCATCCCCACTGTATGATTTCCGAAGCAGGAGGCTCATCTCGCGGCGAACTCGATCTCAATCCGTTCAAGGCAGCCGTTCGCGGCAATCTGTCCGCTCGTTCCTTGAACTTGGGCTCACTCGAGTATGTTGCGGAAAAGGGAACCGACGAGGTGCAAAAGGCGCTTTTGGACGATCCGGATCTCAAGAAAGAAGTGAAAAAGAAAGACCTTACGGAGCGCGTACGTTTGCTCCTTACCGATGCGAGCAAGCGTGTTCAGACATTGGCACGCAATAAGGTTTTCAGTAAGGAAATGGAAAAGAAAGGTTTGTGGGCCAAGATCAAAACGTTCGCCAAGAACAACAAAATCGTCACCGCTCTCTTGCTTGCCGCAGCAGCGGCAGCCGGAGTGGGTGCAGCATTCTACTTCACCGGTCAGTGGGAACTTCTCATGGCCGGCGTCGCTTCCGCTCGCAAGCAAATTGCCGCGGGTGTGGGCAAAAGTCTGAGTGTATTCGACCCCAAGACCGTACCGCTCGAAGGCGGCGGAGCCGGTTCCATTCCGAAGGGATTGGAATCGTTCAATCTCTAGAGACAAAACGATAAACATTCATACAAACATTCATCATGCAGCTTCCTCAAGAGATAGGCGGCGAACGTCAGCCACTCAATACCGAGTGGTCGGATGAACTGGTGAAACTCAATCTGATCCTGGGCAAGCCCAAGGAACAGCTGCCGGGTGACATTGAGCGCAACCAGAAAGGCGAATTCAAATTCAAGGAAGGTACGCTCACGGAGACCGAGCTTGTGAAAAGGATCACCGATGCACTCAAAGACAAGAAAGTGGAGAACTTCAGTGAACTGACGGGAGTTTTGCAGGATCTTTCCATGATGCGTTCGCTCCAGGTCACCGCGGAGCTCAACAGGGCCTCGAATCCTGCAGATCAACAGCGTCTGAAGCGAGAGCTCATCGTTTCCAACCAGGGTGCCGCGTACTACGAGTACTTGCCCGAAGTCGTGAGACAGATCGGGGAAACATTCGATCGCTATGAAGCGCTTCGTCAACTGGGTCGCAAGCTCAATCTTCCGCTCCCCAAGAATTTCGATTCGTTTGAAAAAAATACGACGCAGTACGTGAAGGTGCTCAGAGAGACGCTCGACTATCGCGTGAGGTTCGGCAATGCCGTGCAGTTCCGCGACCAAATCCGTCTCCAGAGGAACATGCCTGCACTCAAACAAACGATCGACCGCTTGTCGATCATTCCGCAGCGCAATGCCGATCAGGAGCGAGAGCTCTCCCGCGCACGTTTGGACTATTCCATCGCCGAGCAACTCGGACTCGAAACGGCTACGTCGCAGGAATTGCAGAGGCCATTTGAAGAAGCGCTCATGGCTCTTCAGCCTGCCGATCGCACGCTTTTGACGACGGGTACCGCCGAAGCTCAATCCGTTCGTACGAACGAGCTGAACCAGAAAATCGTCGATATTCTTGCTGGTGATAAAAAGGCGACGGGCTTGGATCAAGATTTTGTTCCGCAGACGGCGTACATCGAGCTGTGGCAAGAGTTCGACAAAGATTTGCTGACGGTTCAGCGCGAGCTCGAAAAAACTTTTTCAAAGGAAGAACCCAAGAAAATCGAAGATCAAAAGCAATACCTTCACAACATTCGTCGTCAAATGAGCGGGGATCTTACCGCGTTCGTCAACGACCTCGGTCAGTATCAGTTGGAACTCGACGAAATCGCTCGTACGCAGCATCACATCGGCCATTCCATGACCACGCTCGGTGTCACGGCTCCATTGAACGCAACGGCTCCCAAGGATGCCGAGGGCTTGCAGAACTGGCTCGATGAACGAGCGAAGTTCCGTCAGAACGCCATCAGGGGAAGTCTCGATGAGGCCAGTAAGATGCTTGAGCCCGGCACGATGGAAAACATCGAAGACGCATGGACCAAGAACGGTCAGGTGATCGTCGCCGATGTCGCCGTGAAGCTTTCGCGCATCGCCGCAGGCTGGCTGCCGAGCGAAAAGGGCACGGCCATGAACATCATCGACAAAACCTACAACAAAGCCGCTCCCCTGGTCGGCTTGCCCGAAGTGAAGAGCAACGAAAAAATGAAAGACGAGCTCTCCGGGCCCATTTTGGAAGTTCTCGGTTGGCCCAAGGACAAGACCTGGGCCGAACTCAACGATGCGGAGAAAATGGAGATCAAGAAGCGTACGAAGAGCGTCTTGGATGCCATGAACAATTTCGACCGCAGCAAGATCAACAACCTGCGTCAGACGATGTCCCTCATCGATGAATTTCAGCAGAAGAATCCTCCGTCAAGTTTTGCCAACGAGCCCGTGAGCGAAGATGTGCTTCAGGCCATGGAGGGTCAAAGAGTCGGTGCCGACATGACCGGACAAGTCGTTGCCGGAGTCACCGTCAATAAGGCGACGGCCTTCATTCTGCTACTGCGCCAGCGTCGCAAAGACTGGGGAGATCCCGAGCAGAAGACCGGATTCATCGGTGAATACGCCAAATTCCTCGACGGTCTCGACGACAACGTGAAACTGCACCTCGATACCGCAGGCGCTCTTTTCAAGATGCAGCGCGCGTACTGGGAATATTCCAAGGACCTCATGAAATTTGCCGGGCTTGCGGCACTTTCACCGTGGATCATCGCCGCGATCATGGCCGCAGGACCGACGGTATATAAAGTCGGCAGATTTGCCGCACCGCGCTTGTATCGGGGTGCCGTGAATA
This sequence comes from uncultured Candidatus Peribacteria bacterium, assembly GCA_964611095.1. Classification (GTDB taxonomy): domain Bacteria; phylum Patescibacteriota; class Gracilibacteria; order Peribacterales; family Peribacteraceae; genus CAZKJL01. The sequence continues at coordinate 38,186 of CAZSWJ010000005.1, forward strand.
CCACCAGGGCCACGTGGAATGCCTTGCGCGGGGTACGCGAATCCACCACCCTGAGCAAAGAAACGCAAGGTGCGCTCCAGAAAATGAGATATCTCGCCAAAGAACGCCAAGTGGCTCAGTGGCTTGAGAGCACGAGAGCCGGACAAACCATTTCCAAGCTGGGTTTCCTGAGAGAGGCTCGTTTGGTTCGCGGGGGTGCGGCGGTCATGCGAGGAACGGGTGTCGTTTTCAAATACGGCACGTCGGCAATCATTCCTGCGATGGCTGCCGTGGAAGCGTATTATACGCATCAGCGCGTAAAGGGTGCCGAGGGCAACGCGGAACTTCAGAACACGTATCGCGACAATTACTACACCACAGCTCTTGAGGCGGGTGGTTTGATGGCTACCATGCCGCTTAGCGTCGGTCCGCAAATCGTTTTGGCAGCCCCCGTTCTCTATGCCGCCGATTACAGAAGGGCGCGCAATGAAGTGAGTGCCGATTGGACTCGGGGAATCGACAACTGGATGAATGAGTACGACAGCGCCGGTCTCATGGGAAAATTGCGCGATACGAATTTGTCCAATGCCGTTGAGGCGGGAGGAGGAGGTGCTCTGTATCCGCGCATTGCTTTTCCGAGCAAAGAGGATCAAATCAAAGCCGCAAATACCATCGACAGCGCACAAATCGGCGCTCGTGCTTCCATCATGGAAGCGTATTTCAAAAAAAATCTCTTGGCTCCAGCGGATGCCACTGAATTGGAGCGCCAAGATTTCATCCGACACAAATTGATCTACATGAAAATGATCACTCAGGGTCGATTTGAGCGACCGTTGAACTCCGCTTATGAGCAGGCGGATTTGTATGCCGAACTGATGCTCAGAAGGAAGCAGATGGAAAAAGCGGGAGAACCGTTGTTGCTTTCATACATCACGGACGAAGGCGACCGTCGTTGGATCGATCTCTCAAAAATTTCACAGGGTTCCGCTCCGGATGGAGAGATCGTCATGGCTGTCATGGAGTATGCAAACAACATCCGTTCGGGTGAAGAGGTGGCCATGTTCAGTACCATGGGAAATCTTGGAAAGAAGGGGAATTTGGAGGAAAGACAAAGTGCATGGCAGGGCATTCGCCAGAGTCTTTTGAGCAAGCTTTCGCATCATCTGCACATTGCGGACAGCTACATTCCGAGCGTCGACTGGCCGGGTGTCGATGTGGTTCTCGTTTCCTCGGGCAATGCCAAGGCCATCAATGTCATTCGCTCGTACTTGGCAGGCAGCATCGAAGCCAGGGTCAACAACTTGGCCAACGGTTTGTACGAAGGCAGTATCACCGTTGAGAAGTACAATGCGGTTCTCGAAGAGTGCAAAACGATCCTGAACCAAGTCGCCGTTGCCGTTGAGGATAAGAAAACGGATGCGTTGTACAAAAGGGCGGCTGCGTACTTCGGTGAGAATCTGGGTGATGCTGAAAAGTATGCGAATGGAATCACCAGGCTTCTTGATCCGACGAATAAGAGCGACGGAGCTCCGCGGTAACGCATGAATTCGATATCGTACGTAACTTGCTTTGCCTGGTGTTTCAGCGGCTTTTTGCCTAGGATAAGCGGGCCCTTCGACTCGTCCGTTTTTGCGGACTCGTCTCAGGATAAACCATATGGAGCGTCGCAATTTCTGCATCATCGCCCACATCGATCACGGCAAGTCGACCTTGTCCGACCGTATGATGGAAGTCACGCACACGCTGCAAAAGCGTGAGATGAAAGAACAGACCCTGGACATGCTCGATTTGGAGCGCGAACGCGGCATCACCATCAAGCTGACGCCCGTGCGCATGAAGTACAAAGGGGTCGAACTCAACCTCATCGACACTCCCGGGCACACGGACTTCCGTTACGAGGTCAGCCGGAGCTTGGCCGCCTGCGAAGGCGCCATCTTGCTCGTGGACGCGTCGCAGGGAATCCAGGCCCAGACGCTCGCCGTGCTCTACATGGCCATGGAGCACAACCTCGTCATCATCCCCGTTCTCAACAAGATCGATCTGCCCGCCGCGGACCCCGAGCGCGTCAGCAACGAAGTCGTCAAAATGATCGGCTGCAAGAAAGAGGACATCCTCAAGATCTCGGCCAAAGAGGGGACGGGTGTGCCCGATGTGCTTGAGGCCGTCATCAACCGCATTCCGGCTCCCAAAGATTCCGTCAGCGACCAGGGAGCCATGGCGCACATTTCGCGCGCACTCATCTTCGACGCCGTCATGGACGAGTACCGCGGTGCAGTGACATACGTTCGCGTCATGGAGGGTGAATTCAAGAAAGGCATGAAGGCGCGCTTGCTCGGGTCCAAAGTGGACTTCGAAGTGCTCGACGTTGGTTATTTCGCGCCCAAGTACGTCTCGGACGACACGCTCGTCGCGGGACAGATCGGCTACATCGTGACGGGTCTCAAGGCCGTTGCCGAAGCGCGCGTCGGTGACACCATCGCATCGTCGCCCGAGGCGCAGATTTTGCCGGGTTACAAAACAGTGCAGCCGATGGTCTTCGCGGGCCTGTATCCGTCGCAGTCCGACGAGTATCCCAAGCTCCGCGATTCGCTCGAAAAGTTGTCACTGAACGATGCCGCTATCGAAATCGCGTACGAGCACAATACGGCCCTCGGCAACGGTTTCCGCTGCGGATTCCTCGGACTCCTGCACATGGACATCATCCAGGAGCGCCTGGAACGCGAGTACGACTGCGACCTCATCATCACCGCTCCGAGCGTGCTGTACGAGGTGCAGCTCAAGGCGGCTCGTCCCGCATCCGTCGTGCGCGCCAGCCTCCTCAAGATCGAGGATCCGAGCATCGCGCTCATCAGCAACCCCGCGGAAATGCCGGACCCCACGTACATCGAAGAAATTCGCGAACCGTGGGTGCGACTCGAAATCGTCTGTCGTCGCCAGGACGTCGGCCCCGCCATGCAGCTCGTGCAGGAACGTCGCGGTATTTATCTGTCACTCGAATACATCGATGATGACCGCGCGCTCATGCACTTCGAGGTGCCGCTCGCATCCATCGTGCTCGACTTCTTCGACAAGCTGAAGTCGGCGAGCTCCGGTTACGCATCGCTGAGCTACGAGCACTTGGGCTACCGCCCGGGCGATCTCGTAAAAATGGACATCCTCCTCCTCGGTGAGCCGGCCGACGCACTCAGCGTCATCGTGCACCGCAGCGAGTCGCGTGATGCCGGACTCAAAATCTGCAAGCAGCTCAAGGAAGTCATTCCCAAGGCGCAGTTCCAAATCACCATCCAAGCCGCGATCGGCGGAAAGATCATCGCTCGCGAAGACATCGGTGCCATGCGCAAAGACGTCACCGGTTACCTGTACGGCGGAGACCGCAGCCGCAAGGACAAGCTCCTCGACAAACAGAAGCGCGGTAAAAAGCGCATGAAACAAATGGGCAAAGTGAACCTGAGCCAAGACGCGTTCTTGGCCGTCCTCAAGCGCTAATCCTCGTCTCTCGGATTTGCTTCTTCACGGAGCTTTTGGAAGTGCTTCTCCATGACGTCCATGTGCGGTTCGATGATGTCCTGCAAAATTTTAATCGTGAGCGGCTGCAGTGCTTCGTACTCCACGGGGCGGTTCAGTCCGTCGAAGAAATCCACGAGGATGAAGGTGGTGAGCTGCAGCACCGATCCGTCGATGTTGCTCTCGTCGACCATCAAGTGGCTCAGGATTTTCACGGTGTCCACGGACATCACGAGCTGCAGGCGCGACGACCAGAGGATCAACTTTTCCTGAATCTCGGGCGGAAGTTTGTCTTTGCCGCCGAGCGTAAGGCTCCTCATGTCCGGCTTCTGGATGACCATTTTCTGCTCGGCGATGTACTCCTCTACGGCTTCCAGGGCGCCCTGATGAATCAAAGACAGCAGTGCCAAGATGAAGATCGACGGACAGTCGCGTGCGGCGAGGCGCGAGATCAGCTGGAACAAGTGCGCGTATTTGTCGTCGTCCATGAACTGGCGGATGGTCGCGGCAACGCGGTCATCACGCTTCTTGGACTTCTTCTCTTCTTTAATAATCTGCTTGATCTGCTGCTGGGCCTGCGCAAAACGTTGCTTGGCGCTTTCGGAGAGCGCTTCGGAAGCGCCTGACGCGCCTTCTCCGGGGGCTGATGATTCTAGTCCGCCAAAATCCTGCATGGATAAAGAGAGGGTAACAATGTTTCGGCTCGTAGACCAGCGTCGCTTAGGCTGCCTTGGCGGGTGCCTCGGCTTCTGCCTTCACCTCCACCTTGATCTCTGCGGTCTGGGCACCGACGACCACCTTGATGGCGTGCATGCCGACGGCCTTGATGTGCTCGGAAATCTGGAGTGACGACTCGGCCATCTCGATGCCGAACTCGCTCTTGAGCGCGTCCGTGATCTGCTTGGCGGAAACGGCGGCGTAGAGCTTGTTTGCTTTGCTGGCTTTGGCGACGATGTGCACCACCTTTCCTGCGAGGGTGTTCGTGAGAGACGTGACGAGTGCGCGCTCGCTCTCGCGTTCCATGGCGCGTTTCTTGATGTGCTCGGCGTAACGCTTACGGACGTTCGGAGTGACCACAAGAGCCTTCCTGCTGGGCAGGAGGTGGTTCAGGGCAAAGCCGCTCTTCACGACGATCAGGTCGTTTTTCTTTCCGATGCCTGCGATGTCGGTGAGAAGGAGAACTTCCATGAAGAAGGCTTGTGAGCCGCAAGATCATAGGGAAACTTGAAGGTGAACACAAGGGGACTTTCAGGCCCGATTGGCAAGTGTTCAGCGACTTCCGAGGCGGAAAAGCCACGGAATAAACGACATCCAGCCTTTGCCGTCCTGGAAACGGCGTTCCGTAGCCACGTACCATTGGTCGAAGTCGGCGAAGCGGTCGGCGTGCAGCGATAATTTTTTGATCGAGACGCCGTGGAGCGATTCGTCGTGGGCGAACACCGAGAGCGGGGAGTAGAGAACGATGGCCGGAATGTCTTTCTTCAGAAGGTCGTTGAGCTCCTTGAGCGCCTTGGTGCGCGAGTCCATGTTGCTCGTTTCACGGATGCGGCCGAGGAGCGCATCGGCTTCGAACGACGTGTACTGGGACAGGTTGAACGCATCGAGCCTCAGCTTGCTCTCGTCGTTGCGTTCCTGGATCTGGCTGCTGTGCCAGTACGGGTAGCTGTCGAGGTTATCGAACAGCGATTCACCGAACAGCACCACGTCGTACTGACGCTTCAGCAATTTGTCCTCGAAGTCTTTGCGGCTCTCCGGAATGTCGAGCGTGACGCTGGCGCCCACCGCTTCCCACTGTTTTTTGATGACGGCCGCGACCGTGCGGTACGTGTCCGGCTTGGGACTCGTGAGAATGGTGATGCTCAAGGGTTTGCCGCGTTCGTTGATGCGCGTGTGCGGTGCGTCGGTTTCCGATTTTCGCCTGAGGAAACCGTTGTCCAGGTACATGTCTTGCACGGTGATGCGGCGCTTGTCCTCGGCCGCGAGCTGCTTGCTGCGGATGAATTGTTCCACGAGCTGCTGCTCGGTGGATGCCAGACGGAACTTTCCGGATTCCGTCATGCGCTCCAAGTACGCCGAGTCCACGATGTCGTCCTTGGCATCCGTCATCTTGAGGATGTTCATGCCGATCTTGAGCGAGCCGCTCATGCCGTTGCCGGCGGGCAGTTTCACGATCCACGCGCCGGAGAGCGTTTGCCTCACGCCTTTGATCGTGACGCCCGTTTCCACGCGGATACCGTTGATGGAGATGGGGAATTTCAGATTCCTCGACGAGCCGGTCATGGTGAGCGTGGCACCGGTACTGAGGAGGGCGACACGCGGAACGGATGCGAGCGGTCCGACGGCGTTCGTCTCGCGCTGCTCGAGCAGGCGTTGCAGCCGCACTTTTTCGGGTACGTTCCAGTTGGATTCGAAGAACGCTCCCTGCGCGGCGGTGGCGTCGAACTTGTAGCGCCAGTCGGCGAGATCGATTTCCAGCAGCGGCGTATCGATGACTTGCACCTCATGAATGGCGTCGACGACTTCCTGTTTGTTGATGGCGAGCTGCAGACCGAGGCGCACGTTCTTGTCGGCCGGAATCTCGCGATCGAAGTTGAAGAACAGTCCCACGTACTGCGGCAAAGAGTAGGGGACGGCTTGGAATCGGCGCGGCAGAATCGGCTCCCCGTTCTCGTTTCTCGGCACGAGGCGCACGCCGTTCATGTTGATGATGTCGGTGAGCAGCGTCTGGTAATCCGAGAATGCGCGGAACACCACGCGGTCGATTTTGTACTGCGGCATTCCCTGCTGAGGGAAGCGCTTGAGCGTCACTTCCGTGGAGAGATCGGTTTGGAGCAAGCTGAGGAAAGCGTACGGTCCGGCACCGATGGGGTGCAGGCCGAAATCGAGCGCTTGGTCGAGCTTATCGACGGGAATCGATTCAAACGCATTTTTGGGTACGAGACCGAGTGTCAGGTTGCTGCTGAAGAACGAGTAGGGCTTGCTCAGACGGAAGCGGACGGTGCGGTCGTTGATCTTCTCCACTTCCACGCCCCTGAAGTTCTGCTGCAGAATCGGGTTCGGGAAGCCCTGTTCCTGAATCGTCTTGAACGTGTAGACCACGTCGTCGGCCGTGACGGGGTGCGGATTTTCTTTCGTGGAATCGTGCCACAGAATGTTCGGCTTGAGCGTGGCGGTGTAGATGCGGTTGTCGTTGCTGATGTCCACGGTCGCGAGGTCATCGATCACTTTTCCGGTCTTGGGGTCGTACTTCATGAGACCCGAAAAGACGAGCGACACGATGTCGCGGCTGACGTCGTTGCTCGTGATGAACCACGGGTTGAGCGGCAGCACTTCGCCGACCGCTCCTTCTATGTAGGTGCCGCCGACGACCGCGACGTTCGTGGTGTTCTCCACGTAGAAGAGCCGCAGCATCAGAAGAAGGCTGACGGTGAGGATGCCCGTCAAAACGGCAAGGATGATTCGTTCCGCCTTGCTCATGGCGCCGATGACTCTGATGGCGGAACGCAGTGGCTTCATGTCAGACGGGCACTATACCAGAGGAAATTCGAGCGGGTGTGGCACAAGGACAAAAGCCCCGACGCAGGACAAGCACACTCGAAGGAACGTCGTCTTAGATGTACATCATGGCGATCGCGATGCCGAAGAAGGCAACGGACAACCAGACGGTGAGGACGAAGAGAACGCGCTCGGCGCCGCGGCGCTGAACGTACGTGGTGCCCATGCCGCCGAACGTGGCGGAGAGGCCGGATGCGCGGTGCTGAAGGAGGATCAGAAACGCGACGAGAGAGCCGAGGACGGCTTCGATGATGAGGAGGGCGTTCGTCATAGTGGAGACAGGGTACGGGGATTTTGATCGGTCGTCGAGGGTTTTGGTGGGCGCCAAGGGATTCGAACCCCTGACCCTCTCGGTGTAAGCGAGATGCTCTAACCAGCTGAGCTAGGCGCCCTGAGACGATGATGTGTAGGAATGATCTTGGGCGAGCATCCTTCTTTGATTGCTCGTACCGCTTCGCGGTACTCGACCCAGCTGAGCTAGGCGCCCTGAGACGATGTGGAGATAAAAGATCAAAGACGAGCATCCTTTCCTTATTGCTCGTATCGCTGCGCGATACTCGACCCGGCTGAGCCAGGCGCCCGAACGTCGGTGAGTCTACCACGGCATAATAGGGGCAGAGAAAAGGTATTGCACGCCCTTTCCCTGGCCGCTACACTGCCCCAGCTCATGTTCGCAATCGTCGACATCGCAGGCTTTCAGGAAAAGACCGAAGTCGGTCAGAAGATGCATGTTCCGCTTCTTGAGGCCAAGGAGGGCGACACCGTGACCTTCGATAAGGTTCTGCTCCTCTCCGAGGACGGATCCACTGCAACGGTCGGTACGCCGTTCATTGCAGGTGCAACGGTCACTGCCAAAGTGCTCAAGCACGGCAAGGACGAGAAGATCGTCGTTCGCAAATTCAAGCGCCGCAAGCGTTTCCACAAGACCTACCGTGGACACCGTCAGGGTTACACGGAGATCGAAATCGTCACGGTCGGTAAGTAGTTCATTAGGAGTGAGTCGCTTTTTTGGCGTATCATTCGATCATGGACATCGAACAGAGGCTCAAGAATATCGAAGATCGGAATTATCGCGTGGAAGCCGAGAAGGCGTGGGAGGTCAGCCTCTTTCGACGAGCGGTGATCGCCGGCATTACGTACGTGTTTGCGGTTCTGTTCTTGCAGTCGATGGCGTCGGACAAGCCATTTTTGAGCGGACTGATTCCGGTGGTGGGTTATCTGCTTTCGACGTTGTCGCTGCCTCCTTTAAAACGTTGGTGGATGAATCGATAACGTTACTTCTTTGTCCGCGACAAAGAAGTAACCAAGAAAACGCTGCGCGCCGATACCCACCCTCACCCCCCGCTGCGGCGCGCTCCATCCCTTTGGATGTGGATTCAATCGCTCGTCGTTCCTTCCAGTCGTTCAGATCAGATCAAAGCTTTTTCAAATCTCGTCACTGATTGTCGATTTCTTTTCGAATGTCTTTTACGCATTTCAAAATCATCGCCATGTTCTGCAGGCACGCGATGGTTTCGCCGTAGCGTTCGCCGAGGCGCAGTAAATGATGAAGATAGGCACGTGAGTGTTTTTGGCTTATCTCTGCGGGAGAATCGGCATCGATCGGCGAAAAATCTTTGCCGTATTCGGCGCGGCGGATCTTGAGTTTCGTTCCGTCGGTGAGCCATACGTTGCCGTGTCTCGCCTCGCGCATCGGTGAGACGCAGTCGAACATGTCGATGCCTTTTGCGATCGCCGCTTTGAGCTGGTGACGTTCGCCGACGCCCATCAAATATCGCGGTTTGTCTTTCGGGAGCAGGGGACAGACGTAGTCTAGGACTTGGTACATTTCTTCCTCCGATTCGCCCACGGCCAGTCCGCCGATGGCGTAACCGTCGAAGCCGATCGAGATGAGTTCTTCGGCGCACTTCTGTCTCAAATCTTTTTCGAGTCCGCCCTGCACAATGCCGAAGAGTTGAATCGCAGACTTGGATTTTTTCTTCAGTTTTTCGTGCTCTTTCTTGCACGCCGCGGCCCACATCAACGTGCGATCCACGGCTTTGATCTGCGCTGCGCGAGGTGCCGTGCTCGGCGGACATTCATCGAAACACATGATGATGTCGGCACCGAGTTTGTGCTGAATCTGCATGGCTTCCTTGGGTCCGATGAAATGCGCCGCACCGCTGCGGTGATCGCGGAATTCCACGCCCTCATCGGAAATTTTTCGAATGGCCTCGAGCGAAAACACTTGGAATCCGCCGGAGTCCGTAAGAATCGGCTTGTTCCATCCGATGAACGAATGAAGCCCGCCCGCCGCGGCGATCGTGTCTTCGCCCGGCGACAAGTGCAGGTGGTAGGTGTTGCTGAGCAGCATGTCCGCTCCCGTTCCGAGCAGTTCCTCGAACGTGATGCCCTTCATGGCACCCGCGGTCGCGACCGGCATGAAGACCGGTGTCGGGATATCGCCGTGAGCGGTCTTCATGACACCCGCGCGGCCGGCAGCCGAAGATTTGGTCAGCGTGAACACCGCGGCATTATGCGGCAAACAACGCATCGAGGGAACCCGAGGATTCATGTTGCCCGCATGAACTTTTATCATCTTTTGACGCTCGGACATGCCATAATCGTAGAGTCCCTTACTTCTTTCTACCTTCTTTTTATGGGTTGTTGCACTGGTTGTAACGCACCGGGCTGCCCCTGCAAACACGCAGGATGGCTTCCGCGCATCGCGTTCGGTCTCATTCTTATCTCCTACGGCGTGAACCACTACCGTCACATCGGTGACTTCGTGGCCATGTCCAAGGGCGTTTACCCGACGGTCGGCATTCTCGCGACCATCGCGGGTCTTTTGGCGTACGTCGTTCCGGCCCTCATGATCGTCGGCGGACTTCTCTTCGCCATTCGTCAGCTCTGCTGCGTCAGCAAGATCTGTATTCTCGGCGCCCTCTCCGGAATCATCGGTTGGGCCAGCGTTGCCGTTCTCGTCGGCGACGGTGCTTCCAGCGGTGCCATGATGCCGCTCATCCAGAACGCAGCCGTTCTCCTCATCCTCTACTACATGGTGAAGAAGCGCTCGTGCGCTCCCGCCGCCTGCACGAACGGAAACTGCAAATAATTCACTTCTCGCTTTTCCCATGAACTGGAAATCAGTCTCCGCCACCTCCAGCCTGGTCCTCCGGGTGCCGCTCGGAATCTGCATGATTCTCATCGGCATCTCGGCGTATCGCGATTTCGCTCCGTTCATCGCGAACGTGACCGACGGCCTCGGGTGGCTCAGCAGCTTCGGCGTCGTGTGGGCGTACATCTTGCCCGCACTCTTCGTCTTCGGCGGCGGCATGCTCGCCGTGGGGCGCTACTCGTACGTCGCTGCCCTCACGGGCGGCGTGGCCCTGGCATCCGTTCCGTTCGGTCTCATCCTCAAGAACATCATGAGCGGTGCACCCTTGCCGGAGATGCTCTCGGCTTCGTACCCCACCATCGTGTGGATGGTGGCGTTCTACCTGGCGCTGAATCCGCTCCCCGAGATGGAGCCCGTTCCTACGGAAGACAAATAATCGATCTCTACGAAAGAACCCGACGACGTGTCGGGTTCTTTTTTGAGTGCGATGAAGTGATGCTTACGCGGCCTTCTTCGTGTGGTGGCTGATGATCTTATCGATGAGACCGTACGCCAGGGCCTCCTCGGCGTTCATGAATTTGTCGCGCTCCGTGTCCAGCTTCACTTTTGCCATTTTCTGGCCGGAGTGCTCGGCGATGAGCTGGTTCAAAAGATCCTTGGTCTTGATGATGTGCTCGGCGTGAATGGCGATGTCGGTTGCTTGGCCTTCCGTGCCGCCGAGAGGCTGGTGGATCATGATTTCGGAGTGGGGGAGCGCGAAACGCTTACCCTTGGCTCCGGACATGAGGATGATGGCGCCGCCCGATGCGGCCATGCCGAGACAGACGGTGGAGACGTCGGGGCTGATGAGCTGCATGGTGTCGTACATCGCCATGGTGCTCGTCACCTGGCCTCCGGGAGAGTTCACGTAGAAGACGATGTCCTTCTTCGGGTCGGATTTCTCCAGGAAGAGGAACTGCGCAATGATGGAGTTTGCGACGTCGTCGTTGATGCCCGTTCCAAGGAAGACGATGCGCTCCTCCAGCAAGCGTGAGTAGATGTCGTACACGCGCTCACCGAACTGGGTCTTTTCGATGACGGTGGGGATGAGCACGTTCTGAGGCGTGATGTGGCCGCGGGAAATTCCTTTGGCGACGGACTGAATGGAGGGGTGCATACGACGAGTGAGAAAGTGAAGAAGTACGGAAGTGCGAAAGTCGAAAGCGGTGATTTTACAAGCAGAAGCCGTCGATTGCTGATGTCTGTATGATGTCATCATTATAGCGTAGAACCCACCCCGCGGGGCAGTATTCATGAGTTCTAATCTATGTTTCAATACTGCAAAGAACAGTATTCTTGTCATGATGCATCCATCTGCTCAAAACACCGATTCGTGGCTTCCTCTCGTGCAGGACTATCTCTTGCGGGAGCACGCCAAGCCGCTCATCGCGGTCATCGGCCCGACGGCTTCGGGCAAGACGGCGTTCTCCGTCCGTTTGGCCAAGGCTCTCGAAAAAATCGGATATCGCGCCGAAGTGGTGAATGCCGACTCGCGTCAGTTCTATGCAGGCTTCGATATCGGTACGGCGAAGATCACGGAGAAAGAAATGGAGGGTGTGCCGCATCATCTGCTTTCTGTTTTGAAGCCGAACGATGAATGCACCATCGCGTGGTTCCAAAAAGAAGCCGCACGTGTCATCAGTGAGATCCACGCGCGTGGGAATATTCCGCTCCTCGTCGGAGGATCGATGCTCTACGTCTCCGCCGTCATCGACGGGTTCGAGCCGCTGCCTGCCGATCCCGCCATTCGCGAGCGTCTTGAGCGCGAATACGATGCGGATGGCGGCACGACGCTGTTTGCGAGGCTTACCGAGGTCGACCCCGAAACGGCCGAGTCCATTCCGAAGGAAAATAAAATCTACGTCGTGCGCGCGATGGAAATGTACGAGTCCACCGGTATTCCCAAATCCAAGCAGCAGCGCAAGAAGGGGAGTCCGTACGACACGCTTATTCTCGGCATGGACGTGCCGCGTGAAATCCTCATCGAGCGCATCAACAAACGCACGCTTGCGATGCTCCAAAGCGGTTGGATCGACGAAGTTCGCGCACTTCGTTCGTCCGGAGTATCAGCCGAGGACCCCGCCATGAAGAGCAGCGGCTACCGCGACATTTGGGACGTGCTCGATCACAAAACCATCGATCTTCCCGCACTTGCCGAGAAGATTTCGGCGGGCGTTCGCAAGTACGCAAAAAGGCATGTCACATGGTGGAAGGACGATGCGCGCGTCGCGTGGTTACGCGGCGAGTGACGTCGTCTTTTCGATCTGTTCCACGAGCGCCAGCTTCTGTTGAAGCAGCGCGATTTTCTTGTCGGCGATTTCTTGGTTTCCCTCCTCTTTCAGATCCTTCGCCAAGCGCTCGGCCGTGGCGATCTTCGTTTCATACATCCCGCGCAAAGCGCCAATGGAAGCCGTTTCCGTCGGAGTCAGTTTCACTTCCTTCGGGTTTTCACGAGGCGTTTCCGGTGACTTGTTTTTGGAAGGAGACATGAGGATGAGGGTTAGAATTTGAAGACGTCGGCGTGCGATTCGATGCGCTCTTTCATCTCCCACAACTGCTCGATCATGTTGGCGAGTTGCGGGCAGGCGTCGGGCGTTTGCTTGGACTTGTAGAAGTCGTAGATGTGTCCGAGCAACGTGGCGATATTCATCATCGACAAGTCCACCTTGGCTTTCCATTCTTGTTCCAGTCCGTCGTAGACCTTTCGATTCAGGAACGACTCGGGCTTCGTGACATCGATGGCGCCGCTCTCGAGAAGCTCGCTGATCTTCTTGGCGAACTCCTTGTGCTCCTTGCCCATATCTCCGCCCATCGGTGCGCCCGCTTTCTTCTGCGCGGCTTCCGACAAATCGGTGGTCACGGCCATCTGCGTAGCGAAGTCAGCCATAGACTCCATTATAGCAGATTTCGCGCGGTTTCTCCATTTCCTTCGGGAAGCGATTTCAAGACCGCGGGTTGCATGCGGGTGTACAATCATCCACGTGAAACTTTCCGATGTGCTCACGCCGGCTCTGCTCAAAACCACGCAGCCTTTCATCGACGGTCTTGCGGCGATGGCGATCACGACGGTGCAGGACCTTGTTTTGTACTATCCGCGTGCGCACGAAGACCTGAGTGCCACGACACTGCTCGCGGACGCTCCGCCCGACGAGAAGGTGACGCTCCGCGGTACGATTCAGAAGTTGAAGTTGGTGCGCACGCGTTCCCGAAAAACGTTGGTGCAGGCGCAGTTCGTCGATGAGTCGGGAGGAACCGCCGAGGTCGTGTGGTTCAACCAGCCGCACGTCATGCGCATGCTGCAGGAAGGCCAAATGGTCGTGCTCACGGGCAAGGTGCAGGAAGCGGGATACAAGCTCAAGATCATGAGTCCCGTCTTCGAGGACGGTCGCAGAGAAACGACGCTCCACGCGGGACGCATCGTTCCGGTGTATCCGCAAACCGAGCAGATCGGCTCGCGTTGGCTCCGGGAAAAAATGTCGCTCGTGAAGAACTGCATCGGTGAGCTCAAGGAGACGCTTCCTCCCGACGTCGTCAAAGAAGAGAAGCTCATGCCGCGGAGCGGTGCCGTCATGGAGCTGCATTTCCCCACGACGCCCGAACGATTGGAGGAAGCCAAGCAACGCTTCGCCTTCGAGGAAATGTTCGCCGTGCAAAACGAAGCGCTCGAACGCAAAAAAGAATGGCAGGGAGAAAAGCAGAAGCGTCTGGAGATCCCCATGGACGCCGAGCTCATCAAGGCGTTCTTCCAATGCCAGAGCTTCACGCCGACCGGCGGACAGAAAGTGGCCATCTACGAAATTCTCAAGGATATGGAGAAAGGCAGACCGATGTCGCGCCTTCTGGAAGGCGACGTGGGCTCGGGAAAAACGCTCGTCGCGGTCGCCGTGATGGCGAGCGTCATCGCGCGTCGCGGACAGTGCGCGCTCATGGTGCCGACGGAAGTTCTGGCCAGGCAGCACGCGCTCACGGTCTCCAGGCTCCTCGTGTCGTTCCACTCGTACATTGCGAGCGGGGAGTACGCCAAAAAGGGCATCAAGGCCGATCATCTCAAGTCCATGCCGTCGCCCTCGGTGGCGCTTCTCACGGGCTCCATGGCGCAAGCCGAAGCCGATGACGTGCGCAGGCGCTTGGCGCAGGGGCTCATCGATGTCGTCATCGGTACGCACGCGCTCATCGAAGATTCCGTGCGTTTCAAGGATTTACGGCTCGCCATCGTGGACGAGCAACACCGCTTCGGCGTGAACCAGCGCGCGCGTCTCACCGAGAAGGGCAGCCCGCATTTCCTGTCGATGACGGCGACTCCCATTCCCCGCACGCTCGCGCTCACCGCGTACGGCGATCACGATCTTTCGGTGCTCCTGGAAAAGCCGGGGCAACGGAAGCCCATCAAGACATCGGTCGTTTCGCCGGACGAGAGGAAGACCGTCGAACTCTTCATCGACAATCAGATCAAAGAAGGTCGGCAGATCTTCGTCATCTGTCCGCTCATCGACGAATCCAAAGCCGATGAGATGGCCGAGATCAAGAACGTCGAAGCCGAACTTCAGCGCTTGCAGAAGGCCTTCCCGCACCGCAGGATCGCCAAGCTCCACGGCAGACTGCACGGTGATGAAAAGTCTCAAATCATGGTGGATTTCAAAAACAAAGCGTTCGACATTCTCGTGTCCACCTCGGTCATCGAAGTCGGCATCGATATTCCGAACAGCACCATCATCGTCATCGAAGGTGCCGAAAGATTCGGGCTCTCGCAGCTCCATCAGTTCCGCGGTCGTGTGGGACGCAGCGATCATCAGAGCTACTGCTTCCTCTTCACCACGACACCGCAGCAAGCGCGCTCGGAGCGACTCAAGGCCATGGAGCAGCACGATTCGGGTTTCATGCTCGCCGAGATCGACCTCAAGCTCCGCGGCCCCGGTGAGCTCTTCGGTACGCGCCAGAGCGGGCTTCCCGATTTCCGTTTCGGCAGCCTGCTCAACGTCGAACTCGTTCTCCGTGCTCGCAGGGCCGCCGAGAAATATCTCGGCATCGGTGACAAGTCGGCGGTTGCCGTCTAAATTTGCTACCATTCACTCCGTCATGCCCATCGAACTTACCTCCGTACAGCTGGATCTGGCCCAGAAGCTCTCCGAACACGCCAAGGACGCGTGCGGTCTTGTCGGTCTCAAGTGTCAAAAGTGCGAACCACAGCATTTTTACCTGACCGTGCACCGCTACTACGGGCGCGTGCAGGGCATGTCCGCCGAGGTCGACCGTTGCATCGATTGGTGCATGAGCAAAGGAAAACTCGTGTTCACGGCACAGCGCTTCGGCAACTGGTGCGCCAACAAGGTGAAGTGGGACAAAGAGGAGCAGATTAAAAAGGCTGAGCTCGATAAGCTCAAGTCGGGAACTGTCTATCAACAAGAGGAGTACGCCCGCCGCATGGCGCCGCGGAACTAAGAACGCTTCGTGAGCCCGCGCATGCAGAGTGAACATGCCAGTATCAGCATGGCTGCCGGAATCATCATCTGTCTGTAGTACGACTCGGCATTGAGCAGGAAGCGCACGTTCGGCGTGCACAGGTAAATGAAGAGCACCTGTGCGAAGACGATGCCGCCCCAGAGGAGTATCGAGAGTTCCTTGCGTTCGATCTGCGGAAACTTTTTGCGTGCACCCATCAAAATCAGAACGATGAATGCGGGAATGACGTACCACGCGATGCCGAACGAGCCGCGGCTCACGAGGCCCAGGAAGGCCTCACCGAAGCCCTCGGTGCGAATGGCGAAGAGCGTGTCCGAACTGTGCGGCGTGAGCGAGAGACCCTTCGCCCATGCGAACACGGGCCACGGTGCCGCAAGCGCGATGCTCACGACCCCTGCGGTTGTCGCGGATTTCCATTGAGCTTTGTCTTTGCGAACGATGAGTGCCACAAGAAGAATCCACGGTGCGAGACCGAAGAACAGTCCCTCGGACTTGGTCCACACGCAGGCTGCGGCGAAAATACCGGAGAGCATGAGCATGCCGATCTTTTTCTCGTGCGATTCGTTCCATGCGGCGAGGCACGCGAGCGAGAGGAGCATGTACTGCAGAACGTTCAGGTCGCCGTAACCCTGCGCCAGGTGCAAGCTGAGGAGTGGGATGCCGAGGAGTGCCGCGATCGTCACCGTACCGTGCGCGGTGCCGCGGAGCTTCTTGAGAATGACGGCGATGCCGAGGAACGTGCAGACCGAAAGTAGGAACAGGATCGTGTTCGCGGCGGTGTCGTTCCACTCTTTCTGGCCTTGGTTGGCCGTCACTTGGAGCGCGTGGTACAGGAACGGGTACTGCGGTTTGGCCATGCCGCGGCTCTCGTCGGGATCGAATGCCATTGTCCGATCGTAGAACGAAATTTCCGAGCGCATCGTCCAGTTCGTCGCGCTGTCGTACTGCATCGTCGGGAGCATCACGGCGTGTGCGAATGCGTAGATCACGGTCATCGCGATGAGAACGAGCGAGCAGCCCGTCACGATCTTTTCGGTGCGCGAGAGAGCGGGGGACACGAGCAGCTCCCCATCCTTGTTCTTTTTATTGCGCGCGTAGAACGCGGCGACGGCCGTGATGATGATGTGGGCGCCCAGAAGCGCGACGGGCGTGAGCGGAACGCCGAAGACCGTATACGCGAAGACGATGAGGACGTTCACGAATGCGGCGAGCGGCAAGGAGAGCGTAAGCGCGAGTGTGAGTTCGCACGTGAACGCCAAGCCGATGAGCGTGCCCTGGGCGACGAGCAGGAGTGTCACGCCGACGAAGAGGAGGAAGCTCATCATGGAAGCAGTCGGAAAAGAATCGATCCGTCGGCGAATGTATTCAGGCGTTCGGCATGTCGATTCACGGCTCCGCAGCGCAGTGTGAGCACCGTCGCTTTGTTCACCGTAGCGGTGTCCAGGTTCCAGGATTGCTTGTCCATGACGACGGCGAAGTCGGCCTTGGCGGCGTCGGCATCATCGGAGGAAATGCGGACGGGGTACGCGAAGTAGCGCAGGATTTTTTCTTTGTAGTTCGTTCCGTCGCGGCACGAATACACGGTTTGTCCTTTTTTGCCGATCAGTTTGATGGCCCCCGCCATCAGGTGCGCCGAACCCGCTTCGTCGTACGTACCCTCCGCGTATTCACTCAGATGCTGATTGGTGAAGCGGAGTAAATCGAGTCCGAACCGCAGCTGATACAGTCCTGCACCAATCAGGAGAATGGCGACGGCTGTGACGATTCTGCGTTCGCGTTTCACAAAAAGATGAACGACGAGTGCAATGATGACCGTGACGATGCCGAGCATCACGGCGACGTGTGCGCCGAAGATGCGGTAGCCGCGGAGCGCGTGGTAGCTGCTCGGCGTGTAGGGCTCGGGCGTGAGGAAGTGTCCCACGCCGGCTCCGACGATGCGAAACGGAGACGCGGGCGTGAACGAGATGGAGTTGAATCCGGCATCGGCCTTTTCATCTTTGCTGAGCAAATGCACGAGCCACTTTTGTTGCAGGGGTTTCCAACCCGGAGACACGGTGAGGTCGATGGACGCCGTGCCGTCTTCCGTCTGCGGCAACGTAAAACGCAGGAAGTCCGTGGGAACGAACACGTCGTCTTTCTCCAGCGGCACCATGTAGATCTCCAGCGGCTGGTTGCTGTGGTATGAGATGACGAGTGTCGCGCCTTTTCCTTCGAGTGCCGTGGATGCACGGCCTTTGTTTTCCGAGAGTGCGCGCTCCACCGGTTCCGATGAATCGACGATCGCAGGACGAATGAAGACCGATTGCGCTCCCGCGAGCGGCACGGCAAACATCATGGAAACCGCAGCCGCAAGCAGAAAAAGTCGAGTCGTCATTTATCCGATCCAGGCGTGCATGATGGCGCCCATAATGCAGAGCGAGACGAGCGGGTACCAGGTGTCGATGAGGAAGAGTTTGAGCGACTTCTGCGTGTACGCATAACTCGTGGCGAACACCGTGCCGGTGAACGCGAGCCAAAGCAGGACGATCATGGCGACGACGTCACCGTATCCGGCGACCGGCACGACGGCGAAAATCGTTCCGACGATCGTGGCTTGAACGATGCCGCTGATGACGCTCGTGGCGATGGCGGGAGCCATGGCCTTCTTCATCTCTTTCTTGGAAACCTTATCCATGCCGCTCAGCTTGGCCCACGTCTTGCCGAACAGCGGACCGAACCAAATCATGCCGAGCGCCATGTGCGCCACGAGACACAGGAGGATCGCCAGCGGATACGCCTTTGCGAACAGCAGCGCGGAGAGAAAGATATCCATGAGAGAAAAAGGGAAAGAGAAGAGGGAGAGAAATGAATGTTATTTTTTTCCGGCGCTCGAGTGCTCGGTACTCCTTGCACTCCGTTCCATCGCCATGGCGCAGCTTTGACATCGAATTTTGTCCATGGATCTTATTGTTCGCTATTACTGTGTTCGGACAAATTGAGATTATTTTCATTTATTGTATAATAGAACTATGTCAGTCAATAACAGACATTCGTCGCATCAAGACGAAGAAAGCCAGTATGAGGCTGTTCGTCTATTGATCGTAAGGGCGACAGAAATTGCCGAAGAAAGACTTGAAAGGAGAAGTCAGGAAATCCTTCATCGAATCACAGTGCTTGGCGAAACTTTTTCCGATATCGCAAGAGAGATGATTCCCGATATAACGGAACGTTCGCTGAATTTGGGTCAAATGTCGGTGGCCAGGGCGGCACGGAAATTATTTTCCCAAGGACAATATGAAGCCATCGCCGAGAAGAATAAACTAAAGGGAGCATCTCTTGGAGGCACATCTTTTCATCCCCAAGGTTTTGATGCGACAAAAGGAAAGATTGTCCCGAACGGACATCGTTCTCTTTGGTCGAACGAAGAATTGCAAGCGCTTAGGGATATGAAAGAGGATACAAGCGGTGCGTATTTGTATGACGGGGGACTTCATAGTGGCAGGCCGTCTTTTACCTTCATCGCATCTTTGCTAAATGAAGAGTTTAAAGGTATTCGCCCTCCGCGTACGGCCAATGCTTACAAGCGAATGTGGGATAGGCTTGTGGTAGAGAATGACGATTCCGACAAAGAAGAGGCACTGGCCCAAGAATGATTTCGTCTCTAGGATAAGCCCGTTCGGGACGTAGCTCAGTTGGTAGAGCGCCTGGTTTGGGACCAGGAGGCCGCGAGTTCGAGCCCCGCCGTCCCGACCACTGCGATCTTTATTCTTACGAGCGTCGGTTTGGGACCATGCCGCGCGCGAAGCGGAGCCCCGCCGTCCCGACCACTGCGATCTTTATTCTTACGAGCGTCGGTTTGGGACCATGCCGCGCGCGAAGCGGAGCCCCGCCGTCCCGACCATCATTCGATCATTCTTACGAGCTCCGGTTCGGGACCATGCCGCTCCAGAAGCATCTGCCCCGCCTGCCGGTCATAGTCACACCACAGCGTGCGAAGGCTGGCCGTCCCGACCATTATTTATTCGTCCAGCGCAGAAAGCGTCGCTCTGCAAAAAGAAATAGCACATTGAACCCGTAGCCGATGATTCCCGTCAGCAGGATCGACGCGTACATGTCGGCGATATCGTATTTGATTTGCGCATCAATGATGCGATGACCCAGGCCTTGATTCGTGCCGATGAACATTTCCGTCACGACGATGACGACGAGAGACAGGCTTACGGCATTGCGGACTCCGATGAACGTTTGCGGCAAGCTTTCCCAAAACACGATCGATGTGAAGACTTGAAACCTGGAAGCACCCATGATTTTTGCGGCCAAGATTCTGGATTTCTTTCCGTGAATCACACCGTAGGCCGTATTGAAAATGATGATGAGTGCCGAAGCGAATGCGGCTACCGCGATCTTGGAAGAATCGGTGATGCCGAAGACGATCAGAAACAACGGGAAGAGTGCCGTTGAAGGAGTCGATCGGAAAAAATCGATGATGAATTCCACGCTGCGATATATTTTCTCCGAAGTTCCGAGCATCAGTCCGATGGGAATGCCGATACACACGGCGATCGCGAACGCGATGAGGACTCGTTGCAGAGTCGCCCACACGTCCAGAAGGCCGATGCTGCTCGTCAAAATGGCCCAGAGCGCACGAAGCGTCGTGAGCGGAGAGGGCAAAAAGAATGCATCGATGAGGTGCAAACTGCAGGCGCTTTGCCACAGAAGAAGCAGTAAAATCGGGCCGACAAGTACGTACTTGTTCTTCATAATTTGGCGGCTTTTTGGAAAGCGACGAGGACTTTATTTTTGATGTGATGAAACTCTTCGGAGTTCAATGCTTGGAGCGTCCGAGGATAGGGCAGTCGGTTTTCAATGACTTCGATGACATTCGTCGGCTTTTGAGACAGTACGATGATCCGGTCTGCAAGATGCACTGCTTCTTCGATATCGTGAGAAATGAAGAGAACTGTCGGCTTATGCCGAATGCAGTACTGCTGAATGCTGTCGCGCATACGCAGGCTGTTTTCATAATCCAGTGCCGAGAACGGTTCATCCATAAAGAGCACCGAAGGTTCCGCGGCCAGTGCGCGCAGAAACGCCACTGCTTGCTGCTGCCCGCCGCTCAGTTGATACGGATGTCGATGCAGATCGAAATCGGTTTTGAAAAGCGCTTTCAGCGAGTCGATCCGTTCGTTGATGAACGCGTCACTTTTCCCCTGTATTTCGAGAGGGAAGGAAATGTTGCGAAAATTCGTGCGCCACGGCAGCAGTGATTCGCGGTAATTTTGAAAAATGTAACTGAAACGAAATCGATCCAGGCCGTCCACGTCGCACGTGCCTCCGTCATGCTTGGCAAGCCCTGAGGCAATATTGAGAAGTGTCGATTTTCCGCAGCCGTTGGGTCCGAAAATGGCCGTGATGCCCCCGGCTTTCACATCGAATGAGAGGCCTGCGTAGATGTCCGTTCCGTCGACGGTTTTACGCAGACTTCGAATGGAAATCGCACTGCTCATTTAGGCGGAGCGTAGATCAGAGCAGCGGCGTCCACCTTGGCATCGATGATCTTGTACGTCGCAAAAATATCGAAGAACGATTGCAGTGCGACGATGTCCTTTGCATCGAGTTCGTCATACATGCGGTAGCGTACGAGCGGCACGGTGCTAATCAGCGTGTCGTCGAGTGCCGTGTAACCTTTCAGATACGGACGAGCCGCATCCGGATCGGCATTCACTTCGTCCGTGGCTTTCTTGAATACACCGACGATTTTCTGCGTCAGTTCCGGGTTCTCGGTCATGAATTTCACCGTTACGTCACCGACGCCCGCATAGAACGGATTGGCGATGTATTGAGACGCTGGAGATTTTTGAATGACCTTTCCGATCTTCTTTCCTACGGCGATGGTGGGAGCAGGTTCGATGGCGAGAAGTGCGTCGACTTGTCCCGATGCGAGAGCGGGGACTTGGAGCGGAATGGCGAGATCCACCACCGTGACATCCGTGCCCGAGGTGAGGCCGTTCTTGGCAAGAATATGCCGTGCGATGGTTTGCCACTGAATGCCGGGCAGAATGCCGAGCTTCTTTCCCTTCAGATCGGCAAACGACTTGATGGTGCTGTCGATGGGTACCACGAATGATTCACCGGCAAGAACATCGGTGCCGCCCTGCACACTGAAAATTTTGATCGTACCCGGCTTTTTGTTCTGGCTTACGGCGGTAATGCCGGCTGCGGCGCCCGGCGATGCGAAGCCGACTTGGTTCGAGAGAAGCGCGTCGATAATTTGGTTCGGGGCCTCGAATTTTACGAGCTCGACGTCCACTCCCGCATCTTTGAAGTAACCTTTCTCCAGTGCGAGGTAGAACGGCAACGCGTGAATGTTCGGCAAGTACGCGATGCGAACTTTGGCCATGCCGCTTTGTTCAGGTGCGGAACACGAAGACAAAAGGATCGCCATCATCGCCGATAGTGCCAAGAAGGATTTTTTGGTGAGCATGGGCTGAGTATCGTCCAAGCATCTTCTTTTTACAATGTTCTGGTACTCTGCGCGCATGCGCTCCTACAAATACCTCGATCTCGTCATGGCCGCGTTCGTCGCGGTCCTCCTTATCAGTAACATCGCGTCGTCGGCCAAGATCGTCGACTGGGGTGTGTCGTTCTACGGACTCCGTCTCAGCTTCGATGCGGGAACGCTGCTCTTTCCGTTGAGCTACATCTTCGGTGACATTCTCACCGAGGTCTACGGTTACGCAAAAAGTCGCAAAGTCATTTGGACGGGCTTCGCCGCCGCGATTCTGCTCAGCGCAAGCCTCGCCGTGATTCAAATGCTTCCGGGTGAAGCTTCCTGGCAGGAGTATGCCGGTGATGACGCATTCGCCGCGATTCTCGGAGGCGTCGCATCGGGCGGCATCATCATCGCGAGTTTGTGCGCGTACTTCTTGGGCGAATTCAGCAACTCGTTCGTGCTCGCCAAAATGAAAGTATGGATGAAGGGTCCTCACCTGTGGGTACGCACCATCGGTTCCACGCTCATCGGTGAAGGCGTGGACTCCACGGTCTTCACGCTCATCGCGTGCGCGCTCGGCGTCTTTCCGTGGGAAATCGCCGCCAGTCTCATCGTCGCCAACTACGTCTTCAAAGTTGCCATCGAAATTCTGTTCACGCCCGTCACGTACGGGGTCGTCGCGTTCCTCAAGAAGAGCGAGAACGAAGATCACTACGATCGCACGACGAACTTCAATCCGTTCAGACTTTCCTAATCGCGCGGTACGCCCAGACGTGACCGAGAACCGAAACTGCGATGATGAGCACGATGGCCGGGAACGACCAGTGCATCATGGCTTCTTTTGGCTCAGGCAAGAGCGATAAGCCGTGTGCCATGAAGACGGTGAGCCCCACGCTGAACGACAGGAGCGAGAACGCTTGGAACGTCGTGAATGCCCATCGGTTCTTCTTGCTCAGGATCGGATCGGCGTGCGACGCGTCGTCGACGACGAAACACAGCGCGATCATCGTGGAGACGAACGTGGAGAACAGGCAGAACGGACAGACGCCTGCGAGCTGCAGCACGCTGGCGACGTACAGGCGGTAGC
>CAZSWJ010000006.1:0-6274 GCA_964611095.1 uncultured Candidatus Peribacteria bacterium
TCGCCAGGCTCATAACCTGGAGGCCGCAGGTTCAAATCCTGCCCCCGCAACCAATGTTAATGTTATGGAAGGAGTTTTTGCAGTTTACATTCTCAGGAATCCAGAAGGGCGGAGGTATATCGGTATTTCGTCGAATGTTTTGGAAAGAATTCATCAGCACAATCAAAATTTTGGCGGTTTTACGAAGAAGAAGGGGCCTTGGAACCTGGAATGGATCTCTTGTTCTCTGTCTCATATAGATGCTCTAAAGCTTGAAAAGCTCATGAAAAGACAAAAGGGCGGAAACGGCCTGTCAATTCTTATGAAATTGCATAAGTGCTCATAATCCCGCATCTGCGGGACCGCAGGTTCAAATCCTGCCCCCGCAACCAATTCATCGATGCGTTCAGAAGATCGGCTTCTTCAGGTCGTCGATTTTGCCGCGGTCGAACAAGTACATGCGCCAGTGATCGACGACGCGGATGTTGCGCAGGTTTTCCTCGAAGATGGCTTCGCGGTCTTCCGCGGAAAGCTCGGTATTCCGTTGCATCACGATGGGTTCATCGGGCGTGCTGACCATCAACACCTTTTCGCCCGCGCGCAGCAGCCCGAAATTTTCTTTGGCGTACTTGTCTTTGTACTGTTCTGATTGCAGGTACTGGAGTTGGTTGTACCCTTGCGTGATTTGTTGCTTGAGACCCGCATTGCGCTGCTGCATGGCGCCGAGCTGTCTGTCGAACAGGATGTTCTTGTAGTACGACAACGCCAGTCCGAACGCCATGAGTCCCACGACGCACAGGCCCACGACGATGGTCATTTGCTTGGGAATGGGGGCGACTTCGTTGTACTGCACCGCGACAGTATAAAGTACGGAGGGCTTCGCCCGGCCTTTGTATCCTTGTTTTTGGCATAATTTGCCTTGCATCGGCCCGAAAAATCACTAGAATCTCTCCGTTATGGCTACTAAGAAAGCAGGTGGATCTACGGAAAACGGCAGAGATTCATGGTCAAAGCGCCGAGGCGTAAAACGCTTCGGAGGCCAGACCGTCGCCGCGGGCGAGATTCTCGTTCGTCAGAAGGGCTTCAAGTTTCGCCCGGGTATCAACACGTACGCCGCCAAGGACTGGACCATTCACTCGAACGTCGCGGGTAAAGTTGAGTACAAGAAAGTAAAGGTCGAGAAGTTCAACGGCCGCCGCGAAATGCAGACGGTCATCAGCGTGGTTGCTGCAGCCTAAGTGAGCCATTCGGATCTCTCGATATCAGATTCGATTTTTTAGCTATACTGATTTCGTGGGCCGGTAGCTCAGTTGGTTAGAGCGCAGGACTTATAAGCCTGTGGTCGGCGGTTCAAATCCTCCCCGGCCCACCAATTCTTAAACCATCTCTCCGTCGTTCTCATCCATGATCTTTCCGACGAGTTCTTCCAGCGCGTCCTCGAGCGTCACGAGGCCGACGGTTTTTCCCTCGTCCACCACGATGGCGAGCTGGGACATGTTCTTCCGCAGGAAGTGGAGCAGGTCGTCGCAACGCATGTCGGCGTTCACTTTGGGAATATCGCGCGTGATGGGCAGAACGGGCGCGTCTTCTTTGCCGTCGGCCAGGTCTTCCAGAATGTCTCGGCTCAAGACGTAGCCGCGCACGTCGTTGATGTCGGCGCCGATGACGGGATAGCGTGAAAAGTTGTGCGTAAAGACCATCTTGGCCGCCCTGCGAATGGTGGTATCCGTCTTGCAGTACACCATGTTCGCCACGGGCGTCATGACGTTGCGCGTGATGCGGTCATTGAGAACGAATGCGCGGTGAATGAGTTCCCGTTCATCGGCATCGATGTGCCCGGCTCCGCCTCCCAGGTTCGCGAGCGCACGGATTTGCTCCTCGGTTCCCACTTTGCGTTTACCCGTCTTGAAAAGGCGCACCACTTTTTCGAGAACGATGACGATGGGGTACAAGATGATGACGAGTGCGCGCAGAAACGGTGCGGCGACTCGGGCGATACGCGGCGCATAGTGTGCACCCACGGCCTTCGGAATGATTTCCGAGAAGATGATCGTCGTGAACGTCAGAAGCGCCGTGATGACGCCGATGGCACTGCTTCCGAAAATCGATTCCGCTTTTCTGCCCGCAAGAATGGGGCCGAGAATGTTCGTGATGTTCGTCAGAATCACGATGACGATGATGGCGCGCGTGGTGTGCCGCAGCAGCTGTTTCAGTTCCACGGCTCCCCAGCGCTTCTTTGCGATCATCACTTCCACTTCGGCGGGGCTCACGCTCAAGATCGCCGAATCGATCATGGCAAAGAAACCCGACAGAAGGACGAATCCGACGACGAACAGGACGAGCTGAATCATGAAAACGGATTGTAGAGAGAAAGCGTTTTTTCGTCCATTGATTGATGTGCCCGTCGCGAAGGACAATCGCCGCATGAAGCACTCCCCCATTGCAGTCATCGGCCTTTCGCTGGCCTTCGCGGCATGCACCGCACACGCTCCCACGACCGGCGGTTCCTCCGGCTCGTCGTCCGTTTCATCGTCCGCTGTCTCGACCGCCGATGCCGTGGTCACCTCCCCTCTTCCGAATGCCGTCGTCACGAGCCCGCTCAGAATCACGGGCAAGGCCCGCGGATCATGGTTCTTCGAGGCGTCGCTCCCCGTTTCCCTGGAAGACGACAAGGGTCATGTGTTTGCCACGCTCCCCGCTCACACCGACGATGAGTGGATGACGGACGATTTTGTGGATTTTACGATCGACTTCGAATTCATTTCTCCCAAGACGAAGGGTTTCATCGTCGTTTCCAAAGACAATCCGTCCGGTGACCCCGAACGCGACGCAAGCATCCGTGTGCCAGTTATCTTCAACTAGAAGCCAAAAAGTCGTCGTGGGTGTGCCTGATGTTTGACCGTGCGCGGCGACGTCTCCAAACTCCACCCATGCCGAAAAATTTATACGGGTTGGAAGGGTTGTGCATGGCGTCGCTCCGGCACCTGGACCCCGAGTATGTGGCCGAGGCTTTCAACACGGAATCGTCGCCCATGCTCGGATCGGCTCAGCTCGTTCACGATCTCTCCGCCACGTTGCATGGAGATCTTTCGCAGAAAATCGATCTTTCGGAGTCGACGGAAACGGTTCATCGTTGGAGAGCGGAATTCGGCGCATCGCTTTCGAACATCGTGAGCCCCGAGATTCTCGCGAACGCTTTGTCGTATGCAGGTTCGTATGCCGATGCGGTGGCCCTGGAAGATCATCTGCTGTTTCACCGAGCACCCCTTGAGGAGGCTTACGGAGTGGAGGGAAATCATTCGGACGATGTGCGCGCCCTCACCCAAGGTGCTCGCAGGCTCGGTCACATCAGCTCCGACGCATCGATTGCGGGTCTCCTGCGAAGGAACTACGACCAAATCAACCTTCATATTCAGAAAACCGAAACGACGGTGGGGGTGCAACGTCAGTTGCTTGCGACGATGCCTCGGGAACTGTGGCTTCGCTACATGTTGCCGCCCGACAGAAATTTGGAGAACTTTTTCGATGAACTTGTGAATAGCAGAATGCGACTTGAAGACATTCTGATCGGTCATTCATCATCCCGTGTCGCGGCATCGTCTCACAGCTTGGCATCCTATTTTTCGCTCGTTCAAACGTTTGCAGACAGGCACCAAAGCCGCCTTGCAGATGCCGAAATTTGGGCGGATGCCATGCCGGCGTGATTACCGCATCGATTCGATGAATTTTTCGGCGTCCTTCTTCGTTGTCACGTCACCGCGGATTTGAGCATCGTACAACTCCTTCAGGGCTTTGCCGACTGCTTCGCCGGGGCTGAGCTGCAAAATCTTCATGACCGTGTCTCCCGACAAGAGCGGCTTCACGGGTCGCGGACGCTTGTTCAGGAATTCATCGTAATCGGCGATGATGGCGTCGTAGAGGCCGTAGTCAGAGGGCCGACTTCCCGCGATATCCAGCCAGAAAAGTTGCAGGAGCTCGCGAAACCACGGATGGAAGTACCAGTGTGCCTTTCGTTCGTCGGACAGGTTTTTGAAGGCGCTCATCATCATGTGGTGTGCGATAAGCCACGTGATCTTCTTGGTGCGATCCCCCTGCATCTGCATGCGCTTGAGGATTTTCTCGGCGAGTTTCGCGGACACTTCGGCGTGATGATCGAACCGAATGCGTTCTTTCAGCGAAAACGTCTCGGGCTTGCCGATGTCGTGGAACAGCGCGGCCAGGCGTACGTCGGCACCGTGATCTTCCGTAAATGAGCGCGTGCATTCGAGCAGGTGGTTCCAGACATCGCCTTCGGCGTGAAACTCGGCGGGCTGAGCCACGCCCTTGCACGCATGGAGCTCCGGAAGAACGAACTTGAGCGCGCCCGTTTCCCATAAGTCTTCCAGCGCGACCTGAGGTGCGGGACACGCCAGCATTTTTTCGAGTTCCTCCAGAATGCGGGTGCCGGAAAGATGTTCGGTGAGTTTCGCGCCCGCTTGCAAAGCCTTATACGTCGCAGGCTCGTATTGCCCGTCGATGCTCGCCTTCAGTCGTACCATGCGGAGAATGCGCAAAGCGTCCTGTCTCACCCGCTCATCGGGATTTCCGATGAATCGCACGAGCTTCTCCTTGATGTCCTTTTCTCCACCGCACGGGTCGAACAGCTCGCGCGTGACGGGGTTCCAGTACATGGCATTGATCGTCGCATCGCGGCGGAGCGCGTCGTTCTCCCGATTCCCGAAAACCACCGACGCGGGTTTGCGGCCGTCTCCGACGGGGCTGTCCTCGCGGTATGTCGTGATTTCGAACGTTTCCCCCCTCACCGAAACCACGACGGTTCCGAGCGCGGCCGCGAAGGCGTCGTTCTTCGGAAAGAGTTTTTGAACCTCCTCGGGCTTGGCCGACGTCGCCATGTCGATTTCTTTCGGTGTTTTCCCGAGCATCATGTCTCTCGGCGCGCCTCCGATCCAAAAGCACTCGTGGCCGGCATTCAGCAGAATTTCCACCGTCGAGTACGCCGCTTCGCCGTGTTTCGTCGCGAGCGTTCGGTCGATGATGTCCCGTGTGATCGGCATCGGTGAAGATTCTGACGCCAAAGCGGAGAATTTGGAATATCGACGTTCCTGTATAATGACGCCATGCTTCATTTCGCAGTCGCAGGAGTGCCGCTTTCGACTCCCAAGCCCGGCGGTACCGTGAAGGGCCTTGAGCATGCGCATTCGCTCGGCATCACCGCGATGGAACTGGAGTGGGTGCAGCGCGTGCCCGAGAACGAAGATCGCATGCTCGAAATCCGGGCAACGGCGCAGAAGCTCGGCATGTACCTCACGTGCCACGCGCCGTACTACATCAACTTGAACTCGCAGGACAAAGAAACGCTTGCCGCGAGCAAAAAACGCATTCTCACGGCTCTCCGCATGTCGGAGATCGCGGGCATCAAGTCCGTGTGCGTCCACGCCGCGTTTTATCTCGGCATGGAACCCGCAAAGGCGTACGACAATGTCAGGAGCGCCATGGACGACATCATGTCGAACAAGGGAAAGCATTTCCCGAGCGTGAACCTGGGACTGGAGACCATGGGCAAGCAGACGCAGTTCGGAACCCTCGAAGAAGTGCTGAAGATCAGCAAGGAGTTCGACATCTACCCCGTCATCGATCCCGCTCACCTGCATGCGCGTTACAACGGCGCCATCAACTCCACCAAGGAATGGAACGAGATGTTCGATCTGTACGAGGAGTACCTGGGCTCCGCCGCACTCCGCAGCGTGCACATGCATTTCTCCGGAATCGCGTACGGCCCGAAGGGCGAAAAGCACCACTTGCCGCTCCAGGAGAGTGACGCACGGTGGGAGGATTTCTTGAAGGTCCTCAAGAAGAGAAAAATCGAAGGAACCGTTGTGTGTGAGTCCCCCCTTCTGGAAAAAGACACTTTGCTGATGCAAAAGACGTACAAGAAGCTGTAAGATCATCTCCGTCTACCATCTTCCATCCCCACAATGAACATCGCCATCAACGGATTCGGACGCATCGGACGCCAGGTACTGCGCATCATTTTGGAGAAGCATCCCGACATGAACGTCGTTCTCATCAACGACCTCACCGAACCGGCGACACTCGCGCATTTGTTCGAGTTCGATTCGACGTTCGGTTCGTTCAAGGGAAACGTGGAGCTCAAGGGAGACATGCTCATCACCGCGCACGGCAAGGCGAAGCTCACGGCCATCAAGGACCCCAAGATGCTACCGCACAAGGAACTGAAGGTGGATGTCGTGCTCGAGTGCACGGGATTTTTCACGAAGCGCGACGATGCCGCGCA
>CAZSWJ010000006.1:6374-37861 GCA_964611095.1 uncultured Candidatus Peribacteria bacterium
TGGATGTCGTGCTCGAGTGCACGGGATTTTTCACGAAGCGCGACGATGCCGCGCAGCATCTGACCGCAGGCGCCAAGAAAGTCATCATCTCCGCGCCGTGCAAGGACAAGGCCGACGGCACGTTCTGCATGGGCGTCAACAACACCGGCTACGACCCCAAGACGATGCACGTCATCAGCAACGCGTCGTGCACCACGAACTGCTTGGCTCCCATGGCCAAGGTTTTGGATGACGTATTCGGCATCGAATCCGGACTCATGACGACCATTCACAGCTACACGAACGACCAGAATCTCCTCGATCTTCCCCACAAGGATTTGCGCCGAGCCCGAGCCGCTGCGGTCAATTTGGTTCCCACGAGCACCGGCGCCGCAAAAGCCATCGGCGAAGTGGTTCCGTCGCTCAAGGGTAAACTGAACGGCGTTTCCATTCGTGTTCCCACTCCGACGGGCAGTCTTACCGATCTCACGGTCGTTTTGAAAAAAAAGGCCACGTCCGAGGATATCAACGCAGCCCTGACGAAAGCCGCAAACGGGCCCATGAAGGGAATTCTCGGCGTTGAAACGCGTCCGCTCGTCCTGAAGGACTTCGTCGGCGACCCCAGGAGCTGCATCATCGATGCGGAGCTCACGCAGGTCATCGGCAGCAACCTCGCCAAAGTCTTCGGTTGGTACGACAACGAGTGGGGCTACAGCAACCGCCTCGCCGAATTGGCCGAGTTCATCGGATCCAAAATTTAGACTTCCGGAAGCCAAGAAAACGTGAAGCAGCCTTGACTTTTTTGATGCCAACGTGTAAAAAATGGCATCTCTATTTTCATGAACAGACTGAATTCTTCCACGGGCGATTCGCTCTTCAAAGCCGACCAAAGGCCGGCTTACGATGACTACAGAACCGTACCGGATTCGTATCTTGCGGAATTTCTTCCACGAGAAAGCGGAGCTCAGGGCAAGGGATTGGGACCGGTAAAAATTCATTTGAATGGAAGCACCCTGAAGAACGGAGATCAGCTTCGCGAAGCCGTAACGCTCGAGGGCACACTGAATGCATTTGCGAGGACGGACAGCTATGTCATGTATTTCGTGACTAGCGAAGGGGCGAGATCGGCAATGGTCACTGTGCTGAATTCGGCCTCTCCTCCTCTTTCGACGTAAGCTCCTCGAGCCAGTTTACGCCGCTCTTTACACCCATTCCGGCCTGCAGATTGACGGCTCGGGACGTTTTCATCGCACGCTCATGAATCGGATCCGGGCGATATTCGTTCGTTCTCGGTTCCTCGGATGATGCGTGTGCGGCCAGAAGCTCCGCACTGCATTCGGCTCCCCTTCTCTGCAAATCTTCCACGCCGCGTTTCAGAATCGCCGCTCGATCGACTCCGCTTCGCAATTTATGATCGGCCATCAGGTTTGCGATTTTCAGGTAGTGGTTGCTGCGCGTTTCCTCCGGATACCGAACGACGGCCTCGGCATATTGCTGTACGACGGCATCCCAGTCGGCATCGCCGTTCAAATCGGCATGGATGCTCTCCAGTGCCGCACCTCTCTGCCAATACACGCCGAAGAATCGCGGGTCTTTTTGAGCTTCCGCATCGAGGAGCAACAACTCATCGAGCAGCGCGAGAGCGGCTGCGGGATCCCTCTTCAAAAGGACGCATGCCTGTTGAAATTTCGGGGGTTGATCCATCGTGCTTTGGACTCTGCCGCGCACTCTTTTAGGTAAATCGATCGATAGCGTCCCGAATGCCTCCACAAGCCCGGGGTTGATCAGTCTCGTGACGTCTTTTTCGTCCAATGTTTTGAGGCGGGGCACTCCACTCATGACGTTATTATGAAATAGGCAGTCTTGATGTCAAGTAACTGCCTACTTCAACTGAATCGGCTATTTGCCTTTGCCCTTCTTTTCATCCTTATCGTCCACGACTTCGGCATCGACGGCGCCGTCTTTGCCCTTCTTGCCGCCGGCTTTCTCTTCTTCCGCGGCTTTCTTCTGAGCTTCCTCGTAGACCAACTTGCCGATTTCCTGCGCGTCGGTCGCGAGAGCTTCCGTGGACTTCTTGATGTCTTCGAGTGAGGCGTCTTCCTTCTTGAGCACCTCGCGAAGGTCGTTCATCTTCGTGTTCACTTTCTTCTTCACGTCGTCGTTGATCTTGGCGTCGTACTCGCGCATCTGCTTTTCCAGGTTGAAGATGAGCGTGTCGGCGGTATTGCGTGCGTCGATGACTTCGCGTTTCTTCTTGTCCGCTTCGGCGTTCACCTCGGCGTCCTTCTTCATGCGCTCCACCTCCTCTTTGCTGAGGCCCGTGGAACCCTGAATGGTGATGTGCTGCTCTTTGCCCGTGCCTTTGTCCTTGGCTTTCACGTGCAGAATGCCGTTGGTATCGATGTCGAACGTCACTTCGATCTGCGGCAGTCCGCGAGGAGCGGCGAGAATGCCGTCCAAGATGAAGCGGCCAAGGGACTTGTTGTCCGAGGCCATTTCGCGTTCGCCCTGCACGACGTTGATCTCGACGGACGTCTGGTTGTCGGCGGCCGTTGAGAACACTTGGCTCTTGCTCGTGGGAATGCGCGTGTTGCGCTCGATGACTTTGGTGGCGACTCCGCCGAGCGTCTCGATGCCGACGGAGAGCGGAATGACGTCGACGATCGTGATGTCGCGGTTGATGTCTCCGCCGATTTGTCCGGCCTGAATGGCGGCGCCGATGGCGACGACTTCATCCGGGTTCACGCCTTTGTGCGGCTCTTTGCCGAACAGTTCCTTCACCTTGGCCTGAACGGCGGGCATGCGCGTCATGCCTCCGACGAGAACGACTTCGCTGATGTCGGACTTCTTGACGCCCGCATCCTTGAGAGCTGACTCACACGGCTTCACCGTGCGAGCGATGAGTTCGGCGACGAGCGACTCCAGTTTGGCTTTGGAAAGCTTCACCGTGAGGTGCTTGGGGCCGGTGGCGTCGGCCGTGATGAACGGCAGGTTGATTTCGGTTTCGTTCTGGGACGACAGCTCGATTTTGGCTTTCTCCGCGGCTTCGCGGATGCGCTGGAGGGCGATCTTGTCGTTGCCGAGGTCGATGCCCTGTTCTTTCTTGAAATCGGCGAGGAGCCACTCCACGATGAGCTGGTCGAAGTCGTCTCCGCCGAGGTGCGTGTCGCCGTTCGTGGAGAGCACTTCGAAGTGTCCGTCGCCGGAGAGTTCCAGCACGGTGACGTCGAACGTTCCTCCACCGAGGTCGTACACGATCACTTTCTCTTCTTTTTTCTTGTCCAAACCGTAGGCAAGCGTGGCCGCCGTCGGTTCGTTGATGATGCGCACCACTTCGAGCCCGGCGATTTCTCCTGCCTCCTTGGTGGCTTGGCGCTGGTTGTCATCGAAGTACGCGGGAACCGTGATCACCGCTTTGGTGACGGATGTTCCGAGGTACGCTTCGGCGTCTTTCTTGAGCTTGAGGAGAACCTTGGCGCTGATTTCCTGCGGCATCATCTCCTTCGTTCCGGCGACGATGACGGCACGCTCTTGCTTGCCGCTCTTCACGGTGAAAGGCATGTGCTTCGCATCTTTGCTGACTTCTTCGAAGCGGTGGCCCATGAAACGCTTGGCCGAGAAGATCGTATTCTTGGGGTTGGTGACGGCTTGGCGCTTGGCGGCGATGCCGACGAGCACTTCGCCGTTGTCCTTGAACGCCACGACGGACGGAGTCGTATTGGCTCCTTCGCTGTTGGGGATCACCTGCGGCTCACCGCCTTCGATGACGGCCATGCAGGAGTTCGTGGTGCCGAGGTCGATTCCAATGATTTTTGACATGTTGTGAGGGGTTCGGAAGTAATTAGCACTCGTAAGTGTAGAGTGATAGCAATGCCTCGTCAAGCGCTGAATTCAGGCAAACATTTCACGATCTTCATGTAAGATCCGCACATGTTTTTGGACGAAGCGACCATCGAAGTGGCCGGCGGCAACGGCGGCAAAGGATCCGTGGCTTGGCGACGGGAAAAGTACGTGCCCAACGGCGGACCGGACGGCGGAGACGGAGGCAAGGGCGGTGACGTCGTCATCGTCGCCGATCCGAACAGCGACACGCTTTCCGATTACGCGAGCCGCAAGAAGTTCAAAGCCGACAACGGCGAGAAGGGTCTCGGCAAATGTTGCGCCGGAAAAGACGCCGAAGACCTCGTGCTTCGGGTTCCCCCCGGAACGATTTTGATGGATATGACCGATGAAGGGCACCCGCGTCTTCTAGCCGACCTCATGACGACGGGAGATCAAATCGTCGCCGCTCACGGCGGGCGTGGAGGATTCGGCAACGCGCACTTCACGTCGTCCACACGCCAAGCGCCGGACTTTGCCGAACTCGGCGGACCGGGCCAAAAGCGCAAGCTGAAACTGGAGCTCAAGCTCGTCGCCGACGTCGGCATCATCGGTTACCCCAGCGTCGGAAAGTCGTCGCTCATTGCCGCGGTGTCCCGAGCCAAGCCCAAGATCGCCGACTATCCGTTCACCACGCTCGTGCCGAATCTCGGTGTCGTCCGTGCGTACGACCGCGAGTTCGTTCTGTGCGACGTCCCGGGTCTCATCGAAGGAGCCAGCGAAGGAAAGGGGCTCGGCCACGAGTTCCTCAAACACATCGAACGTTGCGGCATTCTCATTCACCTGCTTGACGTGGGACGCGATGACATCGTCGCCGACTACAAAGCCATCAGAAATGAGCTGAAGAGCTACTCCCCCACTCTCGCCAAGAAGACCGAGTTCGTCGTGCTCAACAAAATCGACCTCGTCGACGGCGATGCGAAGCCGTGGATCGATGCGCTCAAGAAAGCCAAGATCAAGCTGTTCGCGCAAATTTCCGCGGTGTCGCGCAAAGGTACGGAGGAACTGATGCAGAAGCTGTTGCCCGTCATCATGGAGGAGCGAGAAAAGCGTCTTTCGATCGATGCGGACGAGTCACTCACCAAGGAATTGCCCGTCCTCAAGCCGCATCTGCTCTCCGACAGAATGGGCGCGTTCCGCATCGAAAAATCACAGGGGCGCGTGCAAGTGAGCGGACGTCGTTTGGAAGAATTCACCGCGATGACCGACTTCAGCGGACCCGGAGGACGCAAACGTTTCGTCGACGTCATCACGCGTGTCGGGTTGCTGAAGGCCCTTGAGAAAGTCACCGACACTTCCGACTCCATTTATATCGGCGACAAGTGCGTCGACGAGTACATTCGCTAGTAAGGGTCGCCTGTCGCTTCCGTCTATACTGTCATCCGATGCGTATCTTCAAACGATTGCTCTCGCTTTTGCAGGGTTTCCCCGTGGTTTTTCGCGGCGCCGTTCGTCATTTCTTTTTCAGGGCCAAAACGCTCAAGGTGGACACGCTGCAGGCTTTCTACGGACTGCAGGCGAAGGCCGTTTTGCACAGCCCCTCCAGGCTGCAGCGCAAGACTCAGCGAAGAGCCATTCGGCTCTGGGCGGATACCAAGGCGTTCGACCGCATCGTGGCACTGCTGGGGGCCGCACAGTATTCCATCATCGTGCACATGTTCATTTGGCGCAGCGACGCATCGGGAACGATGGTTGCACGAGCGCTCCTTGCCGCAGCGGATCGCGGCGTGAAGGTTTCCATCACCAAAGATTCCGTCGGCGACGTCTTCGAGCTCACCGACAGCTTCATTGCGACCAAAGCGTCCACGAGTGTTTTCTGGAAGCGATTTTGGACACACCCCAACATCGTCATCGACTACGTGCCGAATCACAGTCACGCCAAGGTGTTCATCATCGACAATGCCGTGCTGCTGCTCACGGGCATGAATCTGGCCGATGAGTACCGCCTGGAGTGGCACGATTACATGATGGAGTTGTGGGGCTCCGCGTTCATCGAGAGCTATCTGGTGAACGGCAACCACATCGGCGACGGCGTGCGGGTCGTGGTGAATCGAGCCGCGGAGAAAACGATCCGTCCGTGCATCATGAGGCTCCTGGAGTCGGCCAAACACTCCATCATGCTTGAACAAGCGTATTTCTCCGATCTTGCCATCAACGAACTTTTGCAGAGAAAATCGCGGGAAGGCATTCACATCACGCTCATTCTTCCGTCGCTCCCCGACGTCCACCATCGTGCGAATATGGAGTCCGTCGCGCAGCTCATGAACGGAGGATCGAAAAAATTCATTCGCGTCTTCCTCTACCCGAAAATGGTTCACGGCAAAGTCATTCTCATCGACAAACTTCATGCGCTCGTCGGTTCGGCGAACCTCAACCAACTTTCCTTGGACGACATGGGTGAAGCGTGCGTGCTCTTCGATGCCACGGCACCCAAGACGCTTCTGAAGCTGAAAACGATTCTTCTCAAGGACATCTTCAAGAGCAAGGAGATCGACGGGCCTCCCCGGTTCTCCGTTCTCCGAAAAATGGGAGCTTGGTTTGGACTGTAGGCATTCCGGCGGAGGTGAGGCTATTTCCTTGCTACCGCACGACAAACACCCAATAATGATCCCCTTTCATGAAGTTGAGCAGCGCTCCCGCCGGCAGTCAGCCTTCCGTGAACGGAGTGCATTTCCCGAGGCAGGTCGACCTTCAGGCGAAGGCATTCGGTACGTCCTACCGTCGTTTTGCGGCACAGCATGACGCCGTATTCGATCCCGAGGAATCGGATGCCGAGACCCCCAATGCAAAGGAATTTGCAAAGGAGATCGGAGAAGCACCGGAGTTCCATCAATTGCTTGCGAGCGAGCTTACGACGTTGATGCTGGAATATGAAAAACACGAATGGGAAGTGAACGGAGAGCCTCTGTGGGAACATCAGAAGGCCCTCGTCTTCGAATTCGTGCAGAAGCTTGCCGCCAAAAGAGGAAATCGCCCCGTCATGAGCGTTCTGATGGAAGAAGCGCCCGGTACCGGGAAGACTCGCATCATGGGAATGATCATTCAGGCGCTCAGCCGCCTGATGGTCCGCGGACTCTTCGACGGAAACGTGCTCGTTCTCGTGAAGAGAAAGGCGATGGTCGGGCAGCAGTCGATGAGCGTCGCCGAGAGGCGCGATGCCGTCATGACGACGGATTTTACGAAGGAACGCGAGAAGCAGGCGCGTGATCAGTACCGCTACTTCGACAACTCGGCGTTCGTGGCGCTCGGCAAAGTGGTCATCGAAAAAAACGATTGGCTTGAACTTTGTCGTCGAAACTACGACACGATCGACGAAGCAAAAGAAGCGTTCGTCGCTGAACTGCAACGACTCGGAACATACGACAGCGTGATGTTGATGCCGAACGTCGATGTCCTGCTCGAGGACGTCGGACACCTGCTTGCCAGGCGGGGCGGCGTGATTCAGGCACCCAAGGCGGCGGGCATCAACGGAACCGGCGAATTGGAAGTGATCCGCCTGGGGCCTCCGCAGTCCAATGACGGAAAGAAGGGTGACTTCCTGTTTGGAGTGCCGGATGAACTGTTGGAGAGTGGGGCGGTTCATCTGCAAACCAATTTCGACCTGAGAAACGCTTCGCATGCGAGCAAGCCGGGCGAGAACACTCGAATCGCGGTTCTCTCTCGACTCTCGCTTCTCCAGCATCAGTCGAGAGTCGCCATCAAGGATTTCTTGAAGGACGTGCGGTTCATCTTCGCGGACGAGGCGGGATTGAGTTCGGAAGGAGAGCTGGCGAGCATCGTCATGCACCCGGATGTCGGAGGCAAGAAGCAGCCCTTCGTTTTTGCCGCAACGGCGTTCAATCGCGGCGGCATGTTGCGCTACGATGCGGAGCTTTCGAAGCTTGCGACGGAAGCGGCGGTCAACTCCGACGAGTGTGTTTTGCAGCCGCAGCGTCTCGTGTGCTTCCCGAACAACGAGGAGGAGCTTCTTCCGTCGGGGACCATCGAGGCGGCGGATCAGATGATCGAGAGGTACGTTGCATCGCTTGCCTTCCCGGACAGGCAAAAAGCTCCTCAGCCGAACGAAGGACACAACCTGATCGTCGTCCACAAAGATTTGGTGCCCTACGTCGTCGCAAAATTGAGAGCCAAGGGGCTCGGCAAGCAAGTCGTTTCCTGCGATGACAACGGCGATGAGCACTACAACGCCGTGCTGCAAGCGGCCATGAACGACCCCGAAGCTCCGCCGGTGTGTTTGGTGGGAAGCACGACGTTCGTCATCGATTCCTTCGACTGGAGACTGCTCCAAAGCACGTGGATGTGTGCGCCGGAGAGCAAGCAGGACCATGAGACGCTCATCCGCCTTTTCGGTCGCCAATTCCACAGCGCGCAGAAAAACGGCTACATCGTTCAGCAGCGCTTCAGCGATACGGTACGGCACAACAGTTTGCCGTGGAATGCGTACAAGCCGGACTTGAACATCCCCGAAGGCGACTTTGATTTGGTTCAGGGACAACACTTCATCGGTGCGGAGCGTGTTGCGGCAGAAGCTCGACAACTCCGCTCGAAGCCTGCACAAACGGAACCTCTGACAGGCTGGATGACGTCACGCGAGTACGGAAAACTTCCGCAGGGTGCAGGAACGTACCCCCCGACCATCGGCACGCAACGCGAAACCGCCGGTCACTTCGTCCCCATGCTTCCGCCGCTGAGCGCGCCCGGTGCAGTGGAGGAAATGCGTACTCCTGCGTACGTTCAGGCCTTCGTTGCAAAGAGCAGGCTGCCCGCAGGCGCAGCGGCCGATATCGTGGCTGCAATCAAAGACATCAAGAATAGCGATGCATTGGTCCAGGCATTCATCTGCAAGGGGTATGAGTGGAAAGCAAGAGCTGCGTCGTTGTAGGCTGCAATCTAAGCCTGCAGGAGCTCTTTTCCGTGCCCACGGTTCTGGTATCATGCCGTCGCTTTCATTTGGCGTCGTCTCGTTGAATTTGGCCCGGTAACTCATTGCCCAGAACTGCGAAGCGCGTCGGAAAGAGAGAAGCTGCTCGGTCAATATCCTTTGCATCATCGCTTCAATTACATGGCCCGGTAGCTCATTGCCCAGACCTGCGAAGCAGGTCGTCGAAACAAAAGGCTGCTCGGTCAACATCCTTTGCATCATCGCTTCAATTACATGGCCCGGTAGCTCATTGGTAGAGCGCTGCCCTGAAGAGGCAGGCGTAGGCAGTTCGATTCTGCCCTGGGCCACCAAATGATTGACAATAAACTGCGGTTTTCTAGAGTAACGACATGATCCATAAGGCGGCAAATGGCATCGATGTCCAGTCCGTGATTCGGTCACCCAGTGTCGTGACCATGGGAATCAATCCGACGAAGCGGACATTGCACAAAGGACACTATGCCACGGCGATGAATGCTCACAGGGCTTTGGTCGGCAGCCGTCATTCCATGGGCATCTTTTTCATCGATGATCGTGAGCATCACCACAAGCTCTCCATTGATTCGACGAGCGGAACGTACAAACTTCCGTCACCGGAAGCCGTGCGCTCGGTCAAATCTTTGCTGACACAATTTCTCCAAAAGCTTGATGAAGCGAACGGTACGAACGTCATGGCGCGAAGCAGCGTGATGCCCATGTCGGAATACATGGAACTCAGTACTGACAGAAACGGATCGAACGGGAAGAAGTTGTACGACCTTCTTTGGGAAAATCGTGAAGCTATCACCAAGCGCTTCAATTTCGAACCCATGAACGAGATGCCGTTCGTACAGCCCCTGTGCGCGGATTGTGAAACCGGAGTTCTGGTTGAGCAAAACGTTTCCTGCACTTCGGATCAAGTCAGGGCCAAATGCTTAAATACTCTGTGTGAGAACGAAGATATTGTAATCCGCCCTTCGAAGGACAATCATTGGTCGATGCATTATGCCATCGATCCTTTGCGCGATGCCCTGCTGTCCGATCAATTTCATCGCAACGTATTGCATGTTTTCGGAGGGGATTACGGGTTGCCGTGGGGAAGAGGCGGAGGGAGCAAGGCGGACAGGCTCAGCACAACACAGAGTGAATTGCGCCCGGGGAAAATTGACTACTACGTCGGCCCCCTTCTGACGCAAGACGGTGTGAAGCTTGCAAAAAGCGCCGGGCATTCCAGCGGCATGCCGGATCCCGGATATCTTTGGAGTCTGCTGAAGGAGCCCCGAGAAAGCATTGAGGTCACTGCATAACTTACTCCGCGACGCCGTCCCGCTTCATGCGCAGGACGAGTCGCACGGCGATCGGGTTCGACGAATCGATGGCAAGCGCCTGCCGGAGCAGCGACGCCGCTCCGTCGATATCCTTTTTGTCGTACAGAAGTACGGCAAGCGCCGAGAGTGCATCCGGGTCATTCGGCTTCAGCTTCAAGGACGTTCGGTACATTTCCTCCGCTTCCGCAAGCCTGCCCGCTTTTTCGTACGCACCCCCCAAGTTGTAGTACGACTCCACGAATGCGGGGCGAAGTTCGATGGATTTCTTCAGCGTCAGAATCGCATCGTTCCAGTCGCCGCGTTCCAGGTACACGGCACCAAGATTGTTGAGAGCGTTCACGTACGTCGGGTCGATGGCGAGAGCGCGGTTGTATTCTCTGATGGCCTCCTCCGTGTTTCCCTTGCGCCATGCGATGTTCGCGAGTCCGTAGTGCGCGTCGGCAATGTCCGGAGATTCGGCCACGACCGCTTGCAGCTGCGAGAGCGCCTCGTCGTCGCGTTTCATCGCCGAAAGAATCGTGGCGCGGTTCACGAGGCTCCGCGGGTCGCGCTTGATGGCGATGGCCGCGTCCATCTCATTCAATGCCTCCGAATATTCGCCTCGGAGCAAAAGCTCCATACCCAGGTTGTTGTGCGCGACACGTGCATTGGGATACATCTTCAGGGCGTGGGAGTACAAGCTCGTGCTCGTGGCCCACACCGTCGTTTGCCGTGTCGCAAGAGCCGCGCAGGCGCCGATGATGAGGAGGCTTGCGACGGCCAATCGTCGTCGTGCAGTACGCTCCGTTCTTGCGGTACTGCCGACCATGGAATATGAAGCAAGGACGCCGACGATCATCAGTAAACCAAGCATCGGCAAGTAGGCATAGCGATCCGACGCGAAGTAGAGGTCGCCACCTTTGGCAAAATTGCTGAATGTGGGAAGGAGGGTCACGAGATAGATCAGAATTCCGATGGACACATGACGTGCGTTCTTCCATGCCCATACCGCACATCCGAGAAGGATTGTCGTGAAAAGAAGCGGCAGAATGAAGTCGACGGAAAACAGTTTGATGGAGGCGGTGTACGGATAGACGACCGAAAGGTCGCTTGGAAGCAGGAACTTCCATACGTAGAACGACGTGCTTTTTCCGGCCATCAATATTTTCTGAAGCAGCGTCGTCGAGACAAGCACCTTGGCCTTGCCGAACAAGGCCACGATGATGAAGGCGATGGAGAGAGCGATGTGCGGCATGATTTGAACGATTCTTCTTCGGTCCACACGAATTCCACGCCACGCGTACATCAGAAGGAATACTGCGGGCAGCATCGCCGCCATTACCTTGGAAAGAAGCGCCAAAAAGAGAAAAACGATCGACCCGACGTAAGATTTCGCGCGCGTGTCATCTTGCAAGAATCGAAGAAACGATACGAGCGAGAGCAGTCCGAAGAAGGTGCAGAGCACATCCTTTCTTCCCGATGCCCAGACCACGGCCTCGGTGTTGAGCGGATGAACTGCAAATATCAGACCGAGCCCCAGTGGAAGCCATCCGCTCTCGAGCAAAATGTACAGCACGAGCGTCACGAGCAGTGCGTTCAGCGTATGCAAGACGATGTTCGTGAAGTGAAACATGAACGGCGTTCCTCCGCCGATCGTCCAGTCCAGCTGGTACGAAACGAGCGTGAGAGGAATATAGAGCTCGGGATCGTACGATGTGAACGCTTTGGCGATCGTGGAAGCATTCATCTGCTGCACGATGGGATTGTCGGTGATGAGCAAATTGTCATCCCACGATACGAATTCCGAGCGCAGGGACGATCCGAACACTGCGAATGTGAGCGCAAAGAACATTGCCGCTATCAATGCGTAGGTTTTCATTGCAAAAGGGTACGTACGCGAAGCAGTCTCCACGTCGTCAGGCCGAGCACGCCGATGATGACGACGAAGAGAGGCGTCACGGGAACTTCGTTCTCGCTCGACGACTCCGATGCGGGCTCGATGTCGAAAGCGAATTCGGCCGATGCAATGAGCGTGTCATCTTGCGAGAAGTCGGACGACAGAATCCAATGCCCGGACTGTTCGGGCGTAAAATTCGCAAAAACCTTGTTCTGCTCCGTTTTGGCGATGACCTTTTCGTACTGAACGACGGCACCGGAAAAAACGCGGAGCTTCACCGACGTGAAATCCGAGAGAGACGTCGACTCCCCGTTCTTCGTTTCAAAAAGCGCGATGTCGAACAGGGCTTCTTGCCCGACGACGAATCCGTCCTCGTGTCCGATGTCGACAAGTCGGGACCCGCTGAGTTTTTCGAACGACTCCCGCGCTCCATGCGCCAGAGCGATGCAGGGCAACAGGACTGCCGCGACGGAGAGCGAGGCGAAAGACGCGCGGATCATGCGCGGATCGTACCATTCTCCGAAATACTCGTCACGATTACCCGGCCCGGAAGGCGGCCCAGGCTTGTTTCGGAGGCAGGAACATCAGAAATGCTCGCAAGTCGGCGGCGCGTCGCATCATCCAGCCGAGACGTCCGAACGTCGTGATGCCGTGGTAGACGGTAGCCGCCCAACCGGTGCCGACCGGAACGGAGTATGCCGGCATGGGCTGCGCGTATGGGGCGACACTTTTTGCGCTGACTCTCGCAGCGATGGCACCGGCGACATAGTCGGCATCGGCCACGGCGGTCTGAGCCATGCCCGAGTACTTGGTGGACGCCGCATCACCGATCGCAAAAACGTTGTCGAAACCCTGGGCGTGCATGCGGTCATCGACGACGATGCGGCCGCGTTTGTCGAGCGCCAGACCCGCAAGAGAGCTTGTGACACGTGCGGCTTTCATGCCGGCGGTCCAAATGATCGTTTTGGACTTCATCTGCATGTCTTTCATGACGAGCTCCGCTGTCTCTTCGCGAATGACTGAGCGATTCAGGAAGACATTGATGCCCAGAGCATGCAGTCTCTTCAGCACTTTCGCCGAAACTCTCTCGGAGAGCAGTCCAAGAACTCGCGGCATCGCTTCGATGAGATCGATGGTGATGAGTGACGGGTCGACGCCGTGGATCTTCGCCAATTTCTTGGTGTACGCGGGAAGCTCGCTCGCAAGCTCCACGCCCGTGGCTCCGCCGCCGATGACGATGAAGTGCAGGAGTGCGGTCTTTTCCTCGGGTGTCGCCGTCGTGGCGGCCCGGAAGACTTCGGTCATGTGCGTACGGAGTTTGAGCGATTCGTCGGCGGTGCGAATGCCGAACGAATGCTCGTCGGCTCCCGGAATTCCGAAGAACGACGACTCGCTTCCCGACGCGACGACGAGCGTGTCGTACGCGTACCTGGACCCGCTGACGCCGACCGCGACTCCGGCGGCCGTATCGACCGATGCGACGGCATCTTTGACATGCTCGACGTTGTCACCCTTGAGGAGTGACGCGTACGAAATGCACGTCTCGAGCGCCGAGCCGCCCGTCGCCAGGCGATAGTTCGCGGCGTAATACTGCATGTACGTCTTGGGGTCGATCAGCTTGATGTGGACACCTGAAACGTGCGAAAGACGCTGTGCAAGGCGTACGCCGCCGAATCCCCCGCCGATGATCACGATGGTATGCATGTGTCTGTTTTCTTACACAGTATAGCAGAAAATCCGTTCCAAATCGACCGGTTTATGGCTTCACTGAGCCGGCGGAACGTTATTTTGTGACAATGAAGCGCTCGGAGGCTTTCAGAGCGCCGGCCTTGGCTTCCAGAAGGTACGAGCCGGGAATCGGCTTCCACCCGAACGTGAAGTCGGGTGCGAGGCCCGTCCCCACTTTTTTGCCGTTCAGGAACCAGTCGACGGTTTTGATCCCGCTGCTCGCACTCGCCTCGAAGGAAATCAGTTCATTCTCGTCGGGAATGATCGGGTCGAGCAGATATTCGGCTCCCGCTCCGGGGTGCGTGATGGTCAGCGTTGCGGGTTCCTGAGCTTCAGGAACGGAGCTGCCCCGGGAGCAGAGCGGCGAAGCGACATCCGGTGCGGACTTCCAGCCGTTGTCCCTGGCCCAGCGCCGCAGGTCGGGAGGAAACACGGCGAAGACTTCGTGCTTGATGACGCTTTTCGGGCACGCATCCGTTGCACGGAGTCCGTTCCGTGCGTCGATCGCGATCTCGACGTACATGTCGTCTTTTTCCTTCGGCTCGGTTCCGGCAACGAAGTGCTCTTCGACGGACGTGGGGCAGAGGTCGGTTTTCAACTTCCCCGAGAGTCTGCAAATCGTCGCATCCACGATGCCGGGAGGTCGTGGGAAGGATGTCTTCGGCAGCTTCGACATGGCTTCCAGTATGACGTCGTGGAAAATGGGGCCCGCCCCCGTGACGCCGGAGGTGTCGCGCATCGGGCTGTTGTCGGCATTGCCGACCCACACCCCCACGATGCGGCTCGGCGTGTAGCCGACCGTCCAGTTGTCGCGCGAGTTTCTCGTGGTGCCCGTCTTCGCCGCAACGGGAAAATCGAAATTCAGCGGGCCTTCTCGTCCGAACTCGGCGGTTCTCGCCTCATCGTCGCTCAGAATGTCCGAGATGAGCCAGGCGACTCGTGCATCAAGCAATTGCATGCCTTCCGATTTCTTGTCACTCAGCAGCGATCGCTCGAGAAGCGTTTTGCCCGCTCGCGGAAAAATTCCGTACGAACGGGAAAGTTCCAGAAGCGTCACCTCGGCATCGCCCAGGGTGAGCGCCAGACCATAGTGCTCCGGAGTTTGAGTGAGCGTCGAAATGCCCGCGGCCTGCAGGAATGACAGCAACGGCTTTACGCCGACGACATCGACGGTTTTGACGGCCGCGATGTTGTACGAGTTCGCGAGCGCTTCGCGAATGCGCACGAGGCCGTGTTCGCTGTAGTCGTAATTGCGAGGAACGTACGGATTGCCGTCTTGCGTCAGAAAACGCGCCTCGACGTCGGCGATCGTCGTGGCGGGAGTTTGGCCGTTTGCCAGAGCCAGAGCGTAGGTGAAGGGCTTGAGCGCCGAGCCGGGCTGGCGCGCCGACACCGCAACGTTCACGGCTCCGTCATGTTCCGCATCGAAGTAGTCGCGCGAACCGACCATCGCCAGAATGTCTCCGTTTGTCGCATCGAGAACGACGACCGCGGCGGCGGTGACGTTCTTCTCGGCCAACTCATCGACCTTTCGC
The DNA here is from genome assembly GCA_964611095.1 of uncultured Candidatus Peribacteria bacterium. GTDB lineage: Bacteria > Patescibacteriota > Gracilibacteria > Peribacterales > Peribacteraceae > CAZKJL01. The sequence goes on from CAZSWJ010000006.1 coordinate 21,600, forward strand.
GCAACGATGCGCTCCGCCGCACGCTGAAGATCGAGATCCAGCGTCGTGCGCACGTCCCCCGCCTTCACGATTTCCGGATGATTCTGCAACACCCAGAAGACGAAATGCGGCGCTTCGATGAGCACTTTTCCGTGCGAGAGCCGCACGGGTTCGGCGACGGCGTCATCGTAGTCGGCTTGGGCAAGGACTCCGGTCTCGAGCATCGCTCGGAGGACCAGGTCCCTCCGTTTCTTGGCTCCCGCGGGATCCTTGAACGGGTTCAGCGATGACGGCGCGTTGAGCAGCCCCACCAGAAGCGCCGACTCTCCCGTGGAGAGAACGGACGGATCTTTATCGAAGTACGTCTTCGCCGCCGCCGTGAGCCCGTACGATTGTTGGCCGAAGAATGCGGTATTCAGATATCGCTCCAAAATTTCATGTTTGTCGTACGCGGCGTTCAGCTTGAGTGCGAGCCATGCTTCGCGAATTTTATAGAACACCGTTCGCTTTCTCGGCGCGAGCGCGATGCGAATCGTTTGCTGTGAAATCGTGCTTCCGCCCTCCACGATGCTTCCGGCTTTCAGATCGTGCCACGCTGCGCGAGCGATGCCGCGGGCACTCAAGCCGGGGTTCGTGTAAAACGTTCGGTCCTCCGTCGCGATGAGTGCGTCCGTGACGTGCTTCGGGATCTCCGAAAAAGGCAGATCGATTCTCAGTCCCTCCCCTCGCAGTTCGTACAGAAGATTGCCGTTTCTGTCCAAGATTCGCGTCGATGACGACCCGACATCGGTGAGCGCATGCGGCAGCGGCCAAAACCAAGCGGCCGCCAACATCACGACAAGCGCCGATGGAATGATCCACAGTCGTTTCATGGGTGTTCAAGAGTACCACGATCGGCCCAAAGTGACTTCACATGCCCATACGGTTGCTCTAGAGCAAGGCAAAAACTCGTTCTCTCGTCACATCGGATCGTGCCAGGGTCGACGACTGCTTTTCGAAAACCGAAACTATGCACATGCAGCGATACGAAGCGCGCCTGGGCTCGGGAGACCGCTTGGAACCGTACAACGCACCCGCGTCGACACGTCGCGTACGGGATTTTGTCGCGACACAGACATCGTTGTTCGCCGATCGGGTTGAGGCAGTCCGGGATACGCAACGGAGTGACATCACCCCTCCGTGCTTCGACGACTGGTGGGAAGGAGTTCTGGTGCGACCTCAGGGATAAGAAAAAGGCCCCGCACTGCGAGGCCCTTTTCGACAGTATGCTTATTCGGCGATGTCGATCCATTTGCCGTCGGTTTGACCGAACGTTTCCGGGAAGTACATTTCCCAGACGCGTGCGGGACGGTAGTGGAATTTGCCGGGCGTCGTGGCACGGACCAGGTACTGGTAGCGGTACACGCCGGGCGGCAGTTCGTCGGCAAAGAGGAACACGCGGTCGTCGCGGAACTCGATGTGCGAGAAGCGCCAAAGCTGGTTTTCGTAGTAATCGCTCCACTTCGTGATGGCGTTGGCGGCGTTGCCGAGCAAGTTCTGCTGACTCGTCACGAAACCGAGATCGATGGCCTCGAAGCCGGCGGGCAGCATGCTTTCCACGGCGACGAAATTCCGCGTTTCGGGAACCGTGACGGTGATCGTGACGCGCTGCGTGCTTCCGACCTTCAGCATGGCGTCGTTCTTCGTCAACGGCTCGATCTCTTGCAAGATGCCGATCCCCTCCTCCGCGGGCTGAATGATGTCCGGAGTGGCGAAGTACGACATGCTGATGTCGTAGTACATTTTTCCGGGTCCGGACTTGCCGATCTTCACGTCGGCGGGCTTGCCCCGCGCGAGTTGCGTCAGTGCGACTTCCACCGACTTGCGCTCCAGCGCGGGGGCTTTAAACGAGGCGTCCATCACGTTCTTGCCCGCGACCTGCACCGTCGACTTGTAGTCGTACTCCAGTTCCTTGGAAGCCTTGAGGTACTCCACGAGCGCCAAAATCGTCTGAGACGTGGACTGCGTGGTGTCCCAGTGACCGTTCCTGCGCGACGAGAGAACGCCCGAGATGATCTTGGGAATGAGCACGTTCGTGGGTTCGATGCGCGTGACGGCCTGCAGCACCATCGCCGTCGTGCGGTCGGCGGTATTCATGGCGTACGGATAACGAACGCCAGATTCATCGAACTTTGCTCCTCTGGCGTCCACGCGAGCGAGGTTCAGGATTTCGGTGAGGAGATCCTTCGCCCTGGACTTGGCTTGCGACGTGCCTGCGAGCTGATAGGCCATTGCGAGCTCCGCACGGGAGAAGATCGGCAGATTCGCACGATTTTTCAGGAGTGCGTTCAGCGCAGCGACGTCTGCTTTTCCGTGCTCGGCGAGAACGTACTGGATATAGACGCGCTCTTCATCGGAGAGATGTTTGTCGTCCTTCTTTCCCGCCTCGGACTGCAAGTACTGCGTGCCGCGCATGATGACGGACTGATCGACGTAGTGGTTTGCGTTCTGCGTGATCTTGAGGGCGTAGAGAATGTAGGCGCTCAGATACGGGTAGCTGTAGTCGCTTCCTTCCCAGTATCCGAATCCGCCGTCCTCGCGCTGGAATTTATAGAGTTTCTGGAGCCCGGCCTGTACGTTCTTCTCGAGCGTCTTCTTGTCGACGAACGAGAATTGTTCGAAGCCCTGGAGCTGCATGAGCGCGACGTTCGGAACGAAGCTCGAGGTCACCTGCTCGGCGCAGCCGTACGGGAAGTTGGCGAGGTACTCGAGTCCGCCCTGCATGAAGACGGCGAGTGACGGAGCCACGCTTACGGTCAGCTCTCCATCGGACGCATCGTTCTTCGCGGGAACTTGGACGGTCTCGGTGACTTGGTCTTCGGTGACGCCGTTCGTCGCATTCGTCTGTTGCACGCCGTAGGCGAACACCGGAATCGTTTCTTGGATGTCGTCTTTCGCTCCGTCGGTCACAGCCGAGAAGTGCATCATCATCTCGGGATTCGCTCCTGCGATCACCGGGAAGCTCACCTTCACCTGGGCGTTCTTTTGCACGTTGATCGTTTGCTTCGGCGAACCGGTGATCTGCATGTTTTTGCCTTCGAGCGTCACGTCGAACGTGCGATCTTCATCCAAGTAGTTGTGCACGATGGCGCCGAGCGTGACTTTGTCTCCCGCGACGACGAAACGCGGGCGCACCGGGCGCAGAATGACTTTCTTCGTCTCGATGATGTTCATCGCGTACGAACCGAACTTGTGGTCCTTCGTGCTGCCGATGGCAAGGAGCTGCCACGTCGTCAGGTTATCCGGCAGCTTGAACGATACCTGCGCCTTGCCGTCTTTGTCGGTGAGAATCTTGGGGTTCCAGTACGCGGTGTCCAGGAAGTTGCCGCGCGTTCTTCCCTCTCCGTCTCCTCCGCCTCCTTTGGAGCCGGGCTTGAAGCGCTCCATGAGGAACGTGAGCATGTTGGAGGTCATCACGCCGAGTGAGCGCTCGTAGTAGAACGAGGAGACGACATCGGGCAACGAGAAGCCCGTGAGGTCGAGCAGGCTCAAATCCACGACCCCGAGCGAGAATTCACCTTGGATCGGTTTCCCTTCGGAGTCCTTCGCCGTGATCGTCGTGACGACGGTCTCGGCCGGAACGTACTTCTGCTTGTCGGTCTCGATGGTCACGGTGATCTTCTTGGGTGCGGTATCGATGGGAAGCTTCACGTAACCGACCTTGAACGCGGGCGCTCCCGTATCCAGGCCGTTTTCGTTGAACGTCTCGCCGATGCGCGGCTTGATGACGACCACCGATACGTACGCCGTCGGCACCAAATCTTCGGTGATGGGTACTTCGATGGGCAGGGCATTGGACGTGACGTCCACGACGTTCTTGCTGATGACGTTCTCGCGTTCCACGGTGACGAGAGCTTTCACTCCCGCGCCCTGGAACGGGCTCTTCACGACGAGCTTGGCGACGTCGCCCACCTTGTACATCGGTTTGTCGGCCACGATGTCCATGCGGTCGCTGTTCGTGCGCGGCCAGTTGTAGTACATGTCGGCCCAGGCGTAGACGGTGAATCCGGCCTTGGATTCCAAGCCCGAGTCATCGACGGTGCTCGCGACGACGCGGAACTCTCCGCCGTCATCGATGCGCACATCGGCGATCGCCTTACCCTTTTCATCGGTGCGAACTTTGACCGAGCGGATGAATGTGTCCTCCGCTTTGTTATCATAGTAGTACTCGCCGTCGACTCCCTTCTCTTTGATGGTGTTCCATTTTCTGGAGTAGAGCTTGAGCTCCACGCTTGCGTTCGGCACGGGCGAACCGTCGGGTTTCAGCGTGATGACTTTCATCTTGGCGTTCTGTCCGGCCGAAACGCCGTAGTCGTCGCTCGTGATGCCGACGTAGACGCCGGACTTGTGAACGACGAACGACTGCCTGGCGCTCACCACCTGGTTGTTCCGGTCGGTGATGTCGGCTTCCACGCTCATGACTTGGCTGACAGCCTTGTCGTCGATGTTCGTCGGCACTGTCACGGTGAGCCGCCCGGCGGCGTCCAGCTTGCCGCTGTTTTCCGTCACGATCGAGTTGCCGCGGACGCAGTCGTACCAGCACCACGAATCTTCGAGAGCGAACGAGTACCAGCCTTCGGTGTATTTGTTGAAGAAGTAATCGGTGCTCACGGTTCTCCAGCGTACGTCGGCTTGACCCATCGGAGCTCCGAAGTAGTACTGTCCGTCGATGGTGACTTTGGCGGTTTCTCCGTTGCGGTACTCGTCTTTGTCCGATGTCACCTGGACTTTGTACTCGGGCTTTCTGTATGCCAGAACCGAGAAGCTGCCCCAGGCACCGCCTTCGATGTCGGAGTCCGGCGTCACGGTGACGCTGATGCCGTAGTACCCGAGCGGAGCTTCGCCCGCGATTTTGAACGAATCGTTGAACGTTCCGAACGCGCTCAGCTTCATCGATTTATTGTACACCTCGGTGCCGTTGGAATCGTTGATGCGCACGCTCACCGAGCGTGATGTTTCCGGAAGCTGCAGCACGCCGTCTTGGTTCAGGAGACGAATGATGCCCTTGAACTGCACCGAGTCGCCCGTGCGATAGATGGGACGATCGGTGTACACGAATGACTGCACGCGGTACTTGGCCGCATCCGCGGAGCGGAAGTCTCCGGAGTATCCGAAGTCGTACGGACCGACTCCGTTGTTCCACGTGCTTCCGATGAATGCGAAGTCGTCGGCAGTTTCTGCGGTCACGTAGAACTCGGGAACGTAGTCGTATCCCCCGCCATTCTTGTACTCGGCGAGGTTCAGCATCGTCTCAAAAAAGCCGTTTTTGTCGGTCTTTCCGGTCACCGGCGTTCCGCCGAGGAGCGTGCGGAACTTGATGACGGCACCCTTCACCGGGTCTCCGGTCTGAAGATCAATGGCCCACACCAGTGCCTTTCCATGAGAGAATTTGAGCGTGAGACCGATGTTCGTGACGGCGAGGGCACGAATGTCGTATTGCGGCGTCAGGTTGTCGTACGATTTCCATTCGGGCGACGTCAGCTTGAAGACGTACACGCCCGGCTTCAGCTTGCCGGCTTTTTCCTGCAAATCGAACGGAATCGAGTCCCATGTGTCTTGCTTCAGTTTCGGTGCCACGGTCCACGTCTTGTAGTCCTCCGTTTCGGTTTTCATGTCCATGTTGCCGATTTGTCCGTTGTACAGATTCATTTGTTTCTTCTCCAGGAATTTCTCGAACGTCAGGTGTCCGAGCTCCGCTTGCATCGTCTTGATGTTCATCGCGTTCAGGAAATACACGGGAGGCTTCGCCTTTTCGAAGATGGAGAAGCCGGACCAGCGCGGGTGCACGAACACTTCAGACGGAAGAGGGTCCGTCTTGAAGGAGTATTCCAGTCCCTTCTCCACCTTCTGGCCGTAGATGTCGGTGAGCGTTCCCTTCAGCGTGACTTTGTAGCTCGTGCTCGGTTTGACCTTCGGGTACACGAGAACGCTCCAGTACGTTTGATTGTTCGTGCCCCACTGCTCGTACACGGTGAAGTCCTCGGGCTTCAGATCTTCGACGGCCGGCGTGATGACGATGTTCTTCTTGAGCTCCTCCGCACTCACGGGATTGGTGAATTCCATCGTCAGACCGACTCCGTACAAGAGATTGCTCGCCTTGAACGCACCGACGGTGCGGAACGAGAACGTGTGACCGCTGGCACTGCCCAGGTTTCCCTCTAGGCCGCGAATGCCCGCGAGAACGGAAACGTCGTAGGTCTTTTGGAATTGCAGCGGCTTCTCGGGGATGGCGACAAGATGCGTCTTGTCCGTCGTCTTCTTGCCGTCTTCGTCTTCGATGACGCCGTAGCGAACCTGCTTGATGGCAAGGTCCAACGATGTCGAACCCGTGGACGTTTTCACCGCGGAAGCATCCGTATTCTTTCGCTCGGACAAACGAATGAAGTCCTTGGCGGTCACGAGATCCATATCGTGGTTGAAGCCGATGTCGATGAGCGTCGTCGGACCCGCCGATGCGGTGTCGGGCGACGGATCCGTAGCGGTTACGACGGGACGTTCGGTTTCAAACGACCACGTGAAGTCTTGCTCCGTCTTGTCGCCCGAAATCGTGGCGATACCGGCGGGAACCGTGACGGTGTACTTGGTCGCGAGCTTCAGCCCTTTCGTGGGAACGAATGTTGCGGTCGTCGTACCGAGCCAGCGCCAGCGTCCGGAAACTTCCGGAGAAATTTTTACCGGCCAATCCTTGAATCTGGAAGCGGCATCCGGTCCTTGCACCTGCGTGAGCGGCACCACGGGACGGTCGAAGATGAGCGAGATTTCCGAGTTCGGCGGCACGTTGACGGAGTCCGTCTCCGGCAAATGCAGAGCGACGACCGGCGCTCCCGTGACGGTGAACGAGTATGCGAGCTCACGTCCCAAGATCGAACCGTCGGCCCTGAGCGTGTCGGCGGCAAGGCGAATGACGTACGTCGTGTTCATCTCCAGCTTCTCCGTCGGCTTCAAGACAAGAACGTTGTCCTCCCACTCTTTCGTCACTTTCAGGTTCTCCGGGACGTCGAGGTGTTCCTCCACGGACGATTTGTTCATGGTGTCCGGGAACGCCAATCGGAGAACCGACGACTGCGATACCTTCTGGTTCATCGAGAAGTCGTACGTGTCCGGCCCCGATGTCGCGAGATAGAGTCCGATGCCCGATGCGGCGACGATGCACGCCGCGACGATCGTCATGACGGTATGCACCGGCGTTGAAAAAAGGAGCATTTTCAAACGCTGGGAAATCTGCGACATAAGAGGAGGGGGAGGAAACGCAAAAAATCTTAACACAACGCCTTCCGAGGGCAATCCGCAACCGTCGTGCGATCCGTCAACTTTCGTTCCTTGTCGAGACTGATATACTCACAGTACTTAACCTTTTCCTCAACTGACCGTATGTCACCGAAAGAAAACTCGCAGGGAGTGTGGTTCGGAGTGGCCATGTTCCTCTTCGGCCTCATCGCAGGCGTCGTTCTCTCCGTCACGACAGGAACATCGACATTCTCGCTCGGCGGTCCCGCCAAGGGCACCCAATCATCGGCTCCGTCAGCCCCGACGGCCCCCACGGCCCCGGTTGCGAACGTCAATGATCGCATGCTCGGCTACGCCAAAGCCATCGGCCTCGACACGGCCAAGTTCACCGCCTGTGTCGCCAGCGGCAAGTACAATGAGAAGATCAACAAAGAAATGGCCGAAGGCCAGAAGTCGGGCATTTCCGGCACCCCGGGCAACATTCTCTACCACATCAAGACCAAGAACAGTCGCCTCGTCTCGGGAGCCCGTCCCATCGACAGTTTCCGCAAGAACATCGATGAGATGCTCAAGGACCCCGCTTCCAAGAGCAGCGATGCGGACGTTCTGCCCGCCAAAGACGTCGTTCCCGTCGATTTCGAGAAGGATCACATCCTCGGCGATAAAGACGCTGCCATCGCCATCATTGAGTACACGGACTTCCAGTGTCCGTTCTGCCACCGCGTGCACCCCACGCACCAGCAGCTCGTGAAGGAGTACGACGGCAAAGTCATGTGGGTCGAGCGTCACTTCCCTTTGAACTTCCACCCCGAAGCGGTTCCCCTGGCCAACGGTGCCGAGTGCGCCGCTGAGCTTGGAGGAAACGACGCGTTCTGGGCCTTCTCGGACAAGGTCATGGGTGAGTAATCACGTACGCGTTCAAAAAGAAAGGTGGCGGGCAACCGTCACCTTTTTTGTTTACACCGTAAACATGCCGTCCTTGAAGATCACCTTCTTCGAGCCGTTCGGGAGCGTGGCGGTCACGACGCGGTCTTCCGTGGAGATGATGTCCGTGTGTTCGGGTGAATCGTTGTAGCCCATGTCTTCCCACTCCTTCGCGGTGGGTTTGCTCATGTCGCCGGTGTAGCTGTCCTTGTACGCGCGGCCGACCGCGAGGTGCGTGTTGCCGTAGGTGCCGCCGACGTTTTCATCGAAGAGCGTGTTGGCCATGAACTTCGTGATGCGTGAGTAGCGTTTGTCGGTGAGCGAGTATTCGCCGATTTTATCGGCATTGTTGCGCTTGATCATCGCGGCAAGCACGTCCTGGCCTTGCTTCGCCTCGAAATCGACGACGAGGCCGTTTTTGAATTTGAGCGTGATGTCGCGGAGGATGTTGCCGTACCGGAACAGCGGCTGGTTGAAGTAAATCGTTCCCTCGGTGCCACGCCAGTCCGGTGAGACGAACAACTCGAAGCTCGGAATGTTGCGGCAGCTGCCGCCGAGCCACTTGCGGTATTTTCCGAGCTGAACCTTGAGGTCGATGCGTTCGCCTTCCACGTGCAGCCATTCGATCTCCAGCTTGTCGAGTTCGGCTTTCACGCGATCCTGCTCCTTTTGAATTTTTTTCCACTCTGCGATGGGATCGTCCTTGTCCAGGTAGCAGGCCTCGATGATCTGCTGCCAGTACTCCTCGATGCTTAAGCCCGCTTCTTTGGCCATGGCGGGCGTACCGTAGAGCGCGAGCGTCCAGCTGAACTTTCCATCCTGCTCTTTTTGGAAGAGCCAGTCTCGGGACTTGCGCCGAGCGTCCATCGCCTTGAAGACACGCGTCGGGTCGACGTTCTTAAGCTCGGAAGGATCGGCATCGGCGATGATGGACACCTGGTGATCGATGAGATCGGCCTCCGCCTTTTTGTACTCGTACGGAAAGAATTCCAAATGATGATCGAGAGCGTACGCAAAAAAGATCTTGTCGGTCTCCGTCGGGATCAAGTGTGTCTTCGCATGCGCACCGGTTTCCAAAATTGCGCGAAGGATGTGCTTGTAGAGCGGCTTTGCGACATCCGGAATGTTGACCTGAACAACGTCTCCTTTCTTTGCCCCCTTGCCGCCGTCGATCGCGTACTTCACGAGCAGATCGGCGTACTTCGCGAGGATGGAATCGTCGGGTTGATACATAAAAGCAGTGTACACATCTGTGCGTAAGGCACTTATAAATGATATCGACGTTTCGTAACAATTGACGCTCGCCGCAAGTATTGTGCGGCCCTGTAAGAAGGTCGCACATTCAAACGTCAAAGAGTATACTGCCTCGGTATTCACTCCCCCTGACTCCATGAGATTTTCCGCTACGCACGGCTCTCTTGCCATCGCCTGCGCCTTTTTGCTCGGTGCATGCGCGTTGCCGTTCACCCCGAACGGAGACACGTCCGCCTCGTCTTCCTCCATGTCATCGTCCTCCGCCGACATGGCCTCGTCTTCTTCGGATGACGCCGTGGTCACGGAGAACGTCAGCTACGTCGGCGTGGTGTCCGATCTCGGCGCCATCGGTTCCGAGCGAGCGACGCACAGTCTTACGCTCGACGGCGGACAGAAGATCCTTTTGTCCTCCAATGATGAGAACTTGAACCTCAACGTCTACCTCGGCAAGCGCGTGGAAGTCCGCGGCGGCACGCAGGCAACCGTGGAATCCGGCGGCATTCTCATGCGCGTCAGTGAAGTGACGGTGCTCGATTCCACCGAACCCTCATCGTCGTCTTCCGAATCCAGCGTTTCCTCTTCCAAGAAGTTCTGCGGAGGTATCGCCGCGTTCCCGTGCGATGCGGGCCAGACCTGCGTCGACGACCCGTCCGACAGTTGCGACCCCATGAACGGCGGCGCTGACTGCGGCGGCATGTGCGTCACGGCCATTCCCTCGTCCTCGTCGATGAGTTCGTCGTCCGCCACCACATCGTCCAGTTCCTCCAAGGCCGCCTCCTCTTCCAGCAAGTCTTCCGTCGCTTCCAGCGCCGTTTCGGTGAGCTCCTCCGCAAACTCCGTTTCTCAGGCCATGGAAGCCAAAATCGTCGTGATGGCCAAGCAGAACTACGGCGATGCCGCTCTTTGGACCCAGAAGTACTGCACGAGCCACGTCGCATTCTGCATCCCGGTTCACAAAAACTGGTTCTTCAACTCCTTCGGCGCCACCACGAGCAACCAGTGGCACGTGGAGTTCGGCATGGAGGCCATCTCCAATTTGGGTGACGGCCCCATCTCCTTGAACCTTGTCGCAGGAACCTCCGCCTCCATGAACGCAACGGACGGCCAGGTGAAGGTGCAGGGCAACGAAGTCATCGGTTTCAAGGACTGGAAAGACGGACACTTCGAGATCATCGCCGACAGCCGCCTCCAGGCAGCCGTCGCCTACATGGTTTCGCACATCACGTCGTACGACGTTCAGTAATCCTTTTCAGATTCATGCCCATTTTCTCGTACACGGCGATCGACACGGACGGTAAAGAAGTCCGCGGTTCCATCGACGCACAGGACATGGAAGCGGCCAAGCGCGCCGTGGAAGACCTGCACATGGAAGTGAAGGAGGTGACGGAATCCACGCGCATCAAGCCGGTTGCCGCCACCTCGCAGGAGCCCAGGCCCGTCCAACCCGTCACGTATGCCTTCGAGGGCACCGATTCATCGGGTGCCGTCCGCAGGGGCACGCTCCAGGCCGCGACGAAGCGCGACGCGTTCGAGCATCTCAAAGCGGATCAGAAGCTGAGTTTGACGATGCTCTCGCCCATGGGAGTTTTGCCGCAGTTCCGCGATCGCGATTTGGAGCAGTGGCAGACCAAGGAGGCGCCTGCCGCCGCACCGGTACAAGCACCCGTTCCCTCGGCCCAACCCGTAAAGAAGACCATCGGCTTCGCAGGAGCAGAAGCGGCACCGGTCAAAAAAACCGACGTACCGCCAAAGACCAAACCCGCCCATTCGTATTTGCCGCTCATGGCGACGCTACGGCTGTACGCAGGTTGGCTTCTGGCATGGTACGGCTTGTTCGTGGCACTCGGTTACTTCACGACGGTGCGCCGGCTTCCGTTCGAGATTCCGTTCGTGCAAGCATTCTACTTCTCGCCGCTCATTTTCACGTTCACGGCGGGCATCTTCATCTTCCTGCTTCTCAGCGCGGTTCACAAAGCCGTCCACGGCAAACTGGTCACGGGCATTCTGCTGACGCTCGTCGGCGTCGGTCTGCTCACGAGTCTCAGACTCAGTCTGTAGAAATCGATCGTAGGTTCCGTTTTACAGTCCGAGCTGCTTTCTGATGTCGTCGGCCTGCGACTGCTCCTGCTGCTTTGCTGCGTTCTGGACGTAGAGAGCCTGGAGATCCTTCCAGTCTTCGCCGTGTTTCTTCTCGAGCTGCATGAGGTGCTTCAAGTGCTTGGGTGAGAGTTGGCTGAACTTGAACTTCTCTTCCTCCAAGATCTTCTGGAGCTCGTCGATTTGGAACTGACTGAGTTTGGGAACCGCCTGAATGATGCGCCACTTCTCATCGCGCGTCAGCGAGATGGAGCCGCGGAGCAAGACGAGGAAGCGCTGCTCATCGAAATTCGTTTCCGGGTGCGCCGGAACGGTGACTTTGTCGTTGTTGAGACCGACCGACAGGCTGCCGAAACGGTAGTTGCCGACTTCACCCAAAATGCGGATGTCCTCATCGTCGTAGCCCATTTCCTTCGTGGCGACGGTGCCGGCCGGCGGAGGCGGAGGACTGGTGTCCTGAACCGGGGGCTGTGCACCACCTGCCTGAGTTTGTCCTGCAGCCGCACCACCGGCTTGCGGCGGGGGCGGAGGCGTTCCAAAGACCTGCGTCGGGTCCAGACCCTCGGTGGGTACCGGATCTCCGGGGCGCGGAGGATTGCCGCCTTGCGATGATTGGTCAGCCATAGAAACGGTGGGAACTGGCCCAGTTTACCACGAAAAATGACCCCATCAACAGCAACATCGTACGTGGTGCAGCGCAATCCCCGTCGCCACGGAAACGTTCAGGGATCCTTTTTTCCCGAGCATCGGAATATGGACGACATCGTCGGCTTTCTGCAGCAGTTCTTTGGAAACACCGAGGATTTCGTGTCCCAAAATGAGACAGACGTTGCCCTTGCTCCTGAATTCCGAAAGGGGCGTGCTCGTGTCATTCAGCTCAAGAGCGACGATGCGGTAGCCTTCATTCCTGCGCTTTTCGATGACTTCGAGCGGATCGGCTTCCTTGGACCACGGAATCCACTCATCGGCCCCGAGCGCCGTCTTGCCGATTTCCTTGCGCGGAGGCGCCGCGGTGTAGCCCGTCAGATGAATGTGCGCCACATCGAACGCATCGGCCGAGCGGAAGAGCGAACCGATGTTCCACAGTGAACGGATATTGTGAGCGACGACGACGATGTCTTTCGTTCCGTTCATTTGGCGATCACTTCGAGTACCGACGAGTGCGGGTTGCAGAAAACTTCGCAGACATCCGTCCTCAGGAGCTTTTTCTCATCGATGTCGCGGCAGTCGTAGCACACGCCGGTCTCGGCACCTCCGCCGAGGCTTTGGCCGCCCGTATCGGGTTCGTCGCGACGCAGCAGCGGCACGCCGCCAAGGACGGTGTGCGTCGAGGGCTCCATTTTCTTTTTATCCGCATTCCAGCGGTAGAATGAACCCTTGGAACGTACGTACGCGATTTCCTTGTTGGGATTGAAGAACGAAAGCACCGAGAGGAGTTCCTTGAGCCTGTCCTCACGCAGTCCGATGTAGCGGTACTGTTTGAGCTTGAGCGATGCGGCACGCTTTGCCGCCTGCTCCACCGTGCGCTCCTCGTTGTTCGTGATGACGGTGTCGATGAAAATTTCCACGGGCATGGGAATGCGTGACGGAACGTGCAACGGAGATGCCTTGCTCTTCGCCACGAGCGCCTTCTTGGGACGGTTCTTGTTCTGCAGCCACGAATGAATCGACATGAAATAGGCGTCTCCGAGCGGCGTGCGTTCCGGGTGCGGCATGATGGCGACGACGTTGCCCTCGGGGTTGCAGATGCCCGCGATGCCTCCCGTCGAACCGTTCGGGGTCACGGGACAGTCCGCGGACGGCTTGCCCGACTCATCGCAGTACCGGAATGCGATCTGATTGCTCTTCTCGAGCTCCTGGATCAGCTCGGGATCGCGCGTGATGAAACGTCCTTCGCCGTGTGCGATGGGAATGTGCATCGTGCCTTTCCAGTTCGACGTGGCGCAACGGTCGGGAGCGCAGGCGGGTGTCATCCAGACCCACTGGTTCAAAAATCCGGGCGAGCGCCATTTGCCTTCTTCGCGGATGGCGTTTCTGGCCAAGCACATCTTCAAGTCGCCGCTGAGCGGAATGAGACCGCTTTCCACGAGCACCTGAGCGCCGTTGCAGTTGCCGACGATGACTTTGCCCTTGGCGGCTTCCGTACGCATGAAGTCGAACAGCGGATCGCGCGCGGCGACCATGCCGGACCTGCCGCGATCTTCGTAGCTGAATCCCGCACCGAAAAAATAGCCATCGACATCGTGGAGCTTCTCCGTGTCATCGTTCCAGCGGAACACCATGCAATCGAATCCGCAGCGCTTGAGCGTCTTCACGTTGTCGACTTCACCGTTGGATCCGGGAAACGACGGAATGGCGATGAGCGGCTTCTTCTTCATGTGTCCGATTCTGTGAGAAATAAAATCGTGCGTCACACAGTCATAATCTCCTGCTCTTTTTTCTTCGACATGTCCTCGATCTTCTTATTGGCCTCGTCGACTTGCTTCTGGAGCTCCTTCTGCACGCGCTCCTTCTCGTCCTCCTCGGCGATTTCTTTGGCGACGTCGTTCGTCTTCTGGCGTTCCTGACGAACGGAAATCTTTGCGGCTTCGGCGAGCTGGCTCACAACCTTCTTGATCTGCAGGCGGCGCTCTTCTGTCATCGGAGGAAAGTTCAAGCGGATGGCGATGCCGTCGTTCACGGGATTCACGCCGATGTTTGCGATTTGAATGGCCTTCTCGACGTTGGCGAGGACCGACTTGTCCCACGGCTGGATGACGATGGAGCGCGCGTCCTGTACGGAAATACTGGCGACTCCTTTCATTTCCATGCGTTGACCGTAGGCCTCCACGGCGATTCCTTCGACGAGCGACGCATTGGCGCGGCCCGTCTGGAGTTTAGAAAATTCGTTGTGGAGATGATCGACGATTTTTTTGACGGAGGCTTCGAAGGAAGCGAGTGCGGGGTTGGACATACGCGCACTGTAGCACACGGACGCTCGTTGTATAATTTCGCTATTTATGCTATAATGATAGGCAATATTCTTCACACAAACATCATGAAAAAGCGCACGAAGAAGTCCTTCAAAAAGGACTCACGGCACAATCCCCTTCTCGCGTTCGTGATCGCAGGATTCCTCATGCTTGCACTCGGCATTGCCGGTGATGCGCTCTTTGCCGACGAGCACGTTGCCGTCTACGGTTCCATGCCGAACGACGACTACACCCCCGTTCAAAAGTCCTCCGTCAGCTCCAGGTCGAACAGAGCCGCGGGTCGGGCGACGAAGCGTGCGAGAACGATGAGACCCGCCGCAACGTCGTCTTCCTCCATCTCCTCCTCTGCTTCCAGCTCTTTGTCATCGTCGGCATTCGTGGATTTCTTCCCCACGATCGATGCGTCGAAATGCGTCGATGGGAATCCCGGCGGCTGCACGGCACTCGTCCGTGCACTTGCCGATGACGCCAACCCCGCATGTTTGCGCATCCCGGCATGCAAGACCATCGTGGAAACTGCAGGTAAGACCCCGGAATGCAGAAAGAACGACGTATGTTTCAGCGCCTATCTGACGTCACAGATTTTCTCGGTTTTGACGGACTGCATCAAAACTCCCGTCTCCTGCAAAAACGTCTTCCAGGCAATCAAGGCGGACGTTGCCGAGCAAGTTCGGAGGAGTCATCGCTAGTCTTTGACCATCGTTCCGATTTTCTTGCCGAGAGCGGCATCCAAGAAGGCGCCCTTGCGGCCGAAATCGAAGACGATGATCGGCAGGTTCTGTTCGCGACACAAGCTGAACGCCGATTGGTCCATGACTTTCAGATTTTTCTCGATGGCTTCCTGGAAACTGAGCTTGTCGTAACGCTTCGCATCTTTGGATTTGTTCGGATCCTTGTCGTAGATGCCGTCGACGTTCGATGCCTTGAGGATGACGTTGCAACTGAGCTCGAGTGCGCGGAGGGCCGCAGCGGAATCCGTCGTGAAGAACGGGTTTCCCGTACCTCCTGCGCAGATGACGATGCGCTTCTTGTCCAGATGCCTCTCGACACGACGCCTGAGATACGGCTCGGCGAGTTGCGGCACATTGATGGCGGAGCACACGCGGGTCGCCGCTCCTTGCTTCTCGATGGCGGACTGAAGCGCCACGGCGTTCATGATGGTGGCAAGCATACCCATGGCGTCGCTCGAAGTGCGCTCGATGCCGCTTTCGGTGGTATCGCGGTAACGCCAAATGTTTCCTGCACCCACGACGATGACGACCTGAACCCCCTCTTCCCACACGGAAACGATTTGAGAGGCGATATTGTGCAATTTGTCGTAATCGAAACCGAAACCGCTGGCGAGAGCCTCGCCGGAGATCTTCAGTAGGACGCGCTTGTATTTCATAGGTCGCAGCTACGGTACAGGATTCACCGGCGGATTGTCCACGGGTGGCTCGGGCTTCTTTTCGGGTTCCTTCGGCTTTTCCTTGCTCGATTGGAAAATGTCGCGGAAGACGGCGACGATCTTCCGTCCCAAGTCCACGATCATCTTCACCAGGTCCCCCGGCTTCATCGTTCCCTTGGCCAACTCTCCCGCGATGGGCACATCGGCATACTCGCCCTGCGCCGCATGCACGAAACCGAGCAGCATGCCTGCAACCGTGAGAAACAGCAGGTATTTTCCGACGAGCGGAATCAGTCCGAAGATGATGCTGAAGATGAAGAGCACCACGCCCTGCTTGCTGTGGTAGCGGATGAACTTGGAATCCTTGCGCGAGGCGTAGATGA
>CAZSWJ010000006.1:37961-56137 GCA_964611095.1 uncultured Candidatus Peribacteria bacterium
GGTTTCTAACCTTTTGGTCGCAGGTTCGATTCCTGCCGGGGATACCATTTTCAATCATGAAAGGAAAACTGCGTTTTTCCTCTCATGAACTCTCCTTTCCTGAAATAGGTATCGCTCCAGACAAGCAAAGCTTGTCTTCGCGATTTTTAAAAAGCTGACTATTTGACGAACCTCCTTCTGACGATGCCGACACCCGCTGCGGCACCGGATGCCAAGAAGATGACGAGACCCGGGCCAGTCGGCGTGCGAGCCGGAGTCGGGATGGTGGGCGGTACGTACGTGGTGCGCGGAGGAGGCGGAATGATGCCGGCGGTCGGCGGAGGTGCGGCGGGGCTCTCACGCGTACACACGGCGCTGCATCCGTCGTTGTTCAGGTTGTTGCCGTCGTCGCATTGCTCGACGAAGTTATCCAGGATGGCGTCACCACAACGCTGCGGTACGCAGTTCGGGCGACACTCAGCATTCGCTGCATAGGAATTTTTGTACTGGCCGCCGTCGCACAGTTCGAATTCGGGCTGAAGGATGCCGTCGCCGCATTCCGGGAGCGGAGTCCACTTGCAGAAGTTGTCACAGTCGTCGTTGTTGACGCGGTTGCCGTCGTCACACTGCTCGCCGAGAGCGGACTGTACGACACCGTCGCCGCAGTAACCGACGGAGCGCTTGCAGAGGGCGGTGCATGAGTCGCCGTCGCGGTTGTTGCCGTCGTCGCATTCCTCCCCTGCATTAAGAACTCCGTCTCCGCAGTTCGGAATGTACGTGTACTGGCACGTGACGCTGCAGGTTGAACCCGGTTGTCCGTTGAGCGGACCCTGGTCACAGAGCTCGCGCGGGTACTGCACGATGCCGTCGCCGCAGAACATGTTCGGGTAGGACGAGCTATACGAGTAGAACGACGAGTACGAGGAGTAGTAACTGCTATACGACGAGTAATAGCTGCTGTACGAGGAGTAGTAGGAGGAATAAGAAGAGTAATACGACGACGATGACGACGTGGAGGTGCGAGAGCTCGTGGTGGAGCTACTGCTGCTGGAGGATCTCGACGAACTGAGTGAGCTGCTCGAACTTCGAGACGAACTCGACGATGAGCGAGAGGAAGACGAGGAAACGCGTGACGAGCTGGAACTCGACCGACGACTGCTGCTACTGCTGCTCACGCGAGAAGAGGAGGAGCTGCTTCGAACCGAGCTCGACGAACTGCGGGAGCTGCTCACGCTGCTGCGTACCGAGCTGGAGGAACTTCGAGACGAGCTTACACTCGAGCTTGTGGAGGACGAGGTGGCCGAAGACGTCCTGGAGGAAGAAACCGTAACGGAGGAGGACGAGGACCTCACCGACGAGCTGCTGCTCCTCGAGCTTGAGGAGGAGGGCCTGGACGACGAGACGCTGCTGCTCCTGGAGGAGGAAGGCTGCGACGATGCTCTGGAACTACTCGGATTTGGAGGAGGTGGCGGAGGGGGCGGAGTCGTAGGAGGCGTCGTTGGTGGTGTGGTCGGAGGAGTCGTAGGCGGAGTTGTCGGCGGCGTGGTGGGGGGCGTCGTCGGAGGAGTGGTCGGTGGTGTGGTTGGAGGCGTACCTCCACCGCTTGGCGGTGGCGGTGGCGATCCGCCGCCCGGTGGAGGTGGAGGTGGTGGCGGGGGTGGTGGAGGAGGCGGTGTGCTTGCGCAGTAGTTGGAAGGACCGCCGCATTCACCGCAGATGGCGGAGGATGAGGACGAAGACGCACACGAACCTCCGGGACATGAAGGAACACAGTTACCTGCGCCGTCACAATATTCCGTTGTGTAATCGCAAACTTCAGTGTCACTCACGCAAACGCTTCCCGGGCCGGGAGAACTCAACTGACAAGTGCCCGTCCTGCAGGTTGATGGATCGTAACAGGGCTCTCCGGGGCCATAACCGTTACAGTCGGTAATCGTCGGTACAGACCCACCTGACAGAGAACCACGTAGGTTGTTCAGATTGAATTTGTTCGCCTGCAAAAAAACGATCGCCAACACGAGTCCGAGCAAAACGCCCAGAGACAATCTTGCGATGGCAGAACGGGACATCATAGTCCGGAAAATCGGTACGAATTCAAAATTATGATTGGAGTTAATGTATCACAGCATACGCAAGCGAAAGCAGAGTCTTCTTGCATTCCACTCTCGGTGTTGTTGAACAATAATATTTTTATCGAGCAATAGTGAATCATCGTTGACATCACAATTCCTCCTCCTTATCTAGTACGCCGCGTCACTTGGTGACGAATGCAACGGGCGGATCTTCCCAAACGATCTCCTCACGGCTTAGACTGCGCGTCATGAACCCAAAAAAGCCCTCTTCGGTGCGAGACAACTCCGCCGCTCTCTACCTTTTATTCGTCGTCCTCCTTTCGTTCTTCACCTACTTCTATAGGTATAACGAACCGAAAGCGGTTTTCTGGGACGAGCCGTACCACATCGCGGCCGCGGAAAAATATTTGAGCGGCGTGTTTTTCATGGAACAGCATCCTCCCCTCGGAAAGCTCCTCATCGCACTCGGTGAAAAAATCACGAACAGCAATCCGAAGCACGACATCAACATTACGACCGACTACGCCCGGAACTTCCCGGAAGGATTTTCGTTCACGGGGTACCGCTTGTTCCCCACACTTCTTGCGTGGCTCACGGCTCCCCTTTTGTACTTCATCTTTCTGTTCATCTCGGGAAACCCGGTGTTCGCGGCGCTCTTCTCCTTCCTCTACATCTTCGACAACGCCGAGATCGTACACAGTCGTGGAGCCATGGTGGATTCTCCGCTGACCTTCTTTGGATTGGTGTGCGCGCTCATTTTCCTACACTTGCAGAAGAAAGATACGAGCAACAACAAGCACATCGCTCTTTCTGCACTGTTTGGCATCGTCTTCGGGCTCGCGATGGCCACCAAGGTGGTGGGACTCATCTTCATTCTCCTGGTACCGGCGCTCCTGTACCTCCTCTATCCGAAGTGGGACAGGATGGTGACGTTCTGCGCCCTGTCGCTCGGAGGCTTCATCATCGCGTTCTGCGGCGTGTGGCAAGTGCACTTCGCGCTCGGCAGCCGCATCGTTCCGGAGCTCAACAACGAGGGCTACTACCAGGCATCGGACGAGTACAAAGCCATTCTCGCCGCCAAGCAGAATGGGTCTCTGGCCGCGGCCCCCATCATGCTTCGCGATTCGCTGAAGTACATCACGTACTACAACAAAGGAGTTCCTCGCCTGGATTTGTGCAAGCCTGATGAAAACGGCAGCCCCTCCTATATGTGGCCGTTCGGTGCACGCAGCATCAACTATCGTTGGGAAAAGACCGCCGACGATCGCTACCGCTACCTCTATCTGCAGTCCAATCCCGTCGCATGGGGACTCGGATTCATCGGCGTCGTTCTGTGCGGATTCTTTTTGCTCTCGCGCGTGTTGCTGCCGAGCGAACGCAAACTGAAGCACGGCCACCTCATGCTCACGTTCTTCGGCATGTACTCGGGCTACATGATCGCCATCAGCATGCTGCCGCGCGTCATGTACTTGTACCACTACTTCATTCCGCTTTTGTTCAGCTTCATTCTGTTCGCGCTCGCGGTGGAGAACTTGGAGTTCATCGGCAAGCTGAAACTCACGACGAACAGAAAGCTGATCGGGCTGACGATGCTCGGCGTTCTCATCTTCGGCGCATATCAGTACTACCGACCTCTCTCGTATTACGAGCCCATCGCCGATGAAGCGTTCCAGAGACGCGCCATCGTCCCGATGTGGGAGCTGCACTGCGTCCGCTGCGAGAAGGTCAGCGGCATTGCGGTACCCGTCGAACGGAATCCTCAATAAGAGATTGTTGCAACGATGAAACGGAGACGCACGCACGGGCTGCGTCTCTTTTCATGTGCGGTGCCCTTTATTTGATGAGACGTCGTCGCACGATACCGACACCCGCGGCTGCGCCCGATGCCAGGAAGATGACGAGGCCGGGGCCAGTCGGCGTACGAGCCGGAGGAGGAACGGTGGGCGGAACGTACGTCGTGCGCGGAGCAGGAGGAATGATGCTGGCGGTGGGAGGTGGTGCGGCCGGATTTTCACGGACGCAGATCGCGTTGCAACCGTCGCCGTTCAAATTGTTGCCGTCATCGCACTGTTCGGTGACGTAATCCGTGACGTTGTCGCCGCAGCGCGACGGGATGCAGTTCGTGCGGCACGCGGCATTGGGTTGATCGGAGTTGTCGGCGCGTCCGTTGTCGCAACGTTCGGTCTCGGGCTGCAAGATTCCGTCACCGCATTGCGGAAGCGGGACCCAGCGGCACGTGTTATCGCAGTCGTCGGTGCTGACGCGGTTGCCGTCGTCACACTGCTCGCCGAGCGCCGATTGCACGGTGCCGTCGCCGCAGTAACCGACTTCGAAGCGACACAAGCTCGTACAGCCGTCGTTGTCGCGCGTGTTGCCGTCATCGCACTCTTCACCGGGCTCCATGCGTCCGTTGCCGCACATCGGCTGCACCAGGGAGAACTGACAGACGGAGTTGCACGTGGAACCCTGCGCGCCGTTTTGTGACCCCAGGTCGCACTGCTCGAGCGGGCTCTGCACGATGCTGTCGCCGCAGTACGTCGACGGGCGAGAGGACGAGAAGACGATGTACGACGAACTGAAGGATGAATAGTACGACGAGTAGCTGCTGTAGAACGAGGAGTAGAAGGAGGAGGAGTAGGACGAGAAGAAGGAAGACACGCTGCTGGAGAACGATGAGATTCTGGAGCTGGTCGTGGATGAAGACCTCGTGCTGGAGCGCGAGGACGATTTCGAGGAACTCGATGCGAAGCGGGATGAGCTGGAACCGGAGCGCGAACTGCTCGAGCGAGAGCTGCTTCGCGAGCTGGAGCGCGATGACGACGAGCTGAACCGGGAACTGCTGCTGGAGAAGCGCGATGACGATGAGCTTGAGCGAGAACTCGTGGTGGACGAGCTGCTGCTCGTGCGCGAGCTGGTGCTGCTCGACGTACTGAAGAGCGACGACGACGTTCTGGAACTCGAGGAGAACGTACTCGATGAACTGCTTGAGGTGCGCGAACTTGTCGTGGAGCTGGAGCTGGAACGACTGCTTGACGATGTTGTGGATGAAGACGAGCTGCTGGAACTCGTTGTACTGGAGTGCGATGTGGCGGACGACTGTGAGGATTGCGACTGAGACGAAGCCGAACTTCCGCCACCACCGGTGGTATCGCTTCCACCACCGCTTGTGCCACCCGAAGAGCCACCGCTCAATCCGCCTCCCGTTGAGCCTCCCCCTCCGGAACTTCCGCCCCCACCCGCGCTTGCGCCGCCCGCTCCACCACCCGCACCACCGACGTTCTGCTGGGGATACGAACACAGAGTCTGGTCGCAACCGATGGCGATGCACTCATCCTCCGAGCACGCACCCTGGTTGCACCATAAATCGCCCGTACAGTCGGCATCGTCCACACATGTGTCCGCCTCCCCGCAGGAGTCAGCTGCCTGACAGCCATCGGGGTCTGCATTTGCACCGATCTCTCCCTTCAGGTTTCCACCCATGAAACTCGTCAGTGAAATCAACAAGCCGACGACAAGACCCAGTAGAAGCTGGGGGATCCACGCCGACGTTTTGAGTGACGAAAGTGACAACGTTAATTGGCGGGAGGCATATTCTCACCCGGAACGATGACGTCGCAGGTGCGGTTGGGAGAGCAGCAAAGCGGACTGCAGTTTTCGTCGCACTGAGCCTTGTCCGTGTAGGAATCGGGGATGCCGGGATCATTGTTCTGCACGCAATTGCCGGTCGTCACATCGCAGACGTAGCGATCGATCGTCGTGCATTTCTTCTGCACGGCATCGCCGCACTCAAGTTCAACCGCAGGATCGTCGCTGCAACACATATCCTCATTCGCACCGCCGCACGCGTCGCCGGCCTTTTTTCCGCACGGGATGACACATTGATCGTCGCACGTGTTCGTCGTATACGTTCCCGCATTGTTGCCCTTGAGTTCGCAGGCGCCGGTCGTGGCATTGCATCCATAGTTTTTCGGAAGCGCACATCCCGCCATGGTCGGGTTGTACGCGCAGCAGGCGGTGACGTTCTGCCCCGCCGTGCAGCAGGCGTTGTAGTTCAGATCATCGATCGTGCCGCATTCCCACGCACATCCGCAGGACGTTCCGTTGGACTTGCAAGTCTGATTCGTCGGACACGTTCCTTCGGAACAAAATTCCTTCTTGTAGTCGCCGCAGACGGGTGTGCCGTTGAGATAGCAACATGCCTGGCTCGCAAAGCTGACGTCGGAGCGTTCGTCGGAGTACGGACACTCGCTGAACGTCGTCATGGAAGGCGTGTTGTCATTTGCCAGCCATTTTCCGTTGTAGTTGGATGAACACTCGCTCTGTGTCGGTGCGGAGCAAGTGTTGTTCAGGAGGAAGTCCGATTTCAAGGTCCCCAAGGTCGTGCCGTACATCGAGCCGCTCGGAGGATCTTTCATGCAACTCTGCCATGCCGACGGCATCATCATCGCATCGAAAAACTGAGCGGTCCCCGCCGACGGACCGCCGGGCATCGTCGTCGTACCGACGCCGCCCATGATCATGCACATGGTCGAGGTATTGTAACTGGAAACATACCGCGAACGCAGGTCGTCACAGAAGCTGTTGTCCAAAATGTATTGCCAGCACTCCGTCACCGTTCCGGTGCACCACCGTGTAACCGGGACATAGTCGTTCCCGACGAACGTAAGAATATAGGCGTTGCACGACTGCATCCAGTTCATGCACGTCGGGTCCATGCCGGCCGTCGTGGTCGTGAGGTTTCCGGAGAGCCTGCTCCCCGAAAGCGGAGCCACGTACGTCTTCAAGACGAAACCGAGAAGCAGTCCTGCCATAAGACCCGTTGTCACCCGAAGGACCGCTGCTCGACTCAACATAATTGTGTGACACTGTAGCAATTCCTCCTTATTAGAAAAGAGTACGAGGGACCAAAAAGCCTCTGCTGCAAGAGCAGAACCTCAAAAGTCAGGTGTGTCTGACATGTCGTATCAAAACCCCTGGAACAGTGGCCTTTGCAAGCGTAGACTTCTTGCGATCTTTTTCCCATTTTTCTCATGCGCTTCACCAGAATCGTCGCGACCATCGGACCCGCCACCAATTCCATCGAGAAAATCGAGGAGTTGGCCAAGATGGGGGTCAACATCTGCCGTCTGAACTTCTCGCACGGCGACCACGAGTTCCATGGACAGACCATCAAGAACATTCGTGCCATCAACAAGAAGGGCTACTCGCTCGGCATCATGCTCGACACCAAGGGCCCCGAGGTCCGCACGGGTGACGTGAAGGAGCCGCTCAAGATCGAAGCCGGCGACCTCGTCATGTTCACGCCCCGCGAGGTGACGGGCAAAGAGAAGATGAAGACCGTCAAAGTGAACTACCCGCACTTCGCCAAGGACTGCAAGGACGCGTCGTGCATCGTCATCGACAACGGTTCCATCGAAATGAAGATCATGAAGATCGAGAAGGACACCGTCGTCGGCAAGGCTCTGGAGAGCGGCAAAATCTCCTCTCGCCGCCACGTGAACCTCCCCGGTGCTTACATCAGCCTCCCGTCGTTCACGGACAAGGACTGGAAGGACATCAAGTTCGGCATCGAGCAGGATCTCGACTTCTACGCCACGTCGTTCGTCCGCACGGGCGAAGACATCCAGGAACTCCGCGCGTTCCTCCTCAAGCACAAGAACGAAGCACACATCGTCGCCAAGATCGAAACGCCTCAGGCCGTGGAGAACATCGATGACATCATCAAGTATTCCGATGCCATCATGGTTGCTCGCGGTGACCTCGGTTCCGAGGTTCCGTTCGAGGACGTGCCCCGCATTCAGGATGAAATCGTGATGAAGTGCCGCATGGCCGGCAAGCCCGTCATCGTCGCCACGCACATGCTGGAAAGCATGATCGTAAACCCCACCGCCACCCGCGCCGAAGTGACGGACATCGCCTACGCCGCCAAGTCACAGGCCGACAGCACGATGCTCTCGGGTGAGACCGCCGGAGGCCAGTACCCGCTCAAGGCCGTGTCCGCCATGGACAAGGTTCTCAAGGCCAGCGAGATGATCGAGCCGTGCTACGACATGATGGCCAGCTGCGAGTGCGATTGCGGCGAGTCCCACATGGACATCGACATGCCTCGCCGTGAGCAGGCTCTCGCATCGTGCGTTCTTGCCACCAAGCTCCAGGCCGATGCCATGATCGTCATCAGCAAGCACGGTCAGACCGCTCGCGCCGTCAGCAACTGCCGCCCGCTCGTTCCGATCCACGCGTTCACGGACAACGAAGGATGCCAACGCCGCATGATGCTCCTCTGGGGCGTCATCCCGCACTGCATCAAGTTCTCCGACAACCCGGAGCAGACCATCGCCGCCGCGCTCGACCTCATCAAGAAGAAAGGCCTTCTCAAGAAGGGTCAGCACGCCGTCGCCGTCTCCGACATGAAGAGCGCCGGTGACCGCGTCATGACGATCCAGATCCGCACGATCGCCTGATCCCACGCACATCAAAACAATCTGAGCGCCTCCGGGCGCTCTTTTTGTTATTCGTTGTACTCGATGCCTCCGATGGAGTTGTCGACGGCGACTCCTTTGGCCTCGGCGGAGGATTCGCCCTGAATGTACTTGGGATTCTTGGGCTTCAGCATGCCCTCCACCTGCGGGTCGTTCTTGAGCGCATCCAAAGACTGCGACTTCGCGATCTGCATGTTGAGTACTTCCTGCTCCAGCATAAGCTGACCGCGGGCGTGCTCGAGTGAACGGAGCCTGTAACCCTTGGTCGCATTGAGGTTGTGGTGGAACAGAATCAACAAAGCCAGCACGATGATGAGCGTGCCGATGACGACGAGGAGCAGCATGGTGCTGCTGTTCATCAGTCGCCCCAGGGAATACCTGCGCTGCGACGTGAAGGAGGAAAGCGACGTTGCTGTCACTGCACTCGACATAAGTTTAGGAGCGGAGGTGATTATACAGAGAGACGCGTCGAATTGCACGGAGTCTTGCGGAGCGAGACCGCGGATTCGATTTTTGCTCCTCGTCACTCGGCTCGATGGATTTCTTTGTGAGCAACTCAAATTCGGCGGGGGTCGTTTCCTGGCCCGTAATCGGATCTTTCGGCGCAGTCGTGAGACTCTTGAACGTCTGTTTCACCAAACGATCCTCGAGCGAGTGATAACTGATGACGCCGAAGCGTCCACCGACCTTGAGGAGCTTCGGAGCGACGTCGAGCAGATGTTTGAGAACTCCCATTTCGTCGTTCACGGCGATGCGCAGTGCCTGAAACACTTGCGGTAAATGTTTGGACGCGTCGTGCTTGTAGACGTCTTTCGTCGCCGCAACCAAATCATCGCTCTTGAGGAGCGACCCGGATGAGCGACGCGCCACAATGACGTCGGCCAATCGGTGGGGACGCGGGAGTTCACCGTACTCGGCGAAGATGTCGCGGATCTTGTCACGGTCGAGCGATGACAGAAGCATCGATGCCGACATGCCGGTGCCGCGGTCGAAACGCATGTCGAGCGGCGCACCT
The DNA here is from genome assembly GCA_964611095.1 of uncultured Candidatus Peribacteria bacterium. GTDB lineage: Bacteria > Patescibacteriota > Gracilibacteria > Peribacterales > Peribacteraceae > CAZKJL01. The sequence goes on from CAZSWJ010000006.1 coordinate 47,507, forward strand.
TCACGGAACGAAAACCCGCGCGCCACGTCATCGATGTGCGGCGAGCTCAGGCCCAGATCGGCGATGATGACGTCGAACTCCCGCGAGTCGTCGGGCAAACAATCCGGCAGCGCTCCGAAGTTCGAGTGCACGAGCGTCGCATTCGGGAACGATGCCAGGCGAGCCTTGGCCTTCTCCAAATTTTCGGTATCGGCATCGAGTGCCACGAGTTTCCCTTTTTTTCCGACGGCCCTGAGAAAAGCCTCGCTGTGTCCTCCGAGTCCGAGCGTCACGTCGAGCACGGAGTCGCCCGGCTTGGGCGCCAGGAGATCGATGCAGCCTTGGAGGAGAACCGAGATGTGACCGCTCATGAAGGGTACTGTACTGAGCAGGGGCTTTTCCGCAATGAATAGACCTTGCCGCTCGGCTGAATCAGTATCTATGTACACAATATTTGTTCTATCTCAGCACTGCCAGAAAGACGTTGTGCAAATCCCCCGCCCTTGCATCCACATTGAATCTCTTTTCCGCATCCGTCATGGCTTGCTCACCGAGCTTCGTGCGAAGTGAGGCGTCCTTGAGAGCAATCCGCACGACGCGTTTGAAGTCCTCCACGTCTCCGGCTTTGAACGTGAGGCCCGCCTTGCCATCCGTGACGACGGACTTGAGTCCGGGAGCATCGCTTGCAACAACACAGCAGCCGAGCAGCATCGCTTCCGCGGCAACGAGTCCAAAACCCTCCAGAATCGACGGAACCACGAGCACCGTTGCCTGCGCCATCTCACGGAAACGGTACGGGTTGTGGACGTACCCGAGCTGCGTCACGCGGTCGGCGATGCTCTTGGAACCGATGAAACGATCGATAACGCGACCCATGAAGTTGGCACCGACGAGGCGGAGCTTGAGTGTCGGGAACTCGGGGGAGAGTTCGGAGAAGGCTTTAAGGAGCGTCATGATGCCCTTTCTGCGTTCCAGGCGTCCCACGAACAGAATGACGTCATCGAGCCGCGGCAACCCTCTGAAACTCTTCAGCTCATCCGTGGGAACGGGATTTTCGATGACGCTGACTTTGGACGCGGGAATTTTGTAGTGCTTGATGATCTCATCGGCAGTGTCCTTGGAAACGCACGTCACGGCGCTTGCGACCACGTATGTCTTGCGCTCGAGGCGAGCCATGAACGACTTGGTGATTTTCTTCACGATCGATGAACCGAAGACGTATCTCACTTCCTGCCTGTACGTGTGGTGCGACGTGACGACCACCGGACAACCGGGCTTCCGCAGCAGAAAAGCTCCGCCGGAACCCGCATGTACGTGCAGGATATCAAGTTTCTCGCGCAGGACGATTCCCCGCAAAGCGAAATGCATGCAGAGTGAAAACAGTGGGCAGCCGAGGCTGCGGTTGAAGCGCATGCGTCCCCACAGCGGTACCTTCACGTCGGAACCCCTGGAGGGCGAAATCACTACGAACGTGTCGTTCGGATACAGCCGTCTGAGTGCGTCGACATACGTCTTTGCAAGGACGCCCAAACCCCCAATGGGCGGGCTGAAATCATAGGTGAGAACACCGATGCGGCGACCGGCGGAAGTGTTTGAATGGCTCATGCAGGCTTGTGGGTGCCAATGGTACCAGAATGGCTTCCCAATGGGCTGGAGCTAGGATTGACAATCCTTAATATCATGTTACTATGGGACCTTTTGCCACGGAACCTTACCACTTTCCGGCTGTCTGTCGCGCTGCTCATCGGCGCAACATTCCTACCCCAAGCGCATGCCTTGGGCTTCAATCTTCTGCCTTTTGAGGTGCCCGAAACACCCTACGAAGAGTGGCAAACGATGCCCGGTGACTCGCTCGTCGTGGATACCCAAGGCAACGTCGGATATTTGGTTCATCGTGACGGCGGATACACGTCGTTTCCCGTCGCTACGGGGCAGCGCAGGGTCGTGCGCTACATCGGCAGGACATACAACGCCACGACGCCCAATCGCCGATGGGTATCGCTCTCGAAGGAAGTGAAGGGCGACCGCACGACGTTCGGTAAAGAGGGAACGTTCCTGCGCCTCTACGACGACGGCGAGCAGTCCCCGTACGGCATCCACTCGCACAGGTCGGCCGAGAAGATGGTGAGCAGCGACGCCGATGAACGCTACCGCAGCATGGGCTGCGTCATCGTGGCGCAGAACGTGCTCGACAACATCGTCGCCACGTTCGAGATGAACGGAGAACGTTTGGACGTCGTCACGACGTACGGATTCGAGGGGTCACCGGTGAACTACGCGACCCTCAAGGACCGGATCGATCAAAATAAACTGTAAGTAACGGCCTCTTTCGGTATACTTCCCCGGCACGGAGAGGTGGCCGAGTGGCTGAAGGCACCACACTGCTAACGTGGCAGGCCGAAAGGCCTCGAGGGTTCGAATCCCTCCCTCTCCGCCAGAAGCCTTTCAGATCAACACGGTTTTTAGAGAGCGTGTCCGTATTTTTCGTAGAATTTGCTCATGAAGATTTCCTTGGGATCGTAGAAACGCTTTTTCTCAAACACTTCATTTGCATTCGGATACGCCGCTTGCAGTTGCTGCGCCGTAGGCCACAACTGATACGTAAGATAATACGTTCCATTAAAACGAAGAGCGGCGTCGACGATCTTCCTAGTGACGTACTCAGCATCGGCTTGCCCTTGAGCGGAAAGCTTTACGTTACTCATGACGACAACTGCAAATGCATTCTCCCTCGGGGCATACGGCAAGAACGTTTCAACATTTGCTTCAACATAGCGAACCGTAACGCTTAAAATATTCGTACTGCCGTTCCGTAGAATGGTTCTAAGCTCGTCCATAAACGGCACGAAGTTCCGTACCGGAACGTAGTACTCTTGAAGAATGTCGGTGTCTTTTGTAGAATAGTAATCGAGGAATTCCAGCGGAGTCTCCGGTGGACGCATGGAGTTATTGCGGGAAATGAGCGCAGTCTCCCCCGGTGAAAGATCGACGCTCTTTTGCAGGCTCCATCGCAAGTCTTTTGCCCAATCGAATGAACGAGAAAGGCCAAAGAAGAATTTATCGCGCAGCACGTTGCGTTCCAGGCCGAGCGCATGAATAGCGTCGGCGGTTCTGGTCGTGGTATGCCACGTCGTCACAATGAGCTCCTGCAAGAAGTTTTCCTGTGCAATGGAGGGGCGAACCAGCATGAGAGTCGCCGTAGAATCAGTCTGAATGTTGTCTGCAAAGTAGGCAGGGAATTCTTTGTAATCCATGATGGCGGCACGCTTTTCCAGGACGACATCGTCCGTCAGCTGAATCGTCGCATCCAGAATGATACCGAACATGCCATACCCTCCGATGACGAGCTTAAAGAGCTCCGGATGCTCCGTACGGCTCACAATGATGATGTCACCGTTCGGCTGCATGAGGTGAAACGAGCGAACGGTGTCTACGAACGTCGTTTCACGAAGGTCACGGCCATGGGCATTGGCGCTCATCGTTCCACCGACTGTGAAGACATTGGACGATTGCATCACCTTCACAGCGAGTCCGTGGGGGTTGATGTAGTTCTGAATGTCGTCCCATGTCGCACCAGCTTCAACGGTGATCGTCTTATTTTGGAGATCGAGATCAAGAATTTCGTTGAAATCCTTCATATCGAGCACAAGTGCGCCGTTATAGTACGTGTGGCCGCCTTGGCTGTGTCTACTGCCGGCAATGGAGACCTTCCAGTTTTTATCATGCGCCTCTCGCAGTGCGGCCTGCAGTTGCTCGACTTTATGAGGCTTGTCGATGCGAAGCACTTTTGTCGGCAGCAGCCTGGAAATATCGGTCGCAATCAGCGGATCGTCGTTTTGGAAAAGACGACCATATGAAATGACGAATGTGCTCGCATAAGCAACAAGGACAATCATGAGAAACAGCAACACGCCGCCGACGCGTAGAAAAGCTCGTTTCTTCATGATGCGCGGTGCTTTTTGATGGCGTGTTTGTAGAGTGTCTCCAGCTTCTTCGTCGTTTTCTCGATCGAAAACTTTTTTGCGAGAGACGTCGACGACTTGCCCATCTTCGAGGCGAGTGCGGAGTTTCCAAGAAGTTGGAGCATCGCATCGGCGAACTGCTTGTGATGTCCGGGCTTCGCGAGGAATCCGTTCGTCGTGACGAGATCGATCATGCCCGCTTCTCTGACGCCAACGATGGGAAGACCGTGAATCATGGCTTCCAGAACCGCCATGGGCTGATTCTCCGAACGGCTCGCCGTGGCGAACAGATCGCCGAGGCTGATGATGCCTGAAGACACGAGCTCTTCGTGCGACATGCTGCCGGCGAACACGACGCTACGGTCGATCTTCAGTTTTTTTGCAAGCTTCACAAGCGGCTTCTTCATCGCGCCGTCGCCGATGACGAAAAGGCTGACATCGTTCCTCGCCTTGCAGACACGAGCGAACGACCTGAGCAAATCATCGATCGATTTTTCCTTCGCGAGTCTTCCGAAGTGCAGCACGACCTTCGTCTTGAGACCGTACGTTTCTCGCAGTTTTTCTTTCCCCGCCGCAGTGAGCCGCTTCACCGCGGAGAGGCGGATGCCGTTCGGCAGGTACGTGAAATGCTTCTCGTATCCCGAATCCCTGAGCCCTTGAATGAGCATCTTGGACGGCGCCAAGCGAAGATCGCACGCGTCGTAGAGCGTTTTGATCATGTAGACACCGACGCTGGCGAGCTGGTTGCTGAAGAATTTGTATCCCGGAAACACGCTCAGCGATGCCGAGCTGTTCTTGGTGATGTAGATGTGGTTGGTTCCGACGAGCGGCACGTCGAATTTCTCGGCGGCCAGATGCGCACTGAGTCCGAGTCCCCACGGGGTGTGGAAATGAACGATGTCAGGCTTGAAGGTTTTGAGGCGCTTCAGCGAACCCGGACGCAGCGTGAAGCCGATGCGATATCCGCCATGCATGCCCGTCGGCATGGACGGCGCGTACGTCACTTTGATTTTCCCCTGCTTGAACGGAAGCTTGGGCGTCCTGGCTTGCTTCGGCACGACAAACAGGACGTTGTGACCCAGTTTCGCCAACTCCTGCGCCGAGTTCATTGCCGAAGAAACAACGCCGTCGCGCTGCGGGTAAAAGTTATCGGTGAAGAATGCGATGTTCATGACTCGGACGGAAGCTCCTTGCGGACGAATTTGGAAAAGGCGACGATGCCGGCGATGACCAGGACCAAGCCGATTGCGACGGCGATTTGCGCGTTCACGATGTATGTGCCGACAACTTCGTACGATTCCCCGAAGTAGTAGCCGACGGCCATGAGTACGGCGTATTGCAGGGTCGTTGCGAAGAGCGCATTGATGATGAACGATCGAACCGGAATCTTCGCCAAGCCGGCACTGATGAGAAGCGGAAAGCTGAGGCCGTAGGACCACTTGGCGAGCATCATGGCTTTGAACGTGTGCTCATGCCACAGGCGATCCATGCCGGCCATGCGCTTGCCCAGCCTCGTGACCGCAAACTTCGGATGCCACCACTTTCCGACGTAGTACGACGCGACATCACGCACGACGTCCGCGAACATCAGGATGCCGAACGACGGAAGCAGTTTGATGAAGCCGGCCGAAACCAGGAAGCCGACCATGACGGACAGAATCGGCCCCTCCAAGAACGCGATGGGAAACAGCACCGCATAACGGTACGTTTCGAGCACGGAGAGGAGATATTCTTGCGTCATCGATGCGTGATGATACCAGCTTTAGGCGCGAGCCACCTTCCACCGCGCCCACTTGAGACACTCGAAGATGAAGAACGCCAGGAGACACGCGCCGATCATTTCCTCCCACAAAATCATGGGGATGGGCTTCACCGAGAAGAACGGGCCCACGGGGGTAAGCAAGAGTCCGAGGTGCAGCAATGCGGAGGTGCCGATGGCAATGACGAGCCAGCGATTTCCGAACGGCGATTGCAAGAAGACCGGACGACGCGTCCGCGTGGACATCGCCAAGAGAAGCTGGAATAAAATCGTAGTCGTGAGCGCCATCGTTCTCGCGAGAACCACATCGTCGTGGAAGTGGTGCATGGACAAACGGAAGAGCCCGAGCGAGAGAATCATGTTGAGAATTCCGGCGACGACGAGCAGGAACCACTCGCCGTAGAAAATGCCCTGCGTCTGCTTGCGCGGCGGACGGTCCATGATGCCTTTTTCCCCTTCTTCAGCGGCGAGTGCGAGAGCCGGGAAGCTGTCCGTGACGAGGTTGACCCACAAGATGTGCAGCGGCAGAAGCGGCAACGGCATGCCGACGAGCAAGGCACCGCTCACCGTGAGCACTTCGCCCAAGTTGCTGCGCATGAGGAAGATGACGAACTTCTTGATGTTGTCGTAGATGCGGCGACCTTCGGCGATGGCTGCGACGATCGTGGCGTAGTTGTCATCGGTGAGCACCATGGCCGCGGCTTCGCGGGCGATGTCGGTGCCCTTGAGACCCATGCCGACGCCCACGTGCGCACGCTTGAGTGCCGGAGCGTCATTGACGCCGTCGCCGCTCATGGAGACGATCTCTCCCATTTCCTGGAGCGCCTGCAAAATGAGCACTTTGTGCGTGGGTTGCACGCGGGCGAACACCGAGACGGTGCGAAGAATGTGCTTGAGTTCATCGATGTCCATCGCATCGAGCTCGACTCCCGTGACGGCTTTGGTCGTTTGAATGCCCACGCTTTCGGCGATGGTCTTGGCCGTTGCCGGGTGATCTCCGGTGATCATGATGGTACGGATGCCCGCATTGCGTGCGAGTTGAATGGCTTCCTTCACGCCCTGGCGCGGCGGGTCCATCATGGCGAGCAGTCCGATGCCCTTGGGGCCGCCGCCGTTATCCACGGCGATGCCAAGCACGCGAAGCCCTTTGAGGGAGTACGCCTCGCTCTGCTTGAGCATTTCTTCTCGTTGATGCTGAGGAATGTGTTTGGCGATGACTTCGGGCGCACCCTTCCAGTACTTCGCCTGTTCGTCGCCGCGTTGATGCGTCGTCACCATGTACTTGGCCTCGGACGTGAACGGCACGTCTTCCTCTTCGATGGGCAAACGTTCGATGCCTTCTTCCTCGGCATATTTGAGCAGTGCGATTTCGGTGGGATCTCCGATGTCCGGGAGCTCGGCGCGGTTGCAGGAAGCTGCGGCACGAATGAGAAGCTTTTTGTCGCCGTCCGGGAAGGTCCAGGCATCGGTGACGCGCATGCGGTTTTCGGTCATCGTTCCGGTTTTGTCGGCGCAGATGACGGTGACGTTGCCGAGGGTTTCCACGGCATCAAGACGACGCACGAGCGCGTGTTTGCCGATCATGCGTTGCACGCCGATGGCGAGACAAATGGTCACGATGGCGGGAAGCCCCTCGGGTACCGCAGCCACCGCCAAGCTGACGGCGGTGAAGAAAATTTCCACGGGCTCCATGCCTTTCACGAGTCCGATGACGAAGATGACGACGCACAGAACGAGCACCAAAATTCCGATGCGAGAGCCCGCACGCTTGAGCTCGAGCTGCAGCGGCGTCGGCGGCGGCTTGAGTTCCATGACCATGGACGTGATTTTTCCGATTTCGCTCTTGAGTCCGGTGGCGGTGACGACCGCCTCAGCGGATCCGCGCGTGACGAGCGTGCCGGCATGCAGGATGCCGGGGCTGAAGTTCACGCCTTTCTCGATGTTTTCTTCGGCGAATTTGGCGACCGGAACGGATTCTCCAGTCAGGCTGGATTCATCCGACTCGGCCGACGAAGACGCCACGATGCGTGCATCTGCACTGATGCGGTCGCCGGCCTCGACGAGCATGAGATCGCCGGGTACCAGCTCTCGCGCGGGAACGATGATGACGGTTCCGCCGCGACGGACTTTGACCTGCGGTGCGCTGAGCTTGTTGAGGAGTGCGATGGCGTTTTCGGCTCTCCACTCTTGAACGAATCCGAGAATCGCGTTGATGACGACGATGGCGAAGATGACGCCCGCATTGATGAGCTCATGCTCGTTGATCGAACCCGCATGAAGCAGTGGAACCAAAAGCGATACGGCCACGGCACCCATGAGGATGTACACCATCACGTCCTGGAACTGCTGCAGAAAGATTTTCCAGAGCGGTTCACGGCGTTCCGGGATTTCGTTGTAACCGTGCTTTTCGTACGCCTGCTTCAGTGAGTCACCGGAAAGTCCGTGTTCACTTGCGCCAAGCGACTTCAAAATCTTCAGGCGATGGATTGCGACCATGCGTCGAGGGGTGAAAAGATGCCGGGGTATACTACCATACGACCATGAAGCATTCGGACACCTGCTGCATCGCCTACGTCACGACGCCCACGAAGGCCGTCGCCGCAACTCTTGGCCGACTCATCGTCGAAAAGAAATTGGCCGCATGCGCCAACGTTCACGGACCCATCGCATCCACGTACCGCTGGAAGGATAAGGTCGAAGAGGCCGAGGAGTACGTCCTGTTGCTGAAAACAACGGGCGCCCACTACGACGAGCTTCAGACACTCGTCGTCGAACATCATCCGTACGACAACCCGTGCGTCGTGCGTTTGGACATCGCCGACGGCAGCCCCGACTATTTGAATTGGATCGCGGAGTCCGTGCTGTAGAATGAATTATGGAAGGGTGGCCGAGTGGTCGATGGCGACAGTCTTGAAAACTGTTAACCCCTCA